>NZ_CP066265.1:3795000-4410000 GCF_023278085.1 Pseudomonas syringae | reverse complement strand
TTTCGGCTAGGGGGTCATCCCGACTTACCAAACCGATGCAAACTCCGAATACCTACAAGTGCCGAGCATGGGAGACACACGGCGGGTGCTAACGTCCGTCGTGAAAAGGGAAACAACCCAGACCGTCAGCTAAGGTCCCAAAGTCATGGTTAAGTGGGAAACGATGTGGGAAGGCTTAGACAGCTAGGAGGTTGGCTTAGAAGCAGCCACCCTTTAAAGAAAGCGTAATAGCTCACTAGTCGAGTCGGCCTGCGCGGAAGATGTAACGGGGCTCAAACCATGCACCGAAGCTACGGGTATCATCTTATGATGATGCGGTAGAGGAGCGTTCTGTAAGCCTGTGAAGGTGAGTTGAGAAGCTTGCTGGAGGTATCAGAAGTGCGAATGCTGACATGAGTAACGACAATGGGTGTGAAAAACACCCACGCCGAAAGACCAAGGTTTCCTGCGCAACGTTAATCGACGCAGGGTTAGTCGGTCCCTAAGGCGAGGCTGAAAAGCGTAGTCGATGGAAAACAGGTTAATATTCCTGTACTTCTGGTTATTGCGATGGAGGGACGGAGAAGGCTAGGCCAGCCTGGCGTTGGTAGTCCAGGTTTAAGGTGGTAGGCTGAGATCTTAGGTAAATCCGGGATCTTAAGGCCGAGAGCTGATGACGAGTGTTCTTTTAGAACATGAAGTGGTTGATGCCATGCTTCCAAGAAAAGCTTCTAAGCTTCAGGTAACCAGGAACCGTACCCCAAACCGACACAGGTGGTTGGGTAGAGAATACCAAGGCGCTTGAGAGAACTCGGGTGAAGGAACTAGGCAAAATGGCACCGTAACTTCGGGAGAAGGTGCGCCGGTGAGGGTGAAGCATTTACTGCGTAAGCCCACGCCGGTCGAAGATACCAGGCCGCTGCGACTGTTTATTAAAAACACAGCACTCTGCAAACACGAAAGTGGACGTATAGGGTGTGACGCCTGCCCGGTGCCGGAAGGTTAATTGATGGGGTTAGCGCAAGCGAAGCTCTTGATCGAAGCCCCGGTAAACGGCGGCCGTAACTATAACGGTCCTAAGGTAGCGAAATTCCTTGTCGGGTAAGTTCCGACCTGCACGAATGGCGTAACGATGGCGGCGCTGTCTCCACCCGAGACTCAGTGAAATTGAAATCGCTGTGAAGATGCAGTGTATCCGCGGCTAGACGGAAAGACCCCGTGAACCTTTACTATAGCTTTGCACTGGACTTTGAATTTGCTTGTGTAGGATAGGTGGGAGGCTTTGAAGCGTGGACGCCAGTCTGCGTGGAGCCAACCTTGAAATACCACCCTGGCAACTTTGAGGTTCTAACTCAGGTCCGTTATCCGGATCGAGGACAGTGTATGGTGGGTAGTTTGACTGGGGCGGTCTCCTCCTAAAGAGTAACGGAGGAGTACGAAGGTGCGCTCAGACCGGTCGGAAATCGGTCGTAGAGTATAAAGGCAAAAGCGCGCTTGACTGCGAGACAGACACGTCGAGCAGGTACGAAAGTAGGTCTTAGTGATCCGGTGGTTCTGTATGGAAGGGCCATCGCTCAACGGATAAAAGGTACTCCGGGGATAACAGGCTGATACCGCCCAAGAGTTCATATCGACGGCGGTGTTTGGCACCTCGATGTCGGCTCATCACATCCTGGGGCTGAAGCCGGTCCCAAGGGTATGGCTGTTCGCCATTTAAAGTGGTACGCGAGCTGGGTTTAGAACGTCGTGAGACAGTTCGGTCCCTATCTGCCGTGGACGTTTGAGATTTGAGAGGGGCTGCTCCTAGTACGAGAGGACCGGAGTGGACGAACCTCTGGTGTTCCGGTTGTCACGCCAGTGGCATTGCCGGGTAGCTATGTTCGGAAAAGATAACCGCTGAAAGCATCTAAGCGGGAAACTTGCCTCAAGATGAGATCTCACTGGAACCTTGAGTTCCCTGAAGGGCCGTCGAAGACTACGACGTTGATAGGTTGGGTGTGTAAGCGCTGTGAGGCGTTGAGCTAACCAATACTAATTGCCCGTGAGGCTTGACCATATAACACCCAAGCAATTTGATCGAAAGGCCAGATTGCGGTGACTGTGGAGATGACACGAACCGAAGGTTTGCGGTCACGAACAACACCTGAACGACTGACTGTCACATACCCGATTTGCTGAAGCGCGCCGCAAGGCACGACTCGGTACCCGAATTTCTTGACGACCATAGAACATTGGAACCACCTGATCCCATCCCGAACTCAGCAGTGAAACGATGTATCGCCGATGGTAGTGTGGGGTTTCCCCATGTGAGAGTAGGTCATCGTCAAGATTAAATTCCAAAAACCCTCATCGCTCACGCGTTGAGGGTTTTTGTTTTTTAGCTTTGGTAAACTTTGGTCTTTGGGCGTGTTGCGCAGCAACGGGCCGAACATATAGAGCCGGGTGCACAGGTCTTTTCAACGTTACGCTATGGGCTATCAACGTGCGTAATATTTCAAATCCAATGCAAGAGGATGGTCAGTGCATGGTCAATAACACTCTCGCCACCCAGCCTGAAGCAGCTCTGCTGGTTTTGCACATTGAATTGAAAGGTGTCAAACCCAAGACCTGGCGTCGGGTAGTCGTGCCAGAGACCATTACCTTGGTCAGGTTGCACGCCATCATTCAGTGTGTAATGGGCTGGGAAGATGGGCACCTGCATGAGTTCGAAATGAACGGTGAGCGCTACAGCAATCAAGGCGCTGATGACAGGGCGTCGACTGTACACTCCGAAAGCAGGAAGACATTGATCAAGACGTTGGCCGGGAAAAAGACGTTCAACTACCTCTATGACTTTGGTGACTGCTGGGAGCACAAGATCAAAGTCGAGAAGAAACGGCCCAATGAATCGTGCCCGCAAGTGCCTTATTGCATCGACGGGGCTAACGCCTGTCCGCCAGAGGACATAGGCGGTAGTTTGGGCTATGCGGAGTTTCTCGCAGTGATCACGAACCCCGCTCACCCGGATTACGACGACATACTGGATTGGTATGGTGATGATTTTGACCCGGCGCACTTCGACCATCAGCTCACCAATTATCGGCTGTACAGGATGAAGGTCTGAATTCCGGACAACAAAAAAGGCCGCATTCCCATGCGGCCTTCTGATTAAAACTGCCTTTACGAAGCCAGCTCTGGAACCTCTGGTTTCACCTCATCACGACGCTGAATGTATTTCCAGTCCGCTTCATCAATGTAGATGCCATTAGGTCCACTGCCGCCTTCCAGGTCGATGGCTACATGGGCCGATACCTGCGGCTTCACACTGGCCAGAATCGGAACGAAGCCCAGTTGCAGACTCGTTTCCAGCAATGCTGCCTGATTCTTCTCGTCGATGTCTGCGGCTTCGTCGAGGTAGTAAGGCAACCGCACCCGCCCGGCCTGATCGCGATCCATCAAGTGCAACAGCAAGTACATGTTGGTCAGTGCCTTGATGGTCATCGTGGTGCCGTTGGAGGCCGCGCCATCGATATCGGTGTGGATAACCGGCTGACCATTGACCTTGGTGATCTCGAATGCCAGCTCGAACAGGTCTTTCAAGCCCAACTGGTTATGGTTGGCAGCCACAAGCCGCGCCAGATATTCCTTGGCTTCTTCGTTCTTGTTGTCCTGCTCGGCGCTCTGGCTGAGATCGAACACCGACAGTGTTTCGCCTTCTTCGTATTGCCCGGCGCTGTGGATGATCTGATCGATGTGCTTGAGCGCTTCCTTGTTAGGGGCGAGCACGATACGGAAACTTGCCAGGTTCGAGACCTGGCGCTTGTTGATCTCGCGGTTGAACAGCGCCAGTTGATGCTCAAGGCTGTCGTAGTCGCTACGAATGTTGCGCAGGGTGCGCGCAATGTCGGTCACCGCAGCACGACGAGCCTTGCCCAGTGTCAGCGCTTCCTCGCTGCGGTGCGCATAGGCATTGATCAACAGTTGCAGGCGACGCTCCATATCGTCCTCGCTGTCGAACTTGGCCACACCTTTCAGGCGAACCTGTGCATACAGCGCCTCGATCTGCCCATCGCTGCGCAACAGGCCCTGCCAGCTGTCCTGATAATCATTGAGCAGTGGCAGCAGGTTATCCATGGAATCGTCAATCGGGTCCATGAACGGTGTGCCGAATGGCAAATCCGCGGGCAGCAACTGACGGCGACGTAGCGCGTCGTCCAGCGTGCGTTGCTTGGATTCCATATCGCCAATCTGGCGGGCAATCAGTTGCAGCTTGGCTGACAGTTGCTGCACACGTTCGGTGAACGCGTCGCTGGAGCGTTTCAGTTCGTCCTGAGCGGCCTCCATTTGCGCCAGTTCTTCCAGCTTGGAGGATTCCTCAGCGCTCAAGGTCTGGCAACGGCGGAAGTCTTCAAGCGCCTTTTGAGCATCCAGCACCTGCTGGTACAGCGCTTCGGTCTGAGTCTTGCTCGCCGAACGGTCGGCAGCTACCGCCTGCTGGGTTTTCAGTTGCTTGAGCTCTTTCTCTAGACGTTCTTTCTGGTCGCGCAGTGCGGCACGATCAGCAAGCGCTTGCAGGGCTGGAGGTTCGATACTCGACAGATTGATATTTAACCCCGGTACCGCAAACTGATCGCCCTTGAAGCCGTCCAGAATGGTTTCCAGTGATTTGACCCAGGCGCCGTCATCGTCCAGCGCAATGCCTTGTTCGCCCAGCGGCAAACTGAACAGGGCGCTGTTGAACAGGCGCATCAGGCGCTCTACGTCCGGCTGGGAAAACTCTTCACGCAAGCGGGCATAGCTGTTGTTGTCGGCATGATCGAGTTGCTGCCTGACCGATTTGAGCCGTTGCTCGAGATCCCGTAGACGCTCGCCCAGATCCTCGGCGCTGAACTGCCGGGACTGTGCCAGCGCCCCGGCCAGTTCATCGTGAGCATCCTTGGCCGCCAGCAGTTGCTGCTCCAGCACTTTCACGTCATCGACCAGCGCGAAGCGATTCTTGAGCACTGAAAACTCGCCGATCCAGCGCTGCAGGCCGCTAATCTCGCGCTCCAGGCGCATCAGCTCCTGAGTGCTGCTGCGCTGGTCGTTCTGCATTTCATCCTGCTGGGCACGGTAATGCTCGGCCTGGGTGACCAGTTCTTCCTTGCGCGCGCCGGAATAGTCCGACCAGGTGCCGAGCAACGAATCGAGAATCGGTGACAGGCGATGCAGCTTGCCGCGCAGCAGGTCGCGTTGTTTGACGCCCGCAGCCAGCGCTTCGACCAGCGGACCGGCCAGCACCAGCGAGTTGTAATCCTGTTCCATGCGGCGCACGTCGCGGAACGCTTCTTCACAGGCCGCGATGTAATCGACGCTGCCCGAGCGCAGGCTGTGCTCGAACGCATCCAGAAACAGTTGCTTGAGTTTGGCCGCCGTGATTTCGCGCATGTGCAGCAGGTTGATGAACAGCGCACGGAAGGTCTTGAGGCTCTGTTCGCTGGTGGAGCGCAACGGGATCAGCGTCAGGTCCAGTGGAATTGAGGTATGACCGCCGACCAGCAAGCGACGCAGCTCATCCGGCTTGAGCTCATAGGCTTTCAGGCCCTGGCTTTCCAGATTGCTGAACAGCTCTTTCTGACGCAGACAGGTGTCGTTCTTCTGGTAGTGACCCAGATCCAGTTCACCGGCATAGGCGAAGAATTGATGACCGAAGCCACCGCCTGGACCGCGCCCTACGACGCCTATCACATGCGGGCCGTGCGGCAGGGAGACTTCCACCAGAATGTAGCTGGTGTCAGATGCAAAATAGAAGCGCCGGGATTGCTCAAGGCTGTACTTGCCGAAGCTCATGTCCGACATGCGCGCCAGAATCGGGAATTGCAGAGCGTTGATCGAGGCGCTCTTGCCCAGGTTGTTCGCGCCGTACACCGACAACGGATTTTCCAGCGGGAACAGGCCGAGGCTGTAACCGGCAGTGTTCAGCAGAGCGAAGCGGCGGATGCCATAACGTTCCTGGCTCATGTGTCCATCTCCTGTCGTTGCTCATCGGCGATTGCCCGGGCCAGCGCGTCTTCCTCGGTTTCTTCGCTGAATTCATCCAGATCCAGCGGGTCATCGGTTTCCAGCAGCTTTTCGTCGCTGTCGTCATCGATGAGCACTGGCGTCGGCAGTGGCAAAGCGCTGTGCAGGCTGGCCGCCAGGTCGCGGTCCTGTTGCACCGACAGGCAGACATCGAGAAAGCGGTGCATCGGTGGCAGGAAACGGTAAATGCCGACTTCTTCGCTGGCGAACCCCAATTGGGTCATGCGACGCATGATTTTCTCTTCCAGCTCTTCCTGAGTCTGCACTTCAGCCTGGAGAAACAGATCGCGGTACTTTTCCAGCATCGAAGGCAGTTCATCACGTCCCAGACTGCCGCCGTCCAGCACCGACATCGGGTCACGGCCCTGATCAGCCAGGTGCTCGACCAAGATGAAGGTGAACAGCGCCAGACGCTGTGCGGTCTTGTTGACCTGTGCAGCGGCCAGTTCAGGCACGAAGTAATAAAAACCACGTGTGTCGCAGACCAGCTCATACCCCAGTGCCTTGAACAGCGTGCGGTACTGGTCCTGGCAGTTGGACAATTGAGCGTACAGCTCCGGGTCGCGGCGGCTGATGTGGTAACCCTTGAACAGCTCGCGAAAGATCGGCGCGAGCTGGGACATTTCGGATAGATCAAGATGCATGAACAGGGCTCTCGGAATTCTCTGGCTGCTCGTCTTGCGCAGCGAGCAGGGCAAAGGAGCGCAGGCTGACGCGATGCTCCCGGGTGAAGTATTCGCGACGCTCAAGGCGTTCGCGGGCAAAGCGCTTGTCACGCGACAGTCGCGAAAACCAGTACAACAACTCTTCGGTTTCGCCCGTTGGCTCCTGCTCCAGCAGCCAGATCATCAGGTCCGGCATCGGCAGGGCGTCTTCACAGCGCTCAAGCATTTCCTTGACCGTGCGCGGCGCACGTGGCGGCTCGCCCTTGCGGGTGCCGCTGGCCTTGGGAAACTTCGCGGGCTTGGGTTCGAAGCGTGCCAGGGCATAGACATACGCCTCAACCTGGCTTGCACTGCCGAGAAAAGTGCTTTGCGGGCGGGTGAACATCGGCATGGCAGCCTGTGGCACCGCGTCCAGTCCCTTGCGGCGGATCGCGGACAAGGCCAGCGCCGCGCCGCGGGTCACGGCGTTATGGCGACGTGCTTCTTCGCGCAGCGGCAGCAGCAGCTCACGAGCGTGGCGCAGGGTCAGCTGGGCGCTGGTCTGCATTTCCAGAATGCGCGCGTGGGTACGCAGCAGCATGTCGTCATCCACCAGATGGCCAAGCCGCTGCTGTTCGGTCAACAGGCGCAGCAGGACGACCTCGACCTTGCGCACGCCTTGTTCGAAAGCACCGTCAGCGTTGACCAGCTGGATCATCGGCTCGACGTATTCGTCCCAGGTGGCCAGCACTTCCGCGTAGCGCTGGCGCAGCGGGATCTGCCGGTCGCTGGTCTTGGCCCGGTCAGCGACTGCGACCAGCGCCTGTTCGTCATTGGCCAGCTTCTTGAGCACATCCCGCACGCGCATGTCCAGCAGCCGCAGCTGTCTGGCCAGATCGTTGGCATCGCGCACATCGAACGCGTCCTGAATGTAACCGGCCAGTCGTTCCAGGTGGCGCAGATAGGCTTCGATTTCCAGACACAGGCCCAGCCGGTGCTCGCGGCGCAGGTAGGACAGGAAATCGTGAATCTGCGCATTCAGTTCGAAGCGGTTCGGGCTTTTCGCCACGGGCACCAGAATGTCCAGACGAATCCACACGTCCAGCAGATTGGTGATGTCTTGCGGGGTGCTGTCCTGTTGCTGTGCGGCCAGTTGCAGACGCAGCTCGCTCAGGCTCAGCGTGCCCTGGTCGAAATGTTCGCATAAGGGCTCGAGTAGCGCCCAGTGCTCGGCGAGGGCGCGCAGGACGCGCTTGGGTTCGATCATCGTTAGGCCGACTGTTGGCAAGTGAAAAGCGGCGATTGTACTGCATCAGTCGCCTGATATTTCACCTCGCGGCGATATGCTGCAGCGCGAAAAGACGAACAACGCTAGAATTGCGCGCTCAACTTATCCACAGGTGGCTGACCTTTGCTCAACGAGTCCCGTCGCCGCGCTTATTTGACCGCCATGCAGGTGGTCAACTGGCTGCCGCGCACAGAACTGCCCTTCGCCGCGCCGTCGCGCCCGGAACTGCTCGCGCCGTTGCCGCCGCCGGTCGCGGTGCACGGCGTTGCGCCTGCTGCAGCGCCGGTCGAGCAGGCTGCACCGGCTGAAGCTTCAAACGTTGTGCCAATAGCGCGGCAGCCCGAGCGGCCGAAGATCGAGGTGCCGCGTCCGTCACTGGCCAGCACCCGCACGGCCGCACCGGTCGCTGAAGAAGCCGCGCCGACGCCGCCCAAGGCTGCGGTCGTGCCACCGCCGCGTTTTGCTCTGCAATTGCTGCGTGCCGGGCGCTGCCTGTTGCTGGTCGAACTGACGACTGGCCAGCCCTTTCAGAGCCGTGATCCTTCCTATCTGTTGCTCAAGGATATGCTGCGCGCTGCCGGTCTGCCCGACAGCCCGCAGATTATCGGCGAGCCAGTGCGCTGGCCGTTGCTGGTGCGCGGTCAGATGGATCAGGGTCCGGAAGCGGCGCGTGATTTTGTGCAGGGTTTTGTCGGCGCACGGCTGGAAGACGAAGCCTGCGCCTGCCTGTGGCTGATCGGTTTGCCTTCGATGAAATACGCCGGTGAAGTGGATGCCGAGTCGTACAATCTGGAACTTCAGGTCGAAGGTCTGGGGGCTGCCTGGGCGCTGCCGGGCCTTGAATTAATGATGGACGAGCCGCAACGCAAGGCGGACGTCTGGAAAGCCATGCGTCGGCTGATGACGCGCTGGAAATCGATTGATGAGTGACGCCGTAACCTTCCGCCGCATGACCGAAGCCGACATGGATGCGGTGCTGAAAATCGAATACGCAGCGTTCAGCCACCCGTGGACACGCGGGATCTTCCTCGACGGGCTCAAATCCTACGAAATCTGGCTGATGTTCGAAGGCGCGCAGCAGGTCGGCCATGGTGTAATCCAGGTCATCATCGATGAGGCGCACCTGCTCAACATCACCGTCAAACCGGAAAACCAGGGCCGTGGCCTGGGTTTGCTGCTGCTGGATCATCTGATGAAGCGCGCTTACCAGCTCAATGCCCGCGAATGCTTTCTGGAACTGCGCGACAGCAATCGGCCAGCCTATCGCCTGTATGAACACTACGGTTTCAACGAGATAGGCCGGCGTCGTGATTACTATCCGGCACCCGACGGCGGCCGTGAAGACGCCGTGGTGATGGCCTGCACCCTGCTGGACTAGCTGCCTGGATCAGCGCTGGTTGCCGTCCAGCGGGTCGATGATTGCCAATTCTTCCTCATCCAGCCCGTTGCCACCGCCAATGTCATCTTCGTCGACTACGGTCAGGTCGAGGTCGGCCGGGTCACCATCGCCCTGCTCGGACGGGGAGCGAGCGCCGTCTTCACGAATCAGGGTTTCGGGAGACAGATCATCGTCGGTCGAGTGGTGATCATCCGTCGATGCCCCCGTGAGGCCCGCTTCGCGCACGCGCTGATCCGGAATTTCATGTTGCAGCTCGCCTTCAGGGATAAGATCGCCGATACGGCCCGGTTCTTCCTCGTCGAAATCGAGTGTTTCCATGGAGCCCATGCGGTCTTCGTTATCGTCGATGGGTTCCGGTTCGGTAGCACCGAACGGACGGCGTGAATCGTTCATGAGAAATCCTCATTTCAGGTGGTCGTAAAAAGTTGACCGGCCATGACTTTGAAGATTCCTTTTTTGTTGACCGTGACTTAAAGGATCGGACACCAGTCCAAGGCTGGGCATCATTATCGAGGCGTCAAAGCATGAACGAGCTACAAGACCTGATTGATAACAATGCACGCTGGGCCGATGCGATAAAGCAGGAGGACCCTGAGTTCTTCGCCAAGCTGGCCCGCCAGCAAACGCCGGAATTCCTGTGGATCGGTTGTTCGGACGCGCGCGTGCCGGCCAACGAAATCGTCGGTATGTTGCCCGGTGATCTGTTTGTCCACCGCAACGTGGCGAATGTCGTGCTGCACACGGATCTGAATTGCCTGTCAGTGATCCAGTACGCGGTAGACGTATTGAAGGTCAAACACATCCTGGTGACCGGCCACTATGGCTGTGGCGGTGTGCGTGCCTCCATGCAGGATCGTCAGTTCGGCCTGATCGACGGCTGGCTGCGCACGATTCGTGATCTGTATTACGAAAACCGCGAATTGCTCGCCAAACTGCCGACCGAAGAAGAGCGTGTCGACCGTCTGTGCGAACTGAACGTGATTCAGCAAGTGGCCAACGTCGGCCATACCAGCATTGTGCAGAACGCCTGGCACCGTGGGCAGAGCCTGTCTGTGCATGGCTGCATCTACGGCATCAAGGATGGCCGCTGGAAGAGCCTCGACGTGACCATCAGTGGCTTTGAGCAACTGCCGCCGCAATACCGCCTGCGTCCGCAGGACTGATCGCCGCCTCTTTAGGCGCTGTTATCGCTCGTCGGCCTGTTTTTGAACGTGCTGACGGGCGGTAATCAGGCCCTCACAAGACAAAGCGCTGCACCATCAGGTTCAAGTCAGTCGCCAGCATCGCCAAGGCATTGCTCGCGACAGTGGTCTGCTGTGCCCCTGAAGCCGTCTGGCTAGACAGATCACGAATACTGCTCAGGTTGCGATCCACTTCACTCGCGACCTGCGCCTGCTGTTCGGCGGCACTGGCGATCAGCAGATTGCGGTCGTTGATGGTGGCTGTCGAGCTGATGATGACGTTCAGCGCCTCACCGGTCGCGGCGGCCTGTTCCAGCGTGAGGTTTGCCTGAGTCGCCGTATGCCGCAGTGAACTGGCCGTCTGTTGCGTGCTCGGCTGCACTCCGCTGATCAAGCCTTCGATTTCTGCAGTGGACGCGCTGGTGCGCTGCGCCAACGAACGGACTTCATCGGCCACCACGGCAAACCCGCGTCCTGCCTCGCCCGCACGCGCGGCCTCAATGGCTGCGTTCAACGCCAGCAGGTTGGTCTGGTTGGCGATGGCGCGGATCACATCGAGAATGCTGCTGATGCTCTGCGTACGCTCGGCCAGCCCTTCGGCCTGATGCGATGAGTCGAGCACGTTTTCTGTCAGTTCCTTGATCGAACTGATGGTTGCCGACAGCTTGTCCTTGCCCTGTGCCGCCGCCTGGGTCGAGGCTTCGGATTCGGTCACGGTATTGCTGGCGTTGCCGGCTACTTCAACGGCCGCCTGGCTCATCTGGTTGACGGCAACGGCGGCCTGTTCGATTTCGTCGTTCTGCAATTGCAGATTGAGCGCGCTGGCCTCGGCGATGCTGCCCATCTCCTGCACCGATTGCGATAACTGGGTCGCCGCTGCGTAAATCTGGTCAATGGTGCTGTGCAGATTGCTGCGCATACGGCCCAGCGTGATCAGCAGTTGTGCAGTCTCATCCTTGCCTTGCGGAATCTGATGCTCGCTCAGGTCGCCATCGGCGATGGTGCTGGCGATGTGCAGGGCCTGACGAACCGGATGGATGATGCTGACGCTCAGACGCCAGGCCAGCAACAGGGTCAGCGCGAGGGCCACTGCAATCGCACTCAGCGCGATGATTCGGGCTTGTTCGTAGCTGGCGCCCGCAGCTTCGACGGCGCTGGCGGCACTTTGTTTGTTCAGTTCGCGCAGCAGCTGCACCTGCATGTCCATCAGGTCGCCTTGCAGCGCAAGCATGGTGTTGGCCAGCATTCTGGCTTCATCCAGTTTGTTCTGCTCGATCAGTGCGATCTGATCCTGCAATCCGGGCATGAACGCTTTGTAGGCATCCTGCAGCGCGACGATGGAGTCGTGCTCAGTGCCGGATTGAACACGTGCCAGGTACTCCGCGAAACCTTTCTCGACCTCGTTCTTGAGTTGTTCGACGTTGATCTTACTGTTGATGACCGCGCCTGGATCATCGGCATTGGCGATCAGACGAGTGGTTTCGCTACGCAGTTTGACCAAGCCGATGGCGATGGCATCAGCCATGGCGATACTGGGCAGCGCACCGCTCTCGACGGCTTCGCCTTGCTCGCGGATGTCTTGCATTTGCAGCAGACAGAACGCGCCCAATGCGACCATCAGCATTGAGCTGATGCCGAAGCAGATCACCAGCCGCGGGGTGATCCTGAAGCGGCGCAGTAGCGTCGTTGTGGTTCGCCGACGTAAAAAACCAGGCATAAATCTTTTCACGGCACACGACCCCTATGAACACGCTGACCTTCTCGGAGAGCCGTTTATAGGGCAGTTGTGTGATGTCTTTATGACATCTTGCGTTTAATCCGCAAGCAGGCAACGGCTCAGGCTTGAGGCGCGCCGATTTCCTCCATCAATTCATCCAGAAAGCGCTTCAAGCGAGTGTGTCTGACCTTTGCCATCCGCTCACCTGCGTGAGTTTTGAAGCCGTCAGCGAGGTGCAGCAGCTTGGTATGAAAGTGATCAACGGCAAAGTTCTTGTCGTCATACGAGCGCTGGCTGGCGTGAGGATCTATCGGGTCGTAGAGCAATCGGCCCATCCGGCCTGATACATAGAAGGTTCGCGCGACGCCGAGCATGCCCAGAGAGTCAAGCCGGTCAGCGTCCTGCAGAATCTTCGCCTCAAGCGTCAAGGGGGTTATCGCTGCCGAGAAGCTGTGCGCCTCGATAGCGTGGGCCACCGCCGCGATGCTTTCCCCATCCCAGCCCATTCCGGCCAGCAATTCGCTGGCCCGCGCCGCTGCCAGTCGCGAGGCGCCAGATCGAAACGGTGAATCCTTCTCGACCGAAACACAGTCATGCAGCAGTGTCGCGGCGATCAACACACGGGCATCGCCGCCTTCATGGTCACGGATGGCACAGACGTTCTTCCAGACGCGCAGCAAGTGCGAGACGTCGTGCGAACCGTCGACCTTTTCGGCGTGGGTGTGTGGGATCAGCCGGGTGGCCAGATCTTCGAATGGGGCAAAGTGTGCGGCGATCATCAGGTTTTCCGAGCCTTGGTTGTGGCGCTAGCATTGCAGAACGCTTCGTGAAAAGCACTGCCGGCAGAGCGCTGTCACTGGGCGATTAACCTGAAACGGGAAAAGCCCTTTATAATTCATGGTTTTTACCTCCCTTCGATGCGAGAACCACTGTGAGCTTACCGTCCTGCCCGAAATGCAATTCCGAATTCACCTACGAAGATGGCAGCCTGCTGATCTGTCCGGAATGCGCCCATGAGTGGTCCGCTGACGCGGGTAGCGCTGATGCGTCCGACGACGTGAAGGTGATCAAGGACTCCACCGGCAATGTGCTGCAGGACGGCGATACCATCACCGTTATCAAAGACCTGAAAGTCAAAGGTTCTTCGCTGGTGGTCAAGGTGGGCACCAAGGTCAAGAACATCCGTCTGGTCGACGGCGATCACGACATCGACTGCAAGATCGATGGCATCGGCGCCATGAAGCTGAAGTCCGAGTTCGTCCGGAAAGTTTGATCCGGTCGCGCAATCGCTTTAACGTGAACGCCTCGCCGGTCAATCGACAGACGAGGTGTTCAGGTTTCCAGACGCGCCATGCCTGTGTGCTGCTGCAACAGGCGGTAGCTCTCCCAAGGCAGATAAATCATGTCGACAACCCCCGCACCTTATTTGCAGCCTGATGAATGCGTCGTGCTGTTCGATGGCGTGTGCAAGTTGTGCAATGGCGTGGTCCGGTTTCTGATTCGTCACGACCCACACCAGCGCCTGCGACTGGCAGCCGTGCAGTCGAAAGAAGGCCAGGCACTGCTGAAATGGGCCGGGCTGCCGCTGGACGAATTTCATACCATCGCGGTCATCGTCAACAACCGTGTGTTCGTCCGCTCGGACGCTTTCCTGCACATCATGGGGCTATTGCCTGCGCCGTGGCCGCTGCTCAAAGTGCTGCGGGTCTTTCCGCGATTTCTGCGTGACTGGGCCTACAACCGCATTGCACTCAACCGTTACCGCCTGTTCGGGCGCTATGATCACTGCCTGTTGCCGTCGCCTGAGCACCGGCAGCGTTTCCTTGGCGACTGACGACCGGCGGTCACTTGTAAAGTCCCAGAGCGATGGACGGGTTGTGATCCACCTTGGCGGTCCGTAGAATTCGTGTCATCTGGCTGTATCCCCCATATTCACAATAATCCACTTTGCACACTGCGCCCGGTTCTAAAGGTCGAGCGGAGCGTTTTTGCGTTGGTTTTTCAGTGGGGCGAGCCATGTTTTTCTGTACAGGTGCCAGGCGTGAGTTTCATGCGTGGCGGTTGGCCTCCGGGCTGGAACATTTTTAGAGAGCTGTAAATTCTTGATAACGATCCCTCCGAACGCCACCGAAAATGAAAGCGCAGGCAGCTGGCTTGGCGTATTCGCGCTGGCCCTGGCAGCCTTCATTTTCAATACCACCGAGTTCGTGCCGATTGGCTTGCTGAGTAACATCGGCCAGAGCTTTGACATGACACCGGCACAGGTCGGGCTGATGCTCACCATCTATGCCTGGGTCGTGTCACTGATGTCGCTGCCGATGATGCTGGCGACGCGCAATATCGAGCGCCGCAAGCTACTGATGTTTGTGTTCGGCCTGTTTGTGGTCAGTCACGTGATCTCTGCGATGGCTTCCAGCTTCGCGATCCTTCTGGTAAGCCGTGTCGGTATTGCGTTTGCGCATGCGGTGTTCTGGTCGGTCACGGCATCGCTGGCCGTGCGCATCGCGCCGCCGGGCAAGCAGGTTCAGGCGCTTGGCTTGCTGGCGACCGGTACCTCACTGGCGATGGTGCTGGGCATTCCGTTGGGGCGCGTGCTGGGTGAAGCGCTGGGCTGGCGCATCACATTCCTGGGCATCGCCGGGGTCGCTGCGCTGGTGGTGTTCCTGCTGGCGCGTGCGTTGCCGTTGCTGCCGAGTCAGAACTCCGGCTCGCTGCGCAGCCTGCCGATTCTGTTCAAGCGTCCACGTCTGATGGCGATCTACCTGTTGACCGCCATCGTGGTCACCGCCCATTTCACCGCCTACAGCTACATCGAGCCGTTCACGCAGACCGTGTCCCGACTCAGTGGCGAAATGACCACGATCCTGCTGCTGGTCTTCGGCGGTGCCGGGATCATGGGCTCGATCATCTTCAGCCTGTTCAGCGATCGCTTCCCGAACGGGCTGCTGATCACCGCCATCGGCACGCTGACGTTGTGCCTGCTGATGCTGTTGCCACTCTCCGGTGATGCAACGATGCTCGGCACGCTGACCGTGGTGTGGGGCATGGCGATCATGTGTTTCGGGCTGTTGTTGCAGGCGCGAGTGCTGGCGCTGGCACCGGATGCGACCGACGTGGCGATGGCACTGTTCTCGGGCATCTTTAACATCGGTATCGGCGGCGGGGCGTTGCTCGGCAGCGTGGTAAGCAGCCAGCTGGGGGTTGCTAGTGTCGGTATTGTCGGCGGCCTGCTGGCCCTTGGCGGGTTAGGCCTGTGCTGCTACACAACGCATCACTTCGGCAAGGTCCGGCCTGCTGCCGAAGCGCAGTCTGAAGGCAACTAGCTCCACATAAAAAAGCTCGCTGACCGCGCAAGGCGATCAGCGAGCTGTTTATGCTGACTTCAGCGTCAGGCCTTGAGCCTGCCCAGCCATTCCAGCGACGTTCTCCAGATACAGATCCCGAGGAAGTACGCCGACATGGTCATCCACAGGCCCATGACCACCGGGCCATTGTGCGGATGGTTGATGATCAGCAATGCGCTGGACAACAGCCATACAGTGGTGACCGCAATGTTGATCGGCATGAAGCGGCGAACGCGGAACGGGTGCAGGAACTTCATGCGGGTCAGGGTCAGGAGTGCCAGGGCAATGATCGTGACAAACGTCAGCCAGGGCGTTGGCGACAGGATATAGAGACACAGTGCAACCACGTTCCATGCAGCCGGGAAGCCCTGGAAGTAGTTGTCCTTGCTCTTCATGTCGACATTGCAGAAACAGAACAGCGACGAGACCAGAATCACCGAAACGCTCAGCAGCAGCGTGTAGTCCGGGACCGGAATGTACCGGTAAATGAACAGTGCCGGGATGAACACGTAGGTCAGGTAATCAATCACCAGGTCCAGCACTGAACCGTCGAAGTGCGGGAGTACCGAGGTGGTGTTGACCTTGCGCGCCAGCGAGCCGTCCACGCCATCTACAATCAGCGCGGCGCCGAGCCACAGCAGGCAGGCTTTCGGTTCATTGTTGAACAGGGCAATGGTAGCCAGAAACGCAAGGACTACGCCGGTGGCGGTGAAGCCATGCGCGCCCCAGGCGTTGAGTCTGGCTATGCGTTGATTGGTTATCACGGGGGCGCTCTCCAGGAAATAATGCTTGCCAGGGTGTGCCGCAAACCTGACTGGTAGCAACTATCGACCCGGCAATTGCCGATAAGTTTAGCGGTGACTATCCCTTGTTTTCCGGTCGTTTTCCAGAAAACTGCGATCTATTCCAGACCGTTCGTCACGGTAATCTTCCGGTTCGACGAAGCAGGTAGGTGATTCACCGTTGGCATTGAGTTGGTTGATCAGGGTCGGCTGGCCTTGTTCATTGAAGAAAACCTGACCGACACCTGCCGAATTCCATAAGCGTTCACCGGCCTTGCTATGCTCGGGCGTGCGCGGGATGACTTTCATCAGGCGTCGCTTGGTGAACCAGTTCAGCGGTGAGCGGGGGGAGTATAACCAGCGATTCAACCGATCAAAAGTATCCAGTAAGCGTCGGGGGAATTCATTTTTGATACCGCTGCTGGTGATCTGCCAGATATGAGGCCCGCCACTGCGTTGGCGAATCAGGATTTCATAGACAAACGAGTAGTGCACATCGCCTGACAGAATCACGTAATTACCCGGGGTTCTGGAGTGGCGAAAGATGTTCAGAATGACATTCGCCGCGCCCCGGTGCGCCATCCAGTTCTCCGCATCCACCAGCAGCGGATAGCCGCACCAGGCGAAAATTCGCTGTATTGCTTCGATCAGCTTGACCCCGAACACCGGCGCGGGCGACACGATAATCGCTGATGTATGATCGATCAGCTCCTGCTGCAGTTCACTGAGTGCTTCCCAGTCCAGCAGACCGGACGGGTGGTTGAAGTTCGATTCACTGCGCCAGCGTCGCGTACGCGTATCCAGCACCACCAGAGCCGGGCTGGTTGGCAGAACGTAGTGCCACTGCTGAAACTTCAGCAACTGATCGATCAGCGCGTCCTGAGACGGGCTGTCCAGCTGATTGTCGTTGCCGACTGCCTGCACAGTCAGCGCATGGACCTGCCGGATCAGGTCGTTGAGCGGGTCGGGATTGTTCCCCCAGCCCTGACACAACAGATAGGCCAGCAAGGCGTTGCCGATGATGCGTTTTGAAAACGGATGGTTGTAGGCGGTGTGCTCCCAGTTTGCTGACAGATTCCAGTCATCGGTGATGTCGTGGTCATCGAAGATCATCATGCAAGGCACATGCGCCATCGCACGGGCAACGCCTCCAAGCCCGGCGACAAAGTCGTCGATCAGCTGCTGCTCTCTGGCGTAACGCTCAAGCTCTTCTGTGTCGAGCTGTGGCATGTCCGGTTCGATCAGCGTCCAGGGCGTCGGTGACCAGACCAGCAAGTACATGGCCAACACTTCTGCCAGCGTCACCAGATGGTTGTCCGCCGTGCTGCTGGTAAACACCGGCTTGCTCGCACCACCAAAGAATCGCTCGCGCAATGTGTCGTTGCTTTTCAGCGCAGGCAACAGGTCGGCGCGCTGGTAATAGCTCGCCGGGTGCTTGTAGAGGCTGGCGCTGTCCTCGACCACGGCGCCATCGAGAAGCTCATCGAACAGTTCCAGGCGCCCGATCAGCGCATGAACGGCGCGTAACATCGGCCCGGCGACATCATCGGCGTAGATCTGGTCGCCGCTCATCATCAACAGGGCAGGACGTTGCTGCGGTTCCCTGGTGTCGGCCAGTAATCGGTCCACGCAGAGCAGGCCGTCCGCTGCGCAATGGTGTGGCTTGCGGCAAGAGCCATGCAGCAAGTGGTCGATGCTGCCGCGCACCACAAAGTTCGGGTAACGGGCGCCCGGGTACAGCAGGTGCGGCGCCCATTCGGCGATGCCACCTGGCTCACCGTCCACCAGCAGGTCGTAATCGATCCACTCATCGGTGGGCAGTTCGGCGTCGAGGTGCAGGTCAATCAGATGAATAAACGCATGACGACCTGCTGCGATCACCTGGACTTGCTGCCCGTCAAGCCGATAGTCGTCGAACGCTTCGGCCGCTGCATTGCCGTTCGCGCGCAAACGCAGGGTCAGCTCAAGCGGACGTGAGCCTGCCAGCCACAGCACCAGACGATTGGCTTCCTGACGACGTAACAACGGGCCCGCGAGGATGGCAGGTAAAGGTGCAGCGTGCTCGGCGGACGAGGAGGGCATCCTGATTCAAGGCTCTGATTGACCATAAGCGGGAAATAGTAACGCAGCAGGCGCGGAAAGTTCTTGTTACACGGCTTGGGAATATTCTCACCGTGTTTCTGAACGTTACAGAGCAGATGAATCGTTTCGCCTATTGCAGGTTTTCAACTGTCGCGTCTCGGTCAGATGAACACTTTGTTATCTCGGTACCTTCAGTTATCTCAGTACCTCCAAGTCAGGAACTGCCTCGCCTGGCAATCTCCTGCAATACTCCGGCGGGCAGGTTCAAGGTCTGACGCTAGCGTCAGGGCTACTTGCTCGACAAGCGCTTCTGGAAAAAGAAGCGCTTGTGGCCCGGCGGATAGTCGTCGATCTGGCCGAACTCGGCGTAACCGTGACGCCGATAGAAGTCCGGCGCCTGGAAGTCGAAAGTGTCCAGCCAGATGCCGACACATCCTTTTTCTATCGCCAGGTCTTCAGCCATCTGCATCAAGCGCGAGCCCATGCCTCGGCCCCGGGCCTGCTCCGGCACGACCAGCAGCTCGATGAACAGCCACTCGAACAGAATGCGAGCGTGCAGCCCACCGAGAATCTCCCGCGTCTCGTCATCACGAATGAACATCGCCACCTTTTCGGATTTTCCGTCCCCCGCCTGTTCGGCATTGAAACGCTTCAACGGCTCCAGAATCGCCAGACGATCCTCTTCCGTGGGGTTGGTGTTGACGTCAATGTTAATGCTCATGCGATGGCTCCCAGCCAGATTAATGCGCGCCGAGATTAAAGCGGGATGTGATTGGGGTAAAGGGAGAAAGTACGCACTGCAACGGAAAAATCCGCATGTGCACACCTATCGTCAAAAATCAGCTTATGTATTTGGCTGCTGTGAAGGCGAGACCCGCAAGCACCACAGAAATCTGAATAAAACGCCAGGAGGCATCGGAAATGGATTTCTGAACATCCGTTGATATTGATCCACGCAGGACCTCGAGATCTGTCTTGGTCGCCATGCGCTCCTCGATGGTGTCGAAACGCTTGTCAACGGCATCGAAACGCTTGTCTACGGCTTCAAACCGCTTATCGACGGCATCGAAACGCTTGTCTACGCCCTCAAACCGCTTATCTACAGCATCAAAACGCTTGTCTACGGCTTCAAACCGCTTATCCACGGCGTCGAAACGCTTGTCTACATCCTCAAATTTATGGTGTACGCCATCGAGCTTTGTTTCGATACGCGCAAGGCGCTCTCTTATTTCAGGAATCGTCTTTTCAAGATTCGCTACACGAGCTTCCATTTGCCCATCTCCGGGTGGTCCTTCGGAGCCACCATCCTTCTTCAACTGTTCGTAGTGCGTCTGGAATATCCCGAAATCAATGCTGTTTCTAGGCATTTTCGCCCTCAATATCACTGATTTTCTGCAGGATGTCGATCTGGCTCTGGATGCTGTCAAATGCGCACTGAGCGGCGATCCTGGCTTTAGCGGGCAGGTTGTCTGAGCTGAGCAATGCATGACTGAGGTTCATGACTGTCGACAGATTTACGACTGCAAGCTCATAAAGCCCAGAGACTGCAAGCTTGAGTCTTGCCTCTTCTTCATTATCCATCCCGGCTCCGTACTGGCTCAAAAATTGTTTGATGGCCTCCAGTTCCTATGGCGTGCACAACGCATCGTTTGGCCTGACAAAATGGAGCGCACAGAGACAATACCAGCTGGTCTCGGCATGATAGTTCGGACTGTTCTGACACCGCTGTAGGCAAATACCTTTTATCTTGGCGGCTCGCTATACCTGACACTCAAACGCGTCATTGCGCGAGAAACAGGCGCAGTTGCGTCCGGCGTGCTTGGCCGCGTACAGAGCGTTATCTGCAGCGCTTATCAGGCTCTCGGGCGAAGTATCAGGTGCTATTGCGCAGGCTACGCCAAGGCTGATGGTGACGAGTGCGCCTTCGCCCAGTACCGGGTGCGGGAGTTTGAGGGCTGCGACCGAGGCTTGCAGCGTCTCGGTCAATTTCCTTGCCTGGCGGGCATCGGCATTCATCAATATCAGCACTTCTTCGCCGCCGAAGCGAAACGCTACGGCGTCGTTTTCCCGGGTTTTCTGGCGAATGACTTCGCACAGTAGCTTCAGGCAAGTATCACCTTGAGGATGGCCATAACTGTCGTTGTAGGATTTGAAATGGTCGATATCCAGCAGGATCATCGCCACGTTGGTCGGCGTGTCCCGCGCGCGTTCCCAGAATGAAGTGATGACCTCGTCCTGATAACGCCTGTTGAACAATTGAGTCAGCGCGTCGATACGCGCCATTTCTACCAATTGCGCTTGCAGCAGACGACCGCGCAACGCGAACAGGTAACTCAGGCGGCTGCCGCGTTCCAGAAAGTAGGAGGCCATCAACAGCAGGGCTGCGGTTGAGACAAACAGCACCGCATTGGCCTGCCAGGTCAGAAAGTCTGCAAAGCCGGCTGTATAGGTCGTTACCAGTTGAATGGTCAGCATGCACAGTATGGCGACTGTCGCGTAACGGACCGGGAGCTGCTGGATCATGGTGCAGTAGACCATGAGCAGCAGCATCCCCAACTGGTAATGAAGCTGATACGGGCTGTTGCTGTTGATCATCACGATCAGCGGCATCAGCGATGCTATGACCGTGCCGATCGCGGCTGTCGTTTCCAGAACCCTGCGAGATTTAATGCGTGGTGCGAGCAAGAGCATCACGATGAACATCGGTGTGATCAGGCATAGCCGGCTCAGTGCTGCGTAGAAAAATACATCCCGTAACATCAGCCAGTCGCTGATCAGGTACAGGTTGTAAACCAGCGCTCCGGCTACCCCGACAGCGGTAATGAACTGCACACGCTGCTGGTGGGTGTCCGCTTCATAACGTCGTTCCAGATCCTGGCCGAAACGCAGCCCGCCCACACCTGAAGCAATCATCTGCTCTACCTCGGCGAGGGTCTTCGAATCTTCAAGTCTGGGACGATCAAGGGCAGAAGCGAGCATGTTGCACCGGGGCATTCACATCGAGTCCATTAGGACATTGAGGATGATGTCTTAGTGCTATCAATCTGCAAAGGGGTAACTTGCCATATCGACAAGCGGTATCCGTACAGGCTCGCAGGTCACCTGGCGCTACTGGCTTGCCGTCTGCCGGACTCGGGCAGGTTTTTTAAATTTCATCCGTCATATTCCGACGAAATACCTGCGCTACGTCTACGCTTATGCCGATATATACGTACAACCCACCATCGGTGCAGCCATGTTCAATACTCGCTTGAAAAAGGAATTACAGGCACAACAGGCCGAGTTATTTATGTACCGGCAGATGCAAAAAGGCATCGACGCGCGAATGCTGTCGTTGACGCTGGATGCCAGCAACCGTATTTCCCACGCCAATGAAAACTTCCTTCATGCGCTGGGTTATACGCTCGAACAGGTCCTGGGCCGTGACCTTGACCAGTTGGTTCCGAGCTACGTCAGACAGCTCGATTGTTACCGAGACCTCAAGTCTGCGGTGCAGAATGGCGAGTCGGTCATCGATAGATACCGTTTTCTGCACGCCAACGGCAGTCTGGTCTGGATTCGCGCCATGTGGCAGCCGGTTCTGGATGAGCAGGGCAAGCTTGCGCATCTGCAATGCTACGGATCGGATATCACCCAGACCGTCGAAACCGCTGCCGAGAATTCCGCCTTCATTCAGGCATTGTTGCGCTCGAGTGCGGTGATCGAGTTCGATCTGAGCGGGCATGTACTGACGGCCAACGAGCAATTTCTGCGCGGCATGGGTTACAACCTGACGCAGATCAAAGGCAAGCATCACAGCCTGTTCTGCGATCCGCAGGAAACATCACAAACGCCGTACCGTGATTTTTGGGCCACGCTCAACCGTGGCGAGTTTGTCGCCGGCCGGTTCAAGCGTATCGACAGCAATGGTCGCGAGGTGTGGCTGGAGGCGACCTACAACCCGGTACATGACGCCCAGGGCAATCTCTACAAGGTCGTCAAGTTTGCCACGCTGGTCACCGATCAGGTGGCCCGCGAAGATGAAGTCAGCCAGGCAGCCAGCGTGGCTTTCGAAATATCCCAACAGACCGACATCAGCGCTCAGCGCGGGGCCGATGTTGTGCAGAATACTGTCGATACCATGCGCAAGATCTCCGAAGAGATGCAGTCGGCAGCGTCCGGGATCGAAGCGTTGGGCAAACAGTCCTTACTGATCAACTCCATCGTGCAAACCATTGGCGGTATCGCTCAGCAGACCAACCTGCTCGCGCTCAACGCGGCCATCGAGGCCGCCCGGGCCGGCGAGCAGGGCAGAGGCTTTGCAGTGGTGGCTGATGAGGTTCGTCAGCTGGCCGGTCGTACCAGCGCCGCGACCGAAGAAATCGTCAGCGTCGTGCAGCAGAATCAGGCGCTGGCCGATGAGGCCGTGCGCGGCATGGCCAACAGTCGCGCGCAGGCAGAGCAAGGTCTGGTGCTGGCCAACGAGGCGGGCGCGGTGATTGTTGAAATTCAGGAAGGTGCCAAGCAGGTGGTCGGTGCGGTCGGACGGTTTGCCAACCAGCTCAGGTAGCTTCTGACGCTGATGGCTCTGGTTCAGGCTCTGGTGTGCGTGGCATGGATGCCCGCGCGCCTTGCACGTCGAATGGCGCATCCCCTCTAGGTCTCCGCGCCCGCTTCAGCCACAATGACGCCTTTTACCCACCCGCGTGCTGCGGGCTGTAAAAGGATGGTTGCTGATGATGCTCTCTTTCAAACCATGGTCGCGGAGCCTGGCGCTGGCTTTGCCATTGGCCGCCTTGCTGACTGCGTGTGACACGTCCGATAAACCGGCTGCCCCGCCGTCAGCGCCGCATACCACTTACACCCAGGCCACCTGGGAAGCACTGCCAGCGGTCTCTGATGTGGATCTGCAAGCAGGGTTTGCCTCATGGCGCAGCGCCTGCGTCCGCCTCAAGGCTGATGCAGTGTGGGGGCCGACCTGTGCTGCGGCGGCGAGTCTCGCGGCCGCGCCTGATGCGGCGCAGATCCGTACGTTTCTGCAGAGCCAACTGCAGGTCTACAGCCTGCGTGCTGATGGCGGCAGTGCCGATGGCCTGATCACGGGCTATTACGAGCCGGTCTACCCGGGCAGCCTGACTCAGACGGCAACGGCCAACGTGCCGGTGTACGGTATTCCGGATGACCTGATCGTCGTCAACCTGGACAGTATTTACCCCGAGCTCAAGGGCAAGCGCCTGCGTGGACGGCTTGAAGGGCGGGTGCTCAAGCCCTACGACGATGCTGCGACGATCAACGCGCAAGGGTTGAACGCGCCGGTCATTGCCTGGCTGACCGACCCGATGGATGTGCAGTTCCTGCAGATTCAGGGCTCCGGAAGAGTCAGTCTGGAAGACGGCTCGCAATTGCGCCTGGGCTACGCCGATCAGAACGGTCGTCCGTATCGCGCCATTGGCCGCTGGCTGGTGGAGCAGGGCGAGTTGAAGAAGGAAGACGTGACCATGGGCAGCATTGCCGCTTGGGCCAAGGCGCATCCGGAGCGAGTCAGCGAGCTGCTGGCCAGCAACCCGAGCTACGTGTTTTTTGCCCGCAACCCTGACAGCAATGAAGGCCCGCGCGGCTCGCTCAACGTGCCGCTCACACCAGGTTACAGCGTTGCCATCGACCGCAAGGTGATTCCGCTGGGCAGCCTGCTCTGGCTGTCCACCACGCGGCCGGACGGCAGCAGCGTGGTGCGTCCGGTTGCGGCTCAGGACACCGGTGGTGCGATTGCCGGTGAAGTACGCGCCGATCTGTTCTGGGGCACCGGCGACGAAGCCGGCAGGCTGGCCGGAGATATGAAGCAGAAGGGCAATATCTGGCTGTTGTGGCCCAAGGGCATGGCATTACCTCAAACCACGGAGGCCGCGCCGAACCAAACCAGTCATTGACCGAATCCGGTCAATTTCCTCGCAGATAGGCGGCAATACCGTCTGGATAGATGCATAGCCAACTATCTGCAGGATGTCGCTTTAGCCCCCTTTCTCACTCAAAACGACTGAACTCACCGTTTTCGATCGCCAATTAAATGGCATCTTTTCGAGTAAAATACCGCTCATCGAGAAAGTTCAATCAACATATATCAATTTATTGACAGTATCAAAGTGATACTACACATTAGTGTTAATGCTTTTTCACACGGACCGTGCCTTGCGGCCCCTATCTGAGGTCGTAGAGGATGAACCGAACTGACGATGTGGCTAATTTGTTTCGACAATTTGGCGCAAGCTCTGAAGGTTATCTGGAAATGGACAACAGCCTGGATTACCAGGAATCGTTGGCTTCCGGTAAGGCCCCTGTCGCGCTGCACAGCGTGACTCTTCAACCGAATCTTGAATCGCCTCGTACTGAGCTGCCTGCTCAGTCTGATCCGGCCTTGAGTCTGGTGGCCAAACGTACGGCATCGGGTCCACTGGCGAGTCTGCTCGCCGAGGCCGCCACGGCGCGACAGATTCAAGCGCTGGCACGCAATAACGAAGCGCTGGTTCAATCGATGGGCAAGGATCAGCCATCAAGGACTCCGGCGCATGTCATCGCGGTGATATCCGCCAAGGGCGGGGTCGGTAAAAGTACCCTGAGTGCGGCACTGGCCAGCCTGGTCAGAATCCCCGGCGGACAGACACTGGCGATCGACCTCGACCCGCAGGACGCCTTGCAGCATCACCTCAACGCCAGCCCGGATATAGCAGGCTCTGGTGAGGCCAGTCTCTGCGCTGAAAACTGGCGCGCGCTGTTGCTGAGCGGGTCTGCCGACACGCAGGTGCTGCCCTATGGCTCGTTGCAGCCGGATGAGCGCCACGCTCTTCAGCGCTTTCAGGAAAACGACACGAACTGGCTGGTTCGCCAGATCGCCCGCATGCAGTTGAATGCGCGTGATGTGGTGATTCTTGACGTGCCGTGCGGCGATCTGCAAATGCTCCAACAGGCATTGAATGCCGCCGACCAGGTGCTGGCAGTGCTGACCGCCGATGCGGCGTGTTACCTGACGCTGGATCAACTGCAGGGCTGGCTCGCACCGGTGCTGGCTCGCCCGCAACCGCCAGTTTGTCACTACGTCATCAATCAGTTCGATGCCTCACGCACGTTCAGTTGCGACATGCATGACGTGCTGAAGCGGCGCCTGGGCAAACGCCTGCTGGGCGTCATACGCAAGGACGATGCGCTTTCAGAAGCGCTGGCTTACGGCCATAACCCGGTTCAGGTGCCAAGCGCCTCACCGGGTACTCAGGATCTGCGCGTGATGAGTCATGTACTGATTGCCCGACTGCTGGCTCAGGAAGTAGAAGAGACTCAATTGTCATGACCAACCTGTCGCTCGACGCGTCCGCACCCCGGACGCGCACACCGTCGTGGCTGAATGCTTTGCTGGGCTGGTTCGGCAGCCTGTCGAAGACCTTGCGCCGGGTTCTGAAAATCACCTCGATTGTGGTCGGTTTACTGCTGATGCTGCTGGTCGTCACCGCGCCACTGGACCTTACCGCGCAGTGCTTTTTTGCCTTGGCATGCTTTGCCGCAATGCTGTTGATTCGCAAGATACCTGGACGTTTGTCGGTGCTGGCACTGGTGACGCTGTCGCTGCTGGCCTCGTTTCGTTACATGTACTGGCGCCTGACGTCGACTCTGGATTTCGAGAACTGGCTGGACAGCCTGCTGGGTTACGGGCTGATCGTTGCCGAGTTCTATACGCTGATCGTGATCGTACTGGGTTATGTACAGACAGCCTGGCCGCTGCACCGCAAGCCGGTCATCATGCCGAGCGATTCCAGCCAGTGGCCGACCGTGGATGTGTTCATCCCGTCGTACAACGAAGCGCTGAGTATCGTGAAGCTGACCATTTTTGCTGCACAGTCCATCGACTGGCCGAGGGACAAACTTCGGGTCTATGTGCTTGATGATGGCCGTCGCGAAGACTTCCGTGAGTTCTGCGAGCAGATCGGGGTGGGCTACCTGACGCGCGACAATAATCATCATGCCAAGGCCGGCAACCTCAACGAAGCGCTCAAGAGCACCGACGGCGAATACATCGCCATGTTCGATGCCGATCACGTTCCGACCCGTTCTTTTCTGCAAGTTGCCATGGGCTGGTTTCTCAAGGATGCGAAGCTGGCGATGTTACAGACGCCGCACTTTTTCTTTTCGCCGGACGCGTTTGAAAAGAACCTCGACACGTTCCGCACTGTGCCCAACGAAGGTGAACTGTTTTACGGCTTGCTGCAGGATGGCAATGACCTGTGGAACGCGACGTTCTTCTGTGGTTCCTGTGCGGTGCTGCGTCGCTCCTCGTTGCTGGAAATCGGCGGCGTTGCCACCGAAACCGTGACCGAAGACGCGCACACCGCGCTCAAGCTCAACCGTGCGGGTTACAACACGGCCTATCTGGCGATCCCGCAGGCGGCAGGTCTGGCCACCGAAAGTCTGTCGCGCCATGTGGCTCAGCGCATTCGCTGGGCGCGGGGCATGGCGCAGATCTTTCGCACCGACAACCCGCTGCTCGGCAAGGGCCTGTCGCTCGGCCAGCGGCTGTGCTACGCCAACGCCATGCTGCACTTTTTCTATGGCCTGCCGCGTCTGGTGTTCCTCACCGCGCCGCTGGCTTACCTGCTGTTTGGTGCCGAAGTCATGCACGCATCGGCGCTGATGATTACCGCCTATGTGCTGCCACACCTGGCGCACGCCAGCCTGACCAACTCGAAGATACAGGGCCGCTTCCGGCATTCGTTCTGGAACGAGGTCTACGAGGCGGTGCTGGCCTGGTACATCATGGGCCCGGTGCTGATGGCGATGATCAACCCGAAATTCGGCGGTTTCAACGTCACCGACAAGGGCGGTGTGGTCGAAGAAACGTTTTTCGACTGGGCGCTGGCACGGCCTTATATCGTGTTGCTGACGCTGAACGCGGTGGTTTTTGTACTCGGCATCTACAGCCTGTACCAGTTGGGCTGGAACAATGATGCGATCACCCTGACCATCGTGATCAACATGGCCTGGACGCTCTACAACATCATCATCACCAGCGCCGCCATTGCTGTCGCCAGCGAGATTCGCCAGGTGCGCACTGAACCGCGGGTGCAGGCAAAACTGCCGATTCGGGTCACCCGTGCCGATGGTGTGATGTTCAACGCCGTGACCCAGGATTTTTCGCAGACCGGTCTTGGCCTGCTATTGCCTGCTGGCTCGGGCATCGACGCTGGCGACAGCATCACCGTGTCGCTGTATCGCGGCGCTCAGGTCAATGAGTTCCCGGCCACGGTGATGTTCTGCCGCGATGGCTACCTGGGCACTCATTTCGGTGATTTGTCGCTGCGACAGCAAAGCGAACTGGTACGTCTGACATTCGGTCGTGCCGACACCTGGGCGTCGACCTGGGGGCATGGCAAACCGGATTCACCCCTGGCTGCGCTGCGCGAAGTCAGCCATATCGGTGTCCGCGGCGTCATCGAGTTGCTCAAGGCAACCCGCAAGGATTTCAGCCGTTTATTGCCAACACGCAAAAGACCTTCCCCACCTCCCGCAAACTGATGGATTGAATAGTCATGACTAAACGGTATTTTCTCGGTGCCGAGCGGTTCGCCGTTCGCCGCTCATGGGCGCTGCTGGCCTGTGCGTTGTCCGTTCTCTCCACGGGTGGTGTTGCAGCAGCTGCTCCAACGGCAGCCACAACTGACGGTTACAGCGTGACGCTGCAGCAATTGGGGCGCAATTACCCGATGAACCTGCGCGGCGTCGACGCCACCGACAGCGTCAACTTCAACGTGCGTGCCGATCAGGTGGTGACCGGCGCAAGCCTGACCCTGAGCTACAGCTATTCACCGTCGCTGCTGTCAGATCTGTCGCAGATCAATGTCATGATCAACGACGAAGTGGCCGCGACCCTGCCGCTGCCCAAGGACGGCGCGGGCAAGCCGCAGACCCAGGTGATCGAGCTTCCTCCGCAAATGATCACCGAGTTCAACCGCCTGAGCCTGCAGTTCATCGGTCACTATACGATGAGCTGCGAAGACCCGAAGCACTCCAGTCTCTGGGCACGAATCAACAACGAAACGCGTCTGGATATACGCGTTACGCCCTTCGCATTACCGAACGATCTGTCGATTCTGCCGCTGCCGTTTTTCGACCGTCGTGATGACCGTGACGTGAGCCTGCCGGTGGTGATGGGCGCTGCTCCCGACAACGCCACGCTGGAAGCGGCGGGTGCGCTGGCCTCCTGGATCGGTGCAGCCAAGACCCGCTCGCGCATGGCCAGCTTCCCGGCGCATTTCAATGAGCTGCCGGCCAAAGGCAACGCGTTGGTACTGCTCACGGGCGACGGGCCGCTGCAACTCGGTGCGCTCACGATGCCAGCCCCCAAGGGCCCGAGCCTGACAATGGTGACCCACCCCAATGACCCGAACGGCAAACTGCTGGTCATTACCGGGCGCAATTCGGCCGAGCTCAAACGCGCGGTCAATGCACTGGTGGTCGGCGGGCAAAGCCTGGTCGGCAGCAGCGCACTGATCGAGCGTGTCGACATGCTCCAGCCACGCAAGCCCTACGACGCGCCGAACTGGTTGCCCAGTGATCGACCGATCAAGCTCGGCGAACTGATGCCTGCCAACAAACTGAATGTCTCCGGCTACGATCCCGGCGATATCACCATACCGTTGAACCTGCCGCCTGATCTGTTCAGCTGGCGCGAAGATGGCGTGCCGCTGAAACTCAAATACCGCTACACGCCACAGGAGCGTTCCAACAACTCGTCGATCATGGTCAGCCTCAACGACACCCTGATCAAGGCCGAGCCGCTGCCGTCCATTGATAACCTGAGCAATTCGATTCTGTCCCGCCTCACCGGTGGCAATGACTCGGTCAGCCGTGAAGCGCGCGTGTATCTGCCGCTCAACTCCGTGGCCCTGCAATCTCGCCTGCAACTGCGCTACATGTTCGATTACCTCAAGCAGGGCGAATGCGGCGACATCATCATCGATAACATGCGTGGCAGTATCGACCCGGAATCGACGCTGGATTTCAGCGGCTACGACCACTTCATGGCGATGCCGAACCTGGGCGTGTTCAAGGATTCGGGTTTTCCGTTTACCCGCATGGCAGACCTGTCGCAGACCGCCGTTGTGCTGGCTGACAAGCCAAGCGCGGCAGACATCAGTGCTTACCTGAATGTGCTGGGGCGTTTCGGTGAGTCGACCGGGTATCCGGCGACCGGCGTTGCAGTGATTCAGGCTGCGCAGATTTCCACTGCCGCCGACAAGGACATTCTGGTCATGTCCTCAGGCACTGATCAGCCGTTGCTCAAGCAATGGGCCGATCGCTTGCCAGCCTCCGGCAATGGGCAGCATCAGGGCTTCGAGCTTTCCGATCTTTCTTTCCGCCTGCGTGACTGGATGAGTCCGGACCCGGATGAAAACCAGCGCCGTGCCAAGGTCAAAATGGCCTTTTCCAGCGACGCACACAGTACATTCCTGGCCGGTTTCGAATCACCGTTGCAGAAAGGCCGCAGCGTTGTGCTGATCTCTGCCGGTCAGCCCGGCGGTCTTACCGATGTGGCCAAGGCGCTGGGCAGCAGTGACAAGGTGCAGGGCAGTCTGGTGGTGGTGCATGGCGATTCGGTCGATGCGCTGGTTGCCGAACAAACCTACTACGTCGGTGATCTTGGACCGCTCAAGCGCCTGCAGTGGCTGATGTCGCGCAACGTGCTATGGCTGTTGCTGGCCTTGGCCATTGGCGTGGTACTGGTCACCGGAGTTGCCTACCTGACGCTGCGTTCGCTGGCCAGACGTCGTCTGGAGCATGAATAAGCCATGCCGTTCTTAGCAATGAACCTGCGCCGTGCCGCAGGCTGGATGACCGGTCTGCTGGCATCGGCAACCCTGACGCCTGCGCTGGCCGCCGCCGCGTGCGACAGTCCGGCCTGGCCGTTCTGGCAAGACTATGCCACGCGTTACGTGCAGGCGGACGGGCGCATGCTGGAATCCAGCCTGCAAGCCAACCACAGCACCTCCGAAGGCCAGTCCTACGGCATGCTGTTCGCCCTGGTGGCCAATGACCGCGCGCGTTTCGACAAGCTTTGGACGTGGACGGTCGCGAACATGATGGGCGCCGAGCCCAAGACCCGATTGCCGGGCTGGCTATGGGGGCAGGGCGAGGATGGCAACTGGAAACTTCAGGATGCCAACTCAGCCTCGGATGCCGACCTGTGGATCATTTACGCGCTGCTGGAAGCCGCGCGTATCTGGCAGCACCCGGCGTATCGGAACGATGCGCTGGCGCTGCTCAAGACCGTCGAGTCGAGGCTGATCGTCAACTTGCCCGGGCTGGGCAAAATGCTCCTGCCCGGTCCTGAAGGTTTCGCGCAGCCTGATCACTTATGGCGTCTGAACCCCAGCTACCTGCCCATGCCGTTGTTACGGCGGCTGAGCAAGGAAGTGCCCAACGGCCCGTGGCGGGAAGTCGCCGACAACACCGCGAAGCTGATCGAGGCGTCGAGCCCGAAAGGCTTTATCGCTGACTGGGTAGGTTATCGCGGCACTTCGCCGAAAACCGGTCTGTTCGTGGTCGACCCGGCCACCAGCGAACTGGGCAGCTACGACGCCATTCGCGTCTACCTCTGGGCGGGCATGACGCCTGCCTCCGACCCGCTGGCTGCGCGCGTGCTGGCCCGTCTCGACGGGATGTCGAGCAGCACCGCTTCCAAAGGTGTGCCGCCGGAAAAAGTCCAGGTGACCAGTGGCACGAGCCAGGGCCGAGGGCCATTCGGGTATTCAGCTGCGCTGCTGCCGTATTTCCAGGCCAAGGGCCAGACCTGGCTGGTGGAACAGCAACAGCGCCGGGTTGAAAGCGGTGTCAGCAAGGCGCTCGCCCGCGATCCGAAAGACCGCACCGAACCGGCTTATTACAACCTTATGCTCAGCCTGTTTGCGTTGGGCTGGGTCGAAAAACGCTATCAGTTCCGTGAAGACGGAACCCTCACATTGTCCTGGGAGACGTCATGCCCGCGCGCCGCCATACGTTAGTCATCGGACTGGTTGCCGCTATCGCAGCCAGCGTCGCTCATGCTCAAGACAATGCTGTGGAGGCGCAGCTCATCGAGCAGGGCCAATACTGGCAGGCTCGCTCGAACGCTGCTCGCGCCACCGAGATCTGGCAGAAAGTACTGCAGATCGATCCCGATCAAATACAAGCCTTGTATGGCATGGGCTTGATCGGCGTCAGACAGAACACACCGCAACAGGCACAGACCTATCTGGCTCGGCTGAAATCACTGTCGCCGTTGCCTTGGCAAGCCGTGCAGCTGGAGCAGGACATTGCCCTGAGCCAGCCGCAGAATCAGGCGCTGCTCGATGAGGCCCGACGCCTGGCCGATGCCGGTGAGCGCGACAAGGCGACCGGCGTATTTCGCAAGCTGTTCAACGGCCGTTTGCCCGAAGGCAGTGTGGGGCGCGAGTATTACACCAACCTGGGCTTTAACAACGCAGACTGGCCCGAGGCGCGCAAAGGCTTTGAGCGCCTGATGCGGCAGAACCCGGACGACTCGATCCTGGCGCTGTTTTTTGCCAAGCACCTGGCGCGTCGCGAAGACAGTCGCGCCGAAGGTATCGCCGCATTGGCGCGCTTGAGCACTCATCCGGACATCGCTGGTGACGCCGATCAGAGCTGGCGCATGGCGCTGGTCTGGACCGGCCCGCCCACGGCGGCGCAGTGGCCGCTGTTCGACGCGTTTCTAAAGGTCCATCCCGATGATCAGGAAATTCGGGATCAGCTGAACAAGGGGCGCCAGCAGACAGCGGACAGCGCAGCCTCCGGCTGGCAGCAGGACTCACTGGTGGCGCGCGGGCTTAGGGCGCTGGAAAAGAATGATCATGCGGCAGCCGAGGACGCTTTTGTCGCGCGCCTGAAAATCAAGTCGGACGATGCCGATGCATTGGGCGGCCTGGGCGTGGTGCGTCAGCAACAGAATCGACTGTCGGAAGCCGAGCAACTGCTGGCCCGCGCCACTCGCCAGCCGGGCGGTGCGCGCTGGAAAAGCGCGTTAGAGAGCGTGCAGCTCTGGGCCTCGTTGCAACAGGCCCGCGATCTGCAGGCCAAGGGACAGACCGGCAAGGCTCAGGAATTGCTGGCTCAGGCCCAGCGGCAGAACCCCGACAGTATCGATGTGCGTTTGACCCAGGCCGATCTGCAGGCCCAGGCCGGTCAACTCGACGCAGCGCTGGCCGGCTACCGTCAGGTGCTGGCCACCCGGCGCGGTAACCCGCAAGCCGTGCGCGGCCTCATCAACGTGTTGGCGCAGAGCGGTCAGGCTGATGAAGCGCTGCGTATGCTCGACACCTTGTCGCCTGCCGAACAGGCAACACTGGGCAACAGCGACCGCTTCAAGGCGCTGCGTTCCACCCAAGTGGCGCGGCTGGCCGAGCAGCGCGGTGATGTCCGCGCCGCCCAGGCTGCCTTGAAAGAGGCCGTGAAGAATGATCCGGACAATGTCTGGACCCGCTTCGACCTGGCGCGTCTGTACCTCAAGACCGATGAGGCGCCCAAGGCCCGTGCGCTGATCGACGAATTGCTCAAGGCCCAGCCCAACAATATCGATGCGCTCTACACCAGCGCATTGCTTTCGGTGGAAATGGGCCGGTGGCAGGACGCACAGGCGACTTTTGCGCGCATTCCCGTGGATCAGCGAACGCCGGACATGAGGGCGCTGGCTGACGAGATCACCATGACGGTGCAGATCAATCTGGCCATCGGTATCGCCCGCCGCGGGCAGCGTCAGGAAGCGCTGGCGCTGCTTGATCGTCTGCAGCCGGTTGCCAGCAACAGCCCGGAGCGTCAACTCACGCTGGCCAGCGCTTACGTGGATGCGGGTGAAACGGAGCGTGGCCGGGATATGGCTCGCACCGCCATTGCCCAGGCCCCTGCGCCGTCGGCAGACCTGATGCTGCAATACGCCGGTCTGCTGCTCGCCGCGGGCGATGACGTGCAGGTCAATGCGATCCTGCGCAATGTGCAGGGCCAGCCGATGGGCGTAGCGACCCGCAAGCGTTTCGATGACGTGCTGTATCGATACCGCATTCGCCAGGCCGATCTGCTGCGTGAAGGTGGCGATCTGGCAGGCGCCTACAACACACTGGCACCCGCGTTGGCACAGCGTCCGGACGACATTCAGGCAGTGTCTGCCTTCGCCCGGATGTACACCGCCAAGGGGGAACATGGCAGAGCGTTCGAACTGTACAAACCGTTGTTGCAGCGCCAGCCCAATGATCCGCAAGTGCTGCTGGGCGCGGCCGATGCAGCGGTAAAGGCCCATGATTACGCATTCGCCGAAAAAGCGTTGGGCCAGCTTCGTACGCTGGAGCGTAACGACCCGCAGACCCTGACCGAAGCTGCGCGAATCTACCAGAGCATGGGGCAGACCGCAGCCGCGACCGAGCTGCTGCGCAAAGCCGTGGCCATCGAACAGAACGAAAAGCAGCGTGCGCTGGCGCAGGCTGGCACATCCACCCACGCGGCAGCCAACCCGTTCGCGGCCTCGGGCTCACGCCTGGCGGCCGTGTCGGCGATTCCGGCTCCTGCCCAGATGACACTCGGCGGTGGCGCGCCGGCCGAAACCGGCGCGCTGCGCGATACGGCTTATCCCGGTCAGGTGGCCGCTCAACAACCGCTGCCGGCCGGGCAAACACAGAGCGTGCGTGATAATCCGTTTCTCGCAACCGCCGATCGCGACCAGGCCAGTAGCGCGCAGCAGGCGCTTAATCGCATTCTGGAGCGGCGCAGCGGCTTCGTCACCCAAGGGCTGACCGTGCGCAGCAACAACAGCGAATCCGGCCTGAGCAAGCTCACGGTGGTCGAAGCCCCGCTTGAAATCAATGTTCCGGCCGGTGACAACCGGATTGCCGTGCGCGTCACGCCGGTGTCGTTGAATGCTGGCAGCGTAAAGTCCGGCTCGGGTTCCCGCTTCGGCGGCGGTACCAACGGCGCTGCGGGCTCGCAAAACGATAAGGGTGTCGGTCTGGCAGTGGCGTTCGAACGCCCCGAGGAAGGCCTCAAGGCTGACATCGGTACGACGCCGATGGGCTTCAAATACAGCACGGTCGCGGGGGGCGCGAGCGTCGACCGCCCGCTGGGTGACAACCCCGATCTGCGTTACGGCCTGAACGTGTCGCGGCGCCCGGTCACCGACAGCGTGACCTCGTTTGCCGGTTCCACTGACGCGCGCAGCGGCCTCTCCTGGGGCGGCGTCACGGCCAACGGCGGGCGTGGTCAGATCAGTTACGACGATCAGACGATCGGCGGCTATGGCTACGGCTCCTGGCACAAACTGGTCGGCACCAACGTGAAATCCAACACCCGCGGCGAAGTGGGCGCAGGCGTTTACTGGTACCTGCGCAATGCCGAGGACAGCAAGCTGACCGCCGGCCTCAGCGTGATGGGCATGAGCTACGCCAACGACCAGAGTTACTTCACCTACGGCCACGGTGGCTATTTCAGCCCGCAGAGCTTCTTTGCCATTGGCGTGCCGGTGATGTGGTCGCAGCGCACCGAGCGCTTCAGCTATCAGATCAAGAGTTCGGTCGGGGTCCAGCACTTCAAGCAGGACGGCGCCGAGTTCTTCCCCGACGACAGCAACCTGCAAGCCGCTTCCGGCCAGCGCTACGCAGGGCAGAGCAAAACCGGGCTGGGCTACAACCTGAGCGCGGCGGGTGAGTACAAGCTCAATTCCAGGCTGTTTCTGGGGGCCAACCTGGGCCTTGATAACGCTCGGGACTATCGCCAGTTCGGCGGCGCACTCTACCTGCGCTACATGTTCGAGGACATGACCGGCCCCATGGAACTGCCGGTCAGCCCTTACCGTTCACCTTATTCCAACTGATTTCTGGAGAATTCGATGCCTTCCGTTCTTGCCGGTATGACCCTTCTGGTCCTGGGAGAAAGCCACATGAGTCTGGCCGACCATCTGATGGAGCCGCTGCACGACAACCTGACCCGGCAAGGCGCCATCGTGCATTCGATTGGTGCCTGCGGGGCCAGTGCCGGTGACTGGCTGATCAGCAAGAAGGTCGATTGTGGCGCCGAGCAAACAGGCAACGGCAAGATTGTCATCAAGGGCCGCGACGCAACCACCACACCGATTGCCGAGCTGATCGCCGCCGACAAACCTGATCTGGTTGTCATCGTGATCGGCGACACCATGGCTTCCTACGACAAGCCTTCATTTCCCAAGGCCTGGGCGTGGCAGAACGTGACCAGCCTGACCAAGGCCATCGCGGCCACCGGCACCAAGTGCGCCTGGGTCGGCCCGGCGTGGGGCAAGGTCGGTGGCATGTATCAGAAGAACGATGCACGCACCCAACTGATGTCGCAGTTTCTGGCCAGCAACGTGGCGCCGTGCACCTATATTGATTCGCTGAGTTTTTCCAGCCCTGGGCAATGGATCACCACGGACGGCCAGCATTTTACGGTCGCCGGTTATAAGTCCTGGGGAACTGCAATTGGCGATGCACTGGGCAGATTACCGGTCACCAGCGTCAGCGCAGCAGGGGCCAAACAATGATTGCCGTGCGCCTGATGGCTGGCAGTGTTGCAGCCCTGTTGATCGGTTTTGAAGCTTATGCAGCCGATATCGCCCTGTATCCCACCGGGCCTGCGCAGGATTCGGCGTTCATTCGCTTCATCAATGCTGCCGCTGCGCCGCTGCAAGTGGTGGCCCGCGAAGGCCAGACACCGTTGCAGCTGGACATGACGAAGCCGGTCTCCCTGTTCTTCCCGGTGCAGGCCAGCAGCCCGGTAAAAGGCACGCTGATCAGCGCTGATAAAAAGCTGCCACTGGACATCAGTGTCGAGCCCGGCGAGTTCGCCACGGTCGTGGTCACGGCGCAGGCCGATGGCAGCTTAAAGCCTGTCACCGTTCGTGAGCAGCCGGATGACTTCAATGGTTTGAAGGCTTCACTGGCGTTCTTCAGCCTTGATGCCGGCTGCAGCGAGGCAAGCCTGCGCCCGGCCGGTCGCAGCGGCGACCTGTTCAAGGCGGTCCCGACCGGCACGTTGCAGCGTCGCTCAATCAATCCGGTGAGCCTGTCCGTGCAACTGGTCTGCGCTAACGCCATTGTCGGCGCGCCACTGGATCTGGGCGAACTCAAGGCCGGCGAGCGCTACAGCGTGTTGCTGGTGCCGTCCGCCACAGGTCCGCGCCTGTTGTCGGCCACGGACTCATTGTCCAACTGATCAGGCTCTGTCGTCGTTATGGTATTCGCCTCGCTCGAGTTTCTGATGGTGTTCCTGCCCGCTTTTTTGCTGGCCTACGCACTGAGCCCCGCGGCCTGGCGCAATGTCACGCTATTGATTGGCAGCTGGCTGTTCTACGGCTGGCTGAGCCCGTTGTTCCTGTCGCTGCACATGGTCCTGACGCTGGTGGCCTGGGTCGGCGGCTTGCTGATAGATCGGGCGCGGGAAGGCTCAAAGGGGCGAATTCGCCTGCTGGCAGCGTTGATCGTGCTCAACGTCGTTGTGCTGTGCTGGTACAAATACGCCAATATCGTGGCTGGCACCTGGAGTGAGCTGATCACGTACTACGGGGCAATGCCTCTGGAATGGCAGCGGGTGGCGCTGCCTGCCGGGCTTTCGTTCATTGTGTTGCAGGCCATTTCCTATCTGGTGGATGTTCACCGGCATACCGTGCCGGTCGAGCGCAGTTTCATCAATTACGCCACCTACATCTCAATGTTCGGCCATTCGATTGCCGGCCCGATCATTCGCTATGACTGGGTGCGCCGCGAGCTGGTGCAGCGCCATTTCAACCGCCAGAACTTCGCCTTGGGCGCACGGCGCTTCATGATCGGCATGAGCATGAAAGTATTGGTGGCCGATACGTTGTCGCCCTTGGTCGACGTAGCGTTTCACGTGCCGAACCCGTCGCTGGTGGATGCCTGGGTCGGCTGTCTGGCGTACTCGCTGCAGCTGTTTTTCGATTTCGCCGGGTACAGCGCCATGGCCATCGGTCTGGGGCTGATGCTGGGCTTTCACTTCCCGGAAAACTTCAACCGCCCGTATCTGGCCAGCAGCATTCAGGACTTCTGGCGGCGCTGGCATTTGTCACTGTCCAGCTGGCTGCGCGATTACTTGTACATCGCGCTGGGCGGTAATCGTCACGGCGTCTGGAACACCTATCGCAACCTGTTCCTGACCATGGCGATTGCCGGTCTGTGGCACGGCGGCGACAGCTGGAATTACCTGTTGTGGGGGGCGGCGCATGGCGTGGCGTTGTGCGTTGATCGCGCCTGGTCGCGTTCAAGCCTGCCCGCCATTCCCAAGCCCCTGGCGCACCTGCTGACGCTGCTGTTCGTGTGCCTGGCCTGGACGCTGTTCCGCGCGCCGGACTTCGCCACCGCAGTGACGATGTATGCCGGGCAGTTCGGTCAGCATGGTCTGGGCCTCGGCGATGCGCTGGCTGTCACCTTGCGTCCGGCGCACGGCATGGCGGCACTGCTGGGTGTGGCCTGTGTGCTCGCACCGTTAATGCAGATGCGCTGCGAACAGCGTTTTGGCACCCGGCCGGTGTTTGTCTGGGGAGCGGCACTGTGGCCGGTCGCCGGATTTCTGTTGTCGTTCGCGCTGATTGCCAGCCGCGAGACGGTTCCGTTTCTGTACTTTCAGTTTTGAGGGCGGTGCCCATGACCAGTCCGTCGGCAGTACCGCCGCACCCCGGCCAACTGGCCGTGCGCACCTGCAATGTGGCGGGTATTACGCTGGCAGTGTTCCTCGGCGTCGGCTTGCTGTCTTCCTGCATGCTGCTGCTCGGCGGAAAAGTGGAGCTGCTGCCGAAACCGCTTACCCTCGATGCAGCGCTGCACGGTGAAGTGACTCACAAACTGGCCAAACAGCTGTCCGGCACATTTCTGGCGCAGAAAGCTGCCGATATCGAACGAGGTGCTAGCTGGCTGCTGTTTCATGACACTGGCCCGCGTGTCCGTCAGGGCTGCCCTGGCTGGCTGTTCCTCACCGACGAATTCAAGCTCAATCGCAACGCTCAGGCCAATGCGCAACGCAAGGCTCAGGTGGTGATCGACATGCAGCGCAGCCTGAAAAAGCGCGGCATCGACCTGCTAATCGCCGTCGTACCGGACAAGAGCCGTATTGCCGCCCCGCAACTCTGCGGGCTCTACCGACCTGACGTGCTTCAGGCTCGTGTTGCACGCTGGGCCACTGATCTGAAAGCGGCTGGCGTCGACATCCTCGACCTCAGCGCACCCCTGCAATCGCTGGGTGAAACCGCGTACCTGCGCACTGACACGCACTGGAGTGAAGCAGGCGCCAGTGCGGCAGCCAGGTTGATTGCCGCACACGTTCAGCACGCCGGCATCAAGGCGACTCCGCAACGGCAGTTCCAGGTCAGCACTGCGCCGATGGCCGAGCGCCCTGGCGATCTGGTGCGCCTGGCCGGGCTCGACTGGCTGCCGCTGTCGTTGCAGCCCCCTCCACAAGATGTGGCGACCACGCAGATCAGCGAGCTTGCCGACGAAACGGCGGCGGGCGGCGATAACCTGGATGACCTGTTTGGCGACAGCAACCTGCCGAATGTCGCCCTCATCGGCACCTCGTTCTCGCGCAACTCGGGTTTTGTGGGCTTTCTGCAAAAGGAACTGGGCGCCCCGATCGGCAACTTCGCCAAGGACGGCGGCGAGTTCTCAGGCGCCGCGAACGCTTATTTCGACAACCCGGCATTCCGCCAGACACCGCCGAAACTGCTGATCTGGGAAATCCCCGAGAGGGACCTGCAAACGCCTTATGCAGTGATCAGTTCGTGGCCGGAGCGCTGATAGCCAGCTCACTTCAAGCGCGGGTCTACATCAAACTCCAGCGCTCTGGCCGCTGCTACAACGGTTCTGAATTCAGGATGCTGGACATTGAGCAGGTAGTTGCATTCGCGAGGAATGATGACGCTGGGTACGGCCAAGGCCAGGCTTTGACCCGATGCCAGCCAGGCGTCGCCGAACGAGGCCGTGGCGGGGGGCGCAGGTTCTTCGCGCCAGTCGGGTGGCAGGGTGTCGGGGCGCGCATTGAGGATCAGCTCTTCGGCGATCTGCAGTTCAAGCATCGTGTAATGCCGGGCCACGCTGGCGTTGTTCAGGTGCACCAGTATTTCCAGCAACGCGAGCGATTCGCTGCCGGCGCAGTAGACGCAAGCGTTGCCCTTGCTGTTCCAGCGTCCGCCATAGAGTTTGGCGCCTTCGCCGTCGAACGCTTGCGCCAGCCATTTGCGCTTTACCAGACGATAGAGCGCAATCACGCCACGACTCCGTGCTCCAGCCGGCCGATCAGGTCCAGCACTGCCTGGGCTTCGGCTGAGGTGGCAAGCATCTCCAGCGGTTTGCGATTGCCCAGCCCGTGTACCGGGTTCGCCAGCCACTGGCGGGTGCCTTCGGTGTCGTCTTCGAACAGGTCCAGTGCCGCTTTGTAGACCGCTGCCAGACGAAACAGGCGATCACTCTCTTCGGCATTGAAGCGCCGCACCTTGAGACGCCGCTGCAAGGTTGCCGGCGCGATGCCCAGATGTTCAGCCAGCGTCGAGCGATTCAGGTCGGTGTAGTTTGCCAGGCGCTCGAACACTTCATAGGGCAAACCGCTGTGCAAGGCCGTATGCAGGCGGGTGCCACGTGCCGGGATGCCCAGGTGCTGCCAGAAATCGTCTTGCCGGGGCAGGGCTGGATGGTAATCGCTGATAGGCAGAGACATGAGGCACCTCGCTGTTGAACTGAGGATCTATCGATTGATTGCTAATAAATCTATCACTTGATACTAAGCCTGTTTGATCGGCAGCGGTAGTGATCTGTAGCAACAGATATCGACTTAAATTACAGAAACTTCAAAGATCGCCGATTTAGGCTATAGGTTTAGTTTGAATGTTACCGATCGAGCGTTATAGGCTCAGGCCAGTCTCTTCTGAGAGTGCAGTCGAACGTATACGTGCTGTCCGCCACCGTCGGCCTGATTTTTCTGCAGTGAGAACCACACGATGTCCACGCTTGCGCTGTTGATATGTGACGACTCGAACATGGCGCGCAAGCAGCTGTTGCGTGCCTTGCCCGAAGATTGGGATGTGTCGGTCACGCTGGCTACCCAAGGCCAGGAAGGTCTGGAGGCCATACGCAAAGGGCAGGGCCAGGTCGTGTTGCTCGACCTGACCATGCCAGTGATGGACGGCTACCAGACGCTGGCGGCGATTCGTGCCGAAAACCTGGACGCCAAGGTGATTGTCGTGTCCGGCGACGTGCAGGACGAAGCGGTACGCCGGGTCATGGAACTAGGGGCGCTGGCGTTCCTGAAAAAGCCTGCCGACCCGGACGAGCTCAAAAGCACGCTGGACCGGCTCGGCCTGCTGGGCAAACCTGCCGTTGTGCCGGTTGCGTTGCCGGCGCTGAACAACACGGGCGGGGTGATCAGCTTTCAGGATGCCTTCCGCGAAACCATCAACGTTGCCATGGGCCGTGCTGCAGCATTGCTGGCCAAGGTGCTGGGGGTGTTCGTACAGCTGCCGGTGCCCAACGTGAACATGCTCGAAGTCGGCGAATTGCACATGGCACTGGCCGATGCGCACAGTGATCAGCGTCTGACGGCAGTGTGTCAGGGCTACATCGGTGGCGGTATTTCCGGTGAAGCGCTGCTGATTTTTCATGACTCGGATATTTCCGGCATCTCGCAACTGATGGGCGGCGATCACTCCGACAGTTCCGACATGGAGATGCTGCTCGACCTGTCGACCATCCTGATCGGTGCCTGCCTGAGCGGTATTGCCGAGCAAATCGACATCGCTTTTTCGCAAGGCCACCCGCAGTTGCTGGGCGCGCAGGGCGGAATCGATGAACTGATCCGCATCAATCAGCAGCGCTGGAAAAAGACCCTGGCGGTCGAAATCAGTTACAGCGTGGAAGGTCACAACCTGCATTTCGATCTGCTGATGCTGTTCACCGAAGATTCGGTCGAGCTGCTTACCAAAAAACTCGCCTACATGATGAGCTGACCCATGAGCAACGCTATCGAAATCAACGAGCTTCATTGGTTGCTGGCCGTCACCCAGAACATTGACGTAGGCATTGTGGTGCTGGACCTGAATTACCGGGTAACGGTCTGGAACACCTTCATGGAAAACCGCTCCGGTGTGGTGCCCTATGTGGCCATCGACAAGACCTTTTTCGAGATTTTTCCCGAGGTCAACGCGAAGTGGTTCAGCAAGAAAATCGATAACGTCGTGACCCTCGGTACGCCCGCATTCACCATCTGGGAGCAGCGGCCTTACCTGGTGCGCTTCAAGAACTATCAGCCGATCACCGGGCAGGAGGCGTTCATGTACCAGAACACCACGCTGTTCCCGCTGCGCTCCACCACGGGCGCGATCAGCCATGTGTGTCTGGTGATTTACGATGTGACCGATGTGGCGGCCAACCGCAATCAATTGCTGGCGGCCAACGACAAGCTGCAGCAACTGTCCGGCACCGCGCAAAAGTGATCGGCCTGCAGTCATCGCCATCCACCAAAACCGCCCTGCGGGCTTGCTCGTCCTCGTGCTAGGATCGCGATTTTTCCGCTGACGCTCAGGGACATCATGCGATCTCAAGCCACCCTCACTGTTTTGCCTGTCGAGCGCCCGCTGGTCGGGCGCGTCAGCCCGCCGGGCTCCAAGTCGATCACCAACCGTGCGCTGCTGCTGGCGGGGCTGGCCAAAGGCACCAGCCGCCTGACCGGCGCGCTGAAGAGCGACGACACCCGAGTGATGTCCGAAGCCCTGCGTCTGATGGGCGTGCAGGTCGATGAGCCAGATGACAGCACCTTTGTTGTGACCAGCAGCGGTCGCTGGCAGGCACCGCAGCAGGCGCTGTTTCTGGGCAATGCCGGGACCGCGACGCGTTTTCTGACGGCCGCGCTGGCCAATTTCGAAGGCAACTTCGTGGTGGATGGCGACGAGTACATGCGCAAGCGCCCGATAGGCCCGCTGGTCGATGCCTTGCAGCGCATGGGTGTGGACGTCAGCGCTCCGACGGGTTGCCCGCCGGTGGCGATCAAGGGCACCGGCGGTCTGGCGGCAGGCCGCATCGAGATCGACGGCAACCTGTCCAGCCAGTACGTGTCGGCGCTGCTGATGGCCGGAGCCTGCGGCAAGGGGCCTCTCGAAGTGGCCCTGACCGGCAGCGAAATCGGCGCACGCGGTTACGTCGACCTGACCCTCGCAGCCATGCAGGCCTTCGGTGCCGAGGTTCAGGCTATCGGTGACTCAGCCTGGAAAGTATCGGCCACCGGCTATCGCGCGACCGATTTCCACATCGAGCCTGACGCTTCGGCAGCGACTTATCTGTGGGCCGCACAGGCTCTGACCGGGGGCACTATCGACCTCGGCGTGGCGAGTGACGCCTTCACCCAGCCTGATGCACTTGCCAGCCAGATCATTGATAGCTTCCCGAACATGCCCGCCGTCATCGACGGCTCGCAAATGCAGGATGCGATTCCGACGCTGGCGGTGCTCGCTGCGTTCAATCGTCAGCCAGTGCGCTTTGTCGGCATCGCCAACCTGCGGGTCAAGGAGTGCGACCGGATTTCAGCCCTGTCCCAAGGCCTGTGCGCCATCGCGCCCGGTCTGGCGGTCGAGGAGGGTGATGATCTGGTGGTCAATGCCAACCCGGCGCTGGCAGGCACCACGGTCGATGCGTTGATCGACACCCACGCCGACCACCGTATTGCCATGTGCTTTGCGCTGGCCGGCCTGAAGATCAAAGGCATCCGTATCCAGGACCCCGATTGCGTCGGCAAGACCTACCCCGGTTACTGGGATGCACTGGCTTCGCTGGGTGTCAGTATTCAGCGCTGAACGCCCGGTCTTGATGGGCTCGGGACGTCTGCAAACTTCTGAAACAGGGTGAGCTGGCAGTTGGCGACTGTAGATACTATGTTTCTCTTTTTTGGGTTGCATGCTCTCTGTAATGTATCTACAGTGGCTCTACATTGTGAGGTGTCTTGATGGAAGTGAAAATTCAGCAGTGGGGCAATAGTGCGGCGATTCGTCTGCCCGCAAACGTGCTCAAGCAGATGAGTCTGTCCACTGGGGATGTACTTACGCTCGATGCGTCTGCAGAAGTGATTACACTCAAGCCAGCCAAGGCAAAGCTGCATTATCGATTGGCTGACTTGATGGCCCAATGTGATTTGAGCGCGCCCGAGCCTGCAGAGCTGGCCGCATGGAACGCAATTCAGCCAGTTGGGCGCGAAGTTTGAAACGGGTCAAATTCAACCGCTCGGATATTGTGCGACTGAACCTGAATCCAACCGCAGGACGCGAGCAGCAAGGTGATTTTCGTCCAGCGTTGATTCTCACACCTGCGGCTTACAACGCATCAGGCCTTGTAATCATTGCGCCAATCACACAGGGCGGCGATTTTGCGCGATATGCGGGTTTCGCGGTGCCGTTGAGTGGCTCAGGCACAGAGACGCAGGGTGTCGTTCTTTGCAATCAGATTCGAACCGTTGATCTTGAGGCTCGTGGTGCAAAGCGTATTGAGTCAGTCCCTGAAATGGTGATCGACGATGTGCTTGCTCGTGTCCAGGCGCTCTTCGAATAGCAGATTTCTCGAATTCCGGGTCTGCCCGATCTGCTCCCCGCAAGATTTTTCAAATCCCGAAAAACGGCTGCATCATCCTCGCCAGCAGCCCATGAAAGCGCAGCTTTGATTCAGCAGCCAGTACGCAGATGCATTCCCGGTCCGGGTAGGCAATCGGCTGGTGCTGGATATGGCTGTCCAGATCGGCCACATCCCCCAGTCCGAACTCTCCCTGCACGTCGTGATAAGCACCCTTGAGAACCATGGTCATTTCGCCGCTTTCATGGCTGTGAACCGGCATGCTGACGCCCGGTGCGATTTTCAGCAGCATGAGGTTGCCGTGCTCGATGCCTTCGGCGCGTACGCGCTGCACGCCGGGGATCAGGGTCTTCCATTTCAACTCGCTCAGATGTCGGCCGAAATGCGCCTGCATGCAGGTCGGCAGCAAATCCGGGTCCTGGTTGGCCGCAGGCATTGAATGCATTGGCGGGGCAACGTTCATGGCCTGTTCATCCAGACGCGCAAGCATCCCCGAACGACCTTTGAGCGGTACCACCGTGCTGCTGTGTTGCTGCATCAATACGCCGCCGATCTGCTCTGCCTGCCTGAGCCGCGCTCTGCATTCGGCGCAGCGCTCCAGATGCGCGGCGGTGACCAGCGAGATGACCTGCGACAGTGCCCCTGACGCATAGCTGATCAGCGTTGCGTCGTCCGGATGATGCGTTGGGCCCATCATGACTCCTCCATCCTTGAGCGCAGCTTTTGAAAGGCCAGACGCAAGCACGATTTCACCGTCCCCAGAGGCATGTCCAGGCGTTCGGAAATCTCCCGATGGCTGAGCGCTTCGAAATAAGACATTCGCAACACCTTGGCCTGATCGGTGGGCAGGTTCTGGATGGCAGTGTTCAGTTGTTGCTCCTGACGCTGGCTGTAATCGAGCGTTCTGTCGACCGGGGCCTCCAGACGCTCGAGTTGCTCCAGCGAATTTTGTACCTGCACCCAGCCTCGATCCTTGCGCACGCTGTCGATGTACATATTGCGCGCAATGCGGAACAGCCAGGTCCCCAGGCTGGCCTTGCTCGGGTCGAAGGACTCGGCCTTGTGCCACAGCTTCAGCAGCACCTCCTGCACCAGCTCCTCAGCCTGACCTTCGGGCACATTCAACCCCGTCAGATAACGCAGCAAACGCGGGGCGAAGTGATCGTAGATGCGCATGAAGCTGTCGCGGTCCCTTTGACGGGCCACGGCGGCGACTTCTTCGATCCAAAGTCGGGTTATCGGCAAATCGCTGTGCGGGTTGGACAAGTGACAGAAGGTCCTGAGACTGGCAGTAATGCGCATGATCCACCTTCTGATCACCATTGTCTGGTATTGGTTCGCGGGTCAGAGATGTTACGAAGATGGAGAGGGGATGGATCACAGGATGCGATGAGTGGATTAACAGTCATTTTTCCGTGATGTTTCATATCAGGGCACTGTGCCGGAAGCCTTGTAGGCCAGACTGACCCTCAGCCGCATCGACTCTCCCTGCCGCAACAGCTTCAACCCCGGCCGTCCTGGCAAATGATGGGCGTTGACCGGGTGGCTGACCGGCTCGAAACAGAAGAAATCCAGCCCCGGCGGACAGAAGACCAGAAAGTATTCACTGCCGCTTGCCTGGCAGTGCAGTTCATAGCCCAGGTCCGGCTGGCTGATGATGCTGTGGCCATCCCAGCCGGTGAAGCCGTTGTCGAGGCGTGTGTCGGGCAGGGCGCGGCTGTGCTGGAAGTCCCATTCGGCAGGAAGGTCCTGCAAGGCGGTGGGCAATCCTCTTTCATCGCACAGCCAGACCTGTGCGGCGTTGGTCTGCAAGCGCGTATGGGCCGTGCGAGGCAGATAAGGGTGCAAGCCCAGCCCATGCCAGGCGGCGCGGTTGTCCAAGTGAGTAGTGGTCAGTTCGATGCTCAGTTGGCCGTCGTGCAGGGTGTAGCGCAGTTCAGCGCGATAGGCAAAGGGGATCAGACTGTCGAGTTGCAGGCAGACTTGCCATGGCGTCTGCTCGACGACCGTCCAGGCTTGCTGCCAGGCACTTCCATGAATCGGCAGCGGGTCATTGGCGCTGTTGGGGGGCAACGCCAGCCAGCCATCCGGCGTGTCGAAACCGCCGTTGCCGATCCGGTTCGACCAGGGCGCCAGCGGGTAGCAGGCCAGTCGGCGCGGTGTGCAGGCCGCCAGTGCATCGTCGTTGCTTGCGCGAAGCAAGGGCCGGCCGCTGGCCAATACGCTCCAGTTGACGATGCTGCCGCCTATTTCTGGGGCGATGCTCAGGCGGGTCACGCCATCTTCAAGGGTCAGAATGTTCACGGGCATGATGCAGCACCTTGCTGGAGGTTTGAGGGGCAGGCGGCGTAGTGCGGCGCCAGGTCAGCAGAACAATGCCGCTGACCACGATCAGCCCGCCGATGACCTGGCCGCCGCTGAGCAACTGGTCCAGAATCAGCCAGCCAAACAACAGGCTCGCCACCGGTTCGATGTTCATCACCGGTGCATTGCGGCTGATGTCCAGACGCGCCATGCAGATGAACAGCAGCGAAAAGCCCAGCCCGTAAAGCAGCACCAGACTGGCCAGTGCGGTCCAGCCGACCTGACTCGCCGGCAGATCCACGCCGCCGGGCAACACGCCACTGCTGCCTGCAACGGCGGCGACCACAAACACCACGGCCATGGTCAGCATGCTGCGTACGCTGCCGCGCATGCTCGCCAGTTTGTTATCGGTAATCCACAGCGCAAACGCGAACACCACTGCGGCGGTAGACGCGTAAGCGATGCCCTCCAGCCATTGCGGCTCGCTGTTGCCCGGGTTGGACAAGCGCTGTGGCACATCCAGCGCCAGCGTCAGGCCAAACAGAATCAGCCCCATCAGGCCTGCTGCACGGCGCGTAGGCCTGGCACCGCCCAGTGCCCAGCTCAGCAACGCCAGCAGGATTGGCGAGACATTGACCACCAGCAGCGCCAGGGCCACCGGAATGCGCGCCACCGCCGAGTAGATACAAAAACTCTGGGTCGCGATCAGCAACCCGAGGAGCAGTTGCCAGCGCCAGGTGCTGGCCGGCAAACTGATTTTTTCACGTTGCCACAGCACCAAGCTGGTCAGGACCAGCAAGGTCACACCAGAGCGACAAAGGATCGCCAGCAGCAGGCCGGTGTCGTGGTCGAAAGCGATGCGCGCTGCAATATGATTGCCGGCAAACGAGCAGGCCAGCAGCGCGAGGATCAGCACGGCAATGTGACGGGGAAACAGGGCGGGGGCGGACATACGCAACCAGCCTCCTTGGCTGGAAAACAGACGTTGCACACCGGAGCCCTTTGCGGGGCTCCGGTGGCACAGCAGCGACAGACTTTAGAGCACCACGCTCGGCAGCCACAGCGAGATGGCCGGAATGTAGGTCACCAGCATCAGCACCAGGAACAGTGCGACATAGAAGGGCACCAGTGCTTTCACGGTGGCTTCGATGGTGACTTTACCCACCGCCGCACCGACGAACAGCACCGCACCCACCGGCGGTGTGATCAGTCCGATCCCCAGATTGACCAGCATGATCATGCCGAAATGCACTGGGTCGATGCCGACGCCGACGATGACCGGCAACAGAATCGGAGTCAGGATCAGAATCAGCGGCGCCATGTCCATCACGGTGCCGAGCAGCAGCAACATGACGTTGATGCACATCAGGATCACGTAACGGTTATCCGACAGGGTCAGGAATGCTGTGGTGATCTTCATCGGGATCTCCATCAGCGTCAGGATGTAACCGAAGCTGGCGGCGAAACCGATCAGGATCATCACGATGGAAATGGTGCGTGCCGCCCGGTGCATCAGCTTGGGCAGATCGCGCCATTTGTAGTCGCGGTAGATGAACATGGTAACGAAGAACGCCCAGAGCACGGCAATCGCGGCCGACTCGGTGGCGGTGAAGATACCCGACAGGATACCGCCGAGGATGATGACCATGGCCATCATGCCCCAGAGCGCTTCACCGGCGATTTTCAGCGCCTGACGCAACGGCACCACTTCGCCCTTGGGGTAGTTGCGCTTGCGCGCGAAGATCATGCACAGGCCCATCATCACGGCGCTGAGCAGCAGGCCCGGCAGAATGCCCGCCATGAACAGCGAAGCGATCGATACCGTGCCGCCTGCTGCCAGCGAGTACAGCACCGAGTTATGGCTGGGCGGCGTCAATAACGCTTGAACCGAGCCGCTGACGGTGACCGCTGTCGAGAAGTCGCGAGGGTAGCCGTTACGCTCCATTTCCGGGATCAGCACCGAGCCGACCGATGCGGTATCGGCGACTGACGAGCCCGAGATGGCGCCAAAGAACGTCGAGGCCACGATGTTGACCAGCGACAGCCCGCCGCGCACGAAGCCCACCAGTACTGCGGCAAACGCAACCAGCCGCCGGGACATCCCGCCTTCGGCCATGATCGCCCCGGCGAGTACAAAGAACGGAATTGCCAGCAACGAGAATTTATTCACGCCGCCAGCGATCTGGATCATCAGCGCATCGGCTGGAATATCGATCCACCAGGCGCCGATCAAGGCTGACAGGCCCAGTGCGTAAGCGACCGGCATGCCGATCAGGATCAGTGCGATAAAGCTGCCCAACAGTATAAAAGCGTCCATTTATGCGGCACCTTCGCTTTCTTCAATGACGTCGAAGCGCATCACCGCGCGATGACTCTGGTCACCCAGAAACAACCGTTCCAGCACGAAAATCAGGGTCACGATGCCGCCGACGGGAATCGGCAGGTAAGAGATGCCCACGCGCAGAAACGGCAGTTCGCCGACGAACTGATTCCAGGTGGTGGCGCACAACTTGAAGCCCTTGAAAATCATGAACAGGGCTACAATCGCCATCAGCACCTGCACCACCACGGCAGCGATGCGGCGTACCTGCTGCGGCATGCGGTCCACGGCCATCGAGACGGCCATGTGCGCACCGGCACGGTAGCTGGCGGCGGCGCCGAAGAAGGTGAACACCACCATCAGCAGAATGGCGGTGGGTTCCGGCCAGCTGGAGCCGCTGCCCAGGATGTAGCGGGCAAAGATGCCCCAGGGAATGATCAGCGTCATGATCAGCACCGACAGACCCGCAATGCCGATACAGACGCGATAGATCGTGTCGTTGATGCGCAACAGATTACTTTTCATAGAGGCTCACCACGGCGGCGAACGAGCATGTGCTCGTTCCCGCAGCTTGATCGGACAGGCTTATTGGGCCGCTTGGGCGTTGTTCGCAGCCAGGGCCGGATTGGTCTGGACCGCTTCGATGCGGCTGATCAGATCCTTGTAGGGTGCGCCGAATTTGTCGCGTACCGGCTGGGTAGCGTCATAGAAGGCTTTCTTCTGCTCTGGCGTCAGGGTGATGAATTCCACACCTGCTGCCTTGAGTTTGGTCTCGGCATCGGCTGACGACTTGTCCCACAGCACGCGCTCTTCCATCTGCGCTTCACGTGCGAGTTTTTTCACCAGTGCCTGTTGGTCAGGCTTGAGCTTTTCCCACGTGGTTTTCGACATCACGATCGGCTCAGGCAGGATCAAGTGCTCGGTAATGGTGAAGAACTTCGCGTTCTGGTAGTGGTTGTGCTGGAAATAGGTAGGCGGGTTGTTTTCGGCGCCATCGATCACGCCGGTCTGCAGGGCACTGAAGATCTCGCCGGTGGCCATGGCGATGCCGTTGCCGCCCATGTCATTGATGGTTTCGATGAATACGGGGTTGCCCTGAACGCGGATCTTCATGCCTTTGAGATCGGAAATCTGCCGTACAGGTTTCTTGGTGTACAGGTTACGGGTGCCGCCATCCATCCAGGCCAGGGCGACCATGTTGAATTGCGAGTTGGTGATCTTGTCGAGAATTTCCTGACCGATTTCGCCGTCGATGATGGTGCGCATGTGCGCCTGATCACGGAACACGAATGGCAGGTTGAAGACGTTGACGTCCGGCACGACCGGGCCAACGATGCCGAGGCTGACGCGCGTCATCTGCACTGCGCCACTCTGGACTTGCTCGACGACTTCCTTCTCGGAGCCGAGCACGCCGCCCGCGTACATCTTGAAGCTGATCTCGCCCTTGGATTGCTCTTCGAGTTTTTTTCCCATGTTCTGTTCCGCCACGACTGGCGCATAGCCTGCGGGGTGGACCTCGGCGAACTTGATCTTGACCTCTGCCTGGGCCATGCCCGACATGCAGAAGGCCAGCGGAAGCGCTGCGATGAGGAACTTGCGTTTGAAATCCATGGATATCTCCGATGTTGTTATTTTTGGTCGAGCTAAGGGATTTTCGGAAGGCGCAGTCAGCCTTTGAACGTGGGTTCCTCCAGGCCTTTGACGCCAGGTCGCAAAGCGAATACACCACCGGCGAGTGGCTGGTCGCTGAGGTCGCCGCCGGGGCGAATGGAGGTCACGAACAGGGTGTCGAGGTTCGGGCCGCCAAATGCACACATGGCAGGTTTTTTCACCGGCACGACCAGCGAGCGGTCGAGTTTGCCGTTGGGCGTGAAGCGATGGATCAGGCCGGCGTCGTTGCCGCAGATCCAGTAACAGCCGTCGCTGTCGATTGCCGCGCCGTCGGGGCGCCCCAGGTGATGGTTCATGTCCACGAACAAGCGACGGTCATAGGGCGTGCCGCTGTCAGTGTCGTAATTGAAAGCCCAGATTTTTTGCACGTTGGGGTGTGAGTCAGACAGGTACATGGTGTTGCCATCAGGGCTGAACGCCAGACCGTTGGGAACAATGAAATCCTGGAGCAGTGGGTCCAGCGTCTTCTGGCCAGCGCTGTAGCGATACATCGCGCCGACCACGGCACCTGCCGCCATGTCCATCAACATGGTGCCGGCCCAGAAACGGCCTTGCCGGTCGCACCGGCCATCGTTGAAGCGCATACCTGTGCGGGCGTGCTCAACGCTGACCAGCAGCGTGCTGATCAGATTGCCGTCGTCGCAGGGTTGCAGATGAAAGATCCCGCTTTCCATCCCGGCTATCCAGCCGCCCCGGCTGTCAGCGGCAATGCAGGCGAGCATCTGCGGCGCTTTCCAGCTGCGCATCGTGTTGTCGGCGCACGTCCAGCGATGCAGGCGGCCCGCCGGGATATCCACCCAGTACAGGGCTTGGTCGCGAACGCTCCAGACCGGGCTTTCACCCGTGGCATTTTGTGCATCGACGATCAGTTCGGCATCCATGACGATTCGTGTCTCCGGATTTCTGAAAGGAAGCAGCGATGCTTATTGGTCGCCAAACGGCCCCGAGGCCACGAAGGCGCCACCCTGATAGACCATCGCCGGATCGTCGGCTGCCGGTAGCGGCTGCGCGTCGACTTTTGCACGGAATGGTTCCGAACTGTCTTTGGGCGCGTAGTCCAGTTTGCTGGCGAAGCGGTTGTCCCACCACACCGTCTTGTTGTCTGACACGCCGTAGACCACGGTATGGCCCACATCCCGCGCATACAGGGAGCGCTCGATGAGTTGGGTCAGGTCACCAAAGCTCAGCCAGGTGCTCATCATTCGGCGGTTCTGCGGTTCAGGGAAGGACGAGCCAATGCGGATGCTGACGGTTTCGATACCGTAGCGATCGAAGTAGAAGCTGGCCATGTCTTCGCCGTAGGACTTGGACAGGCCGTAGTAGCTGTCCGGGCGGCGAGGGGAGTGCGCGTCGATGGTTTCGGTCTGCTTGTAGAAGCCGATCACATGATTGGAGCTGGCGAAGATCACGCGTTTCACGCCATGCCGACGAGCGGCTTCATAGATGTGGAACACCCCGCAGATATTGGCACCGAGGATTTCCTCGAACGGGCGTTCGACCGACACTCCACCAAAATGCAGAATCGCATCGACGCCTTCGACAAGGCCGTGTACTGCATGCTTGTCGGCCAGATCGCAGACCTGAACTTCTTCACTGTCGTCGATGGCAGGTGCCATCTCGGCAATGTCGGAAAGTCGCAGGACCTTCGCGTAAGGGCGCAGGGTCTCGCGCAATACTTTGCCCAGGCCACCTGCCGCACCTGTCAGCAGGAGGCGATTGAAGGGAGTTTGGGTGGTATGAGCCGATGCCATGAGAAAAGTCCTGATTGTTATTGTTGTCATCTGTTGTCGTATGACTTGCCGAATTATCGACACCGCATGCGCTGATTGTCAACGCGGCCAAGGTATAAATCGGCCATGAGCGCAGCGGGCGACACAGCTGGTTACAAAGGCGAAGTCTGCACGATCGACAGACTTCGCCACAGGGGTCAGAGCAGCGAAATCGGATAGCTGACGAACACGCGGTTCTCATCGAATTCGTTGGCACTGAAATCGCGACGCAGCGTTGAGTTACGCCATTTGACGTTCAGGTTCTTGAATGCGCCACTCTGTACGGTATAGGCCAGCTCGGACTCGCGGCCCCATTCCTTGCCGTCGGTGATGGTGCCGGTGTGCACGTTATCGCCGCTGATGTAGCGGTTCATCAGGGTCAGGCCGGGTACACCGAGCACCGCGAAGTTGTAGTCGTGGCGCAGTTGCCAGGACTTCTCTTTGGCGTTGTCGTAACTTGAGTTGTAACTGTCGTTGGCCAGCGTACCGCCGCTGGTGCCGTTGACACGCATCCACGCATTATCGCCAGTGAGCTTCTGCAGCCCGACGTAGAACGTGCTGCCGCCATAGCGTGCCGAGAGCAGTGCATAGGTGGTCTTGTTGTCCAGATCGCCCGCGAGTTTGTTGCCGTCTTCCTTGCCGGTAAAGAAACCGAGGTTGGCGCCCAGGGTCCAGTCGCCGATCGGCTGGCTGTGCAGCAAATTGAAGAACTGCTGCTGATAGATATCCTGCAACTCCGAGTACCAGACGCCCACCTGAGTGCGCTTGTCGTTGAACACGTATTCACCGCCGCCGAAATTGAAGCGGTCCGACGTAAACGCCCCCCGTCCGTTCAACGACATGTCTTCCATGCTGGCATCGTTGCGCGGGCTGTTGCCACGGAATTGCCCGCCGTACAGCGTCAGGCCGTCGATCTCTTTAGAGGTCACCTGACCGCCCTGGAAGGTCTGCGGCAGCGAGCGACCGTCATCGGAGCGCAGGATTGGCAGCACCGGCATCCATTCGCCGACTTTCAGCTCGGTTTTGGAAACCCGCGCCTTGCCCGCGACGCCCAGACGCCCGAAATCATCAGCCGGACGCCCGTCGTCATGGATGGGCAGCAACTGCGTGCCGCCGGTGCCTTTGCCGCCATCGAGCTTGACCGAGTACAGGCCCAGCACGTCGACACCGAAACCCACCACGCCTTGAGTGAATCCGGACTTGGCATCAAGAATGAAGCTTTGTGTCCATTCTTCGGCCTTGTTCTGCGGCGCCGCACTGTTCGGGAAAGCCGGGTTGGTGAAGTTGCGGTTGAAGTACGCGTTGCGCAGGGTGAGCGTGGCCTTGGTGTCGTCCACGAAGCCTTCGGCCATGCCGAGCATCGGGAATACCAGCGTCATGCCGCCGACGCCCAGCAGCATGCGTGAACGGGTCGTTTGAGATGTCATTATTGTTGTGCTCCCTTGTTTATTGAAACTGTCCCCTTCTCTGGCTGTGCACGCGCAGCAGCCGACACCTTCGAGGATTGCGTGATGCCCGTCGCCAGGCAGGGCCTCGACCGACAGACGGCCGAGTACCGCTCGCCGAACGTCAGCGAATGCTATGAATCAGGAAGGGTGTCGAGTGCTGCAAAGCAGGCAGCGAGGGCGAAGCTTCAATAAACGATAGAGCAAGCGAGCAGGCGCAAGTCTTCATGTAAACGTACCCCGATGTTGTTTTTATTGTTGGCGTTATAGGTTGTCGTACAACTGCTGCGATTATTTACAGCCTGGCTGTTCTTTGTCAACGAGCGGTTAGTCGAGCTTTACCGATTCACCTGGTTTTTGCGCTTTAAAAAGGGCGGTAAATAAATGGGAGTGAACGCTGTGGACACGTCGGCAGTCCACCCGGTAACCCCATTGTTTGATTGGAGCTGCCACATGAATCGGTTCACCCAAAAAGTCGTTGTCGTCACAGGCGCAGGTTCCGGGATCGGCGAAGCCACCGCCACGCGCTTCGCTCAGGAAGGCGCGAGCGTGGTATTGGTTGGCCGCAATCGCGAGAAACTTGCCAAAGTGGCCGCACAGCTGGCGGGCGAAGAACACTTGATCAGAGCGACCGACGTCGCCGATCTGACTGACGTGGAAGCGTTGTTCAAGGAAGTGGCCGAACGCTTCGGCCGCCTGGATGTATTGGTCAACAACGCCGGTGTCGCAACCTCTGGCAAAGTCACCGAGCTGGGCGTGGACGACTGGAAAGCGCTGATGTCAGTGGACCTGGACGGCGTGTTCTATTGCACCCGCACGGCCATGCCGGCGCTGATCGCCAGCAAGGGCAACATTATCAATGTGTCGTCGGTGTCCGGCCTGGGCGGGGACTGGGGCATGAGTTTTTACAACGCGGCCAAGGGCGCGATCACCAACTTCACCCGCGCGCTGGCCATGGACCATGGCGTGGATGGCGTCCGTATCAATGCCGTCTGCCCGTCACTGACCCGCAGCGAGCTGACCGAAGACATGTTGGGTAATGAGGCGCTGATGGCCAAGTTCAAGGAGCGCATCCCGCTGGGTCGTGCGGGCGAAGCCGAAGATGTGGGCGACGTCATCGCCTTTCTGGCCAGCGATGATGCGCGCTTCGTGACGGGCGTGAATCTGCCGGTGGATGGCGGATTGTCTGCATCCAATGGGCAGCCGCCGCAGGCTTGATAGTAATGGCGGGGACACTGATGCCTGCGCAGAGGCTGTCCCCGTTTTATCGCGACCCTCAACCACCCGTCGCCCAATCAGGCCGGGTTCGTCGGTCACTGCCACACTGTTCCTGACGGGCAGATATTCTGCCCGAGTCAAATGCCTCACCCTCCACGACAACGCATAAGCCGTTGGCCGCCGTATCGCCCTTGTTGCGTTCAGCCCTTAACTTTTCGGCATCGAACAGCCCTATGAACACATCGTCTGAAATCGATATTTCAGGCCTGAGGTGTTACGACAAAATCGTCGATGATGTCACCTACAGCGTTCCACGCGGCATTACCCGAGAGGCCCGGGGGCGCATCTGGATAGTGCGTGTCCGGAAGGAAGCGTGCGTGAGGGTCAACGCGCGCTTCACGGATCTGCGCTTTGGCTGCACGCGTCGCGCACTGGACGCCGCGATCATTCATCTGATCTACAGCGGGCATGCCTGGCGACGTGAGGACGTTCTCAGGCTCGGCGAAAATACCGTGGTGCATTGGCGTAAGCGCAGTGGTGTGGGGCTTTGCGCAGTGGCGTATGTATCGCGCAATGAACCCGGTCGTGGCGAGACGTTCTTTTTGGCAACCTACAAACGGATAGCCAGCGGGCGCGGGCTGGAGAAGCTGCATACCCGGTTGGCGTATGTGCTGGAAAGTGCCCATGAGATTGAGCACGGGAAGGCGGACATCGCACATTCCGTGCAGAACAAGATTGGTGAGCATGTCAGCCAGGTGCTCGAAAGCGAGGTGTTCCGGTTATTTCTGTTGGCAGGCAAACGGAAGGTCGATGAGATTGCCGTGGCTGACTATGTCGAGCGTCTTGGCACGCCTGGCGAACGGCGGGTCAAGCCTGTGTGGACTGGTTTTGCGAGTCTCTGAAACGATCAAGCCCGGTAAAAACCGGGCTTGAAGGTGATGACTGACAATCAGATCCTGAAGCGGCTGACCAGTGTCTGCAAATGACCACCGAGGCGTGCCAGTTCGACGCTGGAGGCCGCTGTTTCTTCGCTGGCCGACGCGGTTTGCTCGGACACATCGCGCACGTTGACGATGCTGCGACTGATTTCTTCAGCCACCGCACTCTGCTCTTCAGCGGCTGCAGCGATCTGCTGGTTCATGGCCTGAATGCTGGAAACGGTCTGAGTAATGCTGCCCAGCGATGTACCGGCCTTGCGGCTCAGTTCAACGCTACTGACCGTCAGCTCGCGGCTGTTGAGCATGATGCTGGACACTTGACGGGTCCCGCTTTGCAGGGCCGCGACCAGGGTTTCGATCTCGACTGTCGACTGCTGCGTACGCTGAGCCAGGCCGCGGACTTCATCGGCAACCACGGCAAAACCACGCCCGGCTTCACCGGCCCGCGCGGCTTCGATCGCTGCGTTGAGGGCCAGGAGATTGGTCTGCTCGGCCACCGCCTTGATCACGTCCATGACCTTGCCGATCTTGTCGCTTTCCTGCTCCAGCTGGTTCATCGCATCGGCCGAACGACCTACTTCGGTGGCCAGGCGTTCGATCTGGGCGATAGCCTCGCCCACCACTTTGTCGCCATCGCGTGCTTCTTTGTCAGCGTTGGACGCAGCATGTGAGGCTTGCTCGGCGTTGCGCGCAACTTCTGCCACAGTGGCCGACATCTCGTGCATGGCTGTGGCTACCTGATCGGTTTCCACTTTCTGGCTGTTGACGCCTGCGCTGGTCTGCTCGGTAACGGCCGACAACTCTTCGGCGGCGCTGGCGATTTGCACGACGCTGTCGCGAATCCCGCCGATCAATTCACGCAACGTGCTGCCCATGCGCTGAATGCCTTGCTGCAGCACACCCAGCTCGTCGCGACGGGTTACCGCCACGGTCTGGGTCAGGTCACCGGATGCGATACGGTCGACCACCGCCATGGTTTCTTTCAGCGGACGGGTAATCTGCCGGGTGATGATCACTGCTGCGATCACGCCGAGAATCATGGCCAACAGCGTACAGATGATCTGTGTGGTACGGGCCTGTGCGCTTTCCTGGTCGCGACGATCCAGTTGCAGTTGATACATGGCCTCGCTGATCTTGACGATGTCCTGCCCTTGGGTGGTCATTTCCTTGCGTGCCTGGGCAATATTCGCGCTGGCCGTCTTGAAGTTTTGCAGCGTTGTGCGGTACGCCTGCAAGGAGGTTTCCAGTTGCTTCAGTTGATCGGCCTGAGGGCCAGTGAACGTTGCCTTGAGCTTGTCCAGATCCTTGATGGCCGCATCCAGTTTCGAGACGGCTGCCTGTTCGGTTTCAGGCGTGACATTGGTGGTGTAGCCACGCACGTCATAACGCGCGAGCCTCAAGTCGTCCTTGGCATCGGTAACGATCTGATACTGATCGAATCGATTGGCATCGGCAGGGTCCATGTTCTTCACTTCAGCTTGAAGCTGGTCGAACACCGTCAGGCTTTTCACTGCATGGGTGGTCAACTCGTCGCGCGCAAGCGTGCTCGCCTTGTAGCCGCTGCGCATGTTGTTCAATGATTGCTGATAGTCAGCGATCACTGCGGCCAGCTGCTCAAGCATTTTCACGTTCTCGGGGCTCTTGAACGAGCTCAGCAGCTTTTGCTGATAGGCCTTGAAGCCATCCAGTGAGACTTGAACGGTCTCTGCCACTTTCTCGTCGCCATCCGCGACCATGTATTGCAGGCGCGTCACCCGCAGTTTGGTCAACTGCGCATTGAGCGAGGTGATGTCGCTCATCCAGTTGCTGCGTTTGATCAGCCCACTCATGCTGGTCCAGCCAGTGAGCGCAAGAATGGCAGTAAATACAAGTACCAGACCAAACCCGACGGCCAGCTTCATATTGACGCTGATGTTTGCAAACCAGCTATTCATAAAATTCTCCGGGACAGCCATTTAAAAAGTAAAGCAATTGACAGGCATGGCGTTAACGCCATTGTCAGGGCAGGGGATACAGACGCTATCGGCTGGCTCTCTCCAAGCTGAAATGAAAACATCGAGAATGTTAAAAAAAGGCTGAATCGCTTGTGCAGGTCTGGAATTCGCGGCAGGCCACGGCTATAAATAGGCGGCCATAAGCACTTAAGCAGGGCGTTTTTTCATTTGAAATCACGCCGGATTGCCGTCTATACGATGCAATGAAAACCTGATCTCATTTTAGCGTCGTTGCTTATAAGGAATGGCGTTCTTGTTCCGCAAGTTGCTTTGGCGTGTGGTTCCCCATTCCTATTGAGATGTCTCGTAATGACCTTGAAGTTTCGGCATAAAATTCTTCTGGCTGCGTCCGGTGTCGTGGTTTTGGCGTTCGCCCTGTTCACGCTCTATAACGATTATCTGCAACGCACGACCATCACCCAGAACCTCGAGTCCTCCGTGGCGCAAGCGGGTCAGTTGACGGCGAGCAGTGTGCAGAACTGGTTGAGCGGACGCATTCTGGTGCTGGAAAACCTCACCCAGGATGTGGCCTATCAGGGTGTCAACTCCGACCTTGCAGGTCTGGTATCACAATCCTCGCTGGTTTCCACCTTCCAGTTCACCTATGTCGGCGACAGCAAGGGCACGTTCACCCAACGGCCGGATGTGGCGATGCCAGCAGGCTATGACCCGCGTCAGCGCCCTTGGTACAAATCGACGGTCGACGCGGGCAAAACCATTCTGAGTGCTCCTTATCTGGCCTCTGTCGGCGGTCTGGTGGTGACCATTGCCAGCCCGGTCAAGACCGACGGCCAGGTGTCCGGTGTGGTGGGGGGAGACCTGAGCCTCGACACGCTGGTCAAGATCATCAACTCGGTCGAGTTCGGCGGACTCGGCTACGCCTTTCTGGTCAGCGGCGACGGGCAGATCATCGTCAGCCCTGACAAGGATCAGGTCATGAAAAACCTGAAGGATATCTATCCCGGGCAGACCGTCAGCCTGGACGCGCGTCTGCGTGAAGTCACGCTCAATGGTCAGCAAAGGCTGCTGTCGTTCACTCCGATCACCGGCCTGCCTTCGGCTGACTGGCACATCGGTTTGTCGATCGACAAAGACAAGGCTTACGCGCCCTTGAGCCAGTTTCGCAGCTCGGCGATAGTGGCCGTGCTGATCGCCGTGGCAGTGATCGCCTTGCTGTTAAGCTTGCTGATTCGAGCGTTGATGCGCCCGCTGACCGACATGGGCCGGGCAATGCAGGACATCGCTCAGGGCGAAGGCGACCTGACCCGTCGCCTGAGCATTCAGGGCAAGGACGAGTTCGCTGAACTGGGTGGCTCGTTCAATCAGTTCGTGGAGCGCGTGCATGCGTCCATTGCCGAGGTTTCATCCGCCACGTTGCAGGTGCATGACCTGTCGCAGCGGGTCGTCACCTCCTCCAACTCCTCGATTGTCGGCTTCGATGAGCAAAGCGCGCGCACCAACAGCGTAGCTGCAGCCATCAACGAGCTGGGGGCTGCGACGCAGGAGATTGCCCGTAATGCGTCCGACGCCTCGATCCAGGCCAGCGAAGCACGCACTCAGGCAGAAGACGGTCAGGTCGTGGTCGAAAAAACCATCCGCGCCATGAGTGAGCTCTCGAGCAAGATCAGCGACTCATGCACGCAAGTCGAACAGCTCAATGCCAGTACCGATAACATCGGGCATATTCTGGATGTCATCAAAAGCATTTCCCAGCAGACCAACCTGCTGGCGCTCAACGCCGCCATCGAGGCGGCGCGCGCCGGTGAAGCCGGTCGCGGTTTTGCCGTGGTGGCCGACGAAGTACGCAACCTGGCTCACCGTACTCAGGTGTCGGCCGATGAGATTTATCAGATGATCGGAGGCCTGCAAACGGGCTCTCAAGAAGCTGTGCTCAACATGAACCAAAGTCAGGCTTCCAGTCAGGACAGCGTCGAAGTTGCCAATCAGGCAGGCAGCCGTTTGCGCGACGTAACACGCCGCATTGGTGAAATCGATGGCATGAACCAGTCAGTCGCCGCCGCGACCGAAGAGCAGACGGCTGTTGTTGAAACACTCAACATCGATATCAACCAGATCAACACGCTCAATCAGCAGGGCGTGGCCAATTTGAACGAAACACTCAAGGACTGTGCCGCGCTCTCACAACAGGCCGGGCGCTTGAAGCAACTGGTCGACAGCTTCAAGATTTGACCGTACATCCAGTGACAGAGCCGGATCACTTGAAACGTGATCCGGTCGTTGATGGTGATGCTCTGGACTCGATTGAATCTCCGGCACATTCATCATAAAAATCATCATAAAAAAGCCTGCTCGACGGCAGGCTTTCTGTCAGAGATCCTTTTTGATCTCTTTATCGATGTGCTTATCCTCTTTGTGACGCTCTTTGTCGTCATGCTTCGCGCCTTTGTCGATCTCATCCGCGTCGTGCTTCACACCCTTGTCCACTTCCTTGGCGTCGTGATCGACACCTTTGTCCAGCTCACGATTGTCGTGCCGGATGCCTTTCTCCAGCTCGCTTTCTGCGAACGCGGCGGGAACCAGGGTGCCCGTCAGGAAGAGGGCGGCCGTCATCGAAAGTACGAGTTTGCGCATGCGTTGCTCCTTTATGAGAAATGCTGGCCCTTCGTGAGCCATCATTTTTGATCATAGCTGAGGCAGGCAAGGTGGAAAGGCCGCTCGTCGAAGGGAGGCGCAAGGGGAAAAACAGGCGCGCCAGAAACAAGAAAGCCCGCACGAGGCGGGCTTCTTGTTTGGTTTAAAAGCTTCAGTGAAGTCTCTAAACCGGTACTTGGTGGCTACACAGGGACTTGAACCCCGGACCCCAGCATTATGAATGCTATGCTCTAACCAACTGAGCTATGTAGCCAAGTGGCGCGCATTATTCGCGCAAAGCGGATATGTGTCAAGCGTTGCTGTGAAAATAATTGCGTGCGATCAACCGGTTAGGTGGCAGCCGTCGTCAGGGCCTGGTTTTCCGGGCGTTTACCGGAACAGCGTATCCAGCATTTCCAGATCGTCGAACTCTTCTACCATGTCCAGCATGTCAGCCATCTCCCGTTGCTCCCTGAGCCAGGCCTTCAGGCTTTTCGGGTCGGTGAGCGCGTACAGTTCCTCGTGAACTTCGTCGAGATTTTCACGCAGGGCATTAATCTGCCTCACACATTTTGCGTTGACTGTCTTGGGCCTGATGTCCTCGTAGGGATCCATCAGGAAGCGTTCCCGGATCATCATCTTGCGATCATGAATCTCGTCTTCCAGCTCCCGGAGCTGCTCGCTCAGGATCCGGTTGAAGTGCTTGAGGCGTTTGTCGGAGATGCTGTCGATGTGCGTCTGGTCGATCTGCTCGATCTCCATTTGCATCTGTAGCAGCGCCAGCAGGTTGTCGCTTTCATACGCTTCGTTTACCCGTTGCATGAGCGCCGTTTTGCGGTCGCGCTCATCGGCATCCTGCTCACGGTCCGGGTGCAGTGCGCTGACCAGCCTGCGGTAGATTTCGCGCAACGACTGACTGCCCTCTGCCTGTTCCTGCTCACGACGCAGTTCGCTGGCAGTGGGCTTCTTCGGCTTCTGTGAGTCTTGCGCTTGTTCGGCCCGTTCTCTCAGTTGCTCTTCAATGTGCCGGGTCACGTCGTCAATGGATTGCAGGTCCACATCGTCTCCCAGTTCCACGCCCAGCTCTTCTTCCAGTGATGCTTTGAACCCCTCGTCTTCCAGGCGTCGATCCTCGTCGTAATCGCTGCCGGTATATTTGAGATAAAGGCGCTTCAGTTCTTCATCGTGCTCGCCGCCCATGAGCGACATCGTCATGACACAGATGATCTCCAGCAAGGTGGCGCGGTCTTTCTTGCTTAACCGGAACTGATCACTGGCCTGATCAAGCAAGCGCAGCTTTGCTACATCGCTCTCGGCCTGTTCTTTGAAGATCGGGACCAGTTCTTCGACCCACAACCGTTCACAGGTCGTGGACGCAGCAAGCCATTGCTGCAGAAGCCTGCGTCTGGTTTCGAGCTTCTCCATCAGCGTGTTGAATTTTTTCTGGCCAGCGCTCAGTTGCGGCCTTGAGGGTTGCGCAACGATACGCGGCGAAGCCGGTGCAACAGTCATGAAAAGACCTCCTGTGGGGACGAGATCGCAGTGAGGTGATCGATACGTTTGCGCAGTTTACTTTTCTCGGGATTCTCCCGGGGTGAATAATTTGCTGCTGTGATAAAGCCTTTCGCGCGCACGGGAGGCGGTCCGGTTCTTGCTTGGCTGTGCCTGATACGTCAATGACTACGCTATTTGCCGGAAAAACGAGGAGGGAACCGCGTTTTTCGACCCAATCTGTGGCGGCATGTATCGCCATTGAAACAAGAACATGGCATTTTGCTGTCAGTGTTTTTCCAAAAAAAAGCATCGCCTCTGTTTGTTCAGATCCGGCGGGTGTTCACGGGGAGTTGCAGGGCATGAACAGTTTTTTGTCGCCGGGCATGCGTCTGATGGGACGTTTTGGTTTTGCTCGCAAGTTTCAGGTCTTGTTCCTGTTGTTTATTCTGCCGCTGGCGGGCAGTGCCTGGTTCATCACCAAGGACTATCGCAACAAGCTCGAAGTCATTTCGGGTGAGCAGTCAGGCGTACGGCAACTGTTGGCGCTCGATGACCTGAACGTCGAGCTGTCTGCCCAGCGTGACCATGCCGCGCGCTGGAAAGCGGCCGACATTCTTCGTGAACCGACACCCGCAGCCAGGGAGGCAATGGCTAATGTCGATGCTGGCATCCCGCGCATCACCAAAGCACTGCAAGGGGTGAACGCATTGCTGGTCCAGGAAAGCGCTCCAGCCGATACGATGGCCCGCTACAACGCATTGCAGGCGGCAGTGACCGGTCTGGACACCGCATCGTTGCGCACCGTGGGGTGGTGGCCGGATGGCTACGACCGGTTCACGACAGTCCTGAATCTGGTGCAGGCCCTGCGTGAGCAGATCGCGATGGACAGCGGCCTGATTCTCGATCCGTGGCTTGAAACCTACATGCTGATGCAGCTCTCCACGCAGCAAGTGCCGGACCTGATCGAACGTATCGGCCGTCTGTCCAGCGTTGGCCAGACGTCAGTTGCTTCCGGCCAGTTCAGCCTGCAAAGCCGTCTGCAAATGCGCGATCTGCGCGGCCGTATCGATGACTCCAAGGAGCAGATGAACAAAGCAGCCAGCCTGTTGTTGTCCAAGCTGCCAGAGCAGCTTCAGCCTTGGGCTGACAAGTATGCGGGCGTCAAGCAGGTACTGGAAACCGAACTGAAAGTCATTGATGACGGTGTGTTTGGCGGCAGTATCAAGCTCAAGCCTGAAGAGTTCGAGAAGAGCATCGATACACTCACCAGCAGCACGTCCGACCTGCGCAAGCACTCGCTTGAATCACTCAATGGCCGGCTTGATTACTACCACGAGTCCTCCAACATGGAGTTCATCCCGCTGGCAGTGGCGTTCTGTGTTCTGGTGGCAATGGCGATTTACCTGTTCGCCTGCCTGCAATCGTCCATTCGTAACAGCGCTCGCGGTATCACCACCCTGGCCGAGTCGCTGCGTGACGGCAATCTGTGCGTGGAAGTCTCGGTGCAGGGGCGTGACGAACTCGCGGCCATCAGCAAGGCCTTGAACGTTGCGGTCGTGCAGTTGCGCACCAGTCTGTTGGGCGTGAATCAGGAGACGGTACGAGTGGGCGATGCGGTGCTGACACTGACCGCCCAATCCAGCGGAACACTCAACGAGGTCGAAGAGCAACAACAACAGATCAGCCAGATTGCAACGGCAGCCACCGAGCTGGCGGCGACTTCGCAAGGCGTGGCGAGAAGCTGCGAGCAGGCATCGGAAAGTGCTCGTCACACTCGCCGTATCGCCGAGCAAAGTAGCCAGGACAGTCAGCGCACCACCGACAGCATTCAGCAGCTCAACCAGCGCCTGACCGAGACGGCCGCCGCATTGGGGCGGGTCAGCGAGCAAGGCCAGCAGATCCAGTCAGTCGTGGATGCCATTCGCGGCATTGCCGAACAGACCAACTTGCTGGCGCTCAACGCAGCCATCGAAGCGGCGCGTGCGGGCGAGCAAGGCCGTGGGTTTGCCGTGGTCGCCGATGAAGTGCGCAGCCTGTCACAACGCACCCAGGCATCCACCGCGCAGATCGCCGGTACAGTCGACAGCTTGCGCTCGACCGTGACCCAGGCCGTGGACCTGATGGAGGTCGCGTGCGGCCAGGCGGTCAACGATGCGCAATCGGTCACCGGGCTGGGCGTGCGTCTGGGAGAAATCGCCACGGCGGTGCAAGGCGTCGCCGATACGTTGGCGCAGATATCGACAGCTGTGGAAGAGCAGGCTTCGACTGCCGATGAAGTCAGCAGCAACATCCAGCAGGTCGATCAGGCAGCGGGCCGTTTGCTGGAGGGCGCGCGCGCGGTCAATCAGGCGGCGGATACGCTGAGCCAGGGGAGTCGGGCGTTGAATGATGTCTAGTCCTGAAATAGGTTTACACCTGTTTCACGCTCAAAACGCCCGATGCACCGCATCGGGCGTTTTGTATTTCAGGGATAAGTGTGGCCGCTCTCCGTTGTAGATCTGCACCGATTCATCCACCATTTTCACTGCATCTGCCAAGTCTTTAGGTCGATGGAGTAGAAACTCGGTCTTCAAAATCCCGTTTACTCGCTCGGCCATAGCGTTCTGATAGCAGTCATAGCCATCAGTCATCGAGCACCGGATTCCATGCCTGGTATGCAGCTGCTGATAGAGATCGGAACAGTACTGGGCGCCGCGATCTGAATGATGAATCAGCATCTGATCGGTTTTTCGCTCACCTACCGCTTTTTCCAGTGCCTTTATCACCGACTGGGTATGCAGGCTTTCATGCACATGATGACCAACGATCTTGCGTGAGTACGCATCGGTTACAAGGCTCACGTATGCCACGCTTTCCTGCGTAGGCAGATAGGTGATGTCTGCAACCCAGACCTGTTCGGGTCCATTGGCCACGACTTGTTCCGGACCTGCTTTGAGCAGGTTGGGGTGGCGGCGAAAGCGATGATGACTATGAGTGGTCTTGTGATAAGCCCGTTTGCGCGCAACCAGTTCGCGCGCATCACGAAGGATGGTAAACAGACGGTCTCTACCCACGCACAACGACGCAGGAGCTTCGACGCTCATCAAGTAGTGCAACTTGCGCGCTCCCAACCTTGGCTGGCGACGACGCTTTTCCAGAACGAAATCCATTACCTCTTGGTCCTGGCGGACCCTGGCATCAAAAACGCGATTACGCTTGTAATACGCTTGGCGCGAAATGCCCATGAACAGGCAAGCCCTGCTAATACTCAGGTCTTGGATTTGCCCTTGCGAGAGGACTTGCCGGGTCGCTTTTTTACGACAGAAACGCCGTAGTCATTTTTCAGAACGTTGACGACGGCTTCAAAGAACTGGGCCTTCTGATTGCTCAGCATCAGCTGTTCTTCAAGCTCTTTAATCCGCTGCTCGGGTGTCGGCGGGAGGGTTGGCTCGGTCATGGACCTGCTCCTCGGCTCTCGAATTGATGCGCCTTGGCTCCAATCCTGTCGACCGTGCTTTCGTAACCAGACCAGCACCGTCGACCGGCCTTGGATGCCATAGCGTCGTTGGGCTTCTTTATAACTCAACTCGCCTTTTTCAACCTGATCTACGACCGATAATTTAAAGGCTAGCGTGTAATCGCGCTGGCTGCGCCTTTTACCCGTATCCATTGAGTCCTCCTGAGGAAAGGTCAGAAGGTGTAAACCTTATTCAGGACGGGACAGCCTTGAAACAAAAAGCCCCGAGTCTCGGGGCTTTTTTATTCAGCGGGGATTAGCCGTCACTTCAGGACCTCGTGATAAACCTGCACCGTCGATGCGCACATACGCTCAGCAGTGAACAGCTTCTGGAACCGTGCCAGAGCGTTATGACCAAAACCGGATGCTTCCTCTGGCGCTTCCCACAAGCGCCGCATTGCTTCTCGTAACGCCAACGGATCATTTGGCGGCACCGCCAGACCGGTTTCTTCGTGAATGTTCACGTAGGTAGTGCCGGTGCCGATCTCGCAAGAGATCATCGGTTTGCCATGCATCGAGGCCTCAAGCAGCGAAATGCCAAATGCTTCCGAACGCAGGTGCGACGGGAAGACCAAGGCGTAGCAGAGCTGCAGCAGGCAGGCCTTGTCTTCATCGTCGAGCCGTCCCAGAAACAGCACATTGCGCAGTTGCAGCTTTTCTGCCTGCTCCTTGAGCTCCGCCTCCTGAGGCCCGCCACCCAGAATCACCACCGGATAGTCGATGCCTTCCAGTGCGCTGAGCAGGTTGTGGAGGCCCTTGTAATAGCGCAGGACCCCGACAAACAGAAAAAACTTTTCGGGCAGACGTTGTTGCCACGTGGATTTTTTCTGAGCATCGACCACCGGGTAGGCCGACTGATCCAGCCCGAAGGGCACAACGACGGTCTTGTCGGCAAACGGCTTCAGGGTTTCGCTGGTCTGCAAATAATTGGGCGAAGCAACCAGGATACGGTCCATGCGCTTGAGAAACTGGTTCATCAGCGGGCTGTACAGCTTCAGCAGCGTGCGCTGCTTGATGATGTCCGAGTGATAGCTGAGCACGGTCGGCTTGCCATGACGCGTGGCGAAATGCACCAGATCCATCAACGGCCATGGGAAGTGAAAATGCACCAGATCGGCCTCGGCGGCCATTTCCTTGAACTGGCTGAAGACCTGAGCAGAAAAGCCGGTGGACGCCAGATTGAAGTTTTCCTTCACTCGCATGACGTGGTGATCAGCGACCTGCAGGCGAGCGGGGGAAGGCGTCGGGCTTAGCGTCAGCACCTGGCTTTCCACATCGAGCGCTCTACAGCCCTGCGCGAGCTGAAAAATGACCTGTTCTATTCCGCCGGTCGTATCCGGGTAATAGGTTTTGAAGAAGTGAAGAACCTTGATCATCGTCTGCCTGACTCAGCCATGCGTGCTGAACCTGTCATCACGGGCTTGAAGGATCGTTAAAAAGGAAAGGCCTGTCTACAGAATAGACAGGCCTTGTTTGTAACAGTCAGCAGCTCAACCGGCCGTCAGCATCCAGCTCAGGGTTTCCCGAAGCGGAGGGGTCGTCCAGTCGGGGACCAGCGCTCGCAGACAAGCGTTGTTCCCGCACAGGGTTTTGACCTCATTGGCGCGGACAAACGCAGGATTGACCTGCACTTCAATGTCCTGGCCAGTGATCTGTCTGCACATGTCGATCACTTCACGCAGCGAGTGTGTGACACCGGAGCTGACGTTGATGGTCTGCCCCACTGGCCGGGTTTCCAGCAAGCCACGATAGGCGCTGACGACAGCGCGCACGTCGCTGAAATCACGCCATACGTCCAGGTTACCCAGTTCGATGGTGTCGGCCTTGCGGGCAAAGTGCGAAACGATCTTGGGCAGCAGGAAGTTTTCCGCCTGCCCGACACCGGTGTAGTTGAACGGCCTGGCCGTGACAATGGGCAATCTGGTGTGCCAAAGGCTCGCCATGTATTCCATTGCCAGCTTACTCACGGCGTAGTCGTTGGCAGGCGCCGGCGGGGTGGTTTCATCCAGCATGCCGGATGAAGCGTTACCGTAGACATTGGCGCTGCTCGCCAGCAGCACGCAATCAGGCACCTTGCCGCACGCATCAATCGCTTCAAGCAGGTTGCGGGTGCCAATCAGGTTGACCTGATAAAAAGCCTCCGCAGCCCCATGCCCTACAAACGCCAGTGCAGCAAGGTGCACGACGATATCCGGTTGAGTGTCTGCCAGCAGCTTGCGAAGACCGGCCACGTCTGCCAGGTCCACCTGATAGTAGCCAGGGCTGTCCGAAGGCTGACTGCCGACGCCGAGGACTTCACAGCCCTGGGCGGCAAGCTCGGTCGCCATGAAGCGACCTGTAAAGCCGTTGATGCCTGTGATCAGTGCGCGCTTGCCAGCAATACTCATCAGAACGAAAAGCCTTTTTCATTACGACGCAGGTCCGCTTCAACCATCATGCGGCACAGCTCTTCCAGATTGGTCTTCGGTTCCCAGCCCAGAACTTCCTTGGCTTTTGCAGGGTCGCCGATCAACAGCTCCACTTCGGTAGGGCGGTAGAACTTCGGATTGACCGAAATCAGCACTTTGCCAGTCGCAGCACAAATACCTTTTTCGGATTCGGCTTCGCCTTCCCACTTGATGGTTACGCCAGTGGCCTTGAACGCCATGCTCACGAAATCGCGTACGGTTTCGGTGCGGTTGGTCGCCAGTACAAAGGTGTCCGGCTCGTCAGCCTGCAGCATGCGCCACATGCCTTCGACGTATTCCTTGGCAAAACCCCAGTCGCGCTTGGCGTCCATGTTGCCGAGTTCGAACGACTCGATCAGGCCCAGTTTGATCTTGGCAACCGAATCAGTGATCTTGCGGGTCACGAACTCACGACCGCGCAGCGGCGATTCGTGGTTGAACAGGATCCCGCTGGTAGCGAAGATGCCGTAGGACTCGCGGTAGTTGATGGTCATCCAGTGAGCGTACAGCTTGGCCACGCCGTAAGGGCTGCGCGGGTAGAACGGCGTGCTCTCGATCTGTGGAATGGCCTGAACCTTGCCGAACATCTCGGAAGTCGACGCCTGGTAGAAGCGGATCTTCGTGTTGACGATACGGATGGCTTCCAGCAGGTTCACTGCGCCAAGGCCGGTGATCTCGGCAGTGGTCAGTGGCTGTTCGAACGAAACACCCACGAAGCTTTGAGCCGCGAGGTTATAGACCTCGGTAGCGCCCGTGGTTTGCAGCAAACGAATGCTGGCAGACAGGTCAGTCAGGTCATACTCGACGAGATGCAGATTAGGATTATTCTGGATCCCGAGCTCTTCTATGCGCCAGAAGTTTACGGAGCTGGTACGGCGATAGGTGCCATAAACGGTATAGCCTTTTTCGAGCAGCAGCTCAGCCAGGTAAGCGCCGTCTTGACCAGTAATGCCGGTAATGATTGCTTTCATGCTATGTCTTTTAACTCCATCGAAGAACGGGTGCCCCAGGTTGTTTGCGAGGCTTGTACTGTATGCCTGGCGAGCGATGATACAGGTTAGAAAGCCTATATACGACTGCTACACCCTACTGTCAGGCAAAGATCCTGAGCTTTCGGGGCGGCGTGACTCGCGAAAACGGGCGTCAATATGTGCAATCTGTATGGCCATGAGGCATCAACCGGGGTGCTCGTTACCGCACGTCTCTATTATACGAGTACCGTAGTGTTCGATAATCGCCCGGTTGTCAGGTATTTCCTACCGCAGTTCAGCCGATCTTCATGAACAATTCAACTATAAAGTGAGGATTTAAAGACTAAACGGTGACTATTCCAGCGAAGGCGATATAGTGCGCCCCCAGAAACCTTTTTCTGATTTTTGCGTTTCGTCGCTGGGTAGGACCCTCGTATCGCGTGCTTCGGCCGAGACCTTGAGTACCACTGCGCGGAACAGGAACACATAGGGTAAGCGCGACTTCACCCTTATTCAGGAGTCATCAATGTTGGAGCTGTTCAGAAGCCTTTGGGGATACCGGGGATTCGTCTTTTCGTCCATTCGCAATGAGTTTTCCGCACGTTTTGCCCGTAGCCGCCTGGGCGGTCTGTGGATGATCATCAACCCGCTGGCGCAGGTTGCGATCTATGCACTGGTCCTGTCTAACGTGCTGGCTGCCAAACTGCCCGGCATTGATAACAAGTACGCATACGCCGTCTACCTTATGGCCGGCATGCTGGCCTGGAGCTACTTTGCAGAGATAATCAGTCGCTGCCTGACGCTGTTCATCGACCAGGGCAACCTGATGAAAAAGATGCGTTTTCCTCGCATTACCTTACCGGTGATTGTCGCGGGGTCATGCCTGCTCAACTACGTATTGTTGTTCGCCGCCATATTGCTGGTCTTCGCTGCGTTGGGACAATGGCCGCACTGGCAGATGCTGTGGCTGATTCCGCTGACCATCGTAGTCACTGCGCTGGCTGTAGGACTGGGGTTGATTCTCGGCGTATTGAACGTTTTCATACGCGATGTCGGTCAGGTCATTCCTATTTTGTTGCAGGTATGGTTCTGGTTCACGCCGATTGTTTACCCGCTCAATATCATTCCCGAGCAATTCAAGAGCGTCATGGGTATCAACCCTATGTTTCCGATCGTCAGTGCCTATCACGATGTATTGGTCTACGCCCGATCGCCTGACTTGCAGAGCCTGGCCGTCACTGCTGCTGTAGCAGCAGGCTTGATGCTGTTGGGGTTATTCATGTTTCGCCGGGCTGCGCCGGAAATGGTGGACGTACTATGAGCCTGCTGAGTGTCAACAACCTGGGCAAGGCCTATCGCGTTTATGCTTCCGAGTTCCAGCGTATCGCTCGCTGGTTCGGGCTGAGCACCAAGCCGAAAGAGGAGCATTGGGTCCTCAAACACATCAGTTTTTCGATCTACCCAGGTGAGGCCATTGGCATCGTCGGGCAGAACGGCGCAGGTAAATCGACGTTGCTCAAAATGATTACCGGTACGTTGCAGCCCACTGAGGGCAGCGTGCAGGTCAACGGTCGTATTGCCGCTATTCTTGAGTTGGGTATGGGCTTTACACCCGACCTGACCGGTCGCCAGAACGTGTATCACGCGGCAGGCCTTATGGGCTTCAATGCTGATCGGATAGATACCGTCATCAGGGAGATCGAAGCCTTTGCCGAAATCGGCACCTACTTTGACGAGCCGGTACGCACGTACTCCAGTGGTATGCAGATGCGTGTTGCGTTTGCCGTTGCCACTGCTATCAGGCCTGAAATCCTTATCGTCGACGAAGCGTTGTCGGTGGGTGACAGTTATTTCCAGCATAAAAGTTTCGATCGCATACGCGAGTTTCAAAAACAAGGCACGACCCTGTTGATCGTCTCGCACGACCGTGGATCAATCCAGGCTTTATGCAATCGCGCGATCCTGCTTGAAAAAGGTACCGTCATAAAAGACGGCAAGCCTGAAGAAGTCATGGACTTCTACAATGCACTGATTGCTGAAAAAGAAAACGCCACGGTTCAGACTCGCGAACTGGAAGAGGGTGTGGTGCAAACCCGATCGGGTAGCGGCGAGGCCACAATAGGTCCTGTCACGCTACACAACGCTGCAGGCGAACGCATTGAATACGTGTCCGTTGGTGAGCCTGTTTCCTTGCGTATTAACGCGCAGGTAAACAGCGCCATCCCTGAGCTGGTAGTGGGCTACCTGATCAAGGACCGACTGGGGCAACCGGTGTATGGCACCAACACCCATCATATGGGGTGCAAGATTGTCGATCTGCAGGCAGGCGAATCGTTGGACTACGTGTTCAGCTTTGCGGCCAACCTCGGTCCGGGTTCCTACTCGATTGCAGTCGCGCTCCATACAACAGACAGTCATTTATCACGCAACTATGAATGGGTAGACCTGACGCTTGTGTTTAACGTAGTCAATATTTCGCAAAGCGAGTTTGTAGGGCTGGCCTGGTTACCGCCTGTTGTGGAGTGTAGTCGATGACCATTCCGTTCTATCGTGCTTTTGAAGACCGCCATCGTGGTTCTCGCGAATTGATTAGCGAGCGACAGCAAGCGTATTTTCCGTTTATTGAGCCTCTCCAGCAGATGTACCCGGCTTGCCAAGCGCTGGACCTCGGCTGTGGTCGCGGGGAATGGCTGGAGATTCTGATTCAAGTCGGTTTCACGCCCCGTGGTATAGACCTTGACAGCGGAATGCTCGACGCCTGTGTTGAGCGCGGTTTGCCCGTTGAACTGGATGACGCGCTCAGCGCGTTAAAAAAACTGCCGGACGATAGCCAGGCGCTCGTTTCGGGTTTTCACATTGCCGAGCACATTCCGTTCAAGGATCTGAAAGTGCTGGTTGCCGAAGCGCTACGGGTTTTGAAGCCGGCAGGACTGTTGATTCTGGAAACACCCAACGCAGAGAACCTGGTAGTAGGTACTCAGAACTTCTATCTTGATCCGACCCATGAGCGTCCGATTCCGCACTTGCTGCTGGATTTTCTGATCGAGTTCTCGGGGTTTAGTCGTTCGAAGTTGATGCGTCTTCATGAGCCCCCAGTGCTGGTAAATGGCGGCCCTGTCGATTTGATGGATGTTCTGGGGGGGGCCAGCCCGGATTATGCGATTGTCGCTCAAAAAGCGGCATCAGCCGAACAGACCCAATGTTTCGACAGCGCTTTTGCGACGGACTATGGCTTGGCGCTGGATACGCTTGCCAAGCGATACGATGAGCAAGCCCTGAATCGGTTGCAGCAGATTGAACAACGTAATCAGCATCTGGAAGTTCTTTTAGAGCAAACCAAACAGTTTACAGAGCAGGCAAAGCTGCACAGCGAGCAGCTTGAAGTGGTCGTCCATGAACTTGGAGGGCGTAGCGATATCAATTTCGCGCAAATGAACACTCAGTTTCAAGAAAATCGTGAGCACATGAACACCCAACTGCAAGAAAGTCGCACAGACATGAACACCCAGATGCAAGAGAGTCACGCTCACATGAACGCCCGGCTGGAAGAGAGTCACGCTTACATGGCCGCCCAGGTGCGCGAGGTCGGCTTGCGTGCGGATCTCGCAGAGTCGCGTTATCACACCGTACAACTGTTGCAGAAAGACACGCTCGATACCGTCAAGCACACTGACGCCCGTCTTGATGAAGCCTTCGCAACTATTGAGCAACTCCAGATCAGGCTGGAGTTTCTGACTCGAGATTCGTTGACCCATGAGCAGGTAGAGCAAGCGCAAACGCAAGCGCATCTGGACGACTTGAACGCTCGTTTGAACGCCTCGCTGGGCAACGCGCACCATTGGTGGCTACAGGCCACAGCGTACGAGCGGCAATTAGCGGCGATACATAGCAGCACGTCCTGGCGCATCTCGGCACCCCTGCGAATGGTCGCACGTGCTATCTATTGGCCGTTCCGCAGCAGCCGCTCGACGCTGGGGCAGGTACTGCGTCGAAGTGTTCCGCATGCACGCCTCTGGCTGGCCCGCAGACCTGTGATTGAACGTCCGGTCTTGGCAGTCCTGAAATCCAGTCCGTGGCTACATGCCAAGCTAAGCGGTATGCATCAGGCTACAGTGAATCCTGCTCCTGAGACAATTGTCAGCGATCCACCGCACGGCGTGATTGATCACGCACCACTGACCCAGCGAGGCCGCACTATCGAGAATGCCCTCAGGGAAGCTATCACGAGGGGGCAGAAATAATGCGTATCGTAATCGACATGCAGGGCGCGCAAACAGAAAGCAGATTTCGCGGTATTGGTCGTTACAGCCTGTCTTTGGCATTAGGCATTGTGCGCAACCGTGGTGATCACGATGTTTACCTGGTGCTCAACGGCATGCTCAGTGAGAGCATTGAAAGCATCCGCACTGCGTTTGCCGGCTTGCTGCCGCAAAGTCATATCCGGGTGTGGTATGCACAGGGGCCTGTGTGTGATCACGACCCGGCCAATAGTGTCAGAAGAGATGTGGCACAGCATATTCGTCAGGCGTGTATCAGTGACCTCAAACCTGATGTGGTGCACGTCACCAGCGCAGTAGAAGGGTATGGCGACGACGCTGTCATTGGCAGCCCTTTGCTTGACACGAGTTCGTTGGTCAGCTCGACACTGTATGACCTGATCCCCTTCGTCAGTCCGGAACAATATCTGGACGGTAACCCGGTGTACAAGAAGCATTACCTGAACAAGGTTGAAGACTTCAAGCACTACGGCCTGCTGCTGTCCATTTCGGAATTCGCGAGAGAGGAAGCGTTATCGCTGCTGCCGCTGGACAAGGCCCGAATCGTTAATGTCTCGACGGCCGCCGACGATGTCTTCCGGCCAGTTGCATTGAGTATTAACGAGCGTGTTGCACTTGAGAAAAAGTTCGGCCTGCGAGAGAAGTTCGTGCTTTATTCAGGCGGAGCTGATGAACGCAAGAATCTGCCGCAACTGATCAGGGCGTTTGCCATGATCAAGGCAGAGCAAAGCGACATTCAGCTAGTATTTGCCGGGAAAATGCCCGACTTCCATGTCAACACTTACCTGACTCTGGCTCAGGAACTTGGCCTGAGCGGAAACGATCTGGTGCTGACTGGCTACATCACTGATGCGGAGCTGGTAGCGTTATACAGTTCATGCCAGCTTTACGTATTCCCTTCGTGGCATGAAGGTTTCGGTCTTCCACCCCTTGAAGCAATGAAGTGTGGGGCTCCAGTAATAGGTGCCAATACTTCCAGCGTGCCTGAAGTCATTGGCTGGGAAGACGCAACGTTCGATCCGTTCGATGTTAACGCGATTGCCGACAAAATACGTGCTGCGCTGACCGACGACTCGTTCCGCATAGCGTTGGCCAAGCACGGTCTTCAGCGCGCCGAGCTGTTTTCATGGGACCGCACTGGCATTGCTTCAGTGAAAGCGTTCGAACAGGCTCTGGAGAACTTCAAGCACCCGGTAGACAGCACTCCGCCAGAGCAGGATAGCGCGTTGGCTCTGGTGCATGCGTTGGAGGCAACAGGACACCTGAACTCCGGAGATCTGGACATCCCGCGTCTGGCCAAAGCCATTGATTTTTCATTGCAAGGTCCGGCTGATAAGCCAACGCTGTTCGTTGATATCTCGGAATTGTGCAAACACGACGGCAAAAGCGGGATCCAGCGAGTTGTGCGCAGCATCCTGGCCGAGTGGTTGAACTACCCGCCCGAAGGCTACGTTATCAAGCCGGTCTATACCAAGGCCGGTGAGCCCTTCTACCGGTATGCCGCGCAGTTCACCACATTGTTTCTGGGCAAAGAAGCCAGCGAAGCAGAAGAAGACGAAGTCATCAGCTACCGTGCAGGTGATACGTACCTGTGTCTGGATTTGCTGATGGACGTGCTGCCGCACAAGCAGACCTATCTGGATACGATGCGCGCGCATGGCGTCAATATCTTCTTCGTCGTCTACGATTTGCTGATTCTTCAACTGCCACACTGCTTCGTGGACAGTCTGCAAGCGCATTACGTGAAATGGATTCACGCAGTCGCCCAGTACGATGGCGCGATGTGTATTTCTCATGCTGTTGCAGACGAGTTGCGCGAATGGCTGGAGCACAATGCACCACCGCGCACTCGTCCATTCCGCATCGGCGCCTTTCACCTTGGTGCAGACATTGATCAGTCGATGCCTTCCAGAGGGTTTCCGGAGAATCCGGCTCTTCGCATTGAGTCGCTTGAGCCGTTCCCGCATTTCCTGATGGTGGGTACGCTTGAGCCGCGTAAAGGTCATGCGCAGACTCTGGATGCGTTTGAGCTGCTCTGGGCCGCAGGTGTTCAGGCAAACCTGATCATCGTCGGCAAGCACGGCTGGCTGGTAGATGATCTGGCGTCAAGGCTGATGAGCCATGAACAGTTGGGCAAGCAGTTGCTGTGGCTGGACGGCGTAAGTGACGAGTACCTTGAGCATCTCTATAACCATTCTGATTGCCTGATAGCCGCTTCATATGGCGAAGGCTTTGGGCTGCCCTTGATTGAGGCAGCGCAATACAAGCTGCCGATTATCGCAAGAGATTTGCCTGTATTCCGTGAGGTGGCGGGTGAGTTCGCCTGGTACTTCAATGGCGCGACTGCGCAGGATGTGGCTGACAGCCTTGCCGAATGGCTGAAACTGTACGAGGTTCAACAGCATCCGCAGTCTGGAGAAATGCCTTGGCTCACATGGAAAGGCAGTGCGCAACAGCTCATTGGCGAGATTGAAAAGTGCGTACTTTAACGCACCGTTCGTCCTTTTAAGTTCTGATCCAGGGCCGTCTGATACGTCAGGCGGCCGTGAAAAATATCAGATCAAGCTTGATGCTGCCGGTTCTCCGGCATTTATCTGCAGCACGCCTGATGGGAGCATGTGTTTCATCATAGGCGCTGGTGATAGCACGGTGTGGCTTGCTAGATGGGGCTAAAAACTCTATCATTCCGGCCTATTTTTTGGGCGATTTCTGCGCGTTAATAAGCGTTTGTCAGCGTCAAAACCTTCGATACGGTAGTGAGCAGCGTGATACCAACATTAATACGACGAATCGCCAATCTGGTTTACAGGCTCACCCGAGGGATATTTCCGTTATCGCTCATATCATTCCTGATTGTAGGGTCACTCGGCGTGCTGGTGCACATGAGCGTTCTCAAGACGCTGATGCTGACCTCGACAGACAGCTTCCGGTACGCCAACGCAGGCGCGATGATTGTGGCTGCCAGTTTCAATTATCTGATGAACAACAAGTCGACTTACCGCGAGACAAGCCTGACCGGCAAGCGAATCATCGCCGGGTATCTGATCTATCTCACGATCACGTCTCTCGGCCTCGGTTTGAGCTTGCTGATTTCGGGAGAAATCTACGACCGTATCCAGTTGCCTATGATTTCCGCGCTGTGCGGGATCGTGGTGGGTTCGCTCTGGAATTACTTTATGTCGTACAACTTCGTTTGGAAAATGCTGTCTCCAAAACCCAAACCAATTGAACAGAATTAAGCAAAAATAATGAAAAAATTGATCTTCTTTGCCACCTACAACGAGGCTGGCAACGTTACCTCCATGATCGAGCGGATCACGGCCGCCGCCCCCGATGCGGATATCCTTGTCGTAGATGACAGCAGCAAGGACGGCACCCTCGATATTCTGGCCACGTTAGCAAGGCCGAGCCTGAAGGTGATCGTGCGTCCAGGCAAGTTAGGTCTGGGGACTGCGCATCTGCTGGCATGGAAGTATGCAATTTTTCATTCCTACGACATTCTTGTCACGATGGATGGTGACCACTCCCACGATCCTGCCGACATTCCGAAACTGATTGGCGCTCTGGATGCCACGACGGATCTGGTCATCGGTTCGCGTTATGCTGAAGGCGGAAAGTGCGATTACACCGGTTATCGTTTGCGTGTCAGTCAGGCAGCCAATAAGGCCGCGCGGCTTTTGCTGGGCATCAAGCTTTCCGAGTTCACGACCTCGTTTCGTGCGTTTCGCGTCAGCCGGTTGAACGCAATCGACTTTGACACGCTGGTTGTCGGTGGTTATTCGTTCTTCCTTGCGGTGATCGTCCAGGCATATCGACATGGTCTGAAGTTGTCCGAGCGTCCGATCCATTTCCATGAGCGTAATGCAGGCGTGTCGAAGATTCCGCCGCTGGAAATTTTTCGCGGCATCGCCAATCTGCTGAGACTGACGGCGATCAGTCATTTCACCAAGGTTTCTCCTTCGGTGAACAACGTGATAATGAAATGCGAGAAATGCCAGTGTGAATTCTCGTTGATCAAGGTTGATCAGCCGAACTCAAAAAGCATCAAGGACAACGTTTGTCTGAGCTGCGGTAACCGTCAGATCGGTGCAAAAAGCGCATGACGGGTGTATCCACCAGTGATGATCGTCGTACGCTTTTGCTGGGCGTTCTGCTTATCCTGTTGTCGGGCGTTATTGCGGGTGCAATACTCCCGCTAACCCAGTCATTGGCGGGCTTTCAGGATGGAGATGGCATTCTTACTTCTCTGATGTCGACCCAGAAACTGACCTGGTATTTCTGGGGTCAGGATCGCCTGCTGAATTTCATACCTGCATTGGCTTCTCCATTTACAGATGTAGAAACCAATCTGCGGGTGCAGGTCTTTTTTCGCAGCATGTTTGCTTACCTGTCCCCTCTGGGTATCTTGATCTTCTTCAATAGAAGCCCAAAATTCCTGCTTGTCGCAATTGCGATCACCAACATCATTTTGCTCGCCTGCTTGAGCCAATACGCTCAGTTCAACTTTTACGTCCAGCACAACACGTTCGGTACTTCGCTGGTTATGTTGGCTCTCGCGTACGCGCTGACTTACTCGCAGCTACCCAAGGCCGTCATCGCGGTGATTGCCCTTTTCGTGTGCAGCCTTGCTTACGCGACCAACTATGCCTTACTGACCTACGCGATCCCCGTGATCTTTTTGCTGGGCGTGTTGAGATGGCCTTTCTGGAAACGATATCTTTCCTTCTTTGTCATCAACTGCCTGGCTGTCCTTATTGCGCGCTATCACAGTCAGACATATGGCGTGGCGCCTACCGAGCTAGGTCTGTTGATATCGCCTCAGGCCGTTATTGACGCCCTGCACGTTATTTATCAGAACCTTAACTTGGGTGCGTTCCTGCTTTTTCTCGCCATCGCTTTGATTTGTTATCAGATAGCAGCGGAAAAAAAGTTTCTCGAGTTGAGTGGCGTGTTATGCGTCGCGCTAGCCATCGTGGTCTTGTTAGCAAACACGTTGTGGGTTCAGATGAACCTGCATAACGTGCGTTACTTCCTGACCAGCGAACTCATCATCGCCAGTGTCTTCGGGTTGGTCATTACCCGGACGTTGATGCTGGGTCAGTACAAGTACGCGTTGCTCATCCCTGGCCTGGCATTGGTGTATTGCATCTTCGTTCCCTTGGGCGGCTTCACGGCGACTTATAAAGAACTGGTCGGTGCGCCATGGCGTTCCAACTCCAAGGCAGTCGCCGATCTGGCTGTGAAAGAAAAAGCCGAAGTCATTACCGGTACTTTCTGGGACGTGTGGCCGGCCGTGTTCGAGACCAAGCATCTTCAGCGCACGCTGCCGGTTTATGGCGCTGCATTTCGGGGCGGCGTCCTCAGGGATGACTTCCTGGCAACGACCAAGGACAAAGGCGAGTTCACGGCGCTTTGCTTCTTCGATACCACCGAGTTGTGTGTTAACGAAATCGTTGGCAATTTCGGTGTCACGGGTGAGAATCACCTGATCGTCAAGAGCGTAGAACCTGTTGTTGCCGGTGAGAAAAAGCTGCTTAAAATGGTGCTTGAAGTCGATTGATTTCAAAGTAATCCATTAAGCTGCTTGGTACTGCAAAGGGCGCGATACTGTTTATAACGGTATCGCGCCCTTTGCCGGTTTAGCCTATCAAGCCGCCAGACTCAATCAGAAAATCTTTTCCTTCAAGACGTTTTTCAAATACTGGCCGTAACCATTCTTGATCAACGGCTGCGCAAGCTTTTCAAGCTGTGCGGCATCGATCCAGCCTGCGCGGTAGCAGATCTCTTCCGGGCAGGCGACCTTCAGGCCTTGTCGTCTTTCCAGCGTGGCGATGTACTGACCTGCCTCAAGCAGACTGTCATGCGTGCCGGTGTCCAGCCAGGCATAACCACGGCCCATGATTTCGACGTGCAGCTGCTTCTGCTCCAGGTACAGCGTGTTGAGATCGGTGATCTCCAGTTCACCGCGCGGGGAGGGCTTCAACTGACGCGCCAGATCCACTACCTGGTTATCGTAGAAATACAAACCAGTGACGGCGTAGTTAGACTTGGCAACCGTGGGCTTTTCTTCCAGCGACAATACGCGACCGCCGTCGTCGAACTCGGCCACGCCGTAACGCTCGGGGTCTTGCACGTGATAAGCAAACACCGATGCGCCGGATTCGCGGTTGCTGGCATTGAGCAGTAGCGACTGGAAGTCATGGCCATAGAAAATGTTGTCGCCCAGCACCAGCGCTGACGCATCGTTACCGATGAAATCCGCACCGATGGTGAATGCTTGAGCCAGCCCGTCCGGGCTTGGCTGCACGGCGTAGGTCAGGTTCAGACCCCATTGGCTGCCATCGCCCAGCAGCTGCGAAAAGCGTGGTGTGTCCTGTGGCGTAGAAATGATCAGGATGTCGCGTATCCCCGCCAGCAGCAGCGTGCTCAGCGGGTAATAGATCATCGGCTTGTCGTACACAGGCAGCAGCTGCTTGGAGACAGCGAGTGTGGCCGGGTGCAAACGGGTACCCGAGCCGCCGGCGAGAATGATTCCTTTACGAGCCATGAAAGTCCTTAGCGCTGAATTTCGTCCAGCATGCGTTGTGCGCCTTGTTGCCAAGGCGGCATCTTCAGTTGAAAAGTGGTTTCGAGTTTACCCAAAGCCAGCCGGGAATTGTGCGGACGTGGCGCCGGAAGTGGATAAGCCTCGGTAGGGATCGCCCCTATCTTGTCGGCCGACACCTTCAGCATTGCTCCATTGCGCTCGGCATGCGCCAGAACAAACTGCGCAAAACCGTGCCACGTTGTTTCGCCCGCAGCCGCCAGATGGTAAACGCCGGCCAGATCGGCCGAGTGTTGATCGCCAACGATACGGGTCAGGATGTGTGCCGTCACGTCGGCAATCAGTTCCGCCCCGGTAGGTGCGCCGTACTGATCAGCCACAACGTTCAGGGAGTCTCGCTCGGTGGCGAGGCGCAGCATGGTCTTGGCAAAGTTGTTGCCCTTTGCCGCGTACACCCAGCTGGTGCGCAGTATCAGCGCCTTGGCACCGCTGGCCTGAATCGCCTGCTCGCCCGTCAGCTTGCTACGGCCATAGGCCGACAACGGGCCAGTTGGCGCGCTTTCCTGCCATTGCTCTTCGCCACTGCCATCAAACACATAGTCAGTGGAGTAGTGGATCAACCAGGCACCCAGCGCCGCGGCTTCTCGCGCCAGCACACCGGGCGCCTCGCCGTTGATCAGCGCTGCCAGTTCCTGTTCGGTCTCAGCCTTATCCACTGCGGTATAAGCAGCAGCATTGACGATCACGTCCGGCGCCAGCTTGCGAACCGTGGCCGCCAGGCCTTGCAGATCGGCAAGGTCTCCGCACAAACCGTCGGCACCCTGGCGATCCAGCGCAACCACTTCACCCAGCGGTGCGAGGGCGCGTTGCAGCTCCCAGCCGACCTGCCCGTTCTTGCCCAACAGCAAAATCTTCATGCGTTGCTGACCTCATACTGTTGCACGATCCAGTCACGATAACTGCCATCCATGACGCCATTCACCCATTGCTGATTGGCCAGGTACCACTCTACGGTCTTGCGGATACCGGTATCAAAGGTCTCCGCAGGTTTCCAGCCTAGCTCGCGCTCGATCTTTCGCGCATCAATCGCGTAACGACGGTCATGCCCCAGGCGATCGGTGACATAAGTGATCAACTCTGCATAAGCGCTGACCGGTGCGCCCGTTTGCTGATTGATGACTTGGCGCTTGGCAGCGGGCGCCAGTTCGTCAAGCAGTGCGCACAGTGTTTGTACGATCTCGATATTGGCCTTCTCGTTCCAGCCGCCAATGTTGTATGTCTCACCCAGCGCGCCAGCTTCCAGAACACGACGAATGCCAGAGCAGTGATCTTCGACAAACAGCCAGTCACGAATCTGCTGACCGTCCCCGTAAACCGGTAGAGCCTTACCAGCCAGGGCGTTGACGATCATCAACGGAATCAGCTTTTCGGGAAAATGAAACGGCCCGTAGTTGTTCGAGCAATTGGTGGTCAAGACCGGCATGCCGTAAGTGTGGTGATAGGAACGCACCAAGTGGTCACTGGCTGCCTTGCTGGCCGAGTAGGGGCTGTTTGGCGCATAAGGCGTGGTTTCGGTGAACGCCGGATCGTTCGCGCCCAGCGTGCCATACACCTCATCAGTGGATACATGCAGGAAACGGAATGCAGCTTTATCGGCTGCTTCCAGACCACTCCAGTACGCACGGGCCGCTTCCAGCAAACGAAACGTGCCCATCACGTTGGTCTCGACGAATGCTTCGGGACCGGTAATCGAACGATCCACATGCGACTCCGCCGCAAAATGCAGCACGGCCCGTGGCCGATGCTCTGCGAACAGCCTGGTCAGCAGCTCAGCGTCGCCGATGTTGCCGTGTACGAAGCGATGCTGCTCATTGCCTTCCAGCGACTGGAGATTGGCAAGATTGCCTGCGTAGGTCAGCGCATCCAGGTTCAACACCGGCTCATCATTGCGAGCACACCATTGCAGCACGAAATTCGAACCGATGAAGCCGGCTCCGCCTGTTATTAGAATCATTTGGGCTCTTTAATAGAGTATTGGGTAAGAATGGAGAACACACTCAGCCAAAATGTAAAAGCGTTAAGCAAGCATGGGACGAAAATTTAGACAGGAAGCTATGTGTCAATCCTGAGTATCCATGCCGGTATTTCTGCGCAGTACATTAAGCTGTTTTTCTGTGTGTGAGAGCTGCTCCAATAACTGCTTTCGCCGTAGTTCCAGTTCGGTTATCTCTAATAGCTTCACGTCAACATGCTGCGGCGGTGATTCGCAAAAAGTGCCATCAACTTGCTTGACCGGGCATACAGGCTCATCTCGGCCAACCACGTGACGTACGCCTAACACATTTTGCTCAATCGGACGGCGAGTGATGATACACATCGAGTTGACAAACTCAACTGAATGTATCTCAGCCAACAGCTCTTCGCACAACGCTGAACTGATCCCGAAGGGCTGCAACGCCTGAGTTCTGCTAAGGTCTAGCTCCCAATGCTCATAATTTATGATGTCAGCAAGCACTTTGAAGAAAGCCATTGATGAACTAGGATTATAAAGGCCGCCCTCCCATTCTCCCCAGTAGCTGCAATGCAAATCTTCTGCGACGAAAATACCACCTTGCTTTAAACACGGGAAAAGGCAGCCGAAAGCTTCGATGATATCGCTGCTGGTATGAGAACCGTCATCGATGATGATATCCAGCGTCGTTGAAATAGCATATATGGCTGAGCGAGTGTGAACGTCTTTAATGTCGCCAATAATGATAGCGATTTTGTCAGACGAGTACGTCAGTTGGTCGCATTGGGGGTTTATGTCGCACCCTATGATGCTGGTGGCGTTTGGGAAGTACTTATTCCAGATTTCAACAGAGCCTCCATTCTGTACTCCGATCTCCAAAACTGAAACAGGTTCTAAACGTAAACGGTTGAAGAGACGTTCATATTCAGATAGGTAGATATCCCACTTATCCGATACAAACCCTTCGTGAGCGGCATAAAGTTGTGCGAGAGACATAAAGAATATCCTTGTGTAACCCAGTGCTGTGGATTGATGTGTTTTCAGTCTTAAGGTGTTGTAGCTGAAACCTAATTGCAGCACTGACACTCACGGCGTGAATGATTGTTATGTTGAATCTTGAGAGGTTATAGCATAGAGGTGTAAAACGTTTCGTTGCCACTGAGTGAGTGATCTTGAAGTTTCATAATCTTTCTTACCTCCAGAGCGCTGAAATTTTCGATTTTGGAGCGTATCAATCTTCTGACGCTGTGTGTGCCAAGATACTCAGGAGCTACATTAATAAACCTGGAGTTTGATTGCAATAATACGTATTTTGATTTTTCATGGCTAATGATCTCTGTGTCAAGCTCCGCAGCGCTGTGGACCAAAACAACCCGACGAAAATACATCTGGAAAAACTTGACAAAGTTGTAGGCAGACGAGCTTCCGAAAATCAGTATAGAGTCAGAACACAAAGGTTGTGTGTTTTCGGAAATTATAATACGTCCGTTATTTGGAATGTGGTTGTCATAGATGACAACCTCAGATGGTTTACAGTTGCGTTCAGATAGTTGAACTTTTGGTTGCTTCGGGTGCCCGGGCAACTTTTCAGAGAGGTCACCAATCGAATACTTAATGGAAAACTCGATGTGGCAGTGAAGATCAAAATTCAGAACCGGCAGGTTGAATCTGCTAAGGATATCCTTGAAGATAAGATAGGCACCATAGTCTGTCCAGTGAGTATCACCTTTCCAATAGCTCAATTCCCTATCTTGGATAAGTAAATCTAGAGGATAAATGATTTTTTGATGACCATTAAAGAGCTTCATGAATTGGCCGGGTGTGTTGTGTTCGCTCAATTCGTGAGGGTAATAATCTTGGAAAACGTATTCTTTTGACGGTGCTAAAACCATCAGCCATTCGAACTTGTTTATTGTTGATATGGATTGCACATCTGAGAGGTAGGTAATCCATTTCTCTTGATCTGAAACGGGGAACTCCAAATGCCCTGTGAACTGATCAACACTGTCATTAGAATCATTGTCAAGAAAAAGCCATTGATGTTTTCCGATTAGTACTTTTTGAGGATCCTCAAAGAAGAAGGTACCTACCCATTCAATCTTTTCCTCAAAAATAAAGCCGATATCAAAAGAGGCAATGGAAGACAATTTAGATTGAAGGGTTATGGAAAAACCACATGAACTATCGTTTGCGCCGTCTTCGGATTTACCGAAGACGGCCTCAATGACATCAGGCCTCTGGGTATCAAGGTCGGCATAATAAATTTCGTTAGAAACTTCTAACGCGAGCTTTCTTATGGGCCGGTGCCCGATCGCCCAGCCACTTATTTTTAAATAGTCTTCAGCCACTGACTGGCTGATCTCTGGTGCAGGCTCTTCAATATTCCAGCCTTTCAACAGTTCCTTGACGGCACTTGCTTTAGACGGGACAAAATTTAAGATTTTGTTCATGAAGTTTCCTCAATGGCTATTTAGTTTTTTCTTTATCTCCAATTTGAGATCTTCTACACGCTTCTTGCATTTTTCGAATTCAGTGTTGGTGATAACGGAGCTTCTCGAGGCCGTATCTGTAATGGCTAACGTATGCGATCTGTCAGTGCAGTGCAGATAATCACCTACATAAAAATTATCTTGGAGTGACGCCCAGTCAGTATTCTCTCCGTCAAAAATCTGCAGGGTCAGGTAATAATCTTCCATAAACTTCTGGTCTTCAAAGTAGTGAATGCTTGAGATATCTACTTTGGTAGTGTCCATCAAGAAGCTGTGGAGCGGTGCATGGTTCACGTCCAGAAAATCATTGTACGTGAATCCGTATTCATACGTTTTGTTTCGCTTGATAAGCTTTTCTTTATTGGACTCATAAGCGGTATCGTAAACCCTGCCAAAGCTAACCGCCTTTCCTGTAATGTTCAGGCGATTGACCAGGTAAGCGTATGAGTTACACATCATCAAGTCATCATGGTCAAGAAAAGCGACGTACCGGGACTCCGCAGCCTTCAATCCCTCGTGAAGCAACTTTGCACGAATATCACCGTTGTTATTGCTTGAGAAAAATTTATTTATCTTTACATCCGTAAAGCTTTTGTACTCGAATTTTGCACACAGTTCTGTTAGCTCTTTCAGCTGATGGGGCTTGAGGTCTTGAGCACAAATGACAGGTTTTACAACGCAAGAATGCACTGCTGAAAGACTGAGCAGCGCATTTTTCAACTCAAGGATACTGTCATTTTTATGGAATCTTATGACCGTTGTTATTTCTGGCATTTCAGCACTAGGGAGTGTCGATGTCTGAGTGGAAAAGGCTCGTGCTTTATGGCTTATCTTGTACGTGTCCGATTTTCTGTCGCTGGGTATCAGTATGACGGAGTTTTCATACGCACTTTCTCGTGTGACAGAGTCCAGCCCATAATACTCTTGAAGTATATGATGACGTCCGTATTCATTGGAGATAATGACCGAGTCCTTGAAGGAGTTATGAGTCTTCAGTATTTCCGTAATAAACGTATCACTGATCAAAGCCAGCTGTCGGAATTGTAACGTGCAATCTATTTTTTTCGGAGGATTATCTTTTACGTTACATTTGAGTTCTTTCAAGCGTTTTACGGCTTCGGTATTTTTGATGAAGACGGTAAGTTTGTAATTCTTTATGGCTTCGGCCAAGTGCCGAAAAAACTTGGCGCTGACAAATTTGTCATGGTTCAGATTATTGGTGAGATATTCGGGTAACTCAATTTCAACAACAAGCTTGGTATTGGCTACGGCCGCTGTGGGTTTATCATCCTGGTATTTGATTCCGGAAAGCGCTCGTCCCACGCTGTTCAAATAGGCGTAACCTGAATAGGTGTCGGGCTCAAGATGGGCGCCTTCTGCCCATTCGTTCCAAGCGTTAATGACCACCAGATGCCTGTCTTCAGGCAAGTTAGCTTTAGTGAACGCGATGGACTGTTCCAGCCACCCTTGAAATTTTTCAGGTGTGCTTTCATGTACCACATAGGATTCAGACCCATACCGTGCGGTGTTGTCCCACGTTGGTACGAGACTCCTGAAGTACTCAAACTCTTTTGAAGCATCCTGTTTTGCGTAGTAGGTAGCGACATCACCATAGTCCAAAACACTGCCATTAACGGGCCAGTATTTTTGTAGCGAATCCTTGATTTCGGATGTATTTCCGCCAGTCCAATCATGAAGCACTCGTTCCAAAGCCCCGTCCATACCATAGTCTCTAGGGTCATGCGCGCCCCTTGTGAGAATTGCAGTTATATAAAGAGGGGGAATGCCATGTTGAGCACAGATTTTATTCCATATATCGATGTACAGATGCGGGTCAGGAATGGAGGAGGGGCGGTAGATATAAAGTACGGGTCTGCCGGCTATCTTGATGTAGCGTTCATCTTTAAGAAACGGAATCAGGTAGTTTATAAAGTCTCTGGCATCCGACGCGCTATAGTGTTGGGCGAGCAACACCTCTGCGTCATTGCCATCCCAGCGTTTTGTCCAGTTTTCATTTGCCCAGCAAAAGCAGAACGGCATCTCAACGTCTTTGTTTTCCAACAGTATTTTTACCGGTTCTTCCAGAATCAGTTTTCCTGAAAACCAGTAATGATAGAAAATCTGACCGTGGACACCCGCATCGCGCATCAGGCTTGCTTGTTTTTTTAGAATAGCCGGTGAGTCCAGAAGGTAGTACCCAATGTCTTCATGGGGCCTGTGCTGTTGGTAGTGGCCTTTGAATAATGGGGTGGAGGCTTTTACTTTGGTCCACTCAGTAAAGCCTTTGCCGTGCCATTCGTCGTTTTCAGGAATGGGGTGGAATTGCGGTAAGTAAAAAGAAAGAATTTTTACGGTGTTCTCTTTGATTTTGCCTACGTACGACTTCTTATTTTCAAAATAAATTTTGTTATTTAGATAATCGTTTTTAATTAATTTGAATATTCGGCCTGGTGCTGCGCATGAACTGATAAGTATTATTCTTTCAAGGGCGTGTGCCAATGTGCCATCTGTAGGGATGGGTTCTTCAGGAAAGTCATCCCAATCAAGAGGGATATTTAAAAACGACTGAATACCTTCTTGGCGAGCCCAAAACATAGAGCCTTCTGGGAACTCTGTTTTGGGGAAATTGGAAATATCAGTATCGAGGTGGTCGCTTAAAATATGCGTGGCTATCTCACGATTCTCGGACCATCCAGTTGGGTCCTTCATATAATAATTTTGTCCGTCTGGATAAATTATTTTTGCATCGCCTTTTAAAAGAGTCAGGATTTTTTTCACGCCTTCGCGTGACCCAAGCAACGAGTCTAGGATGTCATCCCCCCACTCTGAAAGCGCCTTGGTATGTTCACTTTTTTTAGTGTGGATATGGCAGATTGCATCATAAGCCTGAAGCTCGTTACCGAACTCAATGATAAATGGAGCAACGTCCCTGCCTCGATTAGGAACACGTTTGATCTGTATTCCTTTGACGTGTGTGACGCTATCCCACACTACGTTTTTGAGTGCTTCATGGTCTACGTCGTGGGGGGTTGATATAAATAAATCAAAGTCTATTGGGATGTTGTTGAGGTGCTGACTGATGACGTTCAGAAGGTCGGTGTAGTAAAGGTGTAGATGCACCCCGACCCTCATGCCTTCTATGGACTCATTTAGGTTTATATGGCTGGTGTTTTCAAGATAGAAAGGAACAGCGGCAATGTTATAATTTTCAACCGTCTCATCCAGCAGCGTTGGCCATTCATCTTGATTGAACAGGCTCTCAATAGCTATGAACTCTGCTTTTAAGACGTTCAGCTCTTGCTTTAACTTGTCGATGTAGCTTTGGTAGGAATGAACGCGGCTTTCATTTTTTCCGAACATCTCATAATGTTGTTTGGCTGAGGTGAAAACGTGCTCATTAATAGCACTTTCAATATCGGGGTACATCGCGAGATAGACTGAACTGTTAAAAGCTTTTTTATCACCAGCGCTGCGCTCGATTATCTTGAGAGTCAATTCTTTATCGTGTATAGAGTTTTTCAGCGCGGTGATTATTTTTTTGCGTTGCTTGCTGATTTTTTTAAATAGCTTGTCGTGGGGTGTCTCTATTATTTTGCTTTTGTCTTTTAGTTTTCGCTTGGCGTAATCAATATTGTAACTTGTGATTTTTTCTAGTTTTGGGTTTTCATTGCGGGCCAGCTTATAATAGTTGATGGCCTCTTTTAACTTCCCGAGTTTGAATTTTTCGTTGGCTATTGAGAGTAGGCTCTTGTCATTCATAGGAATTAAGTTTCACATGATCAATGAGTTGGGATGCAGGGGTGCTTAATTTGTGGGGCAGGTCTTGTCTGGAGATGTCATATTCTAGGGAGGATTTTTTGTATTATGCCCTGGTGTAAAGCTGGTCTTCCACGATGTATATCGAACATTGTGTCGATTCCTGAAGTGACGAATTCATTGGCGTATCAGACTTTCTGCAGCTTCTGACTCTCAGTGCTTTTGCGAGTAAGAATGGTTTTTATTGAGCTGCCGAGATACCGCCATGATTGCCAATCATTGCGTGCGGAACTATATTTCTGTTGAAGCTCCATCATCTGGGTATCAAGGCTGGCAATCAAGGAAACAATGAAGAGTCGATCATCGCCATCCAAAGCATTCCAGACACGTGTATCTATCATATTTGGCTGAGCAAAGCGCAGCTCTAGCCGATCGCCATGTTCGTCCTCGATTTCTGCGAACCAGCTCTTTAGCACTTCAGAAGCTTTTTCTGGAAACTCAAGGCGAGGATGCTGATCGAACGATTTTCCAGGTTCGCTAACAGTGGCCAAGCGGTAGTCGAGATGCTTCCATGAACAGTCACCGAGTTGCAGGGATTTCAAACGAATTCCAATGCTGTGGTAATTGCCCGTCTCCAGAGAGTTATACAAATCAATGGTGTCATAACGAAGTACATTGGGCCATTTGGTCAATATATCTTTGAACTCGATGAGCCCATCTTTCAATTCGCCAGCCTCTAGCCCTTCTGGAAGCTTGCAGTCTGAACGTGCTAACAGCTCAATGAGTCGACCTGTCAGTGCCTGTATCATGTTCCAGTCAGAAGAACCCAATATATTAAATACATTGTCGCTTCCGTGCGCGCCGGAGGCTCTGGATACCACGCACGGTAGCTCGTAATGCTGCGCATAGGTAGTTGGCCAACGCACCAGCGGTGAAGATAACGATTGATCGGCCCGCTGAATAATTATTCCAACAATACCGTTCGATAATACTGTTCTAAAACGAAGTTTGGAAATCAGGCGCTTATCGAGATTGACGTCAGTCAGGCACCATTGCGCAACCTGATAGTCGTCATCCGTTATGGCGTGGGATATTTCCAGCGTGTCAAATTCCCACAATGCTGGATGACGCTCAAGTAAACGATTTAAACGCCTTTGCCCCGCATCACTAGCTTCCTGCGCAAAAAAAGAGCGCTCTAGCTCTTCTTGAGCATCGTGCAATGCAGTCAATAGCTGCTGGTTTTCTTTTTCTTTTTCGCCCAGCATCATTTTGTATTGCTGCTGTTCCATAGCAACAGTATGCAACTTGTTTTTCAGCTCTGCTTTTTCAGATTCCCATTCGACGACTTCAGCGTCTTCACGCTCCAGCAATGTAAGTTGCTCAAAACGCTCTTGCAATTCGTGCAGTTCTGAAATGAGATCGTTCACTTCTGAGTTGTGTTTTTCCTGGGTTAACACAGGCACGACTTTTGAGTGGTTATTATTGATGAGGGCGTCTATCTGTTTTTCCAGCGTCACTTTTTCAGCGATCAAGCCGGCCAGTATTGAAGCATTTGCTTCGTCAGCAATCAACAGTCGTTCGAAATCTTCCTGAAGCTCGTGAAATTGGCTAATCAAAGGAAAGCTGTTATCTGTTTTCATGTACCTATGCCTTCTTTCAAGATTAGCAGTTGGCTCTGATAGAGTGTTCAAGTCTTAAATATGTTGCGGGTTAACGTGTTGTTTAATTCGGCGGCTTTTTGGCACGCTACCGCCCCAGGATTTATTGTTCTTTCCTGACGACGGTTAAAATCAAGATCCTGATGTGAGGGATCTTATATGTTAAGTATAAAGCGGTTCAGTGCTTTGTACTTTTTGACGCCCTGAATCGACGTCATGAAATCTTCATTTTTTCAGGCTTTCACTGTGAAGAAAACTAACCAGTAGCAAGGTTCGCTCCTCATGACTTTTGGCGGATAAAACAGTTGTTATCTCACTGCTGCTGTAGCCCGAAACTGCTTTTTCATTTTCTGGGTTTACGGGTTTTAAACTGTTTAAAAACCTTGCTCGATTCTTTATGTCCTGAATGATTTCGTTTTTCACAGCATGGGCTCGACCGCCAAATTTGACTACGGTCAAAACACCTTTAGTCGAACGTATAGGCTCCCAATTATCAGCCGTGCTGAGGTGTATAAATAGATAGCCTGGAAATAACGACTGAGGGTGCTTAAAGTTCGTGCCAGAATGGTTTGAGTTGTTAATTATTGGTCTGAAATTAGTATAGCCTTGGGCAGTGAGATTCTCTTCCGCACGACTGTCCTGTCCAGATTTGCATTGAACTAAATACCATTCTTTCTTTGCTTTTTTTTCCAAAGGCAAACCTTCAGGCTTCTCGGAATAAGACCCTGAAAATTCGCCATCCATAGCGCGTTTATCCCTCAAGTATGTGCGGCTCAGTAAGCTTCTTTTTGAGTTCATTTTTCTCGCCAGTCACTTTGGAATCGTTAGCTGTATGGTACCTATGCTAAGCATGTATTTGTTCACTACTTCTTGGCGCTTTAAGAGCCGTAACGGCATTCCTTTTGGACCCACTCCTTGGCGGCATCGCCAACCCCCCATAAGGCCCACTCAGATAATCCAGACTCAGCGCCGGGTGATAGTAAGGGTCGCTTTGACCAGACTGTGCCCAGTGCTCAATAAAGCCTTGTTGCTCACGTTGACCTCGTGCGCGCTTCTCCGGCGTCTGGTCTTTGCCTCGGCTGGCCGACTCGGCATGAATCAGTTCTGCGAAAGGCGTCCATATCAGGTTCAAGCCTTTCTGGCGAATACGCAGGCACAAGTCAACGTCGTTGAACGCGACCGGGAAGGCTTGCTCGTCCAGCCCCTGCAGCTCGTCGAAGACCGATTTTCGTAATAACAGACACGCTGCCGTGACCGCACTTTGGCGTCGAGTGATCTGATTCATGCCCAGATAGCCTGGGTCGCGTTGTTCCAGGTTGTTGCCGGTGTGCGCAGCCAGCCCATTAACGCCCACCACCACACCGCCGTGCTGCACCATTCTATTTGGCCACAACAGTTTGGCACCCACTGCGCCAACCCTTGGACGTATCAACTGGCTGACCATTTCCTTCAACCAGCCAGCATCAATGATTTCAATGTCGTTGTTGACCAGGCCAATCAGCTCACCTGTTGCGTGGGTAACCGCATAGTTATTGATCGCCGAGTAGTTGAACGCATGAGGGTAGGGCAGCACCCTTACGCCGCGCTCGGACAACTGCTCCAGATAGGTGAGGGTTTGCGGGTCGCTGGACTGGTTGTCGACAACGATGATTTCCACATCTGGATAGTCAGTCGCGGTCAGCAGCCCTTCGATGCAGGCGTGCAGCAGCGCAAACTGGTCGCGGGTCGGAACAATCAGGCTGACGCGAGGCAGGCTGACGGGTAAGGGCCATTGCGCGCGAAGCAGCGCTGGAAACTGGTGCAATGGAGCGACGTTGACGCCCGGCGTGAGGGTCTCGCAGAGCCAGGTGATGGCCTGCAGACGTTGCGCAGAAGGTTCGGCCTGCTCCGGGCTTGCCGGGGCGGAGTGGTTGCGATGGTAAAGCACGTGTGGCAAGTGCGTCACAACAGCCTGGCTATTTTCAGTAGCGAGGGCGATGGCTGCAATCAGGTGATACCCATCGAGCGTTTGCTGCCTGTCCGCCGGCAGCAACATCAATGCCTGGTCGATGATTGCTGCGCTGAAGATCGCGCCGGGGGTGAAGATATCGGCACCGATAAACAGGTCTATGTCCCAGACCGGTTTCATCCACGGCAGGCTGCGCTCCCCCTGTGGCCCGTCGCGATCACAATCTGCATAGCCCCAGCTGCTGCCGTCTTTGAGTAGCGTGCTGAAGTGCTCCAGTGCGTGCGGGCTCAAATGGTCGCCGGCCATTACCGGGATCACGGCTTCACATCCGGCCTGAAGCAAGTGCTTGAGCGCAGGCATCAGATCACTTGCAGAAGCTGTGGCCCGTTGATGAGGCAATGATCGTTGCGCTTCAAGGCTGGCCAGGCTGATGGCCTCCAGCGCAGTATCGCCTTCGCTGACCAGCAACAGGCCGATCTTGGTCTGCACCGGTTGATCGTCTGTCGGGGCGGCAGGCCGGAACCGTTCAAACCACTCCGGGTAATGATGAAAGCCTGCGCTTTTTGGCAAGCGCATTGATTGGTCTTTGGCCAGTTGCGTCAGCAACGCCAGATTCTGTTGGGTGGGCGCTCGCTCCTGTTCTTTAAGCAAGCCTTCCAGCCCGTCGTGCCAGCAGCATAAGGTGACCGGGCTGCCTGATAACGGCTGTCCAAGGTCGTTTTCGATCTCCAGGGTATGCAACTTGCCATCGGCCAGTTCCCAGGGAAGGTCGACACTGAAACCGTGGTCACTGGTCGTGCGATAGACCAGTGCCTGGTGATGGGTGTCGCAGGTCACCTGGCCCAGTACCCGGCTGCCTTCACGTATGGTGATCTGTACGTGACGTTGCGGGGCATCAGGGTCCCATGACCAGCCGCCGATTCGCAGTCCGCCACTGTGCCAGACCTGGGAGGCAATCGGTGCCGGCTCCTTGCTGGGCGCGGCAGGCAGATGCAGATCACCCATTAGCCAGGCGTCGCTGTTGGCCACCCGGGCACTGATGTGTTTTGCGTCGTCCAGCCAGCCTTGTCGAAGCTGGACGCCAAAGCCGTTGAACTGGTCGCCTGCTTCTGCGCCAGGGTGAAACTGGTCAGCCCGTACCAGTGAAACACAGGCGCCGTCGATATAGACCTCGACCACCAGGCGCTCATCCGGTTGCGCGGTATTCAACGCCCATCCTTGCAGAACGTCGCCATACAGGCCGGTTATTGCGCCGCTGAAGCGCGTGTCATTGAAATGATGCCCTGCTTCAGGCGTATTCAGCGTGTGTTCTGACATCAGGTCCGACTCAACGAAATAAGGAGTGTGTCGATGGGTAATGCTCCAGCTTCATGGGCGATCGAACCAGCCGGAGCATACAAGGGCAGACCCAGCTCTGCCGCCAGACCTGGTGCATGCCATGAGGCGCCGGGGTTCTGCTCCAGGCTCAGTGCGCAATTGCATCCGGCCAGCAGGAGGCAGTCGCTCAGGCTCAGTCCTTGTGTGGTTGGCAATGCATGAATTGCGCCAGTGCTTAACAGCTGTTTGACCCACGGGCCGTCGCCATGCACCAGCAACAGCACAGGTTGTTTTTCGCGCGTGATGCGCCTGCCCAGCTCGACCCATTGCCCGGCAATGTCAGGGTTTGAAAGATCGTCTGCAATCAGCAGTGTGCCTGATGTCGCCTGGTTTGCCGGCAAAGCCGGATCGGCCTGCTCGATGAGAATATTGGCTGCAGGCAGAACGGCTGCATAACGCTCGCGCAGCCCGTTCCATGGCAACTGAACACTGTGTGCGCGCTGAGCGAAGTCTGGCCAATCGCAGCGAGTATTCGGCTTCAGCAGTTCATCGTCGCGGCAGATGATTCGATAGGGCTTATCAAGTTGGGTAGGCAGCGCGTAAAAACCGACTGGGCAATTCGCCAGGTTCTGGTAGATCAGTTCGTCCAGTGGCAGGTTGCGCAGGTCCTTTAGCAGTTGCTCGTTATCGGCAGGCAACTCGTAATCCAGGCTGAAGGCCAGCGGTATCAGTTTGGCCTGTAGCGTTGCCTGGGCATGCTGGCCTTTGTTCCGCCAGGTCAGGCTTAAGGGCGCTTCTGGCGCTGAGTTATCACCGATATGCAGTTGCTTCAGCTGCGGTGTCGACAGCTGTTCGGCCAGTTGAGTAAAGCGCGCGCGTTGCAAGGCCTGACGGGCTGGCCTTATAGGGTCACGCAGGCAGAAGTTTTCGTAGCGTGCCGGCGCGTCCGGGTAGCGACGCTTGAGGATGGCATTGTTATGCGCCACCCGCAGCGCCTTCTCGGCACCAAATGAAATCCCGCCCTGGTGCGCAACGAATACAGTCGGTGCGCCCACGTGTCGCCAACCCAGGTTGCGTGCTCTCAGGCACCAGTCGGTTTCTTCGCCATAGCCGCGCAGCAGTTCGACCTCGTCCAGATAGCCGACGCTGTCGAGGGCGCTGCGTTTGATATACAGACAAAAGCCGCAGCCGGTTTCGATTTCCATGGCCGGGCTGTCGGTCTGCTTTGCCAGATCATCCAGTTGCGCCTGTTCGCCCGCATTGGGCATGGGATGGCTGAAGCGGCTCTCTGGAAAGCTCATCAGTTCGCCGTTATTGGTGAAGGGCGTAACCGAGGCAATGGCTTTGTCGCTGTAGGCGACGTTGCGCAAACGGTCCAGCCAATCGCCATGCACGCGGGTGTCGGCGTTCAGCCAGATGACGTCCTGCTTCGGGCTCAGCGCCATTGCACGATTCATGCTGCGGATGAAGCCCAGATTGATGGGGTTCTGGACCAGCGTGATCTTGCCTTTGCCGGCGAGAACCTTGAGGGCTTTGCGCAGCGCGGGCACCGGCGTTGCGTCTTCGATCACCACCAGGCGGTGGGGCGTACGGTTTTGCTTGCGCGCCTCCAGTGCACTGTTAATGCAATCGAGGGTTTCCTCCAGTCCGTCGTACACCGGAATCAACACGTCCACCGGCTGTTTCTCACCCACCTTCGGTGCAGGTGGCGGTGCCACGAAGACCGGCATGGCCGACACGGGGCTGCCCAGCAGCGCAGAGCCGTTATCGAAACAAATCTGCACGACAGGCGTGCCATCAGGCACTTTGATACGGATACCGCCATGAGTTGCAGGCAATCCGGCAGCCGTCAGCAGCGGGTGTGGCGCGCTGGCAAGCATGTTCAGCAAATGCCCGTTGGCTTCCAGTTTCAGTGATACAGCCACCTGCGGGTTGTGCACATCGATGGCCCAGCCGTGGATTTCCTGAAGCTTTGGCAGATAGCGCACCACACCCAGCGTGCCCGCTGTCTGGGTTTGTTCAGCCAGCAGTTTGAGCACCAGAGCTAGCTCGTTGGGAGCAGTGATGTCGGGTAAGTGCGCCAGAATGATGCGCCGCAGGTGTGCGGGCGTTTCCGATTGGCTGCGCGCCTGCCAGAGGGTCATGCGCACGGACGGATCATCAGGCAGTTTCTGCCAGACGCCCGTCAGGTACTGACTGGCAAGCGAATGTTGACCCTGGGCAATGATGCTGCGGCCGAGCAGGGCATGGATGTCCGCGCGTAAAGGAAACGCATGGGCGGCGTTGAGCAAATAAATAAAGGCAAGCTTCGGGTCCTGTGGCAGGGCCTCGATACCTTTCCAGACAAGTGCTTCCGGACGGTATTCAGGGGTCTGCAGTGCACACTCGAGTGCCGTGGCGGCAAGGCCAGGTTCATCGGCCTGTCGATGGCGATGAAACATATCCATGAGCGTTTCTCGCTCACGGTCGAGGTGTCTGGACATAAGCTGGCGTGTTCACTTCAAAAATAAAAGAAGGGCGACCCGAAAGTCGCCCCTTTTTGCATACCCCCGGCCTTGCGGCCGGGTGCATTTGTTACAACGACGGGGTTAGTTACACCGCGCCGTGCAGCACGATAACGTTGTCGTTATGGGCTACAGCTTCTTGCGAACCAACGATAGCGATAGCTACGTCAGCGTGGGTGCCACCGTTAGCCAGAACTTCAGTCCAGGTGGCTTTGCCGCCTGCATCAGAAGCGCGACCGGTAGCGGTCAGGTACAGGTTGTCGATGAAGTCGCTGTCTGCCTTGGCTGCTGCTTCCTGCGAACCAACGATACCCTGAGCCACTTCTGCACGGCTGGTGCCGTTGAACAGTTGGGAGACCCAATTGTCCAGGCCGCCTTGGTCAGCGTTACGGCCCAGTGCCGCAGTGTACAGGTCGCGAACGAAGTCACCGTTCGACTGGTCAAGGGCTTGAGCTTCGGCGGAGACAGCAATGCCAGCAGCTACGTCAGCCAGAGTACCGCCATTAGCCAGCAGTGCCTGCCAGTTGGCCAAGCCGCTAGAGTCCGCGCCACCAGTACGACCCAACAGCTCGGTGTACAGGCTGTTGATAGGTGCAGCAGTCGAATTGTCCGAGAACTCGGCAGAGTTCAGGAAGGTGTTGGCGATGTCAGTCAGCGAAGTGCCGGCATTAGCCTGGCCCGCGAAGGCTTGAGCGCCACCCAGATCTGCGTCACGACCCAGGATACCTTCGTACAGACGCAGAGCCGATGCTTCAGTCTCGTTCTGTGCCAGAACAACTGTTTCGACAGCATCAGTAGTGGTGTTGACGAACGTCAGGAACTCAGCGCCAGTGATCGATGCAGTTTGTGCACCAGTCAGGTTGACGTTGAAGTTGTTGCCAGCAGTGAAGGTGTAGTCAGAAACCGAACCGTCCAGCTGTACAACGTCGTAGCCAGCGCCAGCGTTGACGACGTCTGCGTGGTTAGTGCCACTCAGAACGATAGTGTCGTTACCGGTACCGGTGATGACGTTGTTGTTACCAGCGCCAGCGATAACAGTGTTGTTACCGTTGCCAGTGATAATGGTGTCGTTGCCGGCACCGGCGTCGATGAAGTTGTTCTGATTGCCATTGACAATGATCACGTCATCGCCCGAACCAGTGGTCAGCAAGAAATCGGTGGTAGCGGTAGCGTCGGCAGAAACAGCAACGCGAGCCAGCGAAGAAACGTCGGAAGCGGCGTTAGTAGCAACGGTCGGAGTGATGTTGACGTTCAGGTTAGCCTGGCTGTCCAGAATGATTGCCTTGGCTGCAGCAACGTCGGCAGTAACATTCAGGGTAACCAGGTCACCACGTGCGCCAGCGATGGTGCCGGTGATCACGTCGGTGGTACCGGTTTGGCCGGTAGGGATTTCGAGAGCGTTCACGCCATCCCAGCTAGCCAGGTTGACCGAAGTAGCGGTGTCCAGGTTCAGCAGGGTGCTGATGGCAGCAGTGGTGCTGTCAGTCAGGGCGGTAGCGGTCAAAAAGGTGCTGAACTCAGATGTAGTTACCGGGGCATCATATTGCATGGGAAATTCCTGTTACTTCAGGCCGTCTGGCCTGTGCTGCTAATTTTCTGCGTCAATGCAGAGTTTTCCCACGGAGACTTATAGCGGGCAGCGTTCATCTTCGTAGCGGGTGCGATGCAAATGTGTAACGCCACCAGGGGCTCTGTGCCGGTGGGGCCGTACATCATTTGATTGGCGACAATGACCTGCGGTGCGGACCCGCGGAATACAAGGTGGCCAGATAATTCGTAAAAATGCCGGTCGGGTCCTACCAGGCTGAAGCCTGCAGACACCAGAGGCAAAGACTTGCCACGGGTGCCTGTAAAGGCACCGGTAGCGACATTCGGGCTTGGGCCTGAACCCGCCACAGTCGAGGTGTAAACCAGATCTACACCGGCGGGCTTGTCAGCCCACACCACCGAAAATCCTTCGAGGCGCCGGGTACCTTCAGGCTCACCCGCCCAGCCTTCTGTCGATTCGACATCACCTGCTCCTTGCAGATGCGCAACCAGCTTCAGTGCAACAGGCATTGGGGTTGAGACGATTCCCACACTTGGCTCTGCCGCTGTGACAATGGCGAAATTACGCATGATTGCAGGTGAGGTGTCGATACGGTCGATACGCAAGTCGATAGGGTCGATGGTTGCGTCGAACATATGGTATTCGGTAATCAGTATTGTTGTAGTGCCACCCTTGACGCGGGCCACGATGGTGTCACCAAGCCGGGTCAGCATGTTCTTGCTGACGCCTTCGGCCGGGAAAAAATCAATCGAGCCTTTGCCAAGCGGCGCTTGCTGCAATGCGATGCACACCGGCTTGTTAGCAGGCGGCTGCGACGCATAACGGAAAATGTACATTCCCGGCTCCAGCAGCGTGACGCGGGAGCTGATTTTTAGCCCTTCAAGTTCTGGAGACTGCACCCAACAAGCTTCCTTCTTATCCTGAGCTGCCATACTTTTTGGTTTTTTCGAACACCCCAAAAAGCGCTGACTGGCATCGCGTCACCTACTTGGTGGCTCTATACCGGGCGAGCTTGTCGAGATTAATCCTTTGGCTAGAAAAGTCAATTTGATTTGTAGGAAATCTCTTGGAGTTGGTTGGGAGATTTCTTGAGTTCCATCGATGTGCAGAGGCGAATGACAAAAACAATGGGTGGGGCGTTGCTATAGAACTCTTGGCACTATGCTTAGTGCTCAAAATAATGATTCCAAATGTGTCTGTCCGAGTAGGCGCAGGATGGGCGGTCAGGCGTTGTAAGGCATTGATATTATTTACTAATAAATCATAGGGGTTTCCTTGCGCAGTATGATCTGCCCATGTCGTTTTCAGTTTGGCCGTGTCGGCATCATTGTCGTCAGCGGTTAAGCATGGGGAATGTTTGAATTTCTAGATGCCACTGACAATAACGATGCGTTAAAAAGTGGGAGCCTTGTTTATGACACTTTCCCTGTCATTATTTTTTTTATATTTTGGTCGCTCAACTTGAACTTTTGGCTCTTGTGTTAACTGCGTGCATTAAAGTCTGGATGCTTCGGAACGTCCAGGTACAGGAAGGCTTCACTTGTGTTTACTCAGAATTTGGGTAATTTGATGGCGCTATAATGCTGCGTTGCCCTAAACGTGGGTGCTACACTGCTGCGCTTTCTACCGTTTTTCTCATCAGTACGGATTCTATGAGTCGTTCACACGAAAATAATTTGCAGATAGCCCTCAAAGCGTGCAAAAGCAGCTTTATCTCGGTCGGTTTTTTCAGCCTGTTTGTAAATGCCCTGATGCTGGTGCCCACGCTGTACATGATCCAGATATCCGGGCGGGTGGTGCCCAGTAGCAGCGTCCCGACTTTGATTATGCTGACCTTGATTCTGACCGTACTGATGATCACCATGGGGGCGTTGGAATGGGTTCGGTCCAGAATCATGGTTCGTATCAGCAACCGGTTAGACATTCTGCTAAGTCGCGACGTCTACCGTGCTAGCTTCAGGAAGGCCTTGAGAAGCGGAGGTATGGATGCTTCGGCCCAGTCGCTGAATGACTTGACTTCATTGCGCCAGTTCCTCACCGGTAATGGCCTGTTCGCGTTTTTTGATGCTCCTTGGCTGCCAATCTACACTGCGGTAATGTTTTTGTTTCACCCTTGGTTTGGATGGATGACTGTGGGATCTGCAATAGTTCTCATAATTCTGGCGTATCTGAACCATCGCTTTACTGGTAAAGCGATAGCCCAAGCTAACCAGCAGAGCGTGGTTGCTAATCTGGTAACCACCAAGAATCTACGTAACGCTGAAGTCATCGAATCGATGGGAATGCTCGATACCTTGATGGCTCGCTGGGGTGTGCGTCAGCGCAGGGTACTAGTGCTGCAGTCTGATGCCAGCGACAAGGGTGGTATTGTGACTTCGATTTCAAAGACGTTCAGGAGTTGGTCACAGTCGATTATGTTGGCGCTGGGGGCCTACCTGGTAATCACCCATCAAATGAATCCCGGTTTAATGATGGCTGGCTCATTGCTTTTGGGGCGCGCACTTTCACCTGTTGATCAAATCATTGGTAGCTGGAAAGGCTTTGTAGCTGCCCGCGTTCAGTACGGCCGTCTAAATGAGACGCTCGAAAAACTAAATGCTGAGCCAGAACGTATGGCACTGCCTGATCCAGAAGGGCACATACAGGTAGAAAATCTGGTCGTCGCTCCTCCGGGCGCCAAAGCGCCGGTCATTCGTAACATAAGCTTCGTGGCACCCGCTGGCACCATTGTCGGTATTGTTGGGCCGAGCGCAGCCGGCAAATCGACTCTGGTCAGGGCTCTGCTGGGAATCTGGCCTGCGCAGCACGGCACAGTGCGCCTCGATGGCGCGGATATCAGTGCATGGGACAAGCAAAAGCTTGGTCCGCATCTGGGTTACCTGCCGCAGGACATCGAGTTGTTCGAAGGCAGCATCAGCGACAATATTGCCCGCTTCACCAAAGTGGACCCCGAGAAGGTCGTCCTCGCCGCGCGAACTGCGGGTGTGCATGAAATGATTCTGCAGTTGCCTGATGGTTACGACACGGTTATTGGCAGCGAAGGTGTCAACCTGTCCGGTGGGCAACGTCAACGCATCGGTCTGGCTCGCGCCATATATGGCAGCCCCCGACTGATCGTGCTCGATGAACCTAACTCGAACCTTGATGAAGTGGGTGAGCGTGCCCTGAGTGTTGCCTTGCAACTGATCAAAGAGTCAGGCGCCACAGTGTTCATCGTTTCTCACCGCCCTAATATTCTGTCGCGCCTTGACCGGGTCATGGTCATGAACGCCGGCACCATCACCCTGTATGGCGCGCGTGATCAGGTCATTGCCGAGCTTGCCCAGCAACAGGCCAAGGCCCAGCAACGGGTTGCTCCGGCAGCCACCGGTGTTGCCCCTGCGCAACCCGGCGCGTGAAAGGAATTCATGAATGAGTATTAAGACAATCGCCACGCTCGACGAGCATTCGGATGATATGCCGACCTCCGACCGTGGCATTCGCCGTGTCGGTGTGGCCATCGTACTGGTCACGTTTGGTTTGTTCGGCACTTGGGCGGCACTGGCTCCGCTGGGCAACGCGGTTTATGGCTCAGGCGTCGTGATGGTGCAGAGTTACCGCAAGACGGTTCAGCATCTAGAGGGCGGTATCGTCAAAGAGTTGCTGGCCCGCGATGGTGACACCGTTCATAAGGGTGATCCGCTGATCGTGCTGGATGACTCGCAACTGCGCTCGCAATTTGAATCCACCCGTAATCAGCTGATCTCGACCCAGGCCCGTGAGGCACGTCTGCGTGCTGAGCGTGACGACTTGCCTACGATTCCGCCGCTAACTATTGTTGGTACTGACAGCGAGAGGGCGAAGGAAGCCATCGAAGGCGAGGAGCAGGTCTTCAGAACCCGGAAAAACTCCCGTGCGACTGAAATATCGGTCCAGCGTGAGCGTATTGGGCAATTGAAGCAGCAGATCATTGGTCTTCGGGACATGATTCGTACCAAGGTCAGCCTGGAAAGGTCATACAGTAGTGAAATCACCGAGTTGAAGGATCTGCTGGCCCAGGGTTTCGTCGATAAGCAACGCTTGCTTGAGCAGGAGCGCAAGCTCGATATGCTTAAGTCCGAGGTCGCCGATCATGAATCCACCATTACCAAGACCCAGTTGCAGATCAGCGAGACCGAACTGCAGATTATCCAGTTGAACAAGAATTTCAGTTCCGAAGTCGCTAAAGACTTGAGTGATGTGCAGGCCAAAGTATTCGACCTGCAGGAAACGGCCGCCGCCCTTCAGGATCGTCTGTCCCGCATTGTCATCCGCGCCCCGGAAGACGGTATGGTATTGGACATGAAAGTCCACACCGTCGGAGGCGTGATCAGTGCTGGCACACCATTGCTGGATATCGTGCCGAAGTCTTCCGAACTGGTGGTTGAAGCCCACGTTTCAATCAATGATATTGACCGGATCGCCATCGGCAAACTTACGGATGTTCGGTTCAATGCATTCAACAGTGCAACCACTCCGGTCATCGAGGGTGTAGTAACCGGTATTTCCGCTGACAGGCTGAAAGATGAGGCAGGTGAACCTTATTATCTGGTGCGGGTAAAACTCACCGAGAAAGGTTTGAAACGTCTGGACGGCCGAAAGTTGCAGCCTGGCATGCCTGCGGATGTGCTGATTAATGCTGGCGACCGGACCATGCTTCAATATTTGTTGAAGCCCGCGTCCAACGTGTTCATCAAATCGATGATCGAGGAATGATCGTGCTGCGCTTTGTTCCTGTCTTCATTTCCCTGGGGCTGGTCAGCGTGCAGGCGCAGGCTGACGCTACCCAGCCCGCCGCCCCGCAGGTCACCAGCGCGTCGGCGTACTCCACCGATCTCATGGGGCTGTACCGCGAAGCGCGGCTTGAAGACCCGCGCGTACTGTCTGCTTATTTGCGCGCCCAGTCGGCAGTGGACAGCGAGCGCGATGCGTTTGGCGGGCTGTTGCCGCAGGTGACTGCGAATGGCAGCTACAATCGGATCTTGCGCAAGGACGATACGCAGCGGGAGATCTACAACAACTCCAGCTACTCGCTCAACCTGACTCAGTACCTGTACAACAAGCAGGCGTGGGAGGCGTACCAGAAAGCCAAGAGCACGACAGAGCAAAAAGGCCACCAGGCAGAAGATGCTCAGGCTGAAGCCACTGTCGATCTGGCCAAGCGTTACTTTCTGGCCCTGTCGGCAGATGACGAACTTGAACTGATCATGGCCGAGCGCCGGGCGACGCAGAAGAGTCTGGATCGCGTCAGTGCGATGTACGACAAGAAGATGGCTGTGGTCACCGATCTTCTGGACCTCAAGGCCCGAGTCGATCTGCTTGCCGCGCAGGAAGTGGATGCGCGTAATCAGATCAGGCTCAGCCGGGCTGCGCTGTCTGAAATCGTCGGCCGGCCGATCACCGAGCCGTTGAGCCGGATCAGAAACGATATCGCGTTGCAGGCACCGGAAAAATCCATGGACACCTGGGTGGCTCAGGCCATCGACAGCAACCCGCTGCTCAAGTCTCGGGAAAGCAGTCTGGAAGTCGCCAATGCTGCGGTGCGAGAAGGCAAGGGCGGGCACTATCCGACGCTGACGTTCACCCTCGGTGCCCAGCAAAGTGACGTGGGTTACGACAACACGCTGTCGCCACGCAGCGACAGCTATGTGGCGACCATTGGTGTGCGGGTGCCGATCTACAGCGGTGGTTCGACGTCTGCTCGTGTACGCGGTCTGTACAACGAGCAACTGGCGACTGAGCAGGATGTGGAGAGCGTGCGCCGTCAGGTGGTCAAAGAGACTACCAATGCTTACCTGACCGCGTTTTCCAGCGTCGAAAAGATCCGCGCCAACAAGAACGCGTTGAGCTCGGCAGAGCAGTCGAGCATTGCTGCTCAGAAGGCTTTTTCCTACGGCGTGGTGAATGCGGTCGATGTATTGACCAGCGTGCAGAATGAATTCAAGGCCCGACGTGACTTGCTGAAGGCCCAATACGATTTCATTACCAATCTGTTCATTCTCAACCGATGGGCCGGTCGGCCACCTCAGGAGAGCGTTGACAGTGTCAACGTCTGGCTTGGCGGTGCCAACCCGGCAGTGGAGCAGGCGGCTGCTTCGGCGTTGAAGAAGAAGCCCTGATTGCTCAGGGCTTATCGCCGGTTAGCGAGTACCTTGCGATAGATATCCAGCGTGTTCTGCGCACAGGTGTCCCAGTCGAATAGACGCGCACGTTCCAGCCCAAGCTGGACCTTGCGCTCGCGTTCTTCAGGTTGTTCCAGCACGTCACGCATTGCCTTGCTGATACTGTCCACGCTGTGTGGGTCGACAGGCCAGGCGGCATCGCCTGTCACTTCCGGCAGCGACGAATTGCTGGATGCGATCAACGGGCACTGAGCGGCGAACGCTTCGATGGCAGGCAATCCGAACCCTTCATACAGTGATGCGAAGACCAGAGCGCCAGCGCTTTGCAGCAGAGAAAACACGTCCTTCTGCGGCAGGTAACTCAACCAGCGGCCTTCGCCGCGTTGCTCCAGTGCTTCCAGCTGAGGCAGCAGTTCCTTATTGCTCCAGCCGTCGCGCCCGACAATCACCAACGGGTGTTCCTTGCGTACTTGTGGCGGTAATTGCTGGAAGGCTTCAAGGACACGTTGCAGGTTCTTGCGCGGTTGCAGTGTGCCCACCGCGAGGAAAAACCCTGGTTTGAGACCGTGCCTTGCGAGCACCTGGTCACGCTCGGCAATCTCGATGCGCTCAAAGTACACCGGGTCCACACCCAGCGGCGTCACGCTGATACGTTCTGGCGCAATGCCCAGGTGCCGAACCATGTCCTGCTTGCTGTATTCGGAGATGGTAATGATGTGGTCGGCGCGTTCGATGCTGGTGCTGAACAGCCAGCTTTTCAGGTGCTTGAGGTCCTGCTTGATCCACTCGGGGTGGATCACAGGAATCACATCCATGATTGTAGCCACGACGGGCACGCCCCGAATCAGGGGAATGTGGTGGTCTGTGGCGTGAAACAGTTCGACATTTCGGGCAATGGCCGCAGAGTTGTGCAAGGGCAGTTTGAGCACTCCGCTGAGCACGGCATGAATACGATAATCCTTGGTCAGCACGCCAGGCGAGCCGCAGGGCAGGGCAGGCAGGTCGGTGCCAAAGGCGTAAGGTTTCACGCGGATATCGTGGGTCTGACTCAGTTTGTTCAAGCCTTGCCAGAGTGCTCTGGAATAGATTCCGATACCGTCCAGATGCCCGGCGCGTTCGCCTTTTGACCAGACTGTGCAGCTCAAACCTATGTCCATGTTCGATCTTTCTCTGCTTCGATCAGTTGCATGACGTTTCAATGGCGTACTCGGGGAGCGGATGTGAACTGTCGTGTTACATATCTACGGGGTAGAGCTTGAATCGGGCGCGCAGATTAACATGAGTCAGCCCGACGAACACTGAGAGGTTGGCAGTCGTGGCACGGGAGTTTCCGAGCGGCAGGCATTTGTAGTGGCCTTCATGTTGCATAGCGGCTGTGGCACCCGGATAATAACGCCTTCGCTACGCCTTTGTGGCCCAAGACTGGAGCTTCTATGTTCACCCCTGTAATCCTGGCTGGCGGTAACGGTTCGCGTTTATGGCCGTTGTCGCGGCAGAGTTTCCCCAAACAGTTTCTTGCCCTTGACGGCCAGGATCAGGGAACCATGTTTCAGCGCACGCTGGCTCGCCTGCAAGGCCTTGAGCACTCGCCTGCGGTGGTTGTCAGTAACGAAAACCATCGCTTCATCGTTGCCGAGCAACTGCGTGTGGCAAAGATGGGCAGCCGTCGCGTCATTCTTGAACCGTTGGCTCGCAACACTGCGCCGGCCATTGCTCTGGCTGCGCTGGAAGCGACCGCTGATGGCACTGACCCGATTCTGCTGGTACTGGCTGCCGACCATCATATCCATAATGAAGAGGCCTTCCGTGAGGCCGTTCAGGTGGCTCAGGTGCATGCCGAGGCGGGTCGTTTGGTGACCTTCGGGATCACTCCGACTCACGCTGAAACAGGCTTTGGCTACATCCAGTGCGGCAATTCCATTGGCGAAGGTGGTTTCGCCATCGAAGCGTTCAAGGAAAAACCTTCGCCGGAGATGGCTGCCGAATACCTTTCTTCGGGTACTTACCTGTGGAACAGCGGCATGTTCATGTTCCGCGCCTCGGTGTTCCTGGCTGAGCTGAAAAAGCATCGCTCCGACATACTGTCTGCGTGCCGCATGGCACTGGCAGACTCCGAGGCAGACAACTACTTCCTCCACGTCTCGGCCGACAAGTTCGCCCTGTGCGCCGATGAGTCGGTGGACTACGCCGTCATGGAGCACACGGATGTCGGGCTTGTTGTGCCGCTGGACGCTGGCTGGAATGATCTGGGCAGTTGGGCAGCAATCTGGGACGTTGGTCCGCACGATGCTGACTCCAACCGTCTGGAAGGCGACGTGATGGCAATCGACACGCACGGATGTCTTGTGCAGTCTCACCATCGGCTGGTGGCCACCGTTGGCGTCGAAGACCTGATCGTCATCGAAACCAAGGACGCAGTCCTGGTTGCCAACAAAAATAACAGCCAGCAGGTCAAGGATGTGGTCAAGCGTCTGCAAGCCGAAGAGCGTCCCGAGTTCGTGACCCATCCTTTGGTCAATCGTCCATGGGGTCACTACGACACCATCGACCTTGGCGAGCGCTATCAGGTCAAGCGCATCAGCGTACTGCCGGGCGAATGCCTGTCGCTGCAGATGCACTACCACCGCGCCGAACACTGGATTGTGGTGTCGGGTACTGCGAAGGTTATTTGCGACGACAAGGAACTGATCCTCTCCGAGAACCAGTCCACTTACATCCCGCTGGGCGTCAAGCACTCGCTGGCCAACCCGGGCAAGGTGCCGTTGGAGCTGATCGAAGTGCAATCCGGTTCGTACCTGGGTGAAGATGACATCGTACGTTTTGAAGACCGTTACGGGCGCTTGAAGAAGTAAGTCTTCTGAAATAACGCCACGCGCTTCACTGAACGCCCCGCAAGCTTGCTTGCGGGGCGTTTTCGTTGAGGTGGCACGGTCGATTTTCGCTTAGACCGTTAATGCCGCAGTCAAATCGCGGGCACAAAAAAGCCCTGGTATGCAGGGCTTTTGAGTGTCGAAGGTCAGATAAGCTAAGTCGCTTCTTCTGATGATGCGAGTGGGGTGTTAGACGTTAAACCTGAAATGCATCACATCGCCGTCTTTAACGATGTATTCCTTGCCTTCCAGACGCCACTTCCCGGCTTCCTTGGCACCGGCTTCGCCCTTGAACTGGATGAAGTCGTCATACGCCACCACTTCGGCGCGGATGAAGCCTTTTTCGAAGTCGGTGTGGATCACGCCTGCGGCTTGTGGTGCGGTAGCGCCTACGCGGACGGTCCAGGCGCGGACTTCTTCGACGCCTGCGGTGAAGTAAGTCTGCAGGTGGAGCATTTCATAGCCGGCGCGAATCACGCGGTTCAGGCCGGGTTCTTCGAGGCCCAGGGCTTCGAGGAACATGTCTTTTTCTTCGCCGTCATCCAGCTCGGCGATTTCTGCTTCGATCTTGTTGCAGACTGGCACCAGCATCGCGCCTTCTTCTTCGGCGATGGCGCGAACCACGTCCAGCAGCGGGTTGTTTTCGAAACCGTCTTCAGCGACGTTGGCGATGTACATGACCGGCTTGGTGGTCAGCAGGTGGAAGCCGCGAATGACGGCTTTGTCGTCATTGCTCATGCTCTTCATCAGGCTGCGCGCCGGCTTGCCTTCGCTGAAGTGTGCAATCAGTTTTTCAAGCAGGCCTTTCTGGACCACTGCGTCCTTGTCGCCGCCCTTGGCGTTACGCGTGACCTTTTGCAGTTGCTTTTCGCAGCTGTCGAGGTCGGCGAAGATCAGTTCCAGGTCGATGATCTCGATGTCGCGCTTGGGATCGACGCTGTTGGAAACGTGGATCACGTTCTCGTCTTCAAAGCAGCGCACCACGTGGGCGATGGCGTCGGTCTCGCGAATATTGGCGAGGAACTTGTTACCCAGGCCTTCGCCCTTGGAGGCACCTGCCACGAGGCCGGCGATGTCGACGAACTCCATGGTGGTTGGCAAGATGCGCTTGGGGTTGACGATGGCTGCCAGGGCCGCCAGACGCGGATCGGGCATCGGCACGATACCGGTGTTCGGCTCGATGGTGCAGAAGGGGAAGTTCTCGGCCGCAATACCGGATTTGGTCAGGGCGTTGAACAGGGTGGACTTGCCGACGTTAGGCAGGCCGACGATGCCGCAATTGAATCCCATGGTGTTTCCCCTCGAGTGATGTCAGGCCTTCTGGCTGTGCAGGTTTTTCATCGCCCGGTTCCATTCACCGGCGAAGATATCCGGCAGCACGCCGAGGGCAAAGTCGATACTGGCGTCCAGTTTTTCCTGTTCGGCGCGTGGCGCTCGACCCAGGACAAAACCGGATACCTTGCTGGCATCGCCCGGGTGGCCAATGCCAAGCCGCAAGCGATGAAAAGTGTTCTGGTTGCCGAGCTGCGCGATGATGTCGCGCAGGCCGTTATGACCGCCATGGCCGCCGCCTACTTTGAGTTTGGCAACGCCCGGAGGCAGATCAAGTTCGTCATGCGCCACCAGAATCGACTCGACCGGAATCCGATAGAAACCGGCGAGTGCCGCCACGGCCTGGCCGCTGCGGTTCATGTAGGTGGTGGGGATCAGCAGACGAACATCCTGACCCTGATGCGTGAAGCGTCCGGTCAGGCCGAAGAATTTGCGCTCGGGAACGAGATTGACTCGTTGCGCCGCAGCAATACGCTCAACGAAAAGAGCCCCTGCGTTATGCCGGGTCTGTTCGTATTCAGCACCTGGATTTCCCAGGCCAACGATCAGTTGTATGGCGGTCACGACAGGGGCTCTTCCTTTGGAGTTGGGGTTAGACCGCTGGCGACAGCGGCAATGTGGACGAAAACTGCTCATTTACCATGATGTAAACTCCGCGATCCCGCCCGCTTTGCCTGCTATCGCTCGCGGTGTTTCCTGAGCAACTCCGACGTTGCCAAGTAAATGATTACTCGGCAGCGCCTTCTTCACCTTCTTCGGTTTCATCTGCAACGATACGCGGTGCGTGGACGTTGGCGATTGCCAGGTCATTGCCGTGTGCCAGTGCAACGAACTCAACGCCTTTAGGGGCTTTCAGTTCGGACAGGTGAACGTTATCACCGGTTTCCAGCGCGCCCAGATCAACTTCGATGAACTCAGGCAGGTCTTTCGGCAGGCAGGTCACTTCCAGTTCAGTGGTAGTGTGCGAAATCTCGCCGCCTTTCTTGACCGGAGCTTCTTCGTTCAGGAAGTGAATCGGTACGATTGCGGTCAGTTTCTGACCAGCAACAACGCGCACGAAGTCAGCGTGCAGCACGTGGCCTTTAGCCGGGTGACGTTGCAGTGCCTTGATGATGACGTTTTGCTTCTGGCCGCCAACGTTCAGTTCGATGATGTGGCTATAAGCCGCGTCGTTTTCGAGCAGTTTGGCAACTTCTTTGGCCAGCATGCTGATGGACTCAGGGGCTTTGTCACCGCCGTAGACGACAGCTGGAACCAGGCTAGCGAGACGACGCAGGCGGCGGCTCGCACCTTTCCCCAGGTCGGAACGCTGTTCTGCATTCAGGGTAAATTCGTTCATGTTGTATCTCCAAATTAACCACATCCGCCGTTGCGTTTGCGACCAGCGCTAGGACGGTATGGGCAAAAAAGCCCCGCCCTGACCGGATGTCAGGGCGGGGCGCTTTTCGTCAGCGAAATGCAGGCCAGGGGCGAACCCTTAGCGGAACATCGCGCTGATCGATTCTTCGTTGCTGATGCGGCGAACCGCTTCGGCGACTACCGGGGCAATATCCAGTTGACGGATACGGCCACAGGCTTGAGCCGCGGCGGACAACGGGATGGTATTGGTAACCACCAGTTCGTCCAGCACGGAGTTTTCAATGTTTTCGATCGCCCGACCCGACAGCACAGGGTGTGTGCAGTAAGCAAAGACCTTGGCAGCGCCATGCTCTTTCAGGGCCTTGGCCGCGTGGCACAGAGTGCCTGCGGTATCGACCATGTCATCAACCAGAATACAGGTACGGCCTTCGACATCACCGATGATATGCATCACTTCGGAGTGATTGGCTTTCTCGCGGCGCTTGTCGATGATCCCGAGATCGACGCCCAGGGATTTGGCAACAGCACGTGCACGCACGACGCCGCCGATATCCGGGGAAACGATCATCAGGTTTTCAAAGCGCTGGTCTTCGATGTCATCCACCAGAACGGGGGAGCCGTAGATGTTATCTACCGGAATATCGAAGAAACCCTGAATCTGGTCAGCATGAAGATCAACCGTGAGTACACGGTCGATTCCCACCACGGTGAGCATATCGGCAACGACTTTCGCGCTGATGGCAACACGTGCGGAACGCGGACGGCGATCCTGGCGGGCATAACCAAAGTAAGGAATCACAGCAGTGATTCGGGACGCTGAGGAGCGGCGGAAGGCATCAGCCATCACGACGAGTTCCATCAGGTTATCGTTCGTCGGAGCGCAGGTCGGCTGAATGATGAAGACGTCTTTACCGCGGACGTTTTCATTAATCTCAGTGCTGATTTCGCCGTCGGAAAATTTTCCAACAGAAACATCACCCAGTGGGATATGCAGCTGACGTACTACACGCCGAGCGAGATCGGGGTTGGCATTCCCCGTAAAGACCATCATCTTGGACACGCGCAGTACCTAGAGGCTGAGGGTAACCTGGATGAGTATAGAAAATGGCAGGGGCGGCTGGATTCGAACCAACGCATGGCAGGATCAAAACCTGCTGCCTTACCGCTTGGCGACGCCCCTGTAATTGAATCAATCGAGTGTTTCGCACTCAATTCCTGCTACAGAATTTGCAGCTTGCGATGCAACATCGAAATGTTACTTCCTTTCGCTACGAACCCCGTAAGGGTCTCTGCAAGAAGGGCCGAGACTTTATCAGCTTCAGCTTTGTTTGGGAAGGCCCCAAACACACAACTTCCAGTTCCGGTTAATTTTGCTTCGGTAAAATTACCTAACAAATTCAAAGCGTTACGTACTTCCGGGTAACGCCTCTCTACAACCGCTTTACAGTCATTTCGACTGTTTCCCTTGGGAACGGGGCGCACTTTAATGGGCGGAGTGTCGCGTGTCAACAACGGATCTGAAAAAATTTCTGCTGTACTTACAGCGACTTGCGGCACGAGCACCAAATACCACGGTTCTTCAGGGTTTTCCGGGGTCAGGATTTCACCGATACCCTCAGCAAACGCGGCACGACCCCGCACAAAAACAGGCACGTCGGCACCCAGTGTCAGGCCCAGCGCGGCGAGGCGATCTTCATCCCAACCCAGTTGCCACAAATGATTCAGGCCGAGCAGGGTGGTGGCTGCATCCGAACTGCCGCCACCGATGCCGCCACCCATGGGCAGGCGTTTTTCCAGCCAGATGTCCATGCCCAGCGTACAACCTGACTGTTGCTGCAGGGCGCGGGCGGCTTTGACGATCAGGTTGCTGTCGTGTGGAACGCCGGGGACGTCGGTCTGCAAGCGGATTTCGCCGTCTTCGCGCACGGCGAAGCCGAGTTCGTCGCCATGATCGAGAAACTGAAACAGGGTTTGCAGTTCGTGGTAACCGTCTGGGCGACGACCCAGAATGTGCAGCATCAGGTTCAGCTTGGCCGGGGCAGGCAGTACCAGTTGTGGCGTACCCATGCTCATTGCCCCAGTTTGCGCGGCTGCCAGTCCTTGATGACCAGCGTGACGTCGAGGTCCTGACCGTGCAGCTTGATGCGCTCAGGCAGCCAGTAGCCGTTCTGTTCGACATAACTGAGGTATTCCACCTGCCAGCCATCCTGCACAAGACTCGCCAGACGGCTGTCGCCATCCAGCGTCACGCTGCTCTTGCTGTCGGGAGCGGGCAAACCGCGGACCCACCACACGAGATGCGAAACGGGCAGCTTCCAGCCTAACTGATCCTGCAGCAGCGACTCCGGTGTCGCGGCCTCGTAGCGACCCTGATTGGCCACTTCCAGTGCCACGGCACCCGGCCGGCCAGTCAGTCGCGCAGCCCCCCGGCCCAACGGCCCGGACAGACGAATATCGTAGTAGTCCTGACGCTGTAGCCAGAACAGCGTGCCACTGCCGGAGTCTTTCGGTGCACGAATGCCGACCTTGCCGTTGATCTGCCAGCCATCGAGGCTGCTCAGTTGCTGTTTGTGTTCGCGCCATTGCGCGGGGTCGCCCTTGCCCTGAACGGCTTCGCGGGAGGTGAGTCCGGCGCAGCCGGTGAGCAGGGCGATGAGGCTGAATACGATTACGTGGCGCAAAAACATAACGTCAAAGGTTCTCTGATCCGGTCAAGCGCTGCAGGGTGCTGCGCAGAATAGGGCTGTCGGGTTGCTGTTCCAGGGCTTTGGCCCAGACTTTACGGGCTTCGCGCTGCTCGCCTTTGGCCCAGAGTACTTCACCCAGATGCGCTGCCACTTCATGGTCGGGAAAGCGCTCAAGGGCCTGGCGCAGATAGCGCTCGGCGGCGTCCAGATTGCCCATGCGATAGTTCACCCAGCCAAGGCTGTCGAGTACCGCCGGATCATCGGGGTTGATCTTGTGGGCTTTCTCGATCAGTTCACGGGCTTCGGCATAGCGGGTCGTGCGGTCCGAAAGGGTGTAGCCCAGCGCGTTCAACGCCATGGCGTTTTCCGGTTCGCGCTTTATGATGGTGCGCAGGTCTTTTTCCATCTGGGTCAGATCGTTGCGCTTTTCTGCCAGCATGGCCCGCGTGTAAAGCAGATTGACGTCGTCCGGATATTGCTTGAGCGCCTGGCTCAGGACCTGCCAGCCACGATCCAGTTGATCATTGCTGGTCAGCGTCTCGGCTTCGATGAGGTACAGCTGAATCGCGTAATCCGGCTCTTCGGCACGTGCCTCGGACAGCCGTTTGGCGGCTTCCGCACCGTTGCCATTGCTGACCAGAATATCGGCCTGGCGCAACTGTGCGGCGAGAAAGTCCGGCCCGGGGCCGACTTGAGCGTATTCATTGAGCGCGCTTTGCGGGTCTTCGCGCTCCTCGTGAATGCGCCCCAGATTCAAATGCGCCGAATCCACATGCGCGCCTCGGGCGATCAGTTCTTCCAGGTAGCCCGCCGCTTCATCCCAGGCCTTGGCCTCGAGGCAGACCAGCGCCAGCGAGAAGCGCAACTCGTCGTCATCGGGGTACTGCTGCAACAGCGCAGCGAACTGCACTTTGGCGTCCTGCATGCGGTTCTGTTCGACCAGCATGCGTGCATACGTCAGGCGCAGACGCTTGTCGTCCGGGTATTTCTTGATGCTTTTTTCCAGCAGGGGCACCGCTTCCTTGCCGCGATTCATGCTTTGCAGCAAGCGCGCGTGCAGCAGAATAGGCGCGACTTCACCTTCTTTCGGCGGGTTGTCTTCAAGCAGTTTAAGCGACTGCTCGGCATCGCCGTTCTGCTGGAGCAGCAGCGCCTTGCCGAAAATCAGCTGGCCGTTGTTGGGGTATTTGCCCAGCAACCGGTCGAAACTTTTCAGCAGACCATTGCGGGTGTCCGGGTCGGTCTCTGCTGCGGACAGGGCCAGGAAGTCAAAATGGGTATCGCCCTGACCTTGCAGGACTCTCTCCATGTACACCAGAGAGTCGTCATAACGCCCGGCACGCGCCAGCTGGATTGCAGCGGCACGTTGTGCCTCGAGATTCTTCGGATCGTTCTTTGCCCAGATCAGCGCGGTTTGCAGTGCGGACTGGTCCGCGCCCATGTACTCGGCGATACGGTAGGCACGCTCCGACACTCCAGGGTCCTGAGTCTTGATCGCCTGGGTCACGTAGTTATCCAGAGCGATGTCGAAACGGTTGCGCTGGCCCGCCAGCTCCGCGCTCAACAGGCTGACCAGGGTTTCCTGAGTGAACGAGCCGTAGACCTGAGGCTTGGCTTCAGGCGCGGGAGGTGCATCTTTCTGGGCTGTCACGGGTTGCGACGTGGCGGGGGCCATGGACTGGCAGCCACCTAGAAAGGCAAGAGCTAGGAACAACGCGGAGGATCTATTCATATATAAGAAGGGCGGCTTACCTGCGGTGTGAGCATCATGACACAAGGCTGTCGGCAAAACCCACAGCCGTCGGAAAAACTGATGCAATGCTGATGTTTGCTGCGTTGCCGGCCTCAAAGCGCTGCCGACAACGTGCGATTGTAGTGGGACAATAATATGCGGTGGTTGTTCTGAACCTATCGAAGTAGGACAATTACCGGCTTCATGTCACCACTTGCGACCCTGAATGGCCTTCCTTGCACTCGGTATCAATCATAAGACCGCCTCGGTCGACGTTCGCGAGCGTGTGGCATTTACCCCGGAACAGCTGGTCGAGGCGCTGCAACAGCTCTGTCGCCTGACCGACAGTCGTGAGGCTGCGATTCTCTCGACGTGCAATCGCAGCGAACTGTACATCGAACATGACCACCTTGCGGCCGACAGCATTCTGGCCTGGCTTGCCAATTACCATCACCTCAGCCTGGAAGAACTGCGCGCCAGTGCCTATGTGCATGAGGATGATGCGGCTGTGCGCCACATGATGCGCGTGGCGTCGGGGCTGGACTCGCTGGTGCTGGGCGAGCCGCAGATTCTTGGTCAGATGAAGTCTGCGTATGCCGTTGCCCGCGAAGCCGGAACGGTCGGGCCGTTGCTCGGTCGCCTGTTTCAGGCCACGTTCAGCGCCGCCAAACAGGTGCGCACCGATACCGCAATCGGTGAAAACCCGGTTTCAGTGGCGTTTGCCGCCGTCAGCCTGGCGAAACAGATTTTCAGTGACCTGCAACGCAGTCAGGCCTTGTTGATCGGTGCGGGCGAGACCATTACTCTGGTCGCCCGGCATCTGCATGACCTTGGCGTCAAGCGAATCGTGGTGGCCAACCGAACCCTGGAGCGCGCCAGCATGCTGGCCGCCGAATTTGGCGCCCATGCGGTGCTGCTCTCGGACATTCCTGCTGAACTGGTCAACAGTGACATTGTGATCAGCTCTACCGCCAGTCAGTTGCCGATTCTGGGCAAGGGCGCGGTAGAAAGTGCGCTGAAGCTGCGCAAGCACAAACCGATTTTCATGGTCGACATCGCCGTACCGCGCGATATCGAACCGGAAGTCGGCGAGCTGGACGACGTTTACCTGTACAGCGTCGATGATCTGCATGAAGTGGTGGCAGAAAATCTCAAGAGCCGTCAGGGTGCGGCACTGGCTGCCGAACAATTGGTCAGTGTCGGTGCCGAAGACTTCATGTCGCGCCTGCGCGAGCTGGCGGCGGTCGATGTATTGCGCGCTTACCGTCAGCAGAGCGAGCGGTTGCGCGATGAAGAATTGAGCAAGGCGCAACGCATGTTGGCCAACGGCAGCAATGCCGAAGAGGTGCTGATCCAGCTGGCGCGCGGGCTGACCAACAAATTGCTGCACGCGCCCAGTGTGCAGCTCAAGAAGCTGTCTGCCGAAGGTCGCGTCGACGCGCTGGCCATGGCCCAGGAACTTTTTGCCCTCGGTGAGGGCTCGACGGATAAACCCCCGCAATGAAAGCTTCACTGCTCAATAAGCTGGATGTACTCAGCGACCGTTTCGAGGAACTGACCGCGCTGCTAGGCGACGCGGAAGTCATCAGCGATCAGACACGTTTTCGCGCCTATTCCCGTGAGTACGCCGAGGTGGAGCCGGTTGTTGCGCTCTACACACAGCTGCTCAAAGTGCAGGGCGATCTTGACGGCGCACAGGCTCTGCTCAAAGACAGCGACCCGGACATGCGCGAAATGGCCGTCGAGGAAGTTCGCGAGACAAAACAGCAACTGGTCGAGCTGGAAGCTCAGCTGCAACGCATGCTGCTGCCCAAGGACCCGAACGACGGTCGCAACGTGTTTCTGGAAATCCGTGCGGGCACCGGCGGTGACGAGGCGGCGATCTTCTCCGGCGACCTGTTTCGCATGTACTCGCGTTACGCCGAGCGACGTGGCTGGCGGGTCGAAATACTCTCTGAAAACGAGGGCGAGCACGGCGGTTACAAAGAAGTCATCGCTCGGGTCGAGGGGGACAGTGTTTACGGCAAACTGAAGTTCGAGTCCGGCGCGCACCGGGTGCAGCGTGTGCCCGAGACCGAATCCCAGGGCCGCATCCATACGTCGGCCTGTACCGTTGCCGTCCTGCCGGAGCCTGATGAGCAGCAAGCGATCGAAATCAATCCGGCCGACCTGCGCGTCGACACCTATCGTTCGTCGGGGGCCGGTGGTCAGCACGTCAACAAGACTGACTCGGCGATCCGTATCACCCACTTGCCATCGGGTATCGTGGTCGAGTGTCAGGAAGAGCGTTCGCAGCACAAGAACAGAGCCCGGGCAATGTCCTGGTTATCTGCCAAACTGAATGATCAACAGACCAGCGCGGCTGCCAATGCCATCGCCAGCGAGCGCAAATTGCTCGTCGGGTCTGGCGATCGTTCGGAGCGTATCCGCACGTACAATTTCCCTCAGGGGCGAGTGACGGATCACCGCGTCAATCTGACGTTGTATTCGCTGGATGAAGTTCTGGCGGGTGGAGTCGATGCAGTGATAGAGCCGCTACTCGCTGAATATCAGGCTGATCAACTTGCGGCACTGGGTGATTAAATGACCATCATCGCAAGTGTGTTAAGAAGCGCAGAGCTTCCCGATTCACCGACTGCACGGCTTGATGTCGAGCTGCTGCTCGCGGCAGCGCTGGGCAAACCGCGGAGCTTTCTGCACACCTGGCCCGAGCGTATCGTCAGCACTGAAGCTGCAGTGGCATTTGCAGGCTATCTGGAGCGTCGACGCAAGGGCGAACCAGTGGCTTACATTCTTGGTCAGCAAGGCTTCTGGAAGCTGGACCTGGAAGTCGCACCGCACACGTTGATACCGCGTCCGGAGACTGAAATGCTGGTAGAAGCGGCGCTGGAACTGGTGCCCGCTTTTGCATCTGCCCAGGTGCTGGATCTGGGCACCGGCACCGGTGCAATCGGTCTGGCGCTAGCCCACGATCGCCAGCAGTGGAAGGTGACTGCGGTTGACCGCGTCGCCGAAGCCGTGGCGCTGGCCGAGCGTAATCGACAGCGCCTGCAACTGAACAACGCCGAAGTCTTCGAAAGCCACTGGTTCAGTGGCCTGCAAGGTCGACAGTTCGATCTGATCATTAGCAACCCGCCCTATATCGCCGACACCGATCCGCATCTGGCGGCCGGTGACGTGCGTTTCGAACCGAGCAGCGCGCTGGTCGCCGGTTCCGACGGGCTGGACGACCTGCGGACGATCATCGAGCAGGCGCCTGCTCATCTGAATGCCGAAGGCTGGTTGCTGCTGGAGCATGGTTATGATCAGGGCGCTGCCGTGCGCGAGCTGCTGATTCGCCAGGGCTTCGAGCGTATCCAGACCCGACGCGATCTGGGCGAGCACGAGCGCATTACGTTCGGATGCAAGCCGTGCTGAGTGATCAGGAACTGCTGCGCTACAGCCGGCAGATTCTGTTGCAACATGTCGACATCGACGGTCAGCTGCGCCTCAAGCGGAGCCGTGCGCTGGTCGTGGGCGTGGGTGGGCTTGGATCGCCAGTGGCGCTGTATCTGGCTGCTGCCGGGGTGGGCGAGCTGCACCTGGCGGACTTCGACCATGTCGATCTGACCAATCTACAGCGCCAGATCATCCACGATACGCCTGGCATCGGACTTTCCAAAGTCGACTCGGCCATGGCCCGACTCAGCGCCATCAATCCCGAAATCACCCTGATCGCCCACCGTACGGCGCTGGACGCCGACTCTCTGAACGCAGCGGTAAATGCCGTGGATCTGGTGCTCGATTGTTCCGACAACTTCGCCACGCGCGAGGCGGTCAATGCGGCCTGCGTTTTGGCGCGCAAACCCTTGGTCAGCGGCGCAGCGATCCGTCTTGAGGGCCAGCTGTCGGTGTTCGATCCACGTCGTGACGACAGCCCTTGCTACCACTGCCTGTATGGCCATGGCAGCGAAGCCGAACTGACCTGCAGCGAAGCCGGTGTGATCGGGCCGCTGGTGGGGCTGGTCGGCAGCCTGCAAGCGCTGGAAGCCTTGAAGCTCCTGGCCGGGTTCGGTGAGCCGCTGGTCGGGCGCCTGTTATTGATCGATGCCCTCAGCTCCCGTTTCCGTGAGCTGAAAGTCAAACGCGATCCGGCGTGCAGCGTATGCGGTCCGGCAAACGGGCAGGGCGGGCATGCCTGACATCCATATGAGCCACAGCAGTGATGCGCCGGTCGGGATCTTTGACTCCGGGGTGGGCGGGCTTTCGGTGCTGAATGAAATTCGCCAGTTATTGCCCAGCGAGTCGCTGTTGTACCTGGCGGACTGTGGGCATATTCCTTATGGCGAAAAAAGCCCTGAATTCATCATCGAGCGCTGCCTGACGATTGCCGGATTTTTCCGCGAGCAAGGGGCCAAAGCGCTGGTCGTTGCCTGCAATACCGCCACGGCTGCGGGTGTGGCGCATATTCGTCAGCGCTATCCGGACTGGCCGATTGTAGGCATGGAGCCTGCGGTAAAACCCGCGGCCGAGGCCACGCGCAGTGGCGTGGTCGGCGTGCTGGCGACCACCGGGACACTGCAAAGCGCCAGATTCGCTGCACTGCTGGATCGTTTTGCCAGTGACGTGCAGGTAGTGACGCAGCCTTGTCCGGGGCTGGTCGAGCTGATCGAAACCGGCGATCTGGCCAGCCCGCAGATTCGTGAGCTGTTGGCGCGCTATGTCGAGCCTTTGCTGGCAGCGCGCTGTGACACTGTGATTCTGGGCTGTACTCACTATCCGTTTCTCAAGCCGCTGCTGCGAGAGATGCTTCCGGAATCGGTCACCCTGATCGATACCGGTGCTGCGGTGGCGCGCCAGTTACAGCGTCTTTTGTCCCGCTCCAGTCTGCTTGCACGCGGTCCTGCGCGGGATACTGTGTACTGGTCTAGTGACATACCGGACAATTTCAGAAAAATCCTACGTTTTCTGTCGCAAAGTGCCGGCAATGTGAGAAGCTTCCGTTTGTAAAAAAAACGTGAAAAAAGGCGTTTCGAGGCTGAACTTACCTTGTGCCGCTGGCTTCTATTATTGCGGTTAACGAATTCCAACACTTTCTTACAAACTCATACAATTTAGGACGTTTCTCATGAAGAGACTCTTTTGCCTGGCCGTGCTCTCGGCCCTCATGGCAGGCCAGGCTTCACTGGCGCAGGCCGACGGCGTTGAATTTTCGGTTGGGCAGACCGGCGAGTCCACCATGACTTATCGCTTGGGTGTGCAGTTCGACTGGGATAAGACCTGGCTGCAAAGCGACATTGGCCGTCTGACCGGTTATTGGGACGGCGCCTACACCTACTGGGATGGCAAGGACTACAAGGATAACCACAGCCTGTCGTTCTCCCCGGTTCTGGTGTACGAATTCGGCAACAGCAGCGTGAAGCCTTACGTCGAAGCGGGTATCGGTGTTTCGGTGTTCTCCAACACTCAGGTTGAAGATCGCAAGTTCGGCTCGGCATTCAACTTCGAAGACCGCATCGGTTTCGGCCTGCGCTTCGCTGGCGGACATGAAGTCGGCATCCGTGCCACTCATTACTCCAACGCCGGCATCAAGCAGCCGAACGACGGTATCGAAAGCTACGCCCTGCATTACAAGATGCCGTTCTGATTTGATCGACTCTGGTGCGGCACAACGTCATACCTGGTCTATAGCTACTGCCAGCGGGTGCTTTTTCTAACGCAATGGCACTGACGACACAGATTGCGACGTAAGTGACGGCTGAGTCCTGGCGCTGATCCGGGGGTAGCCTGGCAGGACGCCAGGCTAGCCGCACCGGGCCATGGATGGCCCGTTGCGGCGGCCCCCGGATCAGTGTCAGGGCGAAGGAACCCGACGAAGTCGGGCCGGAAACAGGAGCGGGGACTTTGCCTACTTTGGTCCTTCAAAGTAGGGCGCCGTAAAGGCGCAAAGGTGACCTGAGTCGAAGACAGGTACAACTGCGTTCGCAGGAACGATGCGTGATGCGGAGCGTCACGAACTGCATTCCCACGCAAAGCGTGGGGACGATAGTGATGAATCAAAGATAAGCCGTCGCAATCCCTTTGCGTTCGTTCAGGCAATCTTCCGCTCCTGCTTCGAACTCACGACAGATCAAGGGACGCTTTTCGTAGATCGTGCACATCATGGTGTTGCGATCCAGCGCTGCGCACCAGCCGTCATCCAGCCGCAACATCACCTCGCCACCCCATTCGTCGTTATCGATATAGCGCTCAGGCACGCCCGTGTCGGTGATCAGCATCACTTCCAGTTGGCAGCAGCAGGCCGCACAGGTTGAGCAGGTGACTTCCGTTTCGCTGTGAATATCGGCGAGCGGAATAAGTGTGGCGTCCAGAGCGGGTCTCCCGAGTGTCAGGCTGAAGGGCGCGTTGTGCGGCCGGCCAGCCATTGCAACAGGGGGAAAACACCTGCCCAGACCAGCCCCAGCAGCAGCATGCTCGGCCACATTCCAAGTGGAAGGTGAACCTGCGCCAGTTGCGAGCCGGCATAGTACGACATCGGGCCGCCGATAGCGCCAAGAACGGCTGCACGCCACAGCGGTCTGGCAGTCCAGGCCAGGCAATGATTAAGCGTAGTGGCCATGACCGCCCACAACAAAGCCAGCCACAAGGGCAACAGGTAGCCACTGACGCCGAAGTCGAACACGCCCAGAGTCATCAGCAGGCTGTCGATCAATGCGCCGATCAGCGTAACGGTAATCACCAGTCGACCTTCTGCGGCCCACGAACTGATCCACACAAAGTGGATGACCAGCACGCCCAGTGCAATCAGCAACCAATAGCTGTTGCCGCCCAGCACACAGGCAAACCAGCCGATCTGAAAAAGTAGCGCGTTGGCGATGGTTTTAAGCATTGAAGCGCCCAAGCAGTGGTTCGCGTAACGCGTCCGGCTTGGCCAGCAGCAGTTGCGCGGTGCCGATGGTCCGCTCCAGGAAGCCCCCTTCGCAGTAGCACAGGTAAAACTCCCAAAGCCGCAAAAAGTACTCGTCGTAACCCAGTTCGGTCAGTTTGCCGTGGGCGTTTCTGAAATTGTCGTACCACAGGCGCAATGTGCGGGCGTAATGCAGGCCGAAGTCTTCCATGTGCAGCAGGTTCATATCGGTGTCATTGCCGACGATTTCGAGCATCTTTGCCACCGAGGGCAGCGCGCCGCCGGGGAAAATATAGCGCTGGATGAAGTCCACATTGCGCTTGGCCTGGGTATAGCGTTGTTCGCGAATGGTGATTGCCTGCAGCAGCATCATGCCGTTGCTCTTCAGCAAGCTGGCGCATTGCTTGAAGTAGGTTGGCAGGAAACGGTGGCCGACCGCCTCGATCATTTCGATGGACACCAGCTTGTCGTACTCACCGGTCAGGTCCCGGTAGTCGGTCAGCAGCAACGTCACGCGATCCTGCAGGCCCAGTTCGACCAGCTTCTGCTGCGTGTAAGCGAACTGCTCTTTGGACAGCGTGGTGGTGGTCACCTGGCAGCCATAATGCTGCGCAGCGTAAATGGCCATACTGCCCCAGCCGGTGCCGATTTCCAGCAGGTGATCTTCGGGTTTCAGGGCCAGCTTCTGGCAGATACGCTCCAGCTTGTTCAGTTGCGCCTGTTCAAGTGTGTCGTTTTCATTCAGGAACTGTGCCGCCGAATACATCATGGTCGGATCGAGAAACTGTTCAAACAGTGTGTTGCCCAGGTCATAGTGAGCCGCGATGTTTTTCTGCGAGCCTTTGCGGGTGTTGCGGTTAAGCCAGTGCAGACCGTGAATCAAAGGCCGGGTCAGCCGCGCCACACCGCCTTCCATTGCGTCGAGAACATCCAGATTGCTGACAAATACCCGCACCACCGCTGTCAGGTCAGGCGTGGTCCAGTAACCATGGATGAACGCCTCGCCAGCACCGATCGAGCCACTGCTGGCGATCATGCCCCAGGCCGCCGAATCCAGGATGTGGACTTCGGCCTGGATCAGCGCATCGCTCTTGCCGAACATATGGCGTCGGCCTCCTTCAACGACCACCAACTGACCGTTGCGCAGGCCTGCCACCTGCCGTAAAACGCCTCGGCGCAGGATATCTGCAGTCAGACCATTGGTCCCCAGATTGGCAGAAAAACTGCTGCTACTGCTTTTCATGGTGCGAGTCCTTGGGTTGCGCGGCGGCGGCACGGTATTCGCCGTCGGCGGCCTGATGGGAAAAAATAGGAATGCGTTTGACCAGCAAGCGCATGGCTTGCCAATAGATGGCCAGACAGGTTTTCGCAGTCATCCACGGGAACGCCATCAGGTGACGGTGCAACGTCTGGCGATTGAGGTCTTGCCGAGTCAGGTTGAGCGTGGCGTCGAACATCTTCAGATCGCCCTGCCAGTCCGCCATATGCACCCCGATACGCTCCGCAGGCTGGCTGAAGCTCATGCGGTACTCAAGGTCGCGGGGCAGAAACGGTGAGACATGAAAAGCTTTGGCCACGGCAAAATGCTGATGGCCTTCACCCGTCGCTGGCAGTACATAACTGTAGCGCTCGCCCCACGGCGTATTGGTGACTTCGCAGAGGATGGCGGCCAGCGTACCGTCTACCTCATGGCAGTAGAAAAAACTGACCGGGTTGAACGACAACCCCCAACTGCGCGCTTGCGTCAGCAGGCAGACACGGCCCAGCGGCATATGCCCCAGCGCTTTGCCTGCCAGCTCGCGTGCCGCTTCTATCAGCGGCACGCCACGCCCGGTCAGTTTCGGCAGATAGTCGCGCTCGCGGAATGAAAACGCGGCGAAACGTCCGTTTCCCGCCAGCGGCGAGAGCCCGAATACGTGCTCTTGCTCATCCAGATCCAGATAGAGCAGACCAATGCGATAGGTGAACGCATGCGAGCGTGGCGAAAATCGACGGTGGCTGATCCAACCACTGTAGAGGGCGCTGTTCACAGGGTTTCACCGAACGCCTGAGCCACGCGCAAGCCACTGACGACGCCGTCTTCGTGGAAGCCGTTAGCCCAGTAAGCACCGCAATACCAGGTGTGGTCGACGCCATTGATTTCCTGCCAGCGCGCTTGCGCGGCTATCGCCTCAAGGCTGTATTGCGGATGCGAATAGCGGTAGCGACCAAGAATGGTCGCCGGGTCGATAGCCGCAGTCTGATTCAGACTCACGCAGAACGTGGTGTCGCTGTCGATGCCTTGCAGGATGTTCATGTCGTACGTGACGGCTGCCAACTGTTTAGCATCGCCGCCAAGACGATAGTTCCAGCTGGCCCAGGCCAGACGGCGGTCGGGCAGCAGACGGGTATCAGTATGCAACACCACATCGTTTTCGGCGTAGCGCAGCGCGCCAAGCACCGATTGTTCGGCGCTCGACGGTTCGGCCAGCAATGCCAGGGCCTGATCGCTATGGCAGGCAAACACCACCTGGTCGAAACGCTCACTGCCCTCGGCGCTATGTACCGTGACACCTTTGCTGTCGCGTTCCACGCGGGTGACCGGGCATGACAGGCGAATTCGCTCCCGGAACGACGCAGTCAGGGGCTCGACATAACTTCTGGAGCCGCCTTCTATCACGCACCATTGCGGCCGGTTGGTGACCGACAGCAGGCCGTGGTTCTTGAAGAAGCGCACGAAGAATTGCAGCGGAAAGCCGAGCATTTCCGCCAGCGACATTGACCAGATCGCCGCGCCCATCGGCACGATGTAGTGGTCGACGAAGCGTTGCCCGTAAGCGCCTTTTTTCAAGTACTCGCCGAGCGTGGTGTCCGCCGCAATACGCTGGTTTTCCAGGTCCTCGACGGACTGGCGGTTGAAGCGCAGGATATCGCGCAGCATGCCCCAGAACCTTGGCGACAGCAGGTTGCTGCGTTGGGCAAACAGGCTGTTGAGGTTGTTGCCGTTATATTCGACGCCAGTGCGCGGATCGTGCACCGAAAAGCTCATTTCAGCGGGTTTGAAGCCCACGCCCAGCTGGCCCAGCAGGCGAATGAAATTCGGGTAGGTCCAGTCATTGAACACAATGAAACCGGTGTCGATGGCATAGGCGCGACCCTCGACCTGCACATCGACGGTGTGGGTATGCCCGCCAATCCAGTCCGAGGACTCGAATACCGTGACCTCATGCTTGCGATTGAGCAGATAGGCACTGGTCAACCCGGCGATCCCGCTGCCAATAACTGCGACTTTCATTGGTTGTCCTTATGGCCCGTTTCGTTGCGGGCCATGCGCTTGCCGATGGCGAATCTGACGCGCGCCGGGAACAGGGCCAACAGTTTCATACTGAGGATGAAGGCCGTCGGGAAGGCGATTTCAAGCGGTCGCCGTGCGCGGTTGAGGTTCTCGGCAATGTACTGTGCGGCCTTTTCGACGGGCCAGCGCATCGGCATTGGAAAATCGTTTTTTTGCGTCAGCGGGGTATCTACAAACCCAGGGCTGACGATGGTTACATCGATGTTTTCGCTGGCCAGATCAATGCGCAGGGCTTCAAACAGATAGCGCAGCCCGGCTTTCGACGCGCCGTAGGCTTCTGCGCGAGGCAGTGCCAGGAACGTCACTGCGCTGGCGACACCGACCAGGTGCGGCTGCTCGCCCTTGCGCAACAACGGTAGCGCTTCCTGAATGCAGTAACTGCTGGCCAGCAGATTGGTGCGCACTACGCGCTCGACCATGGCCGCTTCGAAGTTGCGGGCGTCAATATATTCGCAAGTCCCGGCATTGAGGATCGCAGTGTCCAGAGCGCCCCATTCCTGAGCGATGCGGTCGCCCATGGATTTCACTTGCAAGCCATCAGTGATATCACCGGTGACCAGCAGCACCTGCTCCGGGTAGAGGGTCGCCAGATTCTGTAGCGGTTCCAGGGTTCTGGCCGTCAATGCCAGCCGATGCCCGGCGTCGAGTAATTCCTTTGCCAAAGCGAGACCGATGCCACTGCTGGCGCCGGTCAACCAGATACGTCGTGCGCCAGGAGTGCTCATCCCAACCTCTTCTTCAGCCAATTGATGACTCGGCCCATGATGGGCAGATGTTCGTAGAGCAGCGCACCGGCATCGAAATAGTCGCGGTGCCGGTAAACCTTTTCATGCCATTTGAGGTGCGAACAGCCTTCGACCCGGATGGTCTGGCCAGCGGCCAGGCGTGGGTGCGAGTAGCTCATGGTCCAGACCAGATAGCCTTCGCCGGGCCGGACCTCGTCGAAGGCGTGAAAATCGAAATGCAGATCCCGAACGTTGGCGTACAGCTCGGCGAAATAACGCTGCATGGCAGGCAGGCCATGAATGTCGTGCAGCGGGTCGCTGAACGACACGTCTTCGCTGTACAGCTGGGCAACCTGATCAAGGTTGTCCTTGTTCAGTGCGGCAAAGCGCTGAGCGAAGCTGTGCAGGAAGTCAGCCATGGTCAGCCCCTGCGGCGGGCACGCGGGTTGGCAGCGCCTTGAATGCTGCCAGCGCGCGGGCGCGGCTTTTGCTCAAGTCGACGATGGGTGTCGGGTAATCGGCTACGCCAAATAGCCCGCCGACAGAGGCGGGGTCATGAATCTGCTTTTTGTTCAGGCCTGCCAGCTCCGGCAGCCAGCGCTTGATGAACACGCCCTCGGGGTCGAATCTTTCCGATTGTGACAAGGGGTTGAAGATACGGAAATACGGGGCCGAGTCGGTGCCGGTGGACGAGCTCCACTGCCAGCCGCCGTTATTCGACGCCAGGTCGCCGTCGATCAGGTGGCGCATGAAAAAGCGCTCGCCTTCCCGCCAGTCGATCAACAGGTTTTTCGTGAGAAACATGGCAACGACCATCCTTAGCCGATTGTGCATCCATCCGGTTTCCAGCAATTGACGCATGGCGGCGTCAATGATCGGCAGGCCGGTGCGCGCTTCCTGCCATGCCAACAGCTCTTCAGGGGCGTTGCGCCATTGCAGTGCTTCGGTTTCGGGTCTGAAAGCGCGATGACGTGAAACACGAGGGTAGCCTACCAGCGTGTGCTTGTAGAATTCTCGCCACAACAGTTCGTTGATCCAGGTCACGGTGCCCACGTCGCCGGTCTCGAATTCCCCATGATTGCTGCTCAAGGCAGCGTGCAGGCACTGGCGGGGCGAAATGACCCCGGCGGCGAGATAGGCCGAAAGCTGGCTGGTGCCGGGCTTGGCCGGGAAGTCCCGCTCGTCCTTGTAGTAGCTGATCTGCTCGTCTGCGAAAGCGTCCATGCGGCGACTGGCCTCACCCTCGCCAGCCGGCCACAGGGCGCGTAACGCATCCGGCGGCGTGGCAAAACCCTTCACCTGGTGCGGAACCCGGTCGCTTTTTATCGACAGCGCCTGCTGTGCAGCGGGGGTACGCACGAGAGGCGGCATGGCGGCGTGCAGCCGGGTGTAGCAGGCCTTCTTGAACTGGGTGAATACCTGAAAGTAGTTGCCGGACTTGGTCAGGATGCTGCCCGGCTTGAACAGCAGTTGATCCAGGTAACTGTTGAAATGCACACCGTCGTCTTCAAGCGCCTTGTGCACGGCCAGGTCACGGTTGGTTTCGTTGATGCCGTATTCCTGATTGAGGTGCAGGCCCTCGACCTTGAACTCCCTGCACAGGGTCGACAGCACCTCAGGTGCCTCGTCCCAGGTGTCAGCCTCGCGAATCAGCAGCGGCACGTTCAGTTTGCCAAGGGCTTTTTCCAGCTCGACCAGGTTGCGCAGCCAGAAATCGACTTTACAGTCGGCATCGTCATGACTTCGCCACTGCGCAGGGCTGAGCAGGTACACCGCCAGCGTCGGACCACGCTGCAGGGCGGCGGTCAGGGCGGTGTTGTCGTGAACGCGCAGGTCGCTACGCAGCCAGATCAGTTGCATGAGAAGTCCTTAGATAAGTCCGAGCTTGCCCAGCTCGATCTGAGCGCTGAGCGCGTCGTTGGCAAGGGTCAAGCCAGCTATCTCGCTTGCCTGTACGAGCAGATCGGCTTTATGGATCTGTACCGTTGGTCCACCGAGCACCACAGGGCAGGTGATATTGGCCAGCAAACGGGGGAGTTGGGCGATATTCAGTGCCTTGCTGGAGTACAGCAGGATGCCGCGAGGCTTCAGGTATTCGGCGGCCAGCGCCAGTTCACCGACCGGCAGCGGCCAGTCGAACACCTCGACCGGGCAGTCGGCGCTGCTGACCAGCCACGCCGCGAGCCACAGGTGCGGTTCAAGCGGCAGATCGGACTGATTGACCAGCAGCAACGGGCTCCCATTGAGCTGACGGTTGTTGTGATAGATGCGCGCGCCGAACTTGCTGCGCAGCCATGAATAGAAAAACGTGCGCTCCAGTTGAGCACCGAACTTGCCTTGCCAGCGCTGTTCCAGCTCGGCCAGCAGTGGCAGCAGCAGTTGTTCACACAGGGTGCGCGGCGGATACAGCGCCATGGCCTGATTGAATACGTCATCCACGCGACGTTCGGCCAGTTCGCCAATCGCTGCCAACAGCGTCTGACGCAGGGCGTCCCAGTCATTGGTCGGGGGCAGGGCGTCCGCACGGTTGTCGTCGATCAGGTTTTTGACCTGGCTGACCGACACGCCACGGTTGAGCCACGTCAGGATTTTCATGACCCGCTGGACATGTTCTTCCGAATACAGCCGATGCCCCTTGGCCGTGCGGTGCGGAACGATCAAACCATAACGGCGCTCCCAGGCGCGCAGGGTCACAGCATTGACGCCGGTCTGCCGTGCAACTTCCCGGATGGGCAGCCATTCGCCCGGCACCTCTGGATCGGTAGCTGTTTCTACTTCATTCATGAGTATCAAATCGCATTTCGCAGGCTGAGATTTTCCGGATGGGGTTGCATGTACACCTGAAGCGCCACATACGGGTCCGGATGTTGGCGAAAATGATGCTTGAGCAGGGTCAGCGGTACGATCAGCGGCACGATGCCTTGATGGTACTGGCTGATCACTTGCTGGATTTCCTGCTTGTCTTCACTGCTGATGGTCTGCTTGAGGTAGCCGCACAGGTGTTGCAGGACATTGGTGTGAGTGCTGCGGGTGGCGCACTTTTTCAATGCCGCCATCAGCTCGCTGAAATACAGCGGGGCGATTTCGTTAGGATCACTGCGGCCCATGCTGCCAAGCATTTTGCCCAGTGCCTTGTACTGCACCGGATCGTTGGCCATCAGCTGATATTTGTAGCGCGAGTGGAATTCGGTCAGGGCGCGACGCGTGATGCCGTCTTTCAACAACTGCTGCCAGGCGGCGTAGGCAAACACGCGGGTCACGAAGTTCTCGCGCAGCACGGCGTCATTCAGACGCCCGTCTTCCTCGACGGGCAGGTTCGGATGGCGCTCGCAAAAAGCCTGTGCATAGATGCCGCGCCCGCCGCCATCGACCGGCGCACCGTTTTCACGGTAGACCTTGACCCGCTCCAGACCACACGACGGGGACTTCTGCATAAAGATGTAACCGCAGATATCGCCCAGCTCATCGGCCATCTGTACACCGTATTCAGCCAGTGCTGCGGTCACATCCAGGTCGCGATTGACCGTGCCGAGCGCCTTGGGGTTGTCTGCATCACCGACCAGTCTGATCGGCTCACGCGGGATGCCCATGCCGATCGCGACTTCAGGGCATGCCTGGACGAAATCGAAATACTTGCTCAACGCCTGGGTGCACAAATGAGACTCTTTGTGTCCACCATTGAAACGGACTTCGGCGCCCATCAGGCAGGCACTGATACCGAGTTTCGGTTTTTCGATTGCGGGCATGAGCATCAACCACCTCTACAGAAGACTTGTACAGATAAGGCGCTCTGTACAACTTGTCTTCATCATAGGTGTGTAGCTGTACAAGTCAAATTCTTTGTAGAGGATTTTGAAGGCCGCTCCCCACGGGCTCGGACTCTCGTTCCGCACGCTCTGCGTGAGAATCATCGTCAAGACGTAAGCCCAGCTACTTCCAGCCCATGCGCCATGTGTCCGCTTGTTGCAAAACCTGCCACGGCAGCCGCTCGCTGCGCTGGGTCAGCACGGCCTGCAGTTCGATTTCCAGCACCGTGCCTTCTTCGTCCTTGAACAGTTCGGTGACCAGAAAGTGCTTTTCGCGATTGACCGGGTTGGCTGCTGTCCACTTGGACAGCAGCAGTTTGCGCGGATTGATCTGGTTCATTGCATGTGTTCCAGCAACCGGCGTGCCGCTTCCTGGCCACTCAACCATGCGCCCTCCACTCGACCCGACAGGCACCAGTCACCGCAGACATAAATGCCCAGGTCGGCATCTGACAGCGCGCCCCATTCGTGGGAGCCGGCAGGCCTTGCATACAGCCAGCGATGCGCCAGGCTGAATACCGGGGCGGGCATGCTGCAGTCGATCAATTCGGCAAAAGCACCATGCAGATGCTCAATGACCTGCTCTTTGGAGGCATCGAGATGCTGTCGGCTCCATTGGCTGGTGGCATGCAGCACCCAGGTATCAAGGGTGTCATCACGTTCGGGTTTACTGCGATTGCGTGCCAGCCAGTCCAGCGGGCTGTCCTGCACGAAGCAACCCTGCATAAGCGTTTGCAGCGGCGTCTCGAAGGCCAGCGCGACTGCCCATGTCGGCTCCATCTTGACGCCTGCGACCACGCTCGCCAGTTTCGGTGCGTCGGCCAGCAATGCGGTGGCCTGTGGTGCCGGGGTTGCGATGATCACATGACTGAACGGGCCGTGGTTTTCACCCTCGGCGTCCAGCAGATTCCAGTGTTCTTCCCCGCGAAACACTTCAGTGATACGGCAAGAAAATGATACTGGAAGGTCGCCGCGCATGGCTCGGGTAATGGCGCTCATGCCCGGCTTGCCGACCCAGCGCACTTGCTCGTCGGGAGAAGGGGTGAGTCTGCCGCCGTGAAAGTTGTAGAGCGATGGCGTCCACTCGGCGACATGCCCTTGCGCCTGCCATTGCTTGACGGCAGTCGCGAAGCGTCGATCTCGTGCGGTGAAATACTGTGCGCCCATGTCCAGCGAGCCCGCGTCGCTGCGCTTGCTCGACATTCGACCGCCGCTGCCGCGGCTTTTGTCGAAGAGGTGCACCTGATGCCCGGCGTCTGTGAGCGCCCGGGCTGCTGAAAGTCCGGCGATACCGGTACCGATGATTGCGATTGGGACAGTCATAGGGGCCTCGTTACCTTGTCTGTACAGACTACGCCGTAGTTAAAACCTGTACAATCTTCTTGTCTGGTATAAGTTGCAGAGGTTTTCGGGTCTGCACAGTGAGTCACATTGCTACCTGCAAGGTCGAACCCATCAGCCACCCGGTCAGGGCGTTCAATACTGCGACCTGTTCAGGTGTGGCCTATGGTTCAGTAAACAGTTTCGTTTTTTCTGACGAGCGAAGCTGTTGAAAATAAGACAACTCAATTGTCATGCACGCCACGCGAGGTTACCTGCCATGCACATATTGCTGACCGGTGGTACTGGTTTGATCGGAAGAGCGCTCTGTCGTCTGTGGTCTGCCCAAGGCCATGAACTGACCGTGTGGAGCCGCCAGCCTGCCGACGTGGCCCAATTATGCGGCCCCGCAGTGCGCGGCATTGCCCGTCTCGACGAGCTGGGCGAGCAGGCGGTGGATGCCATCATCAACCTGGCTGGCGCACCGATTGCGGATCGTCCGTGGACGCGCAAACGCCGACTGTTGTTGTGGGAAAGCCGTATCGGTCTGACGGAACAACTGCTGACGTGGCTGGGTAGCCGTTTGCAAAAGCCTGCGCTGATGATTTCCGGCTCTGCGGTCGGTTGGTATGGCGACAGCAGCGAGCGCGAAATCGACGAAACGTCGCCACCTGCCAAAGAAGACTTCGCCAGCCAGCTGTGCAATGCCTGGGAAGAAACCGCGCAGCGTGCCGAAGCGCTGGGCGTGCGTGTCGTGCTGTTGCGCACCGGTCTGGTGTTGTCGGATCGCGGCGGCTTTTTGCAGCGCCTGTTGCCGCCTTTCAAGTTCGGTATGGGTGGCCCGATTGGCAACGGTCGGCAATGGATGCCATGGGTTCACATTCAGGATCAAATTGCCGCGATTGATTTTCTGTTGAATCTGAATGAAGCAAAGGGTCCTTATAATATCTGTGCACCGTCGCCGGTTCGCAATCGTCAGTTTGCCAAGACGCTGGCAGGCATTCTGCATCGGCCTGCGTTCATGCCCATGCCTGCACTGGCACTGAGAGCGCTGCTGGGCGAATTGTCGGTCTTGCTGCTGGGCGGCCAGCGCGCCCGGCCTGCACGTTTGCAGCAAGCCGGTTTCACATTCAAGTACACCGAACTCGATACTGCCCTGCAGGATTTGCTGGGTCGCCACTGAAAGCCATTGAAATAGGATGTTGCATGACCGATCACGCTTTGTTGCTGGTCAATCTGGGTTCGCCTGCTTCTACTCAAGTGGCAGACGTGCGCAGTTACCTGAACCAGTTCCTGATGGATCCGTATGTAATCGATCTGCCATGGCCGGTGCGCCGGCTGCTGGTGTCGCTGATTCTGATCAAGCGGCCCGAACAGTCGGCGCATGCCTATGCCTCCATCTGGTGGGATGAAGGCTCGCCGCTGGTGGTGCTGAGCAAGCGTCTTCAGGCCGCGGTGAAAAAAGAGTGGTCGCATGGGCCGGTGGAACTGGCGATGCGTTATGGCGAGCCGTCGGTTGAAACCGTGCTGACGCGTCTGGCAGAGCAGGGCTTCAAGAAGGTCACGCTTGCGCCGCTGTATCCGCAGTTTGCCGACAGTACGGTGACCACCGTCATCGAAGAGGCCAAGCGCGTCGTGCGCGCCAAATCGTTGAAGATGCAGTTCTCGGTACTCCAGCCGTTCTACGATCAGCCTGAGTACCTCAGTGCACTGGTAGAAAGCGTGCGCCCGCATCTGGAACAGTCCTACGATCACCTGCTGCTGAGTTTTCACGGCCTGCCCGAGCGGCATCTGCACAAGCTCGACCCGACCGGCAAGCACTGCCTCAAGGACGATTGCTGCATGACTGCGCCAGCCGAAGTGCTCGCCACCTGCTATCGCGCCCAATGCATACAATCGGCTGCGGCGTTTGCCAAGCGCATGGGCATTCCTGATGGCAAATGGTCGGTGTCGTTCCAGTCGCGACTGGGGCGCGCCAAGTGGATCGAACCCTACACCGAGGCGCGCCTGGACGAACTGGCGGCGAAAGGCGTGAAGAAGCTGCTGGTGATGTGCCCGGCGTTCGTGGCTGACTGCATCGAGACGCTGGAAGAGATCGGCGACCGTGGTGCCGAGCAGTTCAAGGAAGCGGGGGGAGAGGAGCTGATCCTGATCCCTTGCCTGAACGACGACCCGAACTGGGCAAAAGAACTTAGCAGACTGTGCGAGCGTGCGCCGTTGATGTTGTGATGCGCTGAACATCAAAAGCGGACGCAGAGCGTCCAGAACGGCATGCCCACGCGGAGCATGGGCACGATAGTCCAGACGCTTATCGTTCCTCACGCTCCAGCGTGGGAATGCCTTGGGTGACGCTCCGCGTCACAAATCTGCGTCGCACCGCACCCTCAGGATCGGACGCAGAACGTCCAGAACCGCACGTCAACGTGGAGCATTGGCACCATAGTCAAGCCCACTCCAGCCAGGTCTTACGGCAACTGATCATCCAGTTGCTTGTTCTTCCAGCTGTCATTACCCGGCAAAATCAGGTTCAGGACGATAGCGGTAATGGCGCAGAGGGCGATGCCTTTCAGGCCAAAATCGTTCGGACCGTTGCCGGTGCCGATCAGCACGCCGCCGATGCCGAACACCAGCGTTACCGAAACGATCACCAGGTTGCGTGCTTCGGCCAGGTCGATCTTGTGGCGGATCAACGTGTTCATGCCGACCGCCGCAATTGAACCGAACAGCAGGCACAGAATCCCGCCCATCACCGGCACCGGGATGCTTTGCAGCAGTGCGCCGAACTTGCCGATGAACGCCAGGATGATCGCAAAGAACGACGCCCAGATCATGATTTGCGGGTTGTAGTTCTTGGTCAGCATCACTGCGCCAGTGACTTCGGCGTAGGTGGTGTTGGGCGGTCCGCCGAACAGGCCAGCCATGGTCGTTGCCACGCCATCACCGAACAGCGTGCGATGCAGGCCCGGTTTTTTCAGGTAATCGCGTCCGGTCACGCTGCCGACTGCAATCACGCCGCCGATGTGCTCGATGGCCGGCGCCAGCGCCACCGGGACAATGAACAGAATCGCCTGCCAGTTGAATTCCGGTGCCGTGAAGTGCGGCAGGGCCAGCCAGGACGCGTCGGCGATCTTCTGGGTATCGACCACGCCGAAGTAGAACGACAGGGCAAACCCCACCAGCACACCGGAGATGATCGGCACCAGACGGAAAATACCTTTGCCGAACACGGCCACGATCAAGGTGGTCAGCAACGCAGGCATCGAAATCAGCATGGCGGTTTGATACGGGATCAGCTGCACGCCATCGCCGGTCTTGCCCATCGCCATGTTGGCCGCAATCGGCGCCATGGCCAGACCGATCGAGATGATCACCGGCCCGATGACCACCGGTGGCAGCAAGCGGTCAATGAACCCGGTGCCTTTGATCTTCACCGCCAGACCGAGAAAGGTATAGACGAAGCCTGCTGCCATCACGCCGCCCATGGTCGCGGCCAGGCCGAACTGACCTTTGGCGAGAATGATCGGGGTGATGAAAGCAAAGCTCGAGGCCAGAAACACCGGCACCTGACGGCCGGTGATGATCTGGAACAACAGCGTGCCAAGCCCTGCGGTAAACAGCGCGACATTAGGATCGAGCCCGGTAATCAGCGGCATCAGCACCAGCGCGCCGAACGCCACGAACAGCATTTGCGCACCGGAAAGGATCGTGCGCCACAGTGGATCGTTGAACTCCTGCTGCGTCATCGGGTTACGCGTCCTTCTGTTTGGTGCCGAAAATCTTGTCACCGGCATCGCCCAGGCCCGGAATGATGTAGCCGTGTTCGTTGAGGCGTTCGTCGATGGAGGCGGTGTAGATCATCACATCCGGGTGGGCCTTTTCCACCGCCGCAATGCCTTCGGGCGCGGCGACCAGTACCATGGCGCGGATTTCCTTGCAGCCGGCTTTCTTGAGCAGGTCGATAGTCGCGACCATGGAGCTGCCGGTAGCCAGCATCGGATCGATGATCATGGCCAGACGCTCGTCGATTTCCGGAACCAGCTTTTCCAGGTACGTGTGTGCTTGCAGGGTTTCTTCGTTGCGGGCCACGCCCACGGCACTGACCTTGGCGCCCGGAATCAGGCTGAGCACGCCGTCGAGCATGCCGATACCGGCGCGCAGGATGGGCACTACGGTAATTTTCTTGCCGGCGATTTTCTCGACCGACACCGTACCGGCCCAACCCTGGATATCGTAGTTTTCCAGCGTAAGGTCAGCCGTTGCTTCATACGTCAGCAGCGCGCCGACTTCCTGAGCCAGCTCACGGAAATTCTTGGTGCTGATGTCGGCGCGGCGCATCAGGCCGAGCTTGTGGCGGATCAGCGGATGACGGATTTCACGAATGGGCATGGGGAAAAGCTCCAGCGGGGCAAAAAATCGGCCTAGGTTAATCTATTCAGCTGTTACTGTCTTAAAGCGCGTGCAGTATCAGCTGGAAGCTTCGACGTTCGCGGCTTTTAGAAGACACTCGCAACGTTAGTCCAGAATCGCTTGCTCTGGCTTGAACGGATGCGTACCTTTGCCCGCTTTTCTTGAACTGCCTTACCTGGAGAGCGTCATGTCCGCTGATCTCGAGCATATCCGTCAAATCATGCGCGAAGCTGACTGCCTGTATACCGAGGCGCAAGTTGATGCTGCCATCGCTCGCGTCGGTGCGCAGATCAATGCCGAACTGGCAGATCGCAACCCGGTTGTGTTCTGCGTGATGAACGGCGGCCTGATTTTTTCGGGCAAACTGCTGACTCATCTGAACTTCCCGCTGGAAGCGTCTTACCTGCACGCGACGCGTTATCGCAATGAAACCACGGGCGGCGATCTGTTCTGGAAAGCCAAGCCTGAAGTCTCGTTCATTGATCGTGACGTGCTGATCATCGACGACATCCTCGATGAGGGTCACACCCTGGGCGCTATCATCGATTTCTGCAAACACGCCGGTGCCCGCGCTGTACACACCGCCGTGCTGATTGACAAGGATCACGACCGCAAGGCACGCCCGGACCTGAAAGCCGACTATGTGGGCTTGCCGTGTATCGACCGTTACATCTTCGGTTTCGGCATGGACTACAAAGGCTACTGGCGCAATGCTGCTGGCATCTATGCGGTCAAAGGGATGTAAGGCATTCTGACGGCCGCCTCTTCTTGAAAGAGCGCGGCCGTCGATTCGCAATTATCTGGAAACCCTCAATGAAGTTACCGATTTCCGGCGCTCTGGCGTTGGTGCTGTTGTCTGGTCAGGCATTCGCGGCACCGGCCGCGCCGGTGTCGGCCAGCCCCATGCACGAGCAATACCTGCCGCCTGACGACCTGAGCCTGCGCGAAGGTGCGCCGGAGCAGCAACAGTTGATGCAGGTGACCGAGTACACGATTGTTGCCGGTAATCAGAGGCAATCCAGTCAGCAGCCCATCCCGGTGACCTCACCTTTATCGCTGCGCCTCAAAGGCAAGTCGCTGAACAAAGGCGCGTCGATCTCGCAGGTGCTGGTGCATTTTGATGGCGGCGAAAACAAAAGCCTGAAGAAGCCGACTTACGATGAAGCATCCCGCACGCTGACGCTGTATTACCCGCTGTCTCAGTACCGGATACTGATTGACCTGCTGCGCAACGAGAAGGTGTATTGCCAGTACCTGAGCTACGCCAACGGCCACATCTGGGCCGATCTGCATACGACTGCACATGCGCGTTGAGCCCTGCGCTCGCCGGGGGGTAAACTGCCCGCCCGTTAAAGTGTCTGCGACAAGCCGGAGCCTGTAATGCGTAAAGACAAAAAGCAGTTGATTGGGGATGAGATCGGCGATGAGCAGATCAAGTTGTTCCTCAACTTCGAACCGTATGATGCTACCTCGCCGTCGCTGCACAAACTGATCAAGGCCTACCGTGGCCTGCGCATCAACGATTTCGAGCGCTTTCTGGTGTTCTTCAAGGAAGCGGGCCATGACTTCGATGGCAAGGACGAGCACGGCAACGACTTCATCGCCCTGATCAAGGATCAGCGTAATGCCGACGAGTACATCGAACTGATCGAGAAAGCCCGCGGCTGACTATCGTGCCAATGCTCCGCGTCATCAGGGCTGGACGCAGAGCGTCCGGAACTGCATTCCCACGCGGAGCGTGAGGAACGAGAGGTGTGTAAGGGAACACCTATCGTTCCAGAGCTGGACGCAGAGCGTCCGGAACTGCATTCCCACGCGGAGCGTGAGGAACGAGAGGCGTGCAAGGGAACACCTATCGTGCCAGAGCTGGACGCAGAGCGTCCGGAACTGCATTCCCACGCGGAGCGTGAGGAACGAGAGGCGTGCAGGAGAACACCTATCGTGCCAGAGCTGGACGCAGAGCGTCCGGAACTGCATTCCCACGCGGAGCGTGAGGAACGAGAGGCGTACAAGAGAACGCCTATCGTGCCAATGCTCCGCGTTGGCATGCATTTCGTGACGCTCTGCGTCACACAGCCACGCTGCACAGCACATCGAGCCGTATTCCCACACGGAGCTTAATACGAACCGCTGCAGCTACTTCCGCGCCTGATACGCCTTGCCGTAATGCTTTTCCAGCCGCGACTGCAACAGCTCCAGCCCGATCGACATGATCCAGTACAGCACCGCTGCGGTGGTCAGCATTTCGATGTAGCGGTAGCTGGACCGGCCATAGGACTGGGCCAGAAACATCACTTCCCAGACGCCCATCACCGAGATCAGTGACGAGTCCTTGAGCATGGAGATGAACTGGTTGGTGGTCGGCGGGATGATGGTGCGCATGGCCTGGGGCAGGGTGACGCGCCAGAAGATCTGGGCCGGACGCAGCGCCAGGGCCAGGGCTGCTTCACGCTGCCCGGCCGCGACGCCGATGATCCCGGCACGGAAGATTTCGCTCAGATAGGCCCCGTAGTTGAGCGACAAGGCAATAACCCCCGCCATGATCGCACCCGGCACAATACCCACCTGCGGCAAGCCCAGATAGATCAGCAGAATCTGGATCAGTAACGGCGTACCGCGAAAGAACGAGGCGTAAAAGCTGGCGATGCCGAATGCGACAGCACTGCTGGAGAGCCTCGCCAGCGCGGTGACAAAGCCCAGCACCACCGAAACCGCAATCGAACACACCGACACAAACAACGTCAGTGCCGCGCCCTGCAGAAAGCCGTTGGGCGCCAGATGCAGGCCGATCAGGTTGGGCAGTTTGTCGATAATGATCGACAGCTTCAGATCGAAACTCAGGAAAAACCCGGCAAACAGCACAAACATGACCAGCCAGGTCAGGTAAAGCCGCGTGCGGAAACCGAAGACTCGCTTGAGCAAGCCTTGATCGGCCTGCTCGGGTGGGCGTTGGGGCTGGAAAGAAGTCATTTGCTGATATCAGCACCGATCCACTTTTGCGACAACTTGCTCAAGGTGCCGTCTTTCTTTAGTTCAGCGAAGACTTCGCGGACCTTGGCGTCCCATTCCGGATCGTCTTTCTCGATGGCCACCGAGTTGGGTTCTTCGTACAGCGTCTCACCGGCCAGTTTGAAGCGCTTGTCCTGATCCAGACGCGGCTTTGCCGTCACCAGATTGGTGAGGATAGCGTCCAGCCGCTTGCCAGCGCCGAGACCGAGGTCCTGAAAGGCCACGTTATCGTTGTCATACGGGGCGATCTGCACGTCTTCGAACGGGTACTGCAAAGGCTTGTCTTCCGCGCCGTCGATGACCAGGTTCTTGTTCAGGTAACTTTCGTAACTGGAGGCGCTGGTCAGGCCGACTTTCTTGCCGCTCAAGTCCTTGGCCGAGTGGATACGGTCGTCTGTTGCGTTGACCACAATCACCGCAGGCGAAGCGTAGTACTCGACCGGGAAGTTGAAGACTTCAGCGCGGGCCTTGCTTGGGGTCATCGAGCAGACGCAGATGTCATAACGGCCGCTCCAGTGGCCTGCGGCGATCACGTCCCAGGAGGGCGTTTCGAGGCGCAATTTGACGCCTAGCTTCTGCGCCACGGCCTTGGCGACGTCCACGTCGAAGCCGTCCAGTTCGTTCTTGTCATTCAGGAAAGAGAAGGGCGGGTAACTTTCCATCAGGACGTTGACCAACTCTTTGTTTTTCTGCACGCGATCCAGCGTGGCGCCGGCCAGAGCTTGAGTGGAGGCAGCCAGAGTGACCAGGCCAATGCCTAGCAGAGCGCGATAATTCACAGATATCCCCTGAAAAAGTGTTTGTAGTTTGATTAAAGGGACGTATTAAATACGGTATACAAGACTGACTCATAATGAGTTTTTTTCATATACATATAAGCAGATCACATATGACCCAGGGCACAACTGTAATTCTCGATGGCGGCATGGGCCGCGAACTACAGCGTCGCGGTGCGCCGTTTCGTCAGCCTGAATGGTCGGCGCTGGCATTAAGCGAAGCGCCTGAGGCGGTCAGTGCGGTACACGCCGCTTATATCGAAAGTGGCGCGCAGGTCATTACCAGCAACAGTTACGCGGTTGTACCGTTTCACATTGGCGAAGAGCGCTTCGCACGCGAAGGTCAGGCGCTGGCGGCACTGGCCGGGCGACTGGCGCGTGAGTCGGCCGATGCGTCGGGCGGTCGTGCGCGCGTCGCCGGTTCGATCCCGCCGCTGTTCGGCTCCTATCGCCCGGACCTGTATAAGCCTGAACTGGCCGCTGATGTGCTGAAACCGCTGGTTGCCGGCTTGTCGCCTTACGTCGACCTGTGGCTGGCCGAAACACAGAGCTGCATCCTCGAAGCGCAGACCATCCGCGCCGGTCTGCCCGCTGATGGCAAACCGTTCTGGTTGTCGTTTACCTTGCAGGACGAAGACACCGATGCAGTTCCGCGCCTGCGTTCCGGCGAGCCGGTTGCCGACGCGGCAAGGGCTGCGGCAGAGATGGGTGTCGCGACCCTGCTGTTCAACTGCAGTCAGCCGGAAGTGATTGGCGGTGCGATCGACGCGGCGCGTGAGGTATTTGAGTCATTGGGTGTCGATATCGCCATTGGCGCCTACGCCAACGCCTTCCCGCCGCAGCCCAAGGATGCCAAGGCCAACGACGGTCTGGACGAGTTGCGTGAAGACCTCGACCCGCAGGGTTATCAGCAGTGGGCGGCGGACTGGGTCAAGCGCGGTGCCACGCACATTGGCGGTTGCTGCGGGATTGGCCCGGAACATATCGCGGTGCTGTCGAAAAGCCTCTGACAGGCGCTAATAAAAAGCCCCGTGGCTCGAAAGAGCTCACGGGGCTTTTGGTTTTTACAGCGTATGGTTTTTACAACCTGTTCACGCAGCAGAAATCATCAGGCAAACGTCTGTTCCTGATTGCTCTTCTCGACCAGTTCCAGGGCCTCGTCGTTCTGGCTGCTGATGCGTTCGTAGAGCTGCGCATCGGTTTCCAGAATCTTCTCGCGAGCCGGGAAAATCTCGTTGAGCTTCGCGGCCCATTCAGTACGGGTTTTTTCCGGGAAGCAGCGCTCAAGCAACTCCAGCATGATCGAAACCGTCACCGACGCACCTGGCGAGGCGCCGAGCAACGCGGCCAGCGAACCATCCTGCGCAGAAACCAGTTCGGTGCCGAATTGCAGAACGCCGCCTTTTTTCGGGTCTTTCTTGATGATCTGTACCCGTTGCCCTGCCACTTCCAGACGCCAGTCTTCGGCTTTCGCCTGCGGATAAAAGCGCCGCAGCGATTCCAGACGTTGCTCCATCGACTGCATCACTTCGCTGACCAGGTACTTGGTCAGGTCCATGTTGTCGCGCGCCACAGCCAGCATCGGCTTGATGTTGGCGATACGCACAGAGAGCGGCAGGTCGAGGAACGATCCGTGTTTCAGGAACTTGGTGGTAAAGCCGGCATAAGGCCCGAACAACAGGGATTTCTTGCCGTCGACCACACGGGTGTCCAGGTGCGGCACCGACATCGGTGGCGAACCGACCGCTGCCTGGCTGTAGACCTTGGCCTGATGGTGCCTGACCACTTCCGGGTTGTCACAACGCAGCCACTGGCCGCTGACCGGGAAGCCGCCAAACCCTTTGCTTTCTTCGATGCCCGAGAGCTGCAACAGCGGCAGTGCTGCGCCACCTGCGCCAAGGAACACGAATTTTGCGTCGATCTGCCGCGTGCCGCCGCCGTTCACGTCCTTGACGGTCACGGTCCAGCCAGCACCCTTGCGGGTCAGATCAGTGACACGGCTGCGGTACTTGATCTGCGCGTCCGCAGAGCGGGAGAGGTGAGTGAGCAACTGATTGGTCAGCGCACCGAAATTGACGTCAGTGCCGTTCATCATGCGCGTTGCCGCGATTTTTTCGTCGGCCGGACGTCCGGGCATCATCAGCGGCATCCACTCGGCCAGCCTGGCCTTGTCTTCGGTGTATTCCATCGAAGAGAACGCGTGATGCTTGCTCATCGCCTCAAAACGGGTCTTGAGGAACGAGATGCCTTTTTCGCCCTGCACGAAGCTCAGGTGCGGGACCTGATTGATGAACGACTTCGCCGAACCGAAGGTGCCCTTGCGTGCCAGGTAGGCCCAGAACTGCTTCGAGACCTCGAACTGGGTATTGATGTGTACGGCTTTCTTGATGTCGATGGAGCCATCGGCGGCGGGCGGCGTGTAGTTCAGCTCGCACAGACCGGCATGACCGGTGCCGGCGTTGTTCCACGGGTTGGAACTCTCCGCAGCGCCGGAATCCATCAGCTCAACGACTTCCAGCTTCAGGCCGGGGTCGAGCTCTTTGAGCAATACCGCCAGCGTGGCACTCATGATGCCCGCTCCGACCAGTACTACGTCGACTGCTTCGTTATGCGCCATTAACGCGTCTCCAAAATCTGCAGCACCAAATTGACGGCATACGATCCTGAGGCTGATTGCCGGGTGTGCGGGGCGTGGATCAAGGTGGTGCCCTCATTTCCCGGCCAGGATCGCCTGTCCGATTCTTCGCAATTCTTCGCTTCCAAAGCGCAGGTCCCGGTCAGGCTCAATCATGGTTCATCAGGCCAGCATGAACTCATTTTCAAGCCCGCAGGGCCATTCTACCATCGTCAGGGAGCCTGCTATCGCAAAGGCTCCCGGCGATGGCGTCAGGCTCCGGTGATGGAGGCGCAGCTGCGGTCAGTCCTGTGCAAAAGGGCCGGTTCAGACACTGATGGTGCATTTACAAACGCGTACCTATTCATTTGCTCGCCACACTCTTGTGAAGTAGTGAAACCCGTTTTTCACGTCCTTTTGGGAACGTGAACCAAACCTCAAAATGGCTGCGATGACAGCGCTGGCAGGTCAGGTGCATAAAGAGTGAGGCGCTGTCAGGCGAGAAAGGTTCGATACGATTCGAGCATTCTGCACCGTTCATCGAGCACACCCGTGCGCAAATGACCTGTGTGGGCGGCTCTCTGTGGGCAGTACGAAGGAGCTAATACGAGGATTAGCGATGCTGCGAGGCCCGATCAGGAGACGTCCTTATAATCGGGGGGAGATTATAGCGATGAAATGACAGGAATTGATCGGTTTAAATGACTTTTATTCGCCATCGGGTCAGGCGGTGAGCAACTGGCCGCGACTCGAACGCACGCGAGGCTGCGTCACTCTGGCGCTGGCGGGCAGTGGCTGGTTCAACCAGCCCAGTCGTTGCTCGGTCACTTCGACCCATTCGACGCCGGAAGGGCGCTGCGCGCAGTGCTTGAATGCCCGGCAGATGCCTGCCTGATCAACGCGCGCGTAATGGCGGAATTGGCGGCGTGCCGAGAACAGGGAACGGAACAGATTCATGGCGCAGCTCCTGTGACGTGGATGAGCGTCTGTGCGATGAGGGCGAGTCTGCCGCGCGGATGTTACGTCCTGATTACATTGCGCCGCCTCAGCGGTTGGCGGCTATCGGCCTTCCGGGTTTACCGCTCAGCGGCCACTGGCTACTGGTGGGCGGGTGACGCCCGCCGCTATACTGCTGCACATTCAGTGTCTGGCCCATGGAGAAATGAGCATGCTGCGTCGCATTTTGTTCGGTTTGCTTGCTGTAAGCAGTTTGACCCTGGTGGGCTGCGCCCACAGTCCGCAACAATTGAGCCCTACCCCCAAGATCAACGCACAGCTTGCTCCGGTTGGTCGTGGTCAGCCGGTGGTTGTACGTGTGGTTGACGGCCGTCCTGGTCCGACGCTGGGTACGCGTGGCGGTATGTACCCGGAAACCAGCGCCATTAGCGTCAACGGTGCTGACATTGTTCCGAAACTGCAGGCTCAGGCTGAAGCAGCGGTGCGCCTGCTGGGCTTCACCCCGACCCAGAGCGGCAATGCTCCGCAGTTGACGGTCACGCTGGCGGACCTGAAGTACCAGTCGCCGAAAGAAGGCCTGTACGTGACCGAAGCCACCATCAGCTCGACATTCCGTGCTGACGTGCGCAACAACGGCCGTACCTACAGCGGTCGTTACGCAGCATCGCTGGATCAGCGTTTCGGCATGGCGCCGAACCAGGAAACCAACACCAAGCTGGTCAGCGACGTGTTGAGCGACGCGCTGACCCGCGTTTTCCAGGACGCAACCATCGGTTCGACCCTGTCGCAGTAAATCCTGCAGTCATTAAAAAGCCCGGCCCCTGTTGAAGAGGCCGGGCTTTTTATTTTCTGGCAGTTGGCGGCCGGGCAATAGCGGCCAGGCTCAGGCTGCCTGCTGATAGAACTCCAGAAAGCTGAAGCCGGTGTCCTGATCCAGGTCTGGCAGGTCGTGATGAACATGCCCGCCCAGTGCGCAGTAGACCAGCCAGTGGCGGTCCTGAACATTGAAGGCCAGGCCATCGATCAACTCCTGCTGCTCATCGCTCTGGGCCATGAGATAAAGGCGATCCTGATTTTTTGCATGCAGCATGACAAGCTCCAAAAAGAGTGAAGTCCGTTTCTTGAGGAGCCACACAATGCAGGCGCTGCGTTACGCTTGGGTGACAGCGGCGGGGTATTTTTGTGCAGGATGTTTCGGCGTGCCACAGCGTCAGGCGCAGAGCATCGAGGACGGCAGGCCGACGCAGAGCATTGGCACAAGCGTTACAAGATTCTCGTTCCGCACGCTCGGCGTGAGAATGCAGTGCGTGACGCTCTGCGTCACACATCCACGCTGCGCATTCAAGCCCTGATCAAAGCGCCAGCCCCGCTTTGACACGATACTGGTTACGAACCGGCGTCGCGTATTGCTGCACCAGGAACGGCCGATGCTCGGCAGGCACGCCTGCCAGACGGCTTTCCCATTCGTCTCTGGCGCGCTCCAGTTCATCGGCCGGGAACAGCGCCTCGGCCTTTGGCACCTCAAGTGCCGGGTCTGCATCGGCCCATTGCGCGTACGCCAGGTAATGCACCGGGAACAGGCGATAGCCGCCGAGAATCTGCCGGTCCATTTCGATAGCCAGTTGCTTGGTGTCTTCGAAATACTCGGTAATCGGCGGTGCAAAGTTCACGTGTACGCGCCCTTTGTAACCGGTGATGCCCAGCGCGATGCTGACGTCATCTTCGCCAGGCGTCTTGGTGTACGAGCCGGTGGTCGCGCGGATATACAGCTCGCGGGCTTTGGCACTGTCACACGGGTCGTATTCATAGCTGATCGACACCGGGATCAGGTTCAGCGAACGAATCACCTCGCCAAACGGTTCTTCCTTGCGGCTCATGTGGAACATCTTGAGGATCGCCGATTCGGTGCGGTCATCGCCGTCCTTGGCACGGCCCTCGGCCTGCGCGATCCAGATTGACTGGCAGTCCTTGGTAATCGAGTGATTGATGTACGCCGACAGCAGTTGATAAGCCGCCATCTTCTCGCGACGCCCGATGATCGAGCGATGCACGATAAAGCTTTTGTTAAGACGCATCAGGTCGCTGACAAATGGCTTCTGCAGGAGGTTGTCGCCAATCGCGATGCGCGGCGTAGGCAGGCCCGCGTGGTACACGGCGTAGTTGACAAACGCCGGGTCCATCACGATATCGCGATGGTTGGCCAGAAACAGGTAGGCACTACCGGACTTCAACTGTTCGACGCCGGTATAGGTCACACCGTCCGTGGCACGTTCGATGGTGTGGTCGACGTAATATTCGACCTTGTCCTGCAAGGTCGCGACCGAGTCGATCCCAGCGAATTCACGGCGCAGTTTGCGCGCCAGAGTAGGCTGAAGGATCCAGCCGAATGCGCTCGCCAGGCGAGGAAAACGGAATTTGGTCAGAATGGCCAGAAAGGCTTTGTCGCTCAGCAGGCGTGCCAAGACGGCGGGGACTTCTGCATCGTTGTAAGGTCGGATGGCATCGAATTCGCCCATCATGCTCTCTTGTCGGAAACGGATAGGGTAAAAAGAAGACAGATTTGTTAAAACAGCCTTCTGAAGAATGCGGCAATTATACGCACAACTGATCCCGGAGACCGTGATGCAGGAATTAGAGAGTTACGACTGCCCTTATTGCGGCGAACCTGTCGAGGCGGTACTGGACCTGTCCGGTGGCGATCAACAGTACATTGAAGACTGTCCGGTCTGTTGCCGCCCGATTGTTTTCGACCTGCAGACCGACGGCGAAGCATGGAACCTGGACGTTCGCAGCGAGAATGAGTGATGCAGAAGGTCTACGAGCCGGAGAATCTGATGGAGGCCGAATTGCTGCAAGCGATGCTCGCCAGCGAGGGCATCAAGGCGCATCTGGCCGGTCGTGACCTGCTCGGCGCAATGGGCGAGCTGCCCGGGCTGGGGTTGCTGGCGCTCAAGGTTGAAGATGCGCAGGTCGTGCGGGCACGAGAGCTGATCACTGCGTACAATAGCGCCTCGCCCTTGTCTGGCGATGAGCCGGATGATTTTCCCGATGTACTTGTGTGCTGATCAAGCACCTTTCGAAAGAGTCTGATTAACCCCCATGTGTGGACGCTACGCCCTGTTTCGCTGGACCCCTGCCTTTGCAGCCTTGCCCGGTTTTCCGGCTGATCAACAGGCGCAATGGAATATCTCGCCAGCCGACTGGGTGTTGATCATGCGCGCAGCCGAAAACGATCAAGGCATCGAACTGGTCCGCGCCCGCTGGGGGCTGACGCCTGCCTGGCTCACCGATCTGTCGAAGACACCGGCTCATGCGCGCGCCGAAACCGTGGCTGAACAGCCGATGTTCCGCGATGCGTTCGCCCAGCGGCGCTGCCTGCTGCCTGCCAACGGCTTCTATGAATGGCGCGGCACGGTGCGCAAGCGCCCGTTCTGGTTGACGCCGGGGGAGGGTGCGGCGCTGTTTTTTGCCGCCATCTGGGAAGCTTATCCGGTTCAAGGCCATACCTACCTGAGCGTAGCGGTGGTCACCCAGGCTGCCGCGACCCAGCGCCGCCCGCTGATTCTGGATGCCAAAGGGCAGAAAGACTGGCTGGCTGCCGACACACCGCTGTCTACGCTGCAGGCCTTGCTGGCTGCACCGCAAACCGCTCTGAGAGAGCGGCCTCTGGCCAATCTGGTCAACGATCCGAAACTCAATGCACCCGAGTGCCTGACACCGTTGAGTTAAGTCGGCAGAGCGGATAAAAATACCGACCTGAGCAAATCCGATATCCGGCCTGAAGCACTTCTGATACAAACTGAACATACCTTCGGGAACCATCCACCTCTGTGCAACGCCCAAGATGCCAATTGGCCGGTATCTGGCGCAGAGGTCTGCCCCCGAGAAAGACCGTTTTTACCCACAAGGAGATTCACCATGCGTCAGTCATTTGCCCTCTGTGCCTTGAGCGCTGCGTTACTGCTCGGCGGGTGTCAGGCCGTCAACACCACGAGTGGCGATTCGGTGGGCGTCGAGCGCAAGCAGTACATGTTCAGCATGCTCTCGACGGATGAAGTCAACAAAATGTACGCCCAGTCCTACCAGCAGACGGTAGGTGAGGCGACCAGCAAAGGTGTGCTCGATACCACCAGTGCGAATGCCAAGCGTGTCCACGCCATCGCCGATCGCTTGATTGCTCAGGCCCCGAAACTGCGGCCTGACTCGGCCCAATGGCAGTGGGAAGTCAATCTGATCAAGAGCGACGAACTCAACGCGAACTGTGGCCCGGGTGGCAAAATTTTCGTTTACACCGGCCTGATCGACACCCTCAAACTGACCGACGATGAACTCGCCGCGGTCATGGGCCACGAGATCGCTCATGCCCTGCGCGAGCACGGTCGTGAAGCGATGTCCAAGGCGTATGGCGTGGCGATGGCCAAGCAGGGTGCTGGTGCCTTGTTGGGAGTAGGGCAGGACAGTCTGGCGCTGGCCGATACCGTAGTGAACTACAGCCTGACGCTGCCCAACAGCCGCAGCAACGAAAATGAAGCGGACCTGTTAGGTCTGGAACTCGCCGCGCGCGCCGGTTACAACCCTAACGCAGCGATCAGCCTGTGGCAGAAAATGAGTCAGAACGCCGGTGGCTCGCAGCCGGAGTTCATGAGCACTCACCCGGCGTCAGCAAATCGCATCGCCTCGTTGCAGGCGGCGATACCGAAGGTCATGCCGCTGTATCAGAAAGCCGCCAAATCCTGATCTGCAGTCATTGCCGGAACGCTGTGGTGGTTTTCACGGCGTTCCGGCGGGCTTGATCAGACCCAGCCGCTGACCTGCATCGCCTTGTAGACCGCCACCAGTGCCAGCACGAAAAACGCGCAGGCTGCCAAACGGCGGATCAGCGTCAGCGGCAGCTTGTCCGCCGCAAAATTACCCGCCAGCACCACCGGCACGTTGGCCAGTAACATGCCGAGCGTGGTGCCGAGAATGACCAGCCACAGGTGGGAATACTGTGCCGCCAGCATCACGGTGGCGATCTGCGTCTTGTCGCCGATTTCAGCGATGAAGAAGGTGATCAGCGTGGTCATGAACGGGCCGAATTTGCGTGCGGTACTGGCCTCGTCGTCGTCCATCTTGTCGGGCACCAGCGTCCACAGCGCCGTGGCGGTAAAGCTGGCGGCGAGAATCCAGTGCAGCACTGCGTCGGAAAGGAAGCTGCTGAACCATGCGCCTACCGCGCCTGCAGCAGCGTGGTTAGCCAGGGTCGCGGCGACAATGCCCGCGATGATCGGCCAGGGCTTGCGAAAACGGGCGGCGAGAATGAGCGCGAGCAACTGCGTCTTGTCACCGATTTCGGCGAGCGCAACGACGGCGGTAGGGATTAAGAATGATTCCAGCATCAGGATTCCCGGGGGCGGGTCGACACGGCTATGACACGTACAGCCTTCCCGCCCCGGGTAAGGTGTGCGTGTCATAGGTCTTGTCAAACCACCGATCCGTCTGAGCGGATTCCGGGTCGCACGTACCATGGTCTGAGGACCAAGTATGTTGATACGTGCCGGACGAGCATGGCGCTCGTGGGAGACTACTCCCCTAGGACGGAGCGGATTCTGCCTCCGCAAAATCGTTTCGGCAAGCGCTTATTTTCAAGCGCGTTTGGCACTGTAGACTTTGAAACCGTTGCCCTGCGCCTTGACGTGGCAGTACCCCACATGCTCTTCGATGAGTGGCTGGTAACGCAGGAAGTTATTCGCCACCACGCGCAGTTCGCCGCCTGATTTCAGATGTTGGCGTGCTTTTTTCAGCAGGTTTTCCGTCGCCATGTAATCGGTGTGTACCCCGACATGGAACGGTGGGTTGCTCAGGATCGTGCTCAGCCCCATGGGCGCCGCGTCGATGCCGTCTCCGGTCAGAACCTGGGCTTCCAGGCCATTGGCGGCAAGGGTCAGGCGTGCACTGGCAGTGGCGAAAGCATCCACATCCAGCAGGACGACGTCGTTGTGCGGGTAGCGACGCTTGACCGCCGCGCCCAGTACGCCGGCACCGCAACCGAAGTCGAGCAGGTTGCCGCTGGGCAGCTTGTCGATGTTTTCCAGCAACAGTGCCGAGCCTCGATCAAGACGACCGTGGCTGAAGACGCCCGGCAGGCTGACGACCGTGAGCGAGCCGTCCTGCAACTCGATCTGGTACGGTCTGGCGAGGCTTTCCAGAGTGACGGCTTGCGGTGCGTCTTCGACAGTAACCTGCCACAGCTGGCAATGCCGGGCGCTGTCGAGCTTGCGCGCGCGTCCGAACGGGCTCAGCTGCTTTGCCGCCGCTTCAATGCCGCCCCGTTTTTCACCGACCAGAAACAGCTCGCGCCCGGCCAGCCGCGAGGCCAGCGCGTTGAGCAGGTAATCGGTCAGGTCGCGGGCCTTGGGCAGGAACAGCACGGCGGCTTCGAAGGCCGCCTGTGGGGCCTCGACGCCGAACGCCACGCGTCCTTCGAAGCGCGTATCCAGCGCCGCCTGATCACCCGCATGCCAGCACCAGCCACGCGCGTTCGGCAGTTTTCCGAGCAGGTCATCGGCAGGCAGCCCGACCAACAACAGCGAGCCTTGAAACAACTCGGCCTGACGGAGTAACACTTCACTGCGCGGGTCCATGGAATGGCTCCTGAAAAAGCGCGGAGTCTAACAGGATATGGTTGGGCGGACGCAGAGCGTCCAGAACTGCATGCCGACGCGGAGCGCCGCACCGTCGTTGAGATTGTCGTTCCTCACGCTCAGCTCGGGAATGCCGTTCACGACGCTCTGCGTCGCCAAAAATGCCGGTACCTTTTGCGAAGGCATCAGACGGCGTAACCTGCCAAGTCCGTCAACCCTCCAGGAGGTCCCCCCATGTACTTGGCAGAATTTCTCACCGTTGCGCTGATTCACCTGCTGGCCGTCGCCAGTCCCGGTCCAGACTTCGCGGTCGTTGTGCGGGAAAGCGTGACCCATGGCCGCAAGGCGGGCACCTGGTCGGCGCTGGGCGTGGGCTCGGCCATCTTCCTGCATGTGGGCTATTCGCTGCTGGGGATCGGGATCATCGTTTCCCAGTCCATCGTGTTGTTCAACGCGCTGAAATGGGCGGCTGCCGCGTACCTGCTGTACATCGGTATCAAAGCCTTGCGCGCCAAGCCGGCTGCGGCGGGCGACGAGGCGGCGATCAGCAGGATGCCCGGCGAACGCACGGCTCGGGGTGCTTACATCAGTGGTTTCGTCACCAACGGCCTGAACCCCAAGGCGACGCTGTTTTTCCTGTCACTGTTCACGGTGGTGATCAACCCGCATACCCCGCTGCTGGTGCAGGCCGGATACGGCGTGTACCTGGCGGTGGCCACGGCGGCCTGGTTCTGCCTGGTGGCGCGACTGTTCAGTCAGGCTCGGGTACGCGCCGGTTTTGCGCGCATGGGCCATTGGTTCGACCGGGCCATGGGCGGCGTTCTGGTCGCGCTGGGGGTCAAGCTCGCCTTCACCGAAGTGCGCTGAAACTCGCCGGTGAGAGCGCTTTTACCCGGCCGGTTATTCCGCGAGCGCGGGTCGACAGCGCATTCCTGACGCCGATTTCACGGGATTTTACTGGCAGAAGAAGGCTCTAGCGTCCATATTTCGAGCCTCGCCTGTGGACTTTGAAAAGGGGCTCATATGTTACAGACTCGCGTTCTTCCGCCTGCCGATGGCGCTCACCGATACCCTCTGCTGATCAAAAGCCTGCTGTTATCCGGTCGTCGTTATGAAAGGACGCGCGAAATCGTCTACCGGGATTCTGTCCGTTTCACCTACGCGACACTCAACGAACGTATCTGTCGCTTAGCCAACGCGCTGACCGCCGCAGGCGTGAAAGCCGGGGACACGGTGGCGGTCATGGAATGGGACAGCCACCGCTATCTGGAATGCATGTTTGCGATTCCGATGCTGGGCGCGGTGATCCATACCGTCAACGTCCGGCTGTCTCCGGAACAGATCGCCTACACCATCAATCATGCTGATGACCGTTTTGTTCTGGTGAACAACGAGTTCGTCGGTCTGTATCAGGCCATGTCCGGGCACCTGACCACGGTCGAAAAAACCCTGTTGCTGACCGATCAGGCGGAAAAGACAGCCGGGCTGCCGAACCTGATCGGCGAATACGAAGAACTGCTGGCGGCCGCCAGCCCCGAATACGCGTTCGAGGATTTCGACGAAAACTCGGTCGCGACCACGTTCTACACCACGGGCACCACCGGCAACCCCAAAGGGGTCTATTTCACCCACCGTCAACTGGTACTGCACACCCTGGGCTTGGCGACCATCATGGGTTCCATCGACAGCACCCGGCTGCTGGGCACCGAAGACGTCTACATGCCCATCACGCCGATGTTCCATGTGCACGCCTGGGGCATTCCGTATGCCGCCACCATGCTCGGGCTCAAACAGGTCTATCCGGGCCGTTACGAGCCGGAATTGCTGGTGGAGTTGTGGCGCCGGGAGAAAGTGACCTTCTCGCATTGCGTGCCGACCATCCTGCAAATGCTGCTTAACGCCAAAGGAGCGCAGAATGCGGATTTCGGCGGCTGGAAAATCATCATTGGCGGCAGCGCCCTGACTCGCACCCTCTATCAGGCGGCCAAGGCCAAGGGCATCCAGCTCACCGCCGCCTACGGCATGTCGGAAACCGGGCCGCTGATTTCCGTGGCGCACATCAACGAAGAGCTGAAAGCCGGCAGCGAAGACGAGCGCATCACCTACCGGATCAAGGCCGGTGTTCCCGGCATGCTGGTCGAGGCGGCGATCATCGATCAGCAGGGCAACTTCCTGCCAGCCGACGGCGAAACCCAGGGCGAACTGGTGCTACGTGCGCCCTGGCTGACCGAAAGCTATGTTCGCGAGCCCGAGAAAGGCGCCGAGTTGTGGGCGGGTGGCTGGCTGCATACGGGCGATGTGGCCACCCTCGACGGCATGGGTTTCATCGACATTCGTGACCGCATCAAGGATGTCATCAAGACCGGTGGCGAGTGGATCTCGTCACTGGAGCTCGAAGACCTGTGCAGCCGCCACCCGGCTGTGCGCGAAGTGGCGGTGGTCGGTATCGCCGATCCGCAATGGGGCGAGCGGCCGTTTGCCCTGCTGGTGATTCGCGAAGGTCATCCGTTCGATGCAAAGGAATTGAAAGAACACCTCACGCCTTTTGTCGATAAAGGTCACATCAACAAGTGGGCGATTCCCCGCCAGATCGCGCTTGTTACTGAAATTCCCAAGACCAGTGTCGGCAAGCTCGATAAAAAGCGCATGCGTCTGGACATTGTCGAGTGGCAAAACAGCAACAGCGCGTTGCTTTCCACGCTCTGACCATTACGGCTTGCCGTACGTGTCGGGTACGGCAAGCGTCTGCGCCGCAGGTCCTGCTCTGCGACTTGCCAAATTTTCTATTTCAGCCATTCTCCTCGCCTGACGTTTTGCGCAGCGGCTCGAAAACGAGCGGGCCAGAGGCGTTGGTTCTGCAAATCACCCTTTAGAGGGATCAAGTGGCGGAGTCTGCTGGCTATAGTCGCCACAGGGAATGAGCGACCGCGGACCTGGCGTGTGAGTGGATTCGATGACTGAATCGTTTTCCGGATTTTCCCACTGCCATAACAATAAAACACACGGAGTAGCATCGATGACTACCACAACCCTGTTCTGGCGGCGGGCCAAGCTGCCGCTGGCCGTGAGTCTTGCTTCGTCACTCGCCGGCCCGGCGTTCGGCGTGACGTTCAATGTCGGCGAAATCGAAGGCAGTTTCGATTCCTCGCTGTCAGTGGGGGCCAGCTGGTCGACTGCCAGCCCCAACAAGAACCTGATCGGCGCCAACAATGGCGGGCGGGGGCTTTCGCAGACGTCCGATGACGGTCACTTGAACTTCAAGCGTGGGGAGACGTTTTCGAAGATATTCAAGGGCATTCATGATCTGGAGCTGAAATACGGCGACACCGGTGTGTTTTTGCGTGGCAAATACTGGTACGACTTCGAACTCAAGGATGAAAACCGCGAGTTCAAGGACATCAGCGACTCGGGTCGCAAAGAGGGCGCCAAGTCGTCCGGGTTCCAGTTGCTCGACGCCTTCGTCTATCACAACTACTCGATCGCTGATCAGCCGGGCGCAGTGCGCTTCGGCAAGCAGGTCATCAGTTGGGGCGAAAGTACCTTCATCCAGGGCGGTATCAACAGCGTCAACCCGGTCGATGTCTCGGCCTTCCGGCGTCCAGGTTCGGAAATCAAGGAAGGCCTGATTCCGGTCAACATGTTCTACGTGTCGCAGAACCTGACCGACAACCTGTCTGCCGAGGGTTTCTACCAGCTCGAATGGGACCAGACCGTTGTCGATAACTGCGGCACCTTCTTTTCGCAGCCGGACGTGATCGCGGATGGCTGCAACAGCAACCTCGCGGTATTGCGCAGCCGCAGCGGCCTGAACAGTTCGCTGGCCGCCGCCGGTCTGCCGGCAGGTGCGCGCGGGGCGGTTTTCAACTCGCTGTCGCAGCAGGGCGTGGTGTTCGGCAACCCGGATGAGGGCGCGGTGGTACGTCGTGGCGGTGATCGCGATGCGCGTGACAGCGGCCAGTTCGGCTTCGCCATGCGTTACAACTACGAGCCGCTGGACACCGAGTTCGGCGCCTACATGATGAACTACCACAGCCGCGCGCCGATTTTCAGCGGCCGCGGTGGTTCGGCTGCATCGTTCAGTCCGCAAGGGCTGGTGGGATCGCTGGTTCGCAACGGGATTCCGGTCGCCACCGCTACACGACTTGCGCCAACGCTGCTTCCGGTCGTGGTGGCGGGCAACTCCAGTTACTACGTCGAATACCCCGAAGACATCCGTCTGTACGGTCTGAGCTTCTCGACCACCTTGCCCACCGGCACCGCCTGGAGCGGCGAGATCAGCTACCGTCCCAACGCGCCGGTTCAAGTCAACACCACTGACATCCTGTATTCGGGCATTTCGCCGCTCAACCCCAACGTGTCGCTGCTGAGCGGACGGCCGAACACCGACCAGCCGGGTTATCGCCGCAAGGAAATCACCCAGCTGCAAACCACGTTCACCCAGTTTTTCGATCAGGTCATGGGCGCAGAGCGTCTGACCCTGGTGGGCGAGGTGGGCTGGACCCACGTCGGTGGTCTCGAAAGCACGTCGAAAATCCGCTATGGCCGCGACCCGGTCTATGGTCCGGGTCCGCTGCCTGGTGGCCAGTGCGCGACCCTCAACGCCGGCACGCTGACTGGCGCAGAGCAGAACAACCTGACTCGCTATTGCGAAGACGACGGCTTTACCACGGCCAACTCGTGGGGTTATCGCGGTCGCGCCATCTGGGACTACAACAGCGTGTTTGCCGGGATCAACCTCAGGCCGAGTGTGGCCTGGTCGCATGACGTCAAAGGCTACTCACCCGGCCCGGGCGGCAACTTCGAAGAGGGGCGCAAGGCGGTCAGTCTGGGGCTTGATGCCGAGTACCAGAACACCTACACCGCGAACCTTTCCTACACCAATTTCTTCGACGGCAAGTACACCACGGTGGACGACCGGGATTTTGTAGCGCTCAGCTTCGGCATGAACTTCTAAGCACATGTTTTCAGGATGACGACGAACATGAAAATAACAAAAGGTCTGTTGCAAGCCGGTGTACTGGGAATGTCGTTGCTGGCAACCGGAGTGATGGCGGCGGTATCCGCGTCCGAAGCGGCAAAGCTGGGCACCTCCCTGACCCCGATGGGGGCGGAAAAAGCCGGTAATGCGGCCAATACGATTTCTGCCTGGACCCCGATGCCGAAAAATGCCGGTGCGGTCGACAGCAAAGGGTTCCTGGCCAACCCGTATGCCAGTGAAAAACCGCTGTTCATCATTACCGCGGCCAACGTCGAGCAGTACAAGGACAAGCTGGCACCGGGTCAATACGCGATGTTCAAGCGTTACCCGGACAGCTACCGCATTCCGGTCTACCCGACTCATCGCGGCGCTACGGTGCCGGATGAAGTGTTCGCCGCGATCAGGAAAAACGCGACTACCACCAAACTGGTCGGTGGCGGCAGCGGTCTGGAGAATTTCGACACGGCCATCCCGTTCCCGATTCCGGCCAGCGGTGTCGAAGTCATCTGGAACCACATCACCCGTTACCGGGGTGGCAGCGTGAAACGTCTGGTCACGCAGGCGACGCCGCAAGCCAATGGCTCTTACAGCCTGGTGTATTTCTCCGATCAGTTCGTGTTCCGCGACAAGATGAGGGATTTCGATCCGAAAAATCCGGGCAACGTGTTGTTCTACTTCAAGCAGGAAGTCACGGCTCCGGCGCGGCTGGCCGGGGGCGTGCTGCTGGTGCATGAAACCCTCGATCAGGTGGCCGAACCTCGCTCGGCATGGCTGTATAACGCCGGTCAGCGCCGCGTGCGGCGTGCGCCGCAGGTGTCCTACGACGGGCCGGGTACGGCGTCCGACGGTCTGCGTACCTCAGACAACCTCGATATGTACAACGGCGCCCCGGATCGCTATGACTGGAAGCTGATCGGCAAGCAGGAAATGTACATCGCCTCCAACAGCCACAAGCTGGACGATCCGACGCTGAAATACGCCGACATCATCAAGGCCGGGCATATCAATCAGGACCTGACCCGTTACGAGCTGCGCCGGGTCTGGCACGTGACTGCAACGCTCAAGGAAGGTCAGCGGCATATCTACGCCAAGCGCGACTTCTTCATCGACGAAGACACTTGGCAGGCGGCGGTGATCGACCATTACGACGGGCGTGGTCAGCTGTGGCGGGTCGCCGAAGCGCATTCGGAAAACTACTACGACAAGCAAGTACCGTGGTATGCCGTCGAAACCCTGTATGACCTGCAATCCGGCCGCTACGTGGCCCTTGGCATGAAAAACGAAGAGAAAAAGGCTTACGAGTTCGGTTTCACGGCGGGCACCAGCGACTTCTCGCCCAATGCGTTGCGTCAGGAAGGCGTGCGTTGATCACACCGGGTAAACGCATGTAGCGACGGTTGATACATAGCGCAGGCCGATAAGCTGTTGATTCGCATGAGAGCCCCTTGAATGGGGCTTTTTTGTGCCTGTTCAGGCGGCTTATAAGCTGTAGGAATTTTGTTACAGTCTTTTCGGTGATGGACTTTCAAAGGTGGCGTTTTACCCGCTAGTCTCCGAACACCGCGACGCCGAACCAACGATTCTCACACGAGCCGGCCATGACCGATCTGTCCCGCATGCAAGGGTTTGCAGACAGCGCAATTCCTGCGCTGGAAGGGCGATTCTTTCGTCCACCGCTGCCAGAGGGCTACGTTGCACGCGCCCGCCTGTGTCAGCGCCTCGACGCCGGGTTGAGCGGTCGTTTGCTGTTGATCTGCGCGCCGGCCGGGTTCGGCAAGAGCTCACTGGCGGTGGAGTTTTGTCAGGGCTTGCCCGACCAATGGCAGAACATATGGCTGGGGCTGAGTGCCCGGGACAGTGATCCGGGGCGCTTCCTTGAACGGCTGCTCGCCAGCCTTCAGCAGTTCTTTCCGCAACTGGGTGCCCAGGCGATGGGCCTGCTGAAAATGCGTCAGCGGCATCAGCCGTTTGTGTTCGAAGAATGGCTTGAAGGTTTACTCGACGAGTTGGCCATGCACCTGATGCTTAGCAAGCCGCTGTTGCTGGTGCTCGATGACTACCATCTGGCGCAGGGGCCGGTGCTTGATCGCTGTCTGCAGTTTTTCCTCAACCATCTGCCGGTCGGTCTGGTGGTCATGGTGACCAGCCGCCAGCGGCCGGATTGGCACCTGGCGCGCCTGCGTCTGTCGCGCCAGCTGCTTGAAATCGGCGAGCAGGATCTGCGCCTGACGCATGCCGAGTCCATCGCGGTACTGGACCAGCCGGGTCGCACGCTTGACAGCGAGACGCTGCACAGTCTGATCGTGCGCAGCGAAGGCTGGGTGGCGGGGCTGCGATTCTGGCTGCTGGCGGCCGCTGAAGCGGGCGATGGCAACGCCTTGTCGCAGGCGTTGCGTGGCAGTGAAGTACTGATTCGTGAATACCTGCTCGAAGAAGTCATCGACTGTCTGCCTGCCGATGTTCAGGCGTTCCTTTACGACACGGCGTGCCTGGAGCGTTTTTGCTTCGAACTGTGCGACGCCGCCCGTGACAGTCACGACAGCGAAAATATGTTGCGTTACCTGAAAGCGCATCAGGTGTTTCTGGTGCCGCTGGACGAACAGGGCCGCTGGTTTCGCTATCACCATCTGTTCTCCGATCTGTTGCGCGCGCGCCAGGCGGGGGGAACGCAACCGACTCGTCTGCACCTCAACGCCTGCCGCTGGTTCAGTGCTCAGGGCCTGCTGGACGAGGCGGTCGAGCAGGCCCTCCGCGCCGGGCATCTGGATGTCGCCGCCAATCTGGTGCAAAACCTCTCCGAAGAGCAATTGCTGGCCGAGCAGAATGTCGGCATGTTGCTGCGCTGGAAGATGGACCTGCCGGACGACCTGCTGACCAGCACGCCGCGCTTGATCGTTCTCTATGCATGGGCGCTGGGGCTGGCGTGTCAGCTGGACGCTGCGGAGGAACTGGCCAGTCAGTTGAGTCGGTTTCTGCCCGCGCCGTCTGCCACTGCACAGAAATCCATGCTCGCCCAATGGCTGGCGCTGAGCGGCATCATTGCGCGCGGGCGTGGCGACAGCGAAAAGACCGAGCACTGTTGCCGCGAGGCGCTGCTCACACTCCCGGAAAAACGCTACGGCCAGCGGCTGGTCTGCCTGTCGACGCTGGCCAACCTGGCGATTGCCAACGGGGATCTCTGGCGTGCCAAGGTACTGAACCGCGATGCACTCGAGCTGGCGCAGCGGGTAGCCAATCCGCTGTTCGAAGCGCTGGCGCATTATGACCGGGCCAGAGCGCTGCAAGCGCGGGGCGAAATCAGGCGGGCGATTGAAGAAGTACGCCAGGGGCAGCAGCGACTCAAAGGCTTGTCCAGCGTCCGGCTGTACGCCGTTCGCGCACGTCTGACGTTATATGAAGGCTACCTGCTGACTTTGCGCATGCAGGTCGATGAGGGGCGAGCACTGCTGCTTGCCGGTCTGGCCGAAGCACGCGCCTGCCGTGACATCAGTGTGCTGATCGGGCATTGCGTGATCGCCACGATGGAAGGCTGTGCCGGCCGTTTTACCGAGGCGTTTGCCGAACTCGCCGAAGCCGAAAGGCTGATGCACATCTGGGACGTGCCACCGATTTATTACCTGGGCATGATCACCCTGGTGAAGTGCGAGCTGTGGCTGGTGCAGGGGCGCATCGATCTGGCCGAGGCCTGGTTGCTGCGTCTGACCCATACCTACAACGGCGGCCTCGGCGCTGCGGCCCCGGAGTGTCACCCGCAATTGCCGCAGCACATTGAATTGCAGCGCGCCGCACTTGAGCGATTGAAAGGCGAGGGCGATGCCAGTGAACGGCGTTTGCAGACACTTGAGCGGCGGGCTGAGGATGTCGGTTCGCAGTTGTTGCGCCTGATCGCCATGACCCAGCAGATCGGGTTGCTGCTCAGGCAGGGGCGGCAGGAACAGGCCGCTGCCCTGTTACTGCGCAGTTTGCCGGTTGCGGCGGGAGGCGCGCTGCTGCCGTTCAGGATCCTGCTCGGCGAGCATGCCCAGTGGCTGCAGGAGCAACTGCTTCAGGCACCACCCGGCACAGTGCGCGATGCCTTGCTGGAAAAACTCCCGGCCTGCGCTGCTCGCGTCTTGCCAGAGCCTGCGCATGGCAGCGATTGCCTGAGCGTGCGGGAACTGGGCGTGCTGCAACTGATTGCCCAAGGCTGCTCGAATCAGGAAATCAGCGAGCAACTGTTCATTTCCCTGCATACCGTCAAGACCCACGCCAGCCACATCAACAGCAAGCTGGGCGTCGAGCGGCGTACTCAGGCGGTGGCGAGGGCGAAAACACTGGGCTTGCTGGGGTGAGTGTGCCGGGCGATCAGTCTGCCTTGCCTGCCCACAGCGTATCGATGTCCCCCAGCCCCCAATCGGCTGGTAATTCGATTTTCACGATGGCGTCGCGCTCTACAGAATCTTCAAGGTCGATAATCTGCGCTGCGAAGATCTTGCCCGTGTGGGCGGACATGAATACTTTCACTTTCGGCTTCAACAGGGATTTTTCACTCTGTTCGATCACCACGCCCAGACGTCCGCTTTCCAGCCGCACCAGCGCGCCGATCGGGTAGATGCCGACGGTTTTGACGAAGCTCTGAAACACCACGTCGTCGAAGTGGCCTTTCCACGAGGCCATTTCGCGAATCGAGTGGGCGACGCCCCAGCCTTTTTTGTAAGGCCGGTCGGAGGTGACGGCGTCATACACATCGCACACCGCACCCATCCGGGCAAAGAGGCTGATCTCATCGCCTTGCAGGCCATGCGGGTAGCCTGAGCCGTCGACTTTTTCGTGGTGATGCAGGCAAACGTCCATGACCGTCTGCGCCACCGGCTGGTTTTCCTTGAGGATTTCCAGGCCCAGTTCCGGGTGGGCTTTCATGACCGCGAATTCCTCGCTCGTCAGCCGGCCGGGCTTGTTGAGCACTTCCGGGTCGATCATCATTTTGCCGACATCGTGCATCAGTCCCGCCACGCCTGCTTCGCGTATCTGTTCATCAGGCATGCCCATGCGCCGGGCGAGCGCGACCATCAGCGCACAGACCGCCACTGAATGCATGTAGGTGTATTCGTCCGACGTCTTCAGGCGCGACAGGCTGATCAGCGCATGAGGATGGCGCAGAATGGAGTCGGATATTTCCTCGACCAGCAGCAGTACATCGTCAATATCCATCGCCCTGCCCATGCGGGCTTCGGTGAACATGTTCATGACGGCGTCTCTGGCTCTGCCGCAAATGGCCCGGGCGCGCAGCACTTCCTTGTCCAGACTGACCGGAGCGGTGTCACTCGAGGTGGGTGCCGTGATTACAGGCGTTTTGATTGCGCGGTATTTGGTGGTCTCAATCCAGACTTCCCGTGTGTCTGACTGCTGAATGCGCTTGAGCACTTCGACGTCTTCAAGCACCACTTCGACCAGGCCTATCCAGAAGGGATCGTTGGTCCACGCGCGGCAGAATTTATGAATGTGCATGCCAAGGGCAAGCTGGTCGACGGGAATTTTCTTTAACATGCTCAGTCACCCGTGTGCATTGACATCAGGGGTCGCGGGCCAGGGTAATGAGCAGACAGCAGCGTACTTGCTGGCGCAAGCAGCGTGCCGGGTTTACCGATCGCCATGATTTCACCTCATTGACCACAAGGATCATCCTGATCTCGTAATGCCAGTATACGGGGCTGTCTGTGGAAAAATCATGTCTATTTATTGAGCGTCAACAACTCGCCGGTTGCCTTGTGACAGCGTCCGGAAAACGCGTGTTTGAAGGTTTTCTGACACAGAAGACGTCTGAGCACCGCCCGTTGTGTTCAAACAGTGGCCGTCGTACCTGGCAGGCTGTGGTATCGGCGACCAAAATAAACCAGTGCGTCAGTTTCATTGTGGTGTCTGATATCCACGACTTCGCAGAACAGAATGTCATGCGTGCCGACGCTGACCGACTGCGTCACCTGACAGTCGAGGGCCAGTTTGGCACCTTCCAGCATGGGCGAGCCCGTCACGCCGCTGTGCCACTGACCCGCGGCAAAACGCTCCTGCTGTGAGGTCTTGCCGCCGAACAGGCTGGACAATGCCTGCTGGCTGTTATCCAGCGTGTTGACGCACAGCGTGCCATTGCCGATAAACGTGTCATACACCGATGCCGAACGGTTGATACACACCAGTAACGTGGGTGGCTGATCCGTCACACTGCACACGGCAGTGGCGGTAAAGCCTGCTCGCCCGCCGCAGCCATCGGTGGTGATGACGTTGACTGCTGAGGCCAGGCTGGACATCGCATTGCGAAAGTCCTGCTGGCTGACCGCTGGACTGTCAGCGGGCAAAAGGGGGCTGTCCGGGTTTTGGGCATGAAGTTGAGTCTGGGTGCGCATGGCAAGCATCCTTTCAGGAGCGAGTGTTGAGAAAATCGAGCACGGCGCGTCGAAACGGTGCCGGGTCGCTGATGCTGGAGGCGTGACCACCGTATTCCAGCAACGCCAGCCTGGCGTTCGGCAATGCCTCGGCCAGATGCAAGGATTGCTGCCACGGCACCAGCATGTCGTCGCGGTTGGCGATCAGCAGCGTCGGCGTATTTATGCGCGTCAGCTGCGCCTCGATATCGAAGGTTTCCAGCGCATTGATACGCCGCAGGAGGTTGTCGGTGTCGGGAAAGTGCGCCAGCGCATGGGCTTCGTCGTAGGTCAGGCGGGCGCTGTTGGCAGCAATCCAGTCAGCCGGATAAAGGAACAGCGCCTGAGCTTGCACATAGGCTTCAGGTCCGCTGTTCAACAGCAGTTGCCTGCGGATGGAGAAACAGCGCGCGCTGTGTGCATTCGGGCTGCTCCAGGCGTTGATCAGTATCTGGCTATGCAGCAATTCGGGACGCAACAGTGCCAGCTCCAGGCTGACCAGCCCGCCCAGTGCATGGCCCATGAAATGACAACGCTGGATGTTCAGCGTGTCGAGCAGGGTCAGCAGCTCGACGGCCATGTGCCGGATCGAGTAATCCGGCGCCAGCACCGCAGGGCTGCGTCCGGTGCCGGCGTGATCGTAGACCAGCACATGGTGATCGCGGGTCAGTGTCGACAGGTCATCCGCCCAGTAACGGCTGGACCCGCCCAACCCGGAGCTGAGCACCAACATCGGCGCATCGTCATGCTGGCAACGATGGATTTCATGAAACATGCGCGTTCTCCGGTCGGGCTTCAGATCGGTTTTCAGCCGATATGGGCGATGCTGGCGATTTCGATCAGGGCTTCGGGTTTCACCAGGCCGCACTGAATGCAGTAACGCGCCGGTTTTTCACCCGCGAAATACTCGGCGTAGACCTCGTTGACCTTGGCGTAGTCGGCCCAGTCGCGAATCATGATCATGTTGAACGTGACGTCATCCATCGTGCCGCCCGCGGCTTCGACCACGCTCTTGATGGTCTCCAGCACGTGGCGGGTTTGCGCGGTGGCGTCCCCGACATGCACCACATTGTTGTCTTTGTCGAACGGCAGCGTGCCCGAGACATAGAGCACGCCATCGGCCATGGAGCCCGGCACGAACGGGGCGATGGGTTTGCTGGTGCCAGCGGGAATGATCGCTTTCTTGGTCATGCTGAGGTCCTCACGAAGTGTGCCCGACAGGGGCGAAAGTGGTGCAGAAGTCATCGACGCTGGAGACCCAGCCGAAGAAGGTTTCAATGTTGAACAGCGCGGCTTGCTGAGCGAATTCGGGGCCTGCCTGATGGGTAGCGTCAGCCAGCACCACGCCGAAATATTCCAGGTGAAAACCGTCCCGCAACGTCGACTCGACGCAGACGTTGGTGGCGATGCCGGTGAACACCAGGTTGCGAATGCCACGGCTGCGCAGCACGCTGTCGAAGCTGGAGTTGAAGAAGCCGCTGTAACGGATTTTCGGCACCACAATGTCGCCAGGCTGCGGCGTCAGCTCGTCGACCAATTGATAGTCCCAGCCGCCCTTGGCCAGCAACTGGCCTTCGAGTTCCGGGCGCTTGCGCATGGTCTTCAGGGCGTTGGACTTGTGCCAGTTCGGCGAGCCAGGGCCACCGGCTTCGACATACGCCTGGTCCCAGCCATTCTGGAAAAAGATCACCGGAATGCCTGCTGCTCGTGCAGCGGCGCAGGCCTTCTTGATGTTGGCAATGACCGGTCCGGTGCTGCTGACATCGAACCCGGCCAGGTCCAGATAGCCGCCCAGTGATGCGTAGGCGTTCTGCATGTCGACCACCACCAGCGCCGTTTCGCCGAGCTTCATGCGCAAGGCTTCCGGACGTGCAGGCAACTCGCGTGCAGGTTGTTGATCCAGCGGCAGGTCGACGCCTGCGACCGTTGCCGACACGCTCATCACACCACCTCCTTGAGTTGGGTGATGTGTTTGCGGCTGGTCATCAGCGGCTGGATCTTCTGTCCGAAATCTTCGACGCCCTTGACGAAATCATCGAAGGTCAGCATCACGCCTTGCGTGCCCGGCACGCTGGCGACCTCATCGAGCATCTTCGCCACGTTGGCCCAGGACCCCACCAGCGTGCCCATGTTGATGTTGACCGCCGAGGTCGGATCGGCCATCTGCCGCAGGTTCGAACCTGCACTCTTGTCGGCCGCGCCTTTTTCGCTCAGCCAGGCGATGGCCTCTTCATCGGCACCTGCCTTGATGTGCTCCCAGCGCGCCCGTGCGGCTTCATCGGTGTCGTCGGCGATGATCATGAACAGCACGCAGGAGGTGACGTTACGGCCGGTCTTCTCGTTGGCTTCGAGCAGTTTCTGGGCGGTCGGTGCAAAGGCCGTAGGAGTGTTCACGCCTTTGCCGAAGCAGAAGTTGTAATCGGCGTATTGCGCCGAAAACGCCATGCCGGCTTCGCTCTGGCCGGCGCAGATCAGCTTCATGTCGGCTTGCGGGCGTGGGCTGACGCGGCAGTCCTGCATGCTGAAATGCTCGCCCTTGAAGTCGCTGCTGCCGGTGGCCCACAGGTCACGCAGCACCTGAGCGTATTCGGCAAGGTATTCGTAGCGTGTATGGAAAAACTCGTCGCCGGGCCACAGGCCCATCTGCTCGTATTCGGGCTTCTGCCAGCCGGTGACCAGATTGATCCCGAAGCGCCCGTTGGAGATCGAATCAATGGTCGATGCCATGCGTGCGGCGATGGCGGGTGGAATGGTCAGGGTCGCGACTGTGGCGAACAGCTGGATCTTGCTGGTGACTGCCGCAAGGCCCGCCATCAGCGTGAAGGACTCCAGGTTGTGTTCCCAGAACTCGGTCTTGCCGCCGAAGCCGCGCAGTTTGATCATCGATAACGCAAAGTCGAAGCCGTAGCCCTCGGCCTTCTGCACGATCTGCTTGTTCAGCTCGAAAGTCGGCATGTATTGCGGCGCGTTGCTGGAAATCAGCCAGCCGTTATTGCCAATGGGGATGAAGATACCGATGTCCATATAAGGCCTCTTTGCGTTAGTCGATGCCAGCCAATGTCGCTGGCACCCTGTGAATCCCTACCTGCATCGAGGACGTTGCATTAAGCGGGCCATAATTTTTTATTGTTTTTATTCAATGGCTTGAGAATTTATACGGTTTAGTTCAGACCATCTGGTCCGAATAAGAGCACTTGGTTTGTGCAGGGCGCACGCAGATAGGGCAGCGCTGACAGGGCATGTGATCCGTATCGACAAAACAGCTGCGCCCGTTAAGATGCCCGCTCATTTCGGCATCACTGGATGGATGTGCGTGAACAAGAAACCTCCCGTGGCTGAGCCTGCGAGCAAGCGTGTACGCAAGGTCAAGCCGGAAACCGTGGCCAAGACCACGCGCGAGCCCAGCGCCACTTCGCTGAAGCGGCGCATGCGTCTGATGGAAGGCAAGCGCACGCTGATTCTCGATGCGGCGCTGGAGATATTTTCCCGCTACGGCGTGCATGGCAGCAGTCTGGATCAGGTGGCGAGCCTGGCGGACGTTTCCAAGACCAATCTGCTGTATTACTTCAGCAGCAAGGACGATCTGTATCTGAATGTGCTGCGTCAGTTGCTTGAAGTCTGGCTCAGCCCGCTGGTGCATTTCACTGCCGACAAGGAGCCGGTGCAGGCCATCGGTGCGTATATCAGGGCCAAGCTGGAAATGTCCCGTGATCATCCGGCCGAGTCGCGCCTGTTCTGCATGGAAGTGATGCAGGGCGCGCCGTTGATTCAGGGCGAACTGCAACATCCGTTGCGCGATACCGTAGAGGCCAAGGTGGCCGTCATCCAGCACTGGATAGACAGCGGCCAGCTGGCGCCGATCAACCCGCACCACCTGATTTTCTCGCTGTGGGCGACCACTCAGCATTATGCGGACTTTCGTACCCAGGTCGAGGCCGTCACCGGCAAGACACTGGATGACCCGGCGTTTTTCGAAGAAGTGCTGGCCAGCCTGCGCAGCATGATGCTGGACGGCATCCTGCCGCGTAATGCCTGAATGCTTTTTGTCTCTCGCTGAACGGCGCACTCAGGAGGCGCAGTGCAGCAGAGAGATGCACAAACCAAGTGCTCTGGTTCAGACCATTTGATCTGTTTTCATTCGAGGGGTTGAGCCAGGTCGTTGTTGCATAGCGTTTTTCCGGTAATGGCATGGATGCTGCTAAAGCTCCCAAGGGCCGGCCTCATGATCGGCCACGTGCTGTTCTCATCGGCCATTACCCTCAGGAAAACGTCTATGTACAAGAAACTGTTGCCCGGGACATTGTGTGCGGCCGTCGCGTTCGGGACCGTCAGCCTCGCTCAGGCTGAAGGTCTGACACTCAAGGGCCCGGCGAAAATCGCCATGGTGTACATCAGCCCGCGCAATGACGGCGGCTGGACTCAGGCGTTCGATGAGGCACGACTGAAGCTGGAAAAGGATCTGGACACAAAAATCCAGTTCGTGGAGAGCGTTCCCGAGAACGCTGCGGCCATCACGCCAGTGGTCGACCGACTCATCGCACGCGGCGCGAATATCATCGTCGGCACCGCCTTCGGCTATTCCGATACCTTCCTCACGCTGGCGAAGAAATACCCGGATGTCGCGTTCCTCAACGGTTCGGGCACCACCAACGCCGCCAATCTCGAATCGTTTTACGGCCGCACCTATGAAAGCCAGTACCTGTGCGGCATGGCGGCAGGCGCGGCATCGAAGACCGGCAAACTGGGCTTCGTCGCCGCCAACCCCTTCGGTCAGGTCAACTGGACCATCAATGCCTACGAGCTCGGAGCCAGGCAGATCAACCCCAAGGCCACGGTCAACGTGATCTATACCGGCGCGTGGAATGACCCGGTCAAGGAACGCGCCGCGACCATGGCGCTGATCGACAACGGCGTGGACGTGGTCGGTCAGCACGTCGACAGCCCGACACCGCAGATCGTCGCCCAGGAGCGCGGCATTCATGGCACCGGTCACCACCGCGACCTGAGCGAATTCGCACCAAAAGCGACCGTCTGTTCTTCCTTGTGGGTCTGGGACCGTTTCCTGGGGCCGGAGCTCAAGAAAGTCATGGCCGGTAACTGGACGCCTTCGGCCAACGGCGCGTTGCTGTCGATGCAGCAGGGTGGCACCGATATCAAGCTGACCAGCGACCCGATCATCTCTGCCGAAGATCGCCAGAAAATCGAGGCTGAGCGTGCCGAATTGCTGGCCGGCAAGAAGATCATTTACAGCGGCCCGCTGGCGGATCGCGATGGCAAGGAACGCGTCGCGGCGGGTCAGCAATTGTCCGATCCCGACCTGTGGAAAATGGACTGGTTCGTCGAAGGCGTGAAGACTCAGCAATGAGTCAGGTCAACGCGCTGCAACTCACGGGCATCAGCAAATCGTTCGATGGCTTCAAGGCGCTGATCGAGGCCGACTTCACCGCGCACTGGGGTGAAGTGCATGCGCTGCTGGGCGAAAACGGCGCGGGCAAGTCTTCGCTGATGAACATCGCTGCCGGGCTCTATGCACCGGAAACCGGGACCTTGCTGGTCGATGACAACCCCGTGCAGCTCAGCGGCCCGAAGGACGCCAGCCGTTACCGGATCGGCATGGTTCACCAGCATTTCAAGCTGGTGAAGCCTTTCACGGTGGCGCAGAACATTCTGTTGGCGCTGCCCGAGCAGCCCGGTGAAGGCAGTTACCGCAAGCGTCTGCGGGCGCTTGAACAAGAGATCGTCAGCAAGGCCGCCGAGCTGGGTTTTGTGCTTGAACCGACGCGCATCGTCGACAGCCTGTCGGTCGCTGAACAGCAACGTGTCGAGATTCTCAAGGTGCTGCTGGCCGGTGCGCGGATTCTGATTCTCGATGAACCGACTGCCGTGCTCACCGATCAGGAGGCCGAGCGCTTGCTGCTCACCGTGCAAGCCTTTGCCCGGCAGGGCGCAGCGGTGATTCTGGTGACGCACAAGATGGCTGACGTCAAACGCTATGCCGACCGGGTGACGGTCATGCGTGGCGGGCGCACCGTGCAGACCCTCGACCCGGCCAGCGTCAGCGTCGAACAACTGGTGCAGTTGACCGTTGGCGAGTCGGTATCTGTTGCTGAGCATCAGCCCGCAACGCCGGGTGACGTGCGTTTGCAGGTGCGTGATCTGCGCAGTGTCGCCGGCAGCGGCATGCTCAACGGTGTGAACATGACCTTGCATGCCGGGCAGATTTACGGCATCGCCGGGGTCGGTGGCAATGGTCAGGCGGAACTGGCCAATGCGCTGATGGGCTTGCCGCAACCGACCGAGGGCGAGATTCATCTGACGCCGTTCGGCGATCTGCGCACCGCTTCGGCCGGTCAGCGTCGCCAGCTGCGCATTGCGTCGATCCCGGCAGATCGCTACGGCGCAGCACTGGCCGGATCGCTGTCGGTGGCGGAAAACTTTGCCATCGGCAATATCCACAGCGGCCAGTACGGCTCGTTCTGGCGGCTCGGTTATCAGCGTTTGAAGCAAGACGCGCAGCGTGCAGTGGAAGCGTTCGATGTGCAGGGCGTTCGTTCTCTCGATCAGAAAGCGGCACTGTTGTCGGGCGGCAATGCACAGAAGCTGGTGATTGCCCGGGAGTTCAGCCGTGACCCGCAACTGGTGCTGGTGCACAGCCCGAGCCGCGGCCTCGACGTGCGCGCCACCCAAGCGGTGCATGGCCGACTTCGGGCCGCACGGGACGCGGGCGCTGCCGTGCTGGTGATCAGCGAAGACCTGGATGAAGTGTTGGCCCTGGCTGACCGGATCGGCGTGATGAACGGTGGGCGCATCGTCGCCGAGTTCGATCATCCCGCCGACCGTCAGGCGATCGGCAAAGCGATGGTGAGCCATGACTGAATTACTGCAACATTCCGTTGCTGCACGCCAGCCGTTGCTGACGCGGCGCTACACGCTGGAGCTGCGCCAGCAGACCGGCTGGCCGTTGCAGGCGATGATCATTGCGCTGGCGCTGCTGGTCGGGCTGGCTATCTGCACCGCGATCCTGATTGCAGCAGGTGTGCCCGCTGACGAACTGCTCAACGAATTCGTCGTGCAGACGGTGTTCGATGCGCAAAACTTCAAGGCGGTGCTGTTTCAGGCCTCGCCGATGATCATGGTCGGTCTGGCCGGCTGCATGGCGTTTCGCGCGCGCTTCTGGAATCTGGGGCTGGAGGGCCAGATGATCTGGGGCGCGATTGGCGCCACGGCCATTTCGCTGTTTCAGGTGGGACCGGAGTTTCTGCGCCTGCCGCTGATGACGGCCGCGGCTATTGCCTGTGGATTGCTGTGGAGCCTGGGGCCGGTCCTGTTGAAGCTCAGGTGGCAGGTCAATGAAATCATCTCGACCCTGATGCTCAACTACATCGCCGCCAACTTCCTGCTGCACCTGGTCTATGGCAGCTGGAAAGACCCGCGCGACAACTTTCCCTATTCGCCTGCGTTTCAGGCCTTTGAGCGCCTGCCCGACCTGTTTGCCGGGTACAACGCGGCGATTCTGCTGGCGCTGCTGGTCACGGCACTGACCTTGTGGTTCGTCGGGATTTCCCGCGCGGGCCTGTACCTTCGTTTCGTCGATGCCAACCCTCGGGTGGCTGAAGCCGTGGGCGTGCCGGTGCGCAAGATGATCATCGGCACCGTGTTGCTGTCAGGCGCGCTGGCCGGGCTGGCGGGGTTCGTCGTGACGTCGGGGCAGGAAGGGCGGCTGACTCAGTCGTTTTATCAGGGCTACGGTTTCTCCGGGATTCTCATTGCGTTTCTGGCCCGTAACAATCCGGTCGCCGCGACTATCGTTGCGCTGTTGATTGCCATGTTGTTCGTGGCCGGTCGTAACTTGCAGGTCTTCTATCAGATTCCGTTTTCGATGGTGCAATTGATCCAGGCGATTCTGGTGATCTGTGTGGCGTCATCCGACTTTTTCATCCGCCATCGCCTGCGACGCATTCAGGCAGGAGAACATTGATGGAGCTGATTTCCCACTGGCTGGGCAGTGCGCCGGATTTTGCCGTGCCGTTTGCGCTGGCGGCGCTGGGCCTGATCCTGATAGAACGCAGCGGCGTGCTGGCGTTGGGCGTGGAAGGGCTGATGCTGGTCGGAGCGCTGGCGGGCATCGGCATGCAATTGAGCGTGGGCTCGCCGGGGCTTTCCTTGCTGGCGTCGATGGCGGCGGCGGGTGTGGTGTCGTTGCTGTTTGCGCTGATGGTGCTGGTGTTGCGGATCAATCAGGTCATTGCCGGTCTGGCGCTGGTGTTCTTCTGTCAGGGGCTGACCGGTCTGCTCGGCACCTTGCTTGGCTGGACCAACCGCCCGGTCATTGGCTTGCAGGCGGTCGAGTTGTGGCCGTTGTCGGAACTGCCGGTGGTCGGCAAGGTGTTTGTGCAGAATCCATTGGTGTACCTGACGGTGGTGATCTTCATCGCGGTGGTCTGGCTGTTGGAGCGCACGCGCAGCGGGTTGCGCCTGCGCGCGGTGGGCGAGAACCCGCAGGCTGCGGATGCGGCGGGTATTTCCGTGTTGGGCTACCGCCTGGCAGCGATTGTTGCGGGCTCGGCGCTGATGGGGCTGGCGGGGGCTTCATTGCCGTGCTGAGCACCAAGATGTGGATCGCGGACATGACCGGCGGACGCGGCTGGATCGCGGTGTCGCTGGTGATCTTCGCGCGCTGGTCGCCCTGGCGTGCATTGGCCGGTGCCTTGCTGTTCGGCGGTATCGAAGCGCTGATCCCGCAACTGGCGGCGACCGGTGTGCGTCTGCCTCAGTACTTCGTGTTGATGACGCCCTATGCTGTCACGCTGCTGGTGATGGTCTGGGTGGCCAGCGGCAAGCGTCAGTCCACGAGCCAGCCTGGGGCGCTGGGTGAGCCTTATATTCGCGAGGAGCGTCGGTGATCAGGGTGGTCGGCAGCGCTCTCCAATCAAGAGCGCCACAATACGGGCGGTTCAGCCGGGGTTAAGGAATTTTTGACGGGAGGCATGCTCTAATCCGGTTACTAGCGTTTGTCAAAACCAGGAGCTCCTGAATGTTTACCTCGCCTCGTTTGATCATTGTCGCCGCTGCCGTAGCCGTGCTGTCGGGCTGCGCGACACCCAACCCTTATGACAATCAAGGCCAGGCGCAAAGCTCCGGTGGCATGAGCAAAACGGCCAAATACGGCGGGCTCGGCGCACTGGCGGGTGCTGTAGCGGGCGCAGCCATCGATCACAATCACCGTGGCAAAGGCGCCTTGATCGGTGCTGCCGTTGCCGGTGCGGCATCGGCGGGTTACGGCTACTACGCGGACAAGCAGGAAGCTGCGTTGCGTGCGAGCATGGCCAATACGGGCGTCGAGGTGCAGCGTCAGGGCGACCAGATCAAACTGATCATGCCAGGCAACATCACCTTCGCCACCGATTCTTCGGCGATTGCCAGCAGCTTCTACTCGCCGCTGAACAACCTGGCGAACTCGCTCAAGCAGTTCAACCAGAACAACATTGAAATCGTCGGCTACACCGACAGCACCGGCAGCCGCCAGCACAACATGGACCTGTCGCAGCAACGCGCGCAGAGTGTTGCGACCTACCTGACGTCTCAGGGTGTCGATCAATCGCACCTGTCAGTCCGTGGCGCAGGCCCTGATCAGCCCATCGCCAGCAACGCCGACGTCAACGGCCGCGCCCAGAATCGCCGCGTAGAGGTCAACCTCAAGCCGATTCCGGGTCAGCAGTACTAAACAGCGCCGCTCCGCTCGGCTGATGTCGGACGCAGAGCGTCCGGAACGGCATGCCGACGCGGAGCGTCGCACGATAGTATTACCGTGCCTCACGCTCGTCTCGCCGTCCCGGATACTGCTCATGCATCGTGTCCAGCAGCCGGTCTTTCTCTTCCCATAGCCCGTTGATCCACTGCTGGAATTGCAGGCGGTACTCGCCGTCCTGGTCGTAGTTTTTGCCGATGAATTGCGGCGGGATCCTGATCTCTTCAAAGTGGGCGACCACGTCTTTCACGTTGCCGCACAGCAAGTCCCAGTATCCCGGTTGTCCGTCTGGATAGTGAATGGTCACGTTGATGATCGATTCCAGCTGTTCACCCATCGCGTCGAGGACGAAGGCGATGCCGCCAGCCTTGGGTTTGAGCAAGTGGCGGAAGGGCGACTGCTGCTGGGCGTGTTTGCCGGCTGTAAATCGCGTGCCCTCGGCAAAGTTGAAAATCCCCACCGGGTTGTGGCGAAACTTCGCGCAGGTACGGCGGGTGGTTTCCAGGTCTTTGCCTTTCTTCTCCGGGTGTTTGGCCAGATAGGCCTTGGAGTAGCGCTTCATGAACGGGAAGCCCAGCGCCCACCATGCCAGACCAATCACCGGGACCCAGATCAGTTCCTGTTTGAGGAAGAACTTCAGCGGACGAATGCGCCGGTTGAGCACGTACTGCAACACCATGATGTCGACCCAGCTCTGATGATTGCTCGTCACCAGATACGAGTGCTTGTAGTCCAGCCCTTCAAGACCGCTCAGGTGCCAGCGGGTATTGCAGAGCAGCCTTATCCAGGCATTGTTGTTACCGATCCAGGTTTCATGGATGTGGCTCATCAGCCAGTCGGTGAAGCGCTGCGCAGCGGAGAAGGGCAGGCAGATCTTGAGGATCGTGACCGCGAACAGCACCGTGCAACAGACGATGGTGTTCAGCGCCAACAGCAGTGAAGCGATGACGCCGCGCAGTGGGGCAGGCAGGAAATCCATGAAAGAGATGGCTCCGGAAGTGATCGGATGCCGCAGGCTGACCTGCGGCACGGTAAGTTTGGGTCAGGAAGACACAGGGATCATGGCAACGTGTCTGCCTGAATGGCGGTCAGCGCAATCGTGTAGACGATGTCATCGACCTGAGCACCACGCGGCAGATCATTCACCGGCTTGCGCAGGCCTTGCAGCATAGGGCCCAGACTCACACAGTCGGCACTGCGTTGCACCGCCTTGTAGGTGGTGTTGCCGGTGTTCAGGTCCGGGAACACAAACACGTTCGCGCGTCCCGCCACCGGGCTGTCCGGGGCCAGTTGCCGGGCAACCTGCTCGTTGGCGGCGGCATCATACTGCAGCGGTCCGTCGATCAGTAGATCGCGCCGCGCTTCCTGAGCCAGTTGCGTGGCTTCGCGGACTTTCTCGACTTCTTCACCACTGGCCGAATTGCCGCTGGAATAGCTGATCATTGCCACCCGGGGCGAGATACCGAACGCGGTCGCCGAATCGGCACTTTGCAGGGCAATTTCGGACAGCTCGCTGGCGCTCGGGTGCGGGTTCATGATGCAGTCACCGTACATCAGCACCTGCTCCGGAAACAGCATGAAGAACACCGACGACACCAGCGTGCAGCCCGGCGCGGTCTTGATCAGTTGCAGGGCTGGGCGAATGGTATTGGCGGTGGAATGAACGACGCCCGACACCAGCCCGTCCACCTCGTCCAGTGCCAGCATCATGGTGCCGATCACCACCGGATCTTCGAGCTGCTGCTCGGCCATCGGCGCATTCAGGCTCTTGTTCTTGCGCAGTTCGACCATCGGCGTGACGTAACGCTCGCGAATCACTTCAGGGTCGAGAATCTCCAGCCCCGGCGGCAGCTCGATGCCATGTGCCTGAGCAACAGCCTGTACTTCTTCGGGCCGCGCCAGCAATACGCAACGAGCGATGCCACGCGCCTGGCAGATTGCCGCCGCTTGAATGGTCAACGGTTCGTTGCCCTCTGGCAGAACGATGCGTTTATTGGCCGCCTGGGCGCGCTGGATCAACTGGTAACGGAACACCGCAGGCGACAGGCGCAGCTCGCGCGGGGTGCCGCAGCGTTGGTGCAGCCAGTTGGCATCCAGATGGCTGGCAACGAAATCGGTGATGATTTCCGCACGCTCGCGGTCATCGATGGGGATTTCCTTGTTCAATTGGTTGAGGCGGTTTGCCGTGTCATAGGAACCGGTGCTGACCGACAGCACGGGCAGGCCAGCCTGCAACGCGCCTCGGCACAGCTCCATGATGCGCGGGTCAGGCACGCTGTCGCTGGTCAGCAACAGGCCAGCCAAGGGTACGCCGTTGATCGCGGCCAGGCTCACCGCGAGGATGATGTCGTCGCGGTCGCCTGGCGTGACGACCAGCACACCGGGCTTGAGCAGCGGGACGGTATTGAGCACGGTGCGCGCACAGATGATGATTCTGGACATGCGGCGCTGATCGTAGTCGCCTGCATTCAGCACCTGTGCGCCCAGCAGTTCGGCCACATCGCGGGTGCGTGGCGCGTTGAGTTCGGCGCGATAGGGAATGCAGCCCAGCAACCGGAAATCGCCATTGCGCAGCAACGGCGAATGCTCTTTCAGGCGCGCAGCAAACACCTCCATGCTTTCGTCGGTGCGCACCTTGTTGAGGATCACGCCCAGCACCTTCGGGTCTTTCGGCCCGCCAAACAGCTGAGCCTGCAACTCGACCCTTCCCGAGAGTTCAGTCAGCACTTCGTTTTCCGGCGCCGAGACCAGGATGACTTCCGCATCCAGGCTCTTGGCCAGATGCAGGTTGACCCGCGCGGCATAACTTGCGCTGCGGGTCGGCACCATGCCCTCGACCACCAGCACATCCTTGCCGACAGCAGCCTGCTGATAGAGGTTGATGATTTCTTCGAGCAGCTCATCCAGCTGACCGTCGCCCAGCATGCGCTCGACGTGCGCCAGGCCCAGCGGCCTGGGCGGTTTGAGGCCGTGGGTGCGGGCCATCAGTTCGGTCGAACGCTCAGGGCCGAGGTCACCGGGATGCGGCTGGGCGATCGGCTTGAAAAAGCCCACTTTCAAGCCCGCGCGCTCCAGGGTGCGCACCAGGCCCAGGCTGATGGAGGTCAACCCCACACCAAAATCCGTGGGGGCAATAAAAAACGTCTGCATACGGGCTTCTCGATTGAGCAGTGCAAGGGTCGCAGCGCATAGGGAACAGCGGTTGACCAAAAAAGTCCGGAAATCGTCTAGCGCGACTTCTCATCGGCAAGATTATCGTTATCTGCGCCATTCGCACACCAGCCGCAACAAAACGGCTGACCTGTCATCTGTTGACGCTTTACAGGGTCCAGGACCCAGGCACGCGATTGCCATGGCGGCTGATGACGCAGGTGCTGAGTGTGGCCGCAGGACAGTCGCGCAAACCAGTGTCCTTGCTCGTCCTGTCTTAAATCGATAACAGTTGAACCTTTCAATCCGGGCCGTCCGTCAGAGTTGCGTTCGCTTTCGGGCGATGGCTTGGTTAGACTTGTTCGTTCTTCAATCTTAAGCAAAGGTCTTGTCCCCATGCCGATCGCCGCCAATAAGGCTGTCTCCATTGACTATACCCTGACCAACGACGCTGGTGAGGTCATCGACAGTTCTGCCGGTGCTGCGCCGCTGGTTTACCTGCAAGGTGCAGGCAACATCATCCCGGGCCTGGAAAAGGCACTGGAAGGCAAGGACGTCGGCGACGAGCTGAAAGTCGCTGTCGAGCCGGAAGATGCGTACGGCGAATACTCCGCCGAGCTGGTCAGCACCCTGAGCGCCAGCATGTTCGAAGGCGTCGACAAGCTCGAAGTCGGCATGCAGTTCCACGCGTCGGGTCCTGACGGCGGCATGCAGATCGTGACCATCCGCGATCTGGATGGCGATGACGTCACCGTTGACGGCAACCACCCGCTCGCAGGTCAGCGCCTGAACTTCGATGTAAAGGTCGTTGCCATCCGTGATGCCAGTGAAGAAGAATTGGCGCACGGCCATATTCACGGTGAAGGCGGTCATCAACACTGATCAGTGCTGACAGGCTCAGGTCACTGATATAAAGGCGCCCTGACCGTTTCGCGATGACGATTTTCGTTACGCGTTCGGTCAGGGTGCCTTTTCAGGTTATGACTCAGGGCAATTTGCTACAAATTGGGGGTTTCATGAGTGCTTTTCACACCATCACACTGAAAGCGCTGGATGGTCAGGAGCTGCCGCTGGCGGCTTACAAAGCCAAAGTCGTTCTGGTGGTCAACGTTGCCTCCAAATGCGGGCTGACGCCGCAATATGCAGCGCTGGAAAACCTGTATCAGCAGTACAAGGACAAAGGGCTGGTCGTGTTGGGTCTGCCTTGCAACCAGTTTGCCGGGCAAGAGCCAGGCACCGAAAAAGAGATCGCCGAATTTTGCGAACTCAATTACGGAGTGACCTTTCCCCTGGGTGAAAAGCTCGACGTCAACGGTCCGAACCGGCATTCGTTGTATCGCCTGCTGGCTGGCGAAGGGGCCGAGTATCCGGGCGATATCACCTGGAATTTCGAAAAGTTTCTGGTGGGCAAGAATGGTGGCGTGAGCGCCCGTTTCTCGCCGCGCACCCCGCCCGACGATCCGACAGTCATCCTGGCGATTGAAAAGGCATTGGCGCAAAGCTGATCGCCTTGCCGGGACAGCAATCGCTCGCCCGGCCGACTGCCGCATTCGCGGCTTCTTGAGTTAAATCAGTTAAATCAATAGTACTGGGCCACTGCTGGCGCCCAGCGATATTCTGCGCCCCTGATCTGGTGCCCTTGACTATTTACCCCCGGAGTTCCGCGCATGTCGGCAGAAGCCTTGTTCAAACCCTTTCGTCTGGGCAGCCTGGAATTATCGTCGCGGGTGGTCATGGCGCCCATGACCCGGTCTTTCTCGCCGGGGCATGTGCCCAATGCCAACGTCGTCGAGTATTACCGGCGTCGTGCTGCCGCGGGTGTCGGGCTGATCGTGACCGAAGGGACGACGGTCAACCACAAGGCTTCCAACGGCTACCCGAATGTGCCGCAGTTTTTCGGCGAGGCACCGCTGGCCGGCTGGAAGAAGGTGGTCGATGCGGTGCATGCCGAGGGCGGAAAGATCGTTCCGCAGCTCTGGCATGTGGGGGCTGTGCGTCGCCTTGGTACCGAGCCGGACGGTAGCGTGCCGGCGTATGGGCCGATGGAAAAGACCAAGGACGGTCAGGTGCTGGTGCACGGGATGAGCAGGCAGGACATCGGCGACGTCGTGCAGGCTTTCGCTCAAGCGGCGGCCGATGCCCGGGCGATTGGCATGGACGGCGTCGAGATCCATGGCGCGCACGGTTATCTGATCGATCAGTTTTTCTGGGAAGGCAGCAATCAGCGTGATGACGAATATGGCGGCAGCCTCGCCAATCGTTCACGGTTCGCCATCGAGCTGATCAGCGCAGTGCGCGCCGCAGTCGGCCCGGACTACCCGATCATCTTCCGTTTCTCACAATGGAAACAGCAGGATTACTCAGCGCGTCTGGTGCAGACGCCCGACGCGTTGGGCGAATTCCTGCAACCCCTGTCTAACGCCGGTGTGGATATCTTTCACTGCTCTACCCGGCGCTTCTGGGAGCCTGAATTCGAAGGCTCTGACCTGAACCTCGCGGGATGGACACGCACGCTGACCGGCAAGCCGACCATTACCGTTGGCAGCGTCGGGCTGGACGGTGAGTTTCTGCAATTCATGGTCAACACCGACAAGGTCGCGCAACCCGCAAGCCTGGAGCATCTGCTGGAACGCCTGGGCAACGAAGAGTTTGATCTGGTCGCAGTAGGGCGTGCCTTGCTGGTCGATCCGGATTGGGCGTTGAAGGTGCGCGACGGTCGCGAGCAGGACATTCTGCCCTTCAGTCGAGAGGCACTGACGACACTGGTCTGATCTTCTTGTCGCGGGCTGGCCTGATCTCTTTGATATGGCCGCCGGGATTGATGTTGCCACTGGGACTGGCTTCCCGCAGCTGTCGCTCGAACTGATCGATGATCGCATTCCAGCCCTGGCGGCTGGCATGCTGTCTGGCGTTTAGCCGCACCCTGCGCAGCGTCTCGCTGTCTTCCAGCAGCCAGCGGGCAGCGTCGATGAAGGCCTCTTCATCACCCGGCATGGCCAGCGCACCGTTGTGGCCGTGGCGGATATGCTGCCCGGCCGCCGCTTCGTCGTAGGCCACCACGCCGAGACCTGAAGCCAGCGCCTCCAGCACTACGTTGCCAAAGGTTTCAGTCAGGCTCGGGAAAAGAAACATATCCCCTGAAGCGTAATGCGTAGCCAAGTCCTCGCCCCTTTGCGTCCCGCAAAAAATCGCATCCGGAATCTGTCGCTCCAGCTCGGCGCGTTGCGGTCCGTCGCCGACCACGATCAGCTTCAGCGTGCGCTGAGGGTAACGCTCTTTCAGGGCCTCGAAGCTCGTCTTGAGCAACCCCAGGTTCTTTTCCGGCGCCAGCCTGCCGACGTGGATAACGCCGATATCAGCCGCTTGCAGGCCCCAGCTCTCGCGCAGCGCCTGGGAGCGTCTGGACGGGCTGAACAGCTGGCTGTCGACCCCGCGGGACAGCAACTCGATCCGCTCGAAGCCGCGTCGTTCCAGTTCTACTTTCTGGCTGATACTCGGCACCAGCGTGAGGCGCGAGCGGTTATGGAACCAGCGCAGGTAGTGGGTGAGCAGGCGGGTGACGAAACCCATGCCGTATTGCTGGGTGTATTGCGGGAAATTGGTGTGAAAGCCGCTGATCACTGCAATGCCCAGCCGCCTGGCGGCACGCAATGCCGACAACCCCAGCGGGCCCTCGGTTGCGATATACAGCACATCCGGCCGACGCCGCTGCCAACGGCGCAGCAGCTTGTGCATTGAAGACTGACCCCACTGCAACCCCGGGTAGCCCGGTATCGGCCAGCCCCGGCACAGGAGCAGATCGTCGACGGCTCCCGAATGGGTTTCATCATTCTGGCGCGGCCGGACCAGCTCGACCCGATGCCCGCGCAACCGCAATCCGTCACAAAGCCGCCCCAGGGTATTGGCAACGCCGTTGATCTCGGGAGTGAACGTTTCAGTGATAAGGGTGACATGCAGAATCTGGCTCATGAGAGCAGTGTCTGCCGTATAGATTTCGGTTATGTGGCGGTTGTGTGATTGATTGATGATAGGAGGCAGGGAGATCGGTTGGCGGTTCGAAAACTGCGCGCAATATCTAAAAGCTAAATAAATGAGTTGTAAAGTGTTTTTTATTAAATGCATGATTGATTTCGTTGGCGGCCTACAGGTTTACGCATGTATTCCTAAAGGAGCGTAGTACGTTCAAGTAGATGTTGATATTAATTGAATTACTGTCAATTGGTAATGTCACAGGTGCCCTCCCCGCAGACGGGGAGGGTGCTCAGTCTACCAATTTGCCATGTCACGAATGCTTGAGGAAGAGAGTCATTAAAGTTTAGTATTTTTTCAAGGATCTCAACCGCAGGCGTACCTTTCAAGCATTCCTCCTCATAAAGGGCTGTTCGCTCCTTTTGCATACACCCCCCTATTTTCTGAAAATAAGCGCTTGATTCGGGTGTGACTATTTTACCCGTGGCGCAGTAACGAATCACAGGGTAATCAGATAGATCCACACCTTCGCCAGTCAATGAATTGTACGCATAGTGTTTGGCCAGGAAGCTTGCTTCCCCCGGGCTACTTTCAGCCTGTGCCATCAGCTTGTGCCTGAGCTCTCCTCCTCGGGGAATTGTCCTTGCGCAATAAGGCATTTCTTTTTCGTGGACGGTTTTTTGAAGAACGTTAGCGAAGATTTCAGGTGTTGATGCAGTGGTACGCGGTGTTGTTTTTTGCCGTACACCCAACGGGGTAACGTTCGGGAATGGCTTGGCATTGTCTGTGTGAGTCATTTGAAAGTCCTTCGCGTACTTTCCATTGCCGCAGGCACAGGAACGAAGTCCTTATCCTCCACAATGGATCTGCGTTGTTCGATATTCATGTTATCCATGAAGCGAGTCGAGCGCGGCTGCGCTAAGTTGCCGAGTGTTGCGGAGGCTGCGACTGCAGATTTTTTGGCTGCCTGGTTGCTGACATCGTTTAACATCTGGGCAAACCGACCTGAACGGGATCTCGGGGTTCTTTCGAGAGCTGCTGGTTGGTAGGGGGAAGGTTGGGCTGCGGCAGATTTTGTTGTTATCTCCATAGGGAACGCTCCTGTTGTTTAAATCAGGAGGGCAAAGACAGTGCCATATTCAATGATTTAGTTGTTCCTACGCTACGTCGGTCTTTAGATAGGGGCGGAACAGGTATGTCCTACGTAACATTCCTACGTGCAATATTTTTTTACAGATCGGCAAGTATTGTCTGGTTGCGGCAACTGGCTGCCGGTACACGATAGATGGTTTGTAAAATCCGTTTGTAGGGCGAATAATTTATATAGGTAAGGTATTTCCTGTTTAGTCAAGGTGCCGAACAGACAGTTTATTATCTGTCCGGCATTCTTTCGGGCTCTGCAGTACTTAGTTAATCAAGGCGATTAACCCAGATCACGAACCAGTTGGCCGATCACTTCACCGATCTTTGCCAGATCCGGTGCAGCCAGGCGATGCTCATCCGCGTACGAATACGCTACCGTGAACAGGCCAGCAGTGCGAGCGGAGTAGGAAGGTGCGTCTTTCTCGAAGACACGGGTCGATGCTTCGGCAGTCAGCGATACAGAACCGATGACCACGCGTTCTTCAGGGTCGTTAACGCCATTGATGTAAACATTGTCCGGGTCAATCGACCATTCGGCCAGTTCACTGATCAGGAACGCGCGGATCTTTTCTTCGACTGATGCGGTTTCGGCGGCAAAGGCAGCCGGGTTTACTGGGGTGTTCATGATTTAACTTCCTTGTTAAGTTCATGTGTCGTCATGTTTTATTGCAGTGGGCTTCACATGAACGGGTTGGTTGAGACCCGATTAAACGCCCGACGACAGGGTCAAGTGCGGTACATATATATAGGGGTGTAACTTTTCTCCGTTGGGGCAGGTCGGGCGCATAGTGCACGCGCCCGACATTTCAGCATTCAGCCACGCGCATGCGTGACGGGCAGTGCTTCTGCGCCGCGTTCGCGAACCCAGAACAATGTCGCGCCCGCAACGGCGGCCGGCATCATCAGCAGGTTGACCACCGGGATCAACAAGGCGACATAAACGATCCCGCCGAAGCTCAGGCTCTGCCAGCGTTTGCTTTTCAGCCAGCCGAGCATCTCGTTCCAGCCCAGTTTGTGGTTGTCGGCCGGGTAATCGATGTACTGGATCGCCATCATCCATACGCCGAACAGCAGCCACAGCGGTGCGGCGATGATATTGGCTACCGGAATGAAGGACAGCACGAACAGCCCGAGCATGCGCGGCAGCATGTAGCCCAGCTTGCGTGCCTCGCGGGCCAGTGTGCGCGGCACCATGGCGACCAGCTCGGCCCAGCTGAAATCGGGCGAATCGTCTACGCCACGAATCACCGCTTCGACTTTCTCGGAAAGAAACCCGTTGAACGGTGCGGCGATGATATTGGCAACCACGGTGAAGGTAAAAAACACCATTAACACCACCAGCGCTACAAACAATGGCCACAGGATGTAGCTGAGGAAGCTCAGCCAGTGGGGAAGTGTCGGCATGAAGGCGTCGACCCACAGTTCGAACTGGTGGATCGCCAGGTAGATGAGGCCGCAGAACAGGATCAGGTTGATGCTCAGCGGCAGCAGGACAAACAGACGCAGGCCGGGGCTGAGGATCAGTTTGAGACCTTCGCCGAGGTATTGCGGGCCGGTGAGGGCAGGAGCGGGCATGGCAGCCTCCGAGTGCTGGAAAGGCGTGACATTACCGGCTTTGCGATGACCATGAAAGAGCGGAGCGATGACAGCTTTTGAGGACGCGACACTTGTGGCGTATTCTTGATCGCGGGTGAATATCATGATGGCTGGCAGCGAATGATGCCGCTTTCCGACGCACGCTCTATAGAAGTGACCTATAGGGTGGATTGTGAAACGATATTTCCTTAACCTCTGCCACCCCGATAGGCTTGTCTGCAATGTGAAGGCCTGCCTCTCGGGTCAGAATTTTCAGGACCTGCCGAACCAAACGGCGCTTCCCCAAGCGTTTCGGTGGTCCTTTTTATCCAGCCGTCCCGACCGCGGCGTAAAACACGGTCGGTCGATAGGAGTGTGTCATGTCAGACGTACGTCATTCCCGAGTGATCATTCTCGGTTCCGGTCCTGCCGGTTACAGCGCTGCGGTCTATGCCGCACGCGCCAACCTCAAGCCACTGCTGATCACCGGCATGCAGGCTGGCGGCCAATTGACCACGACGACAGAAGTTGATAACTGGCCGGGCGACCCGCACGGTCTGACCGGCCCGGCGTTGATGGAGCGTATGCGTGAGCACGCCGAGCGTTTCGAGACTGAGATCGTTTTCGATCACATCAACTCGGTCGATCTGGCTGGCAAACCGTTCAGCCTTCAGGGTGACAGTGCAACCTACACCTGTGACGCACTGATCATCGCCACCGGTGCAAGTGCCCGCTACCTGGGCCTGCCTTCGGAAGAAGCGTTCATGGGCAAGGGCGTTTCGGCCTGCGCGACCTGTGACGGTTTCTTCTATCGCAACCGCGAAGTCGCGGTGGTAGGGGGCGGTAACACCGCTGTGGAAGAGGCGCTTTATCTGGCCAACATCGCCAGCAAGGTAACTCTGGTCCATCGCCGTGAAACCTTCCGTGCCGAGAAGATCCTGATCGACAAACTGCATGCCCGCGTTGCGGAAGGCAAGATTGAGCTCAAGCTCAATGCCACGCTGGACGAGGTGCTGGGTGACAACATGGGCGTTACCGGTGCACGCCTGAAGAATAACGACGGCACCAGCAGCGAGCTGAAAGTCGACGGTGTGTTCATCGCGATTGGCCACACCCCGAACACTTCGTTGTTTGACGGCCAGTTGGCCCTGAAAGACGGCTACATGGTTGTACAAGGTGGCCGCGAAGGCAACGCAACAGCGACCAGTGTCGAAGGCGTGTTCGCTGCCGGCGACGTGGCTGACCACGTTTACCGTCAGGCCATCACCTCGGCGGGTGCGGGCTGCATGGCCGCACTGGACGTTGAGCGTTACCTGGACGGGCTGGCAAACGTTTCGTTCTGATTTGTATGCATCTGCCTGGTCCTCGTGCCCAGGCAAGAGCACGAGAATCGACTTGATTTCAGCCCACCCACTCAGGCCTTGCGCTTGAGTGGCTCGCCTTCGAAATGAACCCCTGCCAGACCCTTCGCAATCAGCGCACGAATGTTGCCGTGATCGCTGCCTTCGGGCGTGGCTTGCACGGATCGGTAATGTTCGCCGAATGCCAGCAGCGCTTCTTCATCGCTCAGGCCTTCCAACAGTGCCAGACCCAGTGTCTTGCATGAGCCTTCGTTCTGCCCGGCTGCGTTGTCGACGTCGCCGTTTTTGAACGCTTGAGGCTGATAGTAGTAACCTTCTGCAATAAAACTCAGCGTGTCAGCGAACACATGCTCGCCACTGCGCAGGCTGGTACGCAGGGAGTTCAAGTCAGTCATGCTTGGGTTCCTTGGCGAACGCCGCCTGTTGCTCGGCGCTGGCTTCTTTCTGGTAGTGGGTTTTCCATTCGCTGTACGGCATGCCGTAGACCACTTCGCGCGCATCATCGAGGCTGATGTCGATGTGTTTTTCGTCAGCGGCGGCCTTGTACCATTTGGACAGGCAGTTGCGGCAGAAACCGGACAGGTTCATCAGGTCGATGTTCTGGACATCCTTGCGGCTGTCCAGGTGCGCAACCAGTCGGCGAAAGGCGGCGGCTTCAAGTTCGAGGCGTTCTTGCTCGGTCATGACGGGCTCTATTCAGTCAGAAAGTTGCGTCATGATAAGAGTTTCAGCGCTGACCGGCGAGCGTGATCGACACCGATTCGGCGAAGCGCAACGCATGCGGCTTGTCGACTTCCACCTCGGCGTAACTCACGGCCTGATGAGTCATCACCAGATCCAGCACTTCCTGCGTCAATCGTTCAAGCAGGGCAAAGCGGTTGCCTTCGACATGCTGAATGATCGCCTTGGTGATCGTGCGATAGTTGAGCGCGTGCTCGATATCGTTATCGCGAACGGCTTCCTGTGCGGCATAGAGGATCGTCACGTTGATCAACACGTCCTGCTTGTTGACGATTTCATCCTCGTTGATGCCGATATAGGTGCGCAAGCGCAGATCCTTGATGCGGATGCGCGCAGTGCCCGGTTCGAGTCTGGCCATTACTGTCTGCTCCGTCCGATCAGTTGCAGAAACTCCATGCGCGTGGTGCTCGATTCGCGGAACGCCCCCAGCATCACCGACGTGTTCATGGTCGAGTTCTGCTTTTCGACGCCGCGCATCATCATGCACATGTGCTTCGCTTCAATGACCACTGCTACGCCGGCAGCGCCGGTCACTGCCTGAATCGCATCGGCGATCTGTTTGGTGAGGTTTTCCTGGATCTGCAGGCGTCGGGCAAACATGTCCACAATGCGCGCGATCTTCGACAGGCCCAGCACTTTGCCGGTCGGGATGTACGCTACGTGTGCCTGGCCAATGAACGGCAGCAGATGGTGCTCGCAGAGCGAGTAGAGTTCGATGTTCTGCACGATGACCATTTCATCGTTGTCGGAGGCGAACAGAGCGCCATTAACGATCTCGTCGACACTCTGGGCGTAGCCGTGACACAGATACTGCATCGCCTTGGCGGCGCGTTTTGGAGTGTCGAGAAGACCTTCGCGGTCCGGGTTCTCACCAAGTCCGAGCAGAATGTCTCGGTAGTGCTGTGGCAGGGATGAACTCATCAGAAGGGTCCTCGGGGCGGCTTACTTGACGTGCCGTCCGCCGTTTACGGTCAGTGTTGTGCCGGTCACATAGGTGGTGTCCAGAAGGTAACGCAGGCTCTGGTAGATCACCTCTGCACCAGGCTCTATGCCTATGGCCGACTTGGCCAGGGCGTTGGCGCGGTAGGCCGCATCGTCCTTGGGTTGAAACATCAACAGCGCCGGGGCAATGCCGTTGACTTTGACACGCGGGGCGAACCGGGCGGCGAAGGAGAGTGTCAGGCTTTCCAGGCCCGCCTTGGTTGCGCAATAGGCAATATGCTTGCTGCTGCCCTTGCGGGTCACATCGTCGCTGATATGCACGATGTCGGCGATCTCGCTGGCGTGCAGCAGAGACTCGCAGTGCAGGTTGATCAGGTAGGGCGCCAGCATGTGTACGCTGAACATCCGGGCAAAATTCTCGGCCTCGTCACCGGGCGTTTCGGCCAGCCATTCGGAAGCGTTATGGACAATGGCGCGCAGGCTGTCGGTCTGGGTTTTCAGGCCGTCGATGAATGCCATGATGCCGGCTTCGCTCGAAAAATCGCCATGAATCGCTATCGCCCCGGCGTCGCGCAATTGCGCGACGCTGGCACGCTCGGTTCGATAACTGATGATCACCTGATGCCCGTGTTCCAGCAGGCGCAGCGCACAGTGCAGGCCCACACGCTGACTGGCGCCGGTGATCAGAACAGGTGCAGAAGATAAGGTCATCGGCAGCTCGCGAATCAGGGTCCGGAATTCAAAAGGATCTTACGATCAATTGCCTGTACCGGTTTACACGCAAACTTATACCAGTGAATTTTTTTGTACAACCCTGATCCGCATGAAACTCACCTTTTCCGGCGCGAGAAAAGGCCTTCACTCAGCTTTTCAGCGTGACGCGGCGCCAGGACGGGGGAGGGAGAGGGTAAAGACCTGTACCGGCTGCTCGGGCGTGTACAGGTCTTCGGAAAAATTATCGCGGGGAAGGTGACTGTGTTGCGCGCTCAGGTGTTGTCTGGGGGCTGTTCAGCCAGGACGCCAGAAGGCGAGTGGACAGTGGAATGAACAGATAAACCATCAGTGGCGTAAGCACCGCCGTGCTGATCAGGATACGCGGCAGCAGGTCCAGGGGGTTGAGCAGGGGGCCAAGCAGAAAGTTGAAGATCAATGACACCGGGAAGAACGCCAGCCAGATGGCGACTGCCTGCTTCCAGCGAGGCGGACGCTGATCGATTGCGCCAAACCAGCCGTCGATGCCACTGACACGGTGTTCGGAGGGTTGGGCAAAAAGACCGCTGCCGCGCACCAACCAGGAGCGTCGGGAGGCGGAATGCTCCCAGGCGTGCATGGTGTGCTCATCGGTAAAACGGAAAATGATCTGAAACTCATCGTCCCCAGGCGGGGGAGCCAGCACGCCGGAACCGAGATAACCCGTGAAGTCCGTGGCCAATTGTTCGCCTTCATGCAGCCAGGCCATCATTTCCTGGTAGCGACCATGCGCAACACGGCGGGCAACCATCAAGGTGACGGGTGAGGTAGACATTGTGTATCTCCGGTAGAGGCGTGAGATTCCCGGGTAGGGACGTCACATGGCACGCACCGGGGTGATGGCACGTGTCAGCTTCGGCAGGAAGCAAGCAAGGATTATTCCTGAATCCAGGCCATACCGGTAAAAATTTGCACTCGATATTCTGCTACTGATCAGCGCCGCCTATTTATTTATGCAGCTTATGCAGCGCCGGGTGTACGCGCCGATGCTCTTCAAGGATGAACTGACGCAGGCGCTCTGCATCTTCCTTGCTGTGCTGATTGAGGCGATAAGCACCGAATGCAGGTTTGGTCTGCCGCTCCAGTTTGCCTTTCATGGCGATCGGCGCCTGACCTGCCGGTGTGAACCAGGCGGAGAAGCTTCTGGGCAGTTTGCCTTCCTTGCGGGATTCGAGCAAAACGCCCTTGAATGACAACTCATGAATCCACAACGAGCTCAATGTGCCTTTTTCGGTTTCCAGAGGAATGGGCTCTGTCAGCGCAAGCCGCCATGGACGAATCTGCGGGCCCTCTTCGAAAATGCTGGGCGCGCCCAGTTCGAGGTGCAGGGCATGAAATTCGTCTTCGACCAGATGCAGCGGAAAATTCATCTGCTGGTTTTCGAATTGCGCATGGATGGTGACTTGTTCGTGCGCGGCCAGCCGGGTCAGCAAATCCTGAATCTGAATCCCGCCATTGACCAGCAGGCTACGTGTGCTGTCACGCACATTTAGCTGTGGATTGCGCTGCATGCTCTGGATAAAGTCCAGTTCAGCCTGTGTGAGAAGAGAATCAGGTTGCATGATGGGACTCGGGCCTACCGGTTATTGAGAACAAAGACCATAAATTCCGCAAAGTGTTCTGGCCATTCATCGTGTTTTTTTCGTTCAGGCACTATCAACCTGCTTGCGCTGACGCGGGCCGAAAGGTCGAGGTAAAAGTCAGACGGCATTCTAAGGCATAATGTTTCACTTTTTTAGCTGCTGCAGGAATAGTCATGAAAGTCGCCATCGTGTGCGGAACGGTCTATGGATCGGCCGAAGAAGTCGCCAGGCACGCAGCCACGCTGCTGCGCGCTGCGGGTCATGAAACACTCGTCAATTCCAGGCTGACGCTGCCTGAACTGCTGGCCTTCGAACCTGAGGCGTTGCTGGCGGTGACATCGACCACTGGCATGGGTGAGTTGCCGGATAACCTCGTACCGCTTTATTCGCAGCTGCGTGATGCGTTGCCTGCTGCCCTGCGCGGGTTGCCGGGCGGCGTGATCGCGCTCGGTGATGCCAGTTATGGCGATACCTTCTGTGCCGGTGGCGAACTGATGCGTGAGCTGTTTGCCGAACTGGGCATCGCTGAAACGCAAGACATGCTACGCCTTGACGGCAGCGAAAGTGTCACCCCGGAAACCGATGCCGAGCCTTGGCTCGCAGCCTTCATTGCGCAGTTGGGCTGAGGTCATCCGCCTCTGCTATCGGCATGATTCAGCACCGCTGCTGTTGATTGCCGGCGACCTGCACGACCCTCTGGATGGCTCGCCCCATGGCGAGCGGGCCAACGTGTATCTGAAGGCTCGGTAAGCTGAACATGTGTATGTTCAGCTTGCCGCTGTTCTTGAAGATTTCAGGTGGTGTAAAGTTTATTTAAGCCGGCTTGTAAGTTTGCTTACCAAACAATGTAAGAACTTTCCGAGCAACTTGTAAGTTAGGTATGAATTTTTTCAGCGCTATAAGATAAGCACGTTCTGCTCCGATATGACTGTTGCATTCATTCATATAAGGAGTAGCACATGGCACGATCAATCTGGGGTGACCTTCCACCGGTCACGGTCGCCGCGCCGCCTGCGAGAGTCAGTGTCAAAAAGGCTGCAGAGCAGGTGGGGCAGGTGTTGCAGGAGGTTGGCGAGAATGCGCTTGCGCTCAATTCTCTGGCGATGGAAAAGCGCAAGATGAAGCCGCTGTTCAAAGGTTTCAATCCTGAGCAGATTACCCCCAAGGATCTCAACAGGGCAGGGATGATCCTCTACAAGTTCGGCATGATCGACAATCACACCGCTGAACTTATGAGCCGAGCCGGTGATGAGTTCGACAGTAAAGGCAAACTTGTCGATCCGAATAAAGAGATCAACGCAATGGAGTTCTTTGCCAACCGGATTATCGATATGAAGGAGAAAGCATTGAGCGGCGATCCGTACGCCCAGATTCTGTTGCCTGACTACATCAAGACCCTCCATGTCATGCAGAACCTGCAGGCGTTTGCCGAGTCCGGCGACAGTTACGACATGCGCAAGATCAAGGACATGGAGAGTAAAGGGCTGGTCAAACGAACACCGAATGCCCAGGCCTGAGCAAAGCTGGCCTCACAAACGATCGGCCATAAAAAAGGCCGCTGCCTGTACACGTACCCGCAGCGGCCAAACAAAACGCGGGATCAAGGGAGCTTGCAAATCCACGTTGAATTTCAACGACGGCAGGTTACCTGCCCTTAGTGCATTGAAAAATCCCCGCGCTGGAGATGCAGCATTACGCAGCCAGCAACAATGGCCAGCAGCTCAGGGGCCAGCAGCTCAATGCACGGTACGATGTGACGGCAACTGGCTCAGGCGTTCAGTCAGCCTGATGCGTTGTATAGGGTCTTCACTGAGCAACAGCGCGTGTTCCAGGTCGAAGCGTTCGGCCTGCGGGCATTCAAGCATCTGATACAGCGTCGCGCGGGCCAGGTAATCGCTGCTGATGGCCTGACCCATTTCGACGATCCGGTCGGCGTCCTTGAGCGCAGCGATAAAGTTGTCATTGATCTGATGCAGGTGCCGGAGGTTGCGTGACAACCGTTGCACCATGCTCGCAGGTGTCGCCGACGCCATGTGTTCGGCGCGCAGTTGCATGCCTGGTCCGAATTGGCGGAGCAGCAGTTCACGGCAATCTTTGGGGTATAGCCTGCGACCGCCGCAGGGGTCGAGCAGATGGTCGGCGCCTGGCACGCGCAGCAGAAAGTGGCCCGGGAAGTTGACGCCCTCCAGCGCGATGTTCAGCCGCCTGGCGATTTCCAGTGCAATAAGTGCCAGCCCCAGCGGCTGGCCCCTACGGCGCTGGATGATCTTGTGCAGCAGTGCCGCGTCAGGTTTGGGAGGGTTCCAGTCATCCTGCTGAAAACCCAGCGCGCTGAGTTGACGCAACATCGGTTGGGCAAGTTCGGAGGCGGGCAGGACCGGCAGGGCGGCGTCTATCTGGCGTTGCAACTGATCCAACTCAGCCATCATGTCCTGGCGTGAAAACTGCGCGTCATGCTCTGCCGAAACCCATAGCGCGGCTTCAAACACCGAGGGCGGCGTATGTTGCAGGCAGGCCAGGCAATGCTGACGTGGCGTCATCGACAAGCTCCGTGGGCCTTACAGTTTCAGGCATCCAGTACGAAGACTCTTTGTAGCCCTGCGCAGGGCTTTCGTCCAGCGCAGCCTGTTGCTACTTGTTTAGTGCGTCTACCAGTTCTGGCGTTACGTAGTGCGGGCCGTCGAACAGGTACAGCGGGTAACCGTCATAAGCGTCGAGCTGGGGTTGCAACTCATCGGCGGTTGCCGAGCGAAAGCCACCGCCGGCCTGTGGGCGAAAGGCTTCGACAATGATTCTCACCCGGTTTTTGCCCAGTCGTTTGCGCAGCGCGTCAGCGTAGGTCCGGGCGATCGGCGCGGTACGGGCGTAAACGCCGACGCCGTCCTGAAAGAACACCCCGATATCATCCGGCAGCCAGGTCTTCAGCCAGTCAGCTGTGGCGGCCGGGCCGATATTGGCGCCGTCGTAGACACTTATCCACAGCGGCCTCGGCAGTTTCGCCAGCAGTGCAGGCAGCTCTTTGGCACGGCTCCAGCTGGGGTCTACCTCGGCTGGAAAATACCAGCCAGTGACGTTCAGCGGCGTTTTCACGTTGGCCAGTTGCGCAGACAGGGTTGCCAGTTGCTCGATGTTGTCCCGCGACTGGTTTTCGCTGAAGTGCCCGGCCAGCCCGAGAATCACTTCCTTGGCCCACGGCTCTTTGCCGATCCGTGTCCAGTCCGGCAAGACAGGTACGTTCGGCAGGGTGGTGCCCGGTATGAAGGACTGCCCGTCGACCGCCGTCCACTGCACCAGCAGTTGCCGTGCGCCGAGTGTGTCCCAGTCACCCTTGATGCCGACCGTGGCGTTATCCGGCTGCCAGACAATGCCGACGATACCCGGCCCTTTGGGCAGCAGTATCCGATACAACTCGCTGGAGCCGACGCCCAGCACGCCGATCATAAGCGCAGCCAGCGACGTCTTGATCAGCGTCGCGCGTCGCAACAGTGCGAGCAAAGCCTTCAAACACTACTCCCGGATGGCTGATGTGCGGTGATTACCACGAGAACGTCATACGGGCGAATACACCTTCTGCCCGGTCATCGCCAAACACTTTCTCCCGGTACTGCACAGAGAAATCGACATATGACTGCGGCGCCTTGTACCTGTCCTCGCGGAACCAGTAGCGCACACCCGTGCCGACGCCCAGACCGCCTGCGTTGCCGGAAGACGTGCTGCTGCGGCCGAGACTGTCGACCTCGCTGCGCATCTTCGAATCGTAGTCCACTGCGGCGACCACATGCGGGAATACCACCAGCCGTGGGCTGATGCTGTCCAGGCGAAAGCTGCGCCCGACCTGCCATTCGCTGTTGAAGTAGTTACGCTTGTCCTGCAGATAACGGCCGCCCTCAGCGTACAGCTGTGAGGTCCACCAGCTTGGCACGTCGACCCGCAAGTCAGTGCCAATGCTGGAGCCATAGCCCAGACGCACCAGCCAGTCGCCGTCGGCATTGGAATTGCCCAGCGGGAACGTGCGTTCGAAAGCGCCGATGATGTTGACTTCGCTGAACGGCTTGGCACGTATGCCGAGCGCGCCTTGCAGGGCGTCCGCGCCGGTGTCGGATTCACCGCTCTTGCTCCACAGCGTGTCGGTCACCCGCCCGTACAACTCGACGAAGCGCGCATTGCGGTAACCGAACGGCCGCCAGAACACCTCGGTGCTGTTCTGCACGCTGTCATTGCTGCCGCCGGGTGCGCCGCTCAGGCCGCTGCTGGTGCTGGCGCCGCGATAAGTCGTGGTGTTGGTCAGGCCCCAGACGCGGGACAGATCGGAGACCGCGCGGCGGGTATCGAACACTTGCTGGGCAGGCATCTGCAAATCGCCGGTCTGCTGATAATCCAGCACGCGCTTGAAGTAGGCGATGGCCTGCGCGTCATCCGGGGTGCGCATGGCGCTGTAGGCGGCATCCTGCACTTCGCGGGGCTTGAGACCGGACTGACGATCAACGCGCTTGAACGTGTCCAGTGCGCCTTGATCATCGCCTGCCTGGCTCAGGAAGTAGGCGATCTGCACTTCATCACCCGGTTGCAGTTCGCCAGCGTCGCGGGCTTTCTGCAAACGTTGCAGCGCCTCGCCCGGCTGGCCCATGGCGGCATACAAAGATGCCTGTTCACGCAGCGGCAGATTGCCGACGGCCATGGCCTGGGCAAAGTCCTGACGGGCACCGTTCTGATCGCCAAGACGCTGACGCATTTGTCCCCGCTGGACGAGCAGGGTGGCGTCGTTGCCATTGAGCGCGAGCGCTTCGGTGGCCGCAGAGCGTGCTTCGGCGTATTGCCCCTGGGCAATCAAAGCGCTGACCAGCAGTTTTCGGTACGCCATTTGTTTCGGGAAACTGCGGACAGCGTCACGCGCCTCGCTGACGGCGGTTTCGTTATCGCCGCGTGCCAGTGCCTTGTAGCCAGTGGCCGCCTTGTCGACCGCCACCTGCTCCTGGATCGCCTGCCGACGGCGCGTCAGGACCGGCTGTGGGCCGAGTGCCTGCTCTGCGTCGTTAATGGCTGTCTGCGCTTCGTCCAGACGCTGCTGACGTTGCAGTGCCTCGATCAGCATCATGCGGTAATCCAGACTTTTCGGTGCCTGTGCAATCGCTTTGCGGGCGTGGCTGGCCGAGCCGTTGTAGTCATGCCGGGCGTATGCCCGCAGCGCCTGATTACCTTCCAGATAGCCGGGTTTCGGACGCGTCTTGTAGGCGCGCTGCGGGTGATCGCGGCGGTACTTGTCGCGTTCGGCCAAGGCAATCAGGTCGCGCAACTGGCTGGCATCGGCGCGCTGACGCAGCGCCTCGTTCGCCTTGGCGATCGCGAGGTCGTAATCCTTGCGGTTGTAGGCCATGTAGGCTTCGTTGGCGATGGCATACGCCGGACCGGTCAACGGCAACGGCAGGGTTTCTGCCTGGCTGAACGGCGAAGAGAGACTCAGGCCAGTCACCAGCAGCGACAGGATGAAGGGGCGCTTCATAATGGCTGCTCCGTTTGATCGGCAGGTCGATATTGATTGTGCTGAAGGGCCACAGCCTCTTCGATGGTTTCTCTGGGCAGCACGCCGATGTCGACCAGATAATCGCCGATACGGCCATGCACATGCGGGCGATAACCCAGCATGGCCTTGCGGAACACCTCGCGGTCCAGCAGGCCCTGCTCGACCAGCAGATCGCCCAGCAGTGGCGCAGCGGCCGGCAAAGGCTGACCGCCAACGGCTTGCAGCTGACGTAACTGCGCAACGATCTCGCTTTCACGCGCGACCAGTTGCACCGGCTCCGAGCCAAGCTGTTCGGTAATCTGTTGCAAGCCTTCTTCCGGAAGCGGACTGGCCACTGCGATTTCCGTGCGCCCCTGAACATTGATCGTCAGTGGCACCACGCGCCAGCGCAGGCAGAACTCATCCGCCAGCACACTGCTGTCGGCGCGTTTGCTGGCGATGTCGAACACCCGCGGCAGATCATTCTGGAAGGCGATGGCCTCAGCGAGGGTTTCATCGTCGAGCCAGCCATGGCTCAGCAAAATCCTGCCCAGCGGCACCTGACGGGTTTGCTGTTCAGCCAGTGCGCTCTGGAGTTTTTCGTCGTTGATGGCCTGCCAGGACAACAGCACGCTGCCCAGACGGCGAGGCGCGGCAGCCACCAGGTCGGTGGACGGGAAGTCGTGCATGGTCTTGTCCCAGACCAGCTTGCGGTTGAGCAGCTTGCCCACCAGAAACATCCGCCAGGCCCGCGCGGCAGCCATGAAGTTGACGAAGTTGCCGACCACCATGCGCGGTATGGACAGCAAGCCATGCTGCCAGCCATACAGAACGGTGGTGAAGTAACAACGGTGAGCTATCCGCCACAGCAGGGCAATGCCGTTGGCCACCAGCAGGTACTGAATCAGCCCGGTGGTTTCAAACGGTGTCGGGAAGCTGGTATTCCACAGCCCGCTGGAACGCAGAACGATCAGTGCCAGCAACTGGATGAGGATCAGGTAGGCAATGATGCTGATAAACGAGGTCACCACACCCTTGCGGTCGCGAAACAGCAGGTAACGGTTTGCCAGCGAGCCGGTCCAGCCCATCTGTTCCCAGCCTTGCAGGCCGATACCCAGCGTCCAGCGGGCTTTCTGGCGAAACGCGGTGCGGAAGGTGTCCGGGAAAAACTCGCGGACACACAGCGGCATTTCAAGGGTGGATTCGTACTGCTTGCGGAACCAGGATTTGCGCAACACGCGAAATTGCACCGGGAAACGCACGAAAATCGCCTGCATGCCGTACTTTGCCAGCCGTGCGCCGACGTCGTAGTCCTCGGTCAGGCTTTCGGTATTGAACGGCTGGTTCTGGTTCTCATCGGCCAGCACCATCAAGGCACGCCGCGAAAAACAGGTGCCGACACCGGCCGACGGCACGGTGTCGGTCATGCTTTCACGCACGACCAGGTCCTTGCCGTGCCATTCGGCGAACTCATCCATGTAGGTGCCCGCAACCCATTCGTACCAGTTGCGTTCCAGCGACACGACCGGTAGCTGGATCATGTCCTTGCGTGGCAGCAGGTAGTTGAACAGGCGCAGCTCAAGCGGGTGCAGCACGTCTTCGCTGTCGTGCAGGATGGTCCCGGCGAACTGTACGGCATGAGTCTTCTCATACAGAAAGATCGCCTGGATCACCCAGTTCAGGCAGTCGGCCTTGCAGGTCGGGCCGTTGTGCGGCACCTCTACACGGTGCAACTGCTTGTAGCGACGGCGCATGCGCTCCACTTCATCGATGGTGCGCTGGTCGTTGATGTAGGTGCCGACGAAGACCACGTAATTCTGATAGTCGAGGGTCGACACCATGTTTTCGATCATCGGCGCGATGACGTCGTATTCCAGCCAGGCCGGGACCATGATCGCCAGCGGCTGCTCATCACGCGCCATCAACTGCTCGGCAGTCAATGGCCGGTAGCGGCGTTCGGCGGTGAACTTGCGGTACAGCCGCCTGGACCAGTACCAGATGTCGATGAACAGGTCATCGATGCTCGACACGAGAATGATCAGCCCGACAATGATCGTCGCGACTTCCAGCACGCTGTAGTAATGGGCCAGCCAGTAAGGCCAATAAAGCGACGTCATTGCGGCGATCCGTTACGAGCGATTGCGACGGGCGTTACGGCCAGCCAGCAACAGGATGAGAAAGAGCACGATACCGGCCGGAATCAGCCACAGCAGCGACGGTTTGCGCCAGGCTTCGATGCCGGTGGTTTCTTCTTCTTCGATCATCTTGCTGCCGGTTGGATCATTGGCGTCAAAAGTCGCCACCGGGCCGCTGTCGGCGAGCAGGGTTGCATTGCCGCGTTCCAGCAGCAACGGACGCTCGAAGACCGGGGCCTGACCGCCCAGTGTGCGATAGACCATACCGTGCTGACTGCCAGCCTCGATCACTTGCAGGGAGGCCAGGTGATTGAGGGTCTTGAGATCCAGCAGCGTCTGTTCTTTGTGGTTGATCAGCAGATGGCCTTCGTTATCGGCCTTGACCGACTCGGCAGCGTCCTTGACCGGCAGCTCGAAGGCCAGAAACGCCTTGGCCGGTGTCACTGCAACACTGGCGTCGTCACTGACGCTGAGTTGGGCGCGCAACGGCGAAACACCGGCCGCGCTGGCAACACGGACAACCTGCGGCAGGCTGCTGGCCGGACGTTCGAGGTAGCCCTTAGGCACCATCAGTTGAGTGTCGGTTGCGAAGCGCGCGGCCATCCCGGAGAAATTGCTGTCCGGGTTGACCTTGTCCAGTACCACATGGCTGGTCGGCAGTACCGAGATCGGGAACGCCTGTGGCGTTTCCAGGCACATGTTGCTGACCGGCTGACGCTGGAAAGACACACGCAAGGTGTTCTGCGCCGCCAGAGCGTATTGCGGAATCCGTGCTTCGATGCGTTCTTTCTTGCCGTCGGCCGTCAACTGCAACGCACCGATCAGGTAATCGTTGAGAAACACAGTAGCAACCGGAGGCGTGCCTGACGCACCCGGTGCGGCCGCCACATCGATCATGGCGGTGACCGGTACGCGACCGTCATAGGCCACGCTGCCCAGCGGGAACGAAGCGGTCCAGTCGGTTTTCGCCAGCACGTCGACCGTCCCGGGCTTGCCGCCCAGGCGCGTCAATGCCACACGACCGTCTTCGCTGAGCGGCATGGCCGCTTCTTCGCCGATGGTCAATTGGCGGCTGCGGGCCAGTTTGTTCCACGCCGAGCTGAACAGGCCAATGGCCTTGTTCGCCGATTCCGGCTTGATCATCAGCAAGGCGCGATTGCCGAGCAACGCCAGGCTGACGTCGTCGCCAGCGCTGTTGGCAAGCGGCTTTTTGATGTGGCGCTCACGCCATTGGCTCAGTGCGCCAGCGGCCGATGCATCGACACTCTGGACTTGCGCTTGCAGCGCGTCGAGCGAGTCATCGATGGCCTTGAGCAGTTGCGGGTCGCTGATGGCCAGGTCTGCCTGCAGCGCAGGTGTCTGGCCGAGCATCAGCAGGGCACCGATTTCAGCCTGATCGCGCAGGGTGTAAACGCCTTTGCCATTCAGGCTGGCAAACGCCGGGATCTGCATGAGTTCTGCCGGAATACGCAGATTGCTCAGATCAAGGCTGTCCTGTACGGCAGGAAACGGCAGGATACGGGCCTGCTTGCCGATTCGTTCCAGAGCAACGCCCAGGCGCCAGGCAGCATCGTAGCTGGCAGCGGACAAGGTGCCCGGTGCGACCAGCAGACCGGGTTTGCCGGGCAGTGCGGTCCACGCCGCGCCGACATCCTGCAACTGGCTGGCGTCATAGCTGTAGGTCAGCCGGGTGTGCGGATCAATGCGCAGTACGTTGCCGATGGCGCGTTCGTCTTCACAGAGTACTTTCGAGATCACCGAGGACCAGGCAACGCCCAGACGCACCGAGCCGCTTTCCCGCGCCGCTTTGTCAACACCCAGTACCGTGCTGGCATTGCCCTGTTCTTCGTTAAGGCCAAGGGCACGTACCGGATAGCCGTCCAGCGACAGCAGCAGCGTGTTGCGGCCTGCTTCGCCGTTCAGGTAACTGGCGTCAAAATTCAGCGTCGCGTCAGTCAGTGGCACATTGGCTGGCACTGGCAGGTACAGCTCCCGGCGCGCATCACTGGCGCTGAGAATGATCGGGCGATCGATACCCAGTTCCCGCAGCTCGACCACTCGCTCCTGACGGTTGTCGGCAGTGATCCGGTTGATCGCCAGGGTCAAGGGACTGTCGGCGGCCAGAGCGAAGGTGGGCATCAGAGCCAGCAGGCTCATTCCGCAGGCAAAGGCGCTCAGCGCGCCCATGTTTACGGTAACGGAAGATTTCATCGGGTATGTCTCGGTAAGGGCTCAAGGCCATTGGGTCTTGAAGCAGGCAGCAGGTCCGCGAGAAAGGCCTGACGGGCACAGGGCGTGAACCGTGTGCCCGTAACGTCTACGGACTGTCTGCTGCGGATTCGATTGTGGGTTGTAGCGCGAACATCTCGCTGTATTAACTGGCCATTGAACGCACTTGCGCATGTTGTTGCAGGTGCCCGGGCATGACGCCAGGCATAACATCGACCGGGTCCGGGCGACGACGCGGCATTTCAGCGACAAATTCGTTTACCGGGCGCCCCATCAGCGCATCGACGATACGCGCACTGGCCTTACCGTCACCGTAGGGGTTGGCGGCGCGGGCAGCGTTCTGCCAGAGCTCGTCGTTGTCAAACAAGGCGTTCACGCCGCGAGTGATGGCGTCCGGTTCGGTGCCCACCAGGCGCACAGTGCCAGCCGCGACGGCTTCAGGCCGCTCGGTGACGTCGCGCATGACCAGCACCGGTTTGCCCAGCGACGGCGCTTCTTCCTGCACGCCACCGGAATCGGTGAGGATCACGTGGGAGCGTTGCATCAGGCGCACGAACGACAGGTAATCCAGCGGTTTGATCAAATGCACATTGGGCAGGTCGCCCAAATGTTCGGTCACCGGCCCCAGCACGTTGGGGTTCAGGTGTACCGGGTAGACGATCTGTATGTCGTCACGCTGCGCGAGTTCACCCAGCGCCTTGCAGATGTTCAGGAAGCCGTCGCCGAAGTTCTCGCGGCGATGACCGGTCACCACCAGCACTTTGCGGTCTGGCACCAGGAACGAAAATTGGCGATCCAGTGCATGGCACAACTGACGGTTCGAATCGATTCGCTGGGCGGTCAGCTGCAAGGCGTCAATGACGGTGTTGCCCGTCACGAAAGAAATACCCTGCAGGCGCTCGCCCAGCACGTTGCGCCGCGACTCGGCGGTTGGCGCGAACAAATGATCGGAGATCAGATCGATGCAGCGACGGTTCATTTCCTCAGGCCAAGGCTGACGGATATCACCGGTGCGCAAGCCAGCCTCGACGTGGCCGATGGGGATGCGACGATGAAACGCCGACATCGCTGCCACCATGGCCGAGGTGGTATCGCCGTGCACCAGAACCTTGTCCGGCTGCATTTCGTCCAGGATCGGATCGATAGCCGCGTACAGCGCTGCCGTCAGAGAATTCAGTGTCTGCCCTGGACGCATCACGTCAAGGCTGTAATCCGCCTTGAGCTCGAACATGTCCAGCACTTGCTGCAGCATGCTCTGATGCTGACCGGTGATGCAGATTCTTGAATCGATACCCGGCTCTGCGGCCAGTGCTCTGACCAGAGGCGCCATCTTGATAGCCTCCGGGCGAGTGCCGAAAATCGAAAGGACCTTCATTCTGGGTTGCTGACCAGCCATTTATTTCCTCCCGCGCTGTTGAGCGCGCCGCACAGCAACTGAACCGGGCAATGGGCTCGGACAGCTTGCGAGTTGATGGGTTTCTCGGGCGGGAAAGATCGGAGTTGATACTCGATGTTCACTTCAGTGTGATGTAGCAAAATGCCTTGTTACCCGGATTTGCTGGAATTATTAGCAGAACACTTTAATAAAGCCAAACTTTTTATTAAGTATTTTTCGATGTAAGGATTGCTAGGAACTTTCATTTTTAAACACGGTCAGGCGCTCGGCTCTGCGCGTTCATGGGTGCGTTTGGACCAATGAATACTAGGCTTTCAGGGGGGTGGTGGCTTATTGTCTGCTGTTGTCAGGGCGGGAATGAATACTCTAATTCAGCGTGATGGCAAAAAGTTCAAACAAAAAATGAGGGGCAGTGAAGTGACTCACTACAGCAAAATCCTGACGCCTGATTAATGACATTAAAAGAGAAGAGGTTCACAAAAAATGACGCTGATATTATGACGGTGCGGAACTTTACTATGTAACGAGTTTGCAGCGGAGGTACAGCGAGAGGTTATCGGGAGTCGCGTTACATGGTATTCAGCTGAAACTATACATTCGAACCTCGACAGCCAAGAGTTGTAACAGGACTGCAGTCATCTGGGCAAGCCATAAATGAGAATGGTTAACGACCCTCAAACGAAAGGGTCGAGATTCGTTCGGATGTCCGTCAGCTTTCTGTACTGGCTGTCTCCGACAGTTCGTTCAGCGCTGTAGCGTTGTTTTTGAACGCTGCCGCAAAAACGGCCCGGTTCTTCGCCATGTAAATGCTCGCGTCTTCCGCGTGTTTCTCGGAGATCCCCGGTACGTTCTTGACCAGGACGTCAGTGAGCAGCTCGGCCAGCTCGAGCATTTGATCGTGCGCATCGGCGAGTTTACGGTCCACGAAAGTAGTCTCCAGATCGCGGGTACTGCGGTAAAGGGTTTCAACAGCCATTTTGGCCTCGTCGTCTTATCCAGTGTTGATAGGGCTAGACCCGGACGTCCAGTGCTTCACGCGCTGACCCGCGGGTAATGCAAAAGCAGTGATCGTGCATGACCAGCGTGCCGGTCAGAGAGAGCGGTGCGCCACATTGAAGCCGTTCACCCACGCATCTGCGTCTGAGGGTGACTTCTCGATTACTGTGTTTTTATACAGTAAAAGGGCTGGAGCAATCAAGCGCTGTTTGAATAGTGGCATTTGAGCATCTTTTTTACCCTGCAAATGTGCCTTGCGACATCCCGTCGCGCTCTCAACCATAGCCTATGGCCCTGTTCCTGCTTTATATAGCAGGCCACACACAGGTGTCACGAGTACCCGGCGGTGTCCGGTCGGCATAAACGAAGGTTCAGAGGTAAGCGTCATGGGAAACAAATGGGCCGTAAAGATAAGGCATCGGGTGCACGGGCAAGCCGAATCGCTTGGCAATCTCTGTGTCGAGAGCTTCCACTTTCTTGCGCTGTTCGCGATCGGTGCAATCACTGCCTGGGCGTCAGTGGTCGCGTTTCTGGGGATGGTCGAGAAAGGCAACGTCACCGTCGATGACATCCTGTTGCTGTTCATCTATCTCGAACTGGGGGCGATGACCGGGATTTATTTCAAGACCAATCACATGCCTGTGCGCTTCCTGATCTATGTTGCGATCACCGCACTGACCCGCCTGCTGATTTCCGACGTGTCCCACCACAATCCGCCCGACATCGGCATCATCTATTTGTGTGGCGGCATTCTGTTACTGGCGTTCGCGATTCTGGTCGTGCGCTACGCGTCGTACAAATACCCGTCGGCGAAAATCCCCGATTCATCCAGCGCGGTCAAAGGTGCCGTGACGGAAGAGAAGGGCGAGGTCTGATCGAAGCGCCAGCGGCATCCATGAAAGATGCCGCCAGGTGCTTGCTGTAAGGAAAGTTTTAGTTGAGCCAGACCCCGGCGTGCCAGTGCCAGCCGTCACCTGCGCTCTCCCAGTGCGGATGCACATAGCGATAGCCGGGTCGTTCTGCTTCCCAGTGACCGTGAACCGGCACAAAGCGCTGGCCGTTCCAGTGCCAGTAACCGCGTGCCCATATATAGCCGGGACGCGGCGCGGGTTCCACCTCGACTATTCGCTCGGGCGGCGCTTGCGGCGCGATGACTTCTTCGACGTATTCATGATGTGCGTGCGGTCGCTCATGCACCACTCGCTCTTCGACACAGCCTGATGCGATCGCAAGTGATGCGATCAGTACCCCATAACGTAAGAACATGTTGCCTCCTCGGCGTTAACCGCAGGTGCAGTGGCGCTGAGCTGAATGCCCAGTTGCTCGAATGTTTCTGCGCAAGAAGTGTTGTAGCAGGTTGTATCTGTCCTTTAGCTGAACCTGCGAGACGGCTGGAGGGCGATTCGATGAGAGCTGCAGGTCGCGGTCGTCACGGAGGACGACCGGGGGAGGGGATATGTACGAGCAGGCAAAGACAGCCGTGACAGTCGGGGTTTCGTCACGCTCCGGCGTTGACGACGGCCTGATCCCGTGACCACAGACCATTTGCGGGCGCCGGGTTTTTTTGCAGTGTGACACCGTCCGTCATCGCCGCCAGAATCTTGATCGCACTCTCGCCACGCTCGATGGCGATGCCGAACTGCACGCTTTCGATAAGCTTGCGCAGGCGCTGGGGATCGTTACGTTGCGCAGCGCTGATCAGGCGCTTGGCAACCACTCCGCGTTCATTGGAGAGGGTCAGCATGATGCTGCCGTCCAGCCCTTGAATGCTCAGATTCACCCGGTAATCGGGGTGGAATGTGTCTGTGATCATCTGAAAAGGATTGTCCATATCATTCACCTGCTCAATGGTTCTGCATAAGTTGACCGGGTAATAGTCCTTTTGGTTCTTGATGACTGATCAGCGGTCGCGTTGCTCCGGCGCTTGCTGCTCAGAGGTTTTGCTGTCATCTTTTGCGTTAATGATAATTTTTCGTGTTTGAGATGCATTGACGTATGCGCGACTTTTCCGCGGTTGATGACGACGCCAGTCGTCGCCAGCAAATGACCGAGCTCTACAGCGACCATCACTCGTGGTTGCAGAACTGGCTGCGGAAAAAGATCGGCTGCTCGCAGCGCGCGGCTGATCTGGCTCATGACGCTTTCGTGCGAATTCTTACCCTGACCGAACCGCCCAATCTCAAGGAACCGCGCGCTTTCCTGGCGACCACCGCAACTCGCTTGCTGATCGATGGTGCGCGGCGGCGCAAGGTCGAGCGTGCCTACCTTGATGCGCTGGCGTTGCATGCCGACGGAACCGACGCTCCCGGCCCTGAGGCGATTCATGCCGCATTGCAGATCCTGGAGCGAATCGCCCGGTTGCTCGAAGGCCTGCCCGAGAAACCACGCCAGGCTTTTCTGCTCCATCGCCTTGATGGGCTGACGTACAGCGAAATCGCCACTCACTTGGGTGTGTCCTCCAGCATGGTCAAACAGTACATGGCCAGTGTCATGGTGCATTGCTACAAGACACTGCACAGTTCGGGCCATTTCGCATGAGCGACAGGCACGAACCCTCCGAACGGATGATTGGCGAGGCCGCGTCGTGGCTGGCTTTGCTGCACGATGACTCGGTCAGTCCAACGGACAGAGAGGCCTTCGAACGCTGGCGGCAGGCAGACCCCGGACATGAAGTGGCACTGGCGCGCATGCACTCTATGTGGGGCAGTTTTGACGAATTGTCCGACACTTCTGCGCGAGCCGCACTCCGACAAACATTCGCACCGGCGGGGGCAAAACCCCACTCGCGTGCAGTGCAGGCGCTGGCCTTGATCGGTGTTCTGATGTGCGGCTGGATGAGTGCCGAGCGCTTGCCTGTGTGGATGGCCGACCAGCACACGGCGGTCGGCGAACGGCGCGAGTTTTCCCTCGCCGATGGCAGCCAGGTGCAACTGAACAGTGGCTCTGCGCTGAATGTTAAATTCGATGGACGGCAGCGGACCATCGAGTTGCTGGAAGGCGAACTGTGGGTCGAGGTGGCCAAAGATGTGCAGCGACCGTTTGTGGTGCGCACGGATCAGGGCACAGTCACCGCGCTGGGCACACGCTTTGTGGTGCGGCGTGGCGACGAGGGCACGACGGTCAGCGTGCTGGAGTCAGCCATCGCCGCACAGGCCAACACGGCGGACGTAGTGAAAGTGGCTAGCGGTCAGCAGGCGCTGCTCAAGGACGGGCGAGTGCAGACGCCGCACGCACTGGGCAACAAGGACCCGGCTGACTGGACGCGTGGCGTGCTCAGGGTTGATGACCGGCCGCTGAGTGAAGTGCTGCAAACCCTCGCGAGTTATCGCCACGGCCTGCTGCGTTTCGATGCGCAGGCGTTGCAGGGGATGCGGGTGTCTGGCGTGTTCCGGCTGGATGATACCGATGCGGCGCTGGCCACGCTGGCCGATAACCTGCCGATCAAGGTCGAGCGATTTACCGATTTGCTGGTGCGCGTCGAACCGGCTGCCCGATAGCTGCGCCCTTGGCAAAAAGGGCGAACCGTTTCCGGTTCGCCCTTTGTTTACAAAACGTATCTGTTTACCACACGTGTCAGCTAACTCAGGTCAGCCGAGCGGCTTCTTTCTCCTGCTCTTTTTCCAGAAATTCTTCTTCGAGCAGCGCGTCCGGGCTGATCGGGTCGTCGTCCTGCTCGGCGAGGGCCGGCGCAGCGCCGCGTTTGCTGCCGCGCAGCTTGCCAAACAGATGCTCGAGAGCGTGATCGAGTTTTACCGCAGCACCATCCACAGCCTGATCGACCGTATCGGCTTTGTGGGAAACAGAAATAGGTTGGTGTCCTTTGGGCCGCGCTTCCATCTGGCATTTGATGTCATGCGGGCCGGGCTTGTCGCCGTTTTCATCGCGGATATGGACTTCCACGCGAGTCAGGTTTTCGTCGTAGTGTTCGAGCGTGCTTTCAACGGTGCTACGGACCCACTCCTCCAGTCGGATACTGCTTTCGATGTGATTATCGCTATTGACCTGGATTTGCATAGTTAATCCTTATTAGGGCTTGCTCGTGCGAGGCTGGACTGTGCGATTCCCTGCGGAATCGATTTCGTTTGCGCTCACTCACAGTGTTGGCGGCAATGGCCTGACAATTCAACCCCAATATGTAAGAAATATTTCGCAGCAAAAAAGCACCGACGATTATTTGAATGTAAATCCATCTCATTCACTGTCTGTTTCACGAAGGTATACGTCAAGGCTAAGGAAACCCAATCTATACCAAGGATCTGTCATGCCCCGTCCCGCCAGTTCGCTGCACCCCTTGGCACTTGCCGTTCTGATGGCGTGTGCAGCGCTGCCGTCGCACGCCGCCGAATCTTCCCTGCCAGCGGCCGGCGTCAATGCGACGCGCAGTTTCTCGATACCGGCCGGTGATTTGAGTCAGGTGCTCAACACCTTTTCGGAACAGGCAGGCCTGGCGCTGGCGTTCGATCCTGCGCTTACCCAAGGCAGGCGCAGCAACGGTTTGCAGGGGCAGTACAGCCCCGATGAGGCGATTGCCCGCCTGTTGGGCGGCAGCGGTTTGCGGGCCATGGCGTTGTCGGCCAATCGATATCGTATCGAGGCCGCGCCCGAGGCTGTCGAGGGTTCGATGGAGTTGCAGGCCACCACCATCAGTGGTGCGGCGCAATTCGAGACCGCCACCGGGCCGGTGACCGGTTATGTGGCCGCGCGCGGGTTGTCGGCAACCAAGACCGACACCGCGCTGATCGAGACGCCGCAATCGATCTCGGTGGTGACCAAGGATCAGATGAAAGCCCAGGGCGCGGAGAATCTTAGCCAGATGTTGCGCTACAGCGCCGCAGTGGTGCCCGAGACGCGCGGCTCTACGGCTTCGCGTCTGGACATGCTGAGCATCCGTGGGTTCTCGCCTGCGTTGTATCTGGACGGGCTGCGCATGCCCGACAACCGCGACGCTGCGCCGCAAAAGGATGCGTTCGATCTGGAGCGGGTGGAAGTGCTGCGCGGTCCCGCGTCAGTGTTATACGGCCAGGCCAGCCCCAGCGGCGTGGTGAACATGGTCAGCAAGTTGCCGACAGAAACACCGTTTCACGAGATCGGTCTGACCTACGGCACCTTCAACAAGAAGCGCACCACGTTCGATTTCGGCGGCCCTGTCGATGATCAAGGCGTTTATTCCTATCGCCTGTCCGGGCTGTACGATGATGCTGACGGCCAGATCGAACACACCGAAACCCGTCGTCAGTCAATCGCTTCGGCATTCACCTGGCGGCCCGATGACGATACGTCGTTGACCGTGCTGGCCAATTATCAGAGCGATCCCAAAGGCGCGTCTTATGGCTCGATGCCTGCCTACGGTTCAGTGGTGAACAGCCCGACCGGGCGGCACATCGACTTTGACTTTTATGACGGCGAGAAAGACTTCGAAAAGAGCGACCGTGAGTACCATGCGGTGGGTTACCTGTTCGAACACCACCTGAATGATGTCTGGACCTTCCGCCAGAACGCCCGCTACCTGCGCAGTGAAGGGCTTTACCGAAGCATCTATAACGGCTGGGGCACTTTGCAGCCTGACTATCGCACCTCGGAACGCGCCACCATCGCCACCGACGTGAACCTGGATTCGTACACGTTCGATAATCAGATGCAGGCCAGGTTCGACACTGGCCCACTGCAGCATACGTTGCTGCTGGGGGCCGATTATCAGAACACCAGCACTGATAGCAAAGCCGGTTATGGCATTGGGCCAACGCTGGATATCTTCAATCCGGTCTATGGTTCGCCGGTGGCGATCCCGGGTTACACCGAGTCCAGCACGCAGCGCGATCAGCAAAAAGGCTTGTACCTGCAAGAACAGTTGAAGTGGGACAAATGGGTGTTGTTGATGGGCGGCCGTTACGACTGGGCCGAGAGCAGCAACAGTTCTACCGACCTGACTTCACGCGCCAAGACCCGGTCTTCTGCCGACAGCGAAGCGTTCACCGGGCGTCTGGGCCTGGTTTACCTGTTCGATAACGGGCTGGCGCCGTACATCAGTTATTCCGAATCCTTCGAACCACAAACCGGCACAGGGCTGGGCGGTTCGCTGTTCGAGCCGACCGAAGGCACGCAGTACGAACTTGGCATCAAATACCAGCCACCCGGCAGCAACAGCTTCATCACTGCAGCGATTTTCGATTTGCGTCGTGCCAATGTGCTGACCCAGGACCCGGAAGGCAATATGTGTAATGGCGCGGTCTGTCAGGTGCAGACCGGTGAAGTGCAGTCGCGTGGTTTCGAACTGGAAGGCAAGGCCAGTCTGAATGACAACCTGGACATCACGGCCGCCTATGCCTATCTGGATAACCGGGTGACCAAGTCCAACAACGTGGTCAATGTAACGTCCGGCATCATCGGCGACGCACCGGGTCCGGAGGTTTCGACCAAAGGCACCACAGCTCCGGCCATTCCACGCCATACGGCGTCGGCATGGGTCGATTACACGTTTCATGAGGGGCAGTTGAAGGGGGCTGGCGTGGGCGGCGGTGCGCGTTATGTCGGGGCAAGCTGGGGCGATGAAGCCAACACCCTGAAAGTGCCGGGCTACACCTTGTTCGATGCTGCTGTGCATTACGACATCCCGAACATCAGCAACAGCATGGACAACCTGCGCCTGGCACTGAACGTCACCAACCTGGCCAACAAGGAGTACGTCGCGTCCTGCTACACCTATTCATGGTGCTGGTACGGCTCGCAACGTACCGTGCAGGCAAGTGCTACGTATCGGTGGTGACAGGAACCTGCTTCTCGTTACTCAACTCACGCTTTAGGGTGAACATGCAGTTCGTGACGCGGCGCATTACAAATCTGCGCGGTGCCGCTTGCTCGGGATTGGACTCGGAGCACGCGGAGTATGGGCACGATAGGCGTTCTCCTTGACGCCTCTCGTTCCTCACGCTCCAGCGTGGGAATGCAGTTCGTGACGCTCTGCGTCACATGGCCGCCGTGACGCATGGTGCAGGTTGTGCCGAAATGCATGCCAATGCGTTGGCACCAGCGTCGTCTTTTTTCCTGAAACTAGAACGCAACCGACGTCTGCACATACACCGTGCGCGGTTCGCCGACGTATTTGCCGCGGTTGTTGTCGTCGAACGAGCGGGTGTAGTACTGGCGGTTGAAGATATTCTTTATCCCGACAGCAACGTTGAGGTCCGACAATTGCGGGCCGAAGTCGTAGTTGGCGCGGCTGCTGAACAGCATGTAACCCGGGATCTTGCCAGTGCTGCCATCGGCGCTTTCGGCTGCCGTGTTGGCGTTGTCGGCGAACTGATCGCTCTGGAAAGAACTGTCGACATTGAGCTTCCACGGCCCTTCGGTATAGCTGACGCCCAGCGTGCCTTTATGCTTTGACGAGAACGGCACGCGGTTGCCCTTGTTCGGGCCTTCTTCACGAATGGTTGCGTCTACGAACGCATAGGTTGCGTAGACATCGTAGCCAGCCAGTGCCGGGTTCAGACCTTCCAGCGCGTAATTGATGCTGGTTTCGATGCCTTGATGACGCGTTTCACCGCGTGCGATCACCGTGTCGTTGGTCTGGTTGCTGTCGTACTGATTGTCGAAGTTGATCAGGAACGCGCCGATCTCGGCCCGCAGGTTACCGTTGTCGTAACGTGTTCCCAGCTCCCAGGTACGCGCCTTTTCCGGTTTGACTTCATCCCCGGTCACGCGGTTAGGCATCTGGCTGTACTGCACGCTGCCGAACGAGCCCTCGGTGTTGGCGTACAGGTTCCAGGTGTCAGTCAGGTGATAAAGCACGTTCAATGCAGGCAGCGCGGTGCTGTAGTCGCCTTGATAGCGGGCATTGGTCAGGTTGTTGTTCTGCGCGGTGTCGATCATTTCGTAGCGAACGCCGGGCGTGATGGTCCACTTGCCGATATCGATCCGGTCATCGATGTAAAACGCATGCGCTTCTGTCGCGCCGCGGGTGTCGCGGTCGTTGCGGCTGCCGGTGGTTGGCAGTTCGCCCGTTACCGGTTCGCGATAGCGCAGTTCATGACCGGCTTCATTGACGTAGCGATAACCGACGCCGACTTCGTGCCAGGTCTCGCCCAGTGCGAAGCCTTGCGAGAAGCGTGTTTCCAGGCCGCGCACCCAGTACTCACGAGGCGACAGTGAGACGAAGTTGCCCTGATCGAGATAACCGCTGCGCAAGGTCTTGGTGAAGAACGTGTTGGCCGTGAACACCCGCGCATCCTGTTCGTAGCGATAGCCGAAGTTGAACATCGTGCGACGGCCCCAGAACTTGTCTTTCAAGCGCGTCGACTGATACGGGTCGGCATCGTAGTCCTTGACGCTCAGCCCGCCGGGCATCTGTGCTTCGCCCTCGTAGTACTGCGCCATGGCATTGAGGCTGTTGGCCTCGTCGATCTGGTATTTGCCTTTGAGAATCAGGTCATCGATTTCAGTGTCGCTGTGTTCGCGCCAGTCACCGCCGCGCACGCCGGAATACAGAATCGCACCACCCAGACCGTTGTCTGCGGTGCCGCCGGCCAGCAGGTTGCCGGTGGTCTTGAAGCCGTCATGGCTGGACGACGGGCTGGTTTCGGTCTGTATGCCGCCTTTGAGCGTCGGCGCATCGGGGATGGCGCGGGTCACGAAGTTGACGATGCCGCCCACGTTTTGCGGGCCGTAACGCACTGCGCCGCCGCCGCGTACCACATCCACAGCGTCCATGTTGCCCATGCTGATCGGCGCGAAGGACAGTTGTGGCTGACCATAAGGTGCAAACGGCACCGGGATGCCGTCCATCAATACGGTGGAGCGTGATGCCAGACGCGGGTTGAGGCCGCGAATGCCGAAGTTCAACGCCATGTCATGGCTACCGGTGCCGTTGTTGTCCGGCGCATTGACGCCGGGAATGCGATTGAGCACCTCGCGCGCCGACGTTGCACCTGCACGCTCGAACTCCTCGCGGCGAATCACGTCACGTGCGCCCGGATGTTCGAACACGTTGGTCTGCTGCGCTTCGCCCAGCCAGTCGCCGACCACCGTGGAGACGCCCAGTTCGATAGGCGCGCCCGCCACACTGGCCGATTGCAACGTGAAGCCGTTGTTGCCGTCAGCCATGGCCTGCAACCCGGTGCCTTCGAGCAAGGCATTCAGGCCTTGCTCAGGCGTGTATTGACCTTCCAGCCCACGGCTTTTCAAACCGCCGGTGATCTGCGAACCGTAAGAAATCAGCACGCCCGACTCGCGCCCGAACTGACTCAGCGCCGCCTCAAGCTCGCTGGGTGCGATGTGATACACCTTGGGAGTCACGTCTGCAGCGTAAGCCATCGACAGGCTGCCGACCGAGAGGCTGGCGCCGAAAATGACATGACGCAGTGTGCGCACCAATGGCGAAAGTTGAGTAGGGCGGGCTGACATGCAGGAGTCCTTTGACCGGAAGGTTGAGAGATGCTTTCCCTGTCTGTCACGCGAGCAGCAAAAAACGGCTCACACTGTTTGAAAAATTTTGGCCGACCTACGCAAGTCCAACTGACTATCGTGCCGATGCTCCGCGTCGGCATGCAGTTCGTGACGCTCTGCGTCACATCCGTGTTGCAGCGCAGTGTCATGCCTTGCCTGTAATCACTGCACACATAAAAACGCTTTTTTGTCACGATGGCACTGACGACGCAGATTGCGACGTGAGTGACGGCTGAGTCCTGGCGCTGATCCGGGGGATGCTCGGCAGGACGCCGAGCAAGCCGCACCGGGCCATGGATGGCCCGTTGCGGCGCCCCCCGGATCAGTGACAGGGCGAAGGAACCCGACGAAGTCGGGCCGGAAACAGGAGCGAGGACTTTGCTCACTTTGGTCCCTCAAAGTGAGTCGCCGAGGGGCGAAAAGGGGACCTGAGCCGAACCCCCACCCACCTGATTTCGCAGAACCGCCGTGTGACGCGGAGCGTCACGAAAGGCATTACCACGCGGAGCGTGGGAACGATAAATCAAAAGCTGGGCGTGGGGATGAGCAAAATTTTGGCCGACCTACGCAAGTCCAGCTGACTATCGTGCTGATGCTCCGCGTCGGCATGCAGTTCGTGACGCTCTGCGTCACAAGTCTTAAGTTCTTGTGAGACAGCAAGCGGAACCGACGTTCTGGCTTCAACGGAGCCTGCATTTCGTTCGGCCTGAAGTACGCATCAAGGCCCCGCCGTGTGACGCGGAGCGTCACGAAAGGCATTACCACGCGGAGCGTGGGAACGATAAATCAAAAGCTGGGCAATCACTGTCAGACCCGCGCCTGCACGTTCACCCAATAGCGGGTAAAGCGCTGCACGCGCACGGGGAGGGCGAGTTCGAGCATGTCGAGGATGCGTTCGCTGTCGGCCAATGGGTAGCTGCCGGAGATCAACAGGCTGGCCACTTTTGCGTCACAGTTCAAACGGCCGCGTCGGTAGCGACCCAGCTCGCTCAGAAAGTCCGACAGCTTCATGCGCGACGCCACCAGCATCCCTTCGGCCCACGCGCCACTGCCTGCATCCAGCGGGCGCACGCTGTCCCAGGCATCACGACTGAACGTCACTTGCTGGCTCGCCCGCAGCATCAGGCCCGGCCCGGTTCTGCCGGCGGGCGCTACTTCGATGGCCCCGGCGAATACCGCCAGTTGCGTGCGCCCCTCCAGCTGGCGCAGATTGAAGCGGCTGGTGCCCGTCGAGGCTTTCACCGTGCCTTCAGCGCTAAGCAGGTGCAACGGGCGCTGATCCGCCGAAGCGGTCATGAGGATTTCGCCTTGCAGCAACTGGATCAGCCGCTGCTGCGTATCGAAGCGCACATCCACGGCGCTGGCGGTATTCAACTGCACCTGGCTGCCATCGCTCAGCGCCACCTTGCGCTGTTCGCCCACGCCGCTGTTGTAGTCGGCCAGCAACGGTTGCAGCGCGATCTGCTCGCGCAGGCTCCAGCCTGCCGCCGAGCCCGCACCCAGCAGCAACAGCAGTTTCAGCGCCTGCCGACGGCTGTTGGATTTTGGCGCATTGAGGGCCGCGTGTGCCAGTGGCGAGGACAGCCCGCTCAGGCGCTGATTGACGCGTTGCATATGCGCCCAGGCCCGCTGATGCTCGGAATTGCCATTGAGCCACAGCTGCCAGGCCTGCTGTCGGCGGGAGTCGAGTACGCCTTCCTGCATTTCCAGCAGCCAGTTGACTGCTTGCTGCGCCACGGCAGGCGAGATATCGGATCTGTTCAGAGAATCGCTGGTCGGGTTCATAAAGCGAAATAGCAGCGCAGCGCGGCCTTGCTCAGGTGGCGTTTGACCGTCGCGATGGAGATGCCCAGCTCGGCGGCGATCTGGCCGTGGCTCAGGCCGTCGACCTGCGACATCAGGAAGGCGCGTTTGACCAGCGCCGGCAGGCCGTCCAGCAACTGATCCAGCTCTATCAGGGTTTCGAGGATGATCGCCCGTTCTTCTTCCGAGGGTGCCACGCTTTCCGGCAGTTCGGACAGCGCCTGATGATAGGCGCGCTCCAGATCCTGACGCCGGTAGTGATTGCTCAACACGCGTTTGGCAATAGTGGTCAGGAACGCACGGGGCTCGATGATCTGCGCAGTATCGCGGGCGCCCAGCACCTTGATGAACGTGTCCTGCGCCAGATCGGCCGCGTTGTGAGGGCAGCCGAGCCTGCGCCGCAACCAGGTCGTCAGCCAGGCGTTGTGTGCCTCATAAAGGCCTTCGACAGTGTGATTGAGAGCGGAAAGGGCGGTGTGCATCTCGGAGAACAATCCACGGGATTCAATGATGGCGTGGATTCTGGCAGACTCTTTTGCGTATGAGAATATTTATCATTCATATTGCGTTGCATTTTTCCGCTCAGGGTCGAACAGACCCTAACGCCAGTCGATATTCACCGGGCGTTGCGCCCACGGCCTGACGAAACCGGTTGCTGAAGTGGCTGGCGCTGGCAAAACCGCAAGCCAGCGCGATTTCTCCGAGGGGCGTGGCGGTCTGGCGCAGCAATCGGCGAGCCTGCTCGATCCGTCGGGCCAGCAGGTACTGATGGGGCGGCAAGCCGAAGCTTTCCCGGAACATGCGGGCGAAGTGGTATTCCGACAGCGCACACAGGCTCGCCAGTTGCCCGAGGCTCAAGGGGTCAGCCAGGTGCGTTTCGATGAACTCAATCAACTGACGCCGCAAATGCGGCGCCAGCCCGCCTTTCAGGCGCAAGCCTTCGCGCATGCCTGCCTGGCTGAGCAACGCATGGCTGACCATTTCGTGGGCCAGGCTGCTGGTCAGCAGACGTTCGCCGGGTTCGGCCCAGTTCAGGCGGATCAACTGCTGGAAGCGCGCCGCTTGTGCCGGGTCTTCCAGAAAGGTGTTTTCACGCAGTTGCATCTCGCGCGGCTCGCGATCCAGCAGCGTGACGCAGCCCAGCGCAAAGTGTTCCGGGCTGAAATACAGATGCGCCAGACGGATCTCGCCATTCACCACCCAGGCCGATTCATGGCCTGCGGGCAATATGCAGAGCTTGCCCGGCGAGCCTTTGCGGTCCGGCTGGCCGCGCCGGAAAGTACCGGTGCCGTCTGCGATGTAGCATGACAACGTATGGTGAGTCGGCGCGTGATATTCCTGCGAGTCATGCCGGTTGTTCCACTGCGCGGCCACCAGCCCGTCGCCCAGCGGCGCACTTTGCTCCAGACGCGCATGGGGTGAGCTGTTCAGGGCCTGGAAGACCTGGATGGATTCAATGGCTGGCATGTCGACTCCTTTAGGCTTGCTATCCTACTCGCCGCCTGTGCCGCTGCCATTAGCTGTTCAATCAAAAGCGCAAGATTATGCAAACGGGTTGCGCCCAGGACGCAGCAGACTGCTGGCTCATTGAGGAGCCCGCACCATGAACATTTCGCTTTATCTGCTGACCGTGCTGATCTGGGGCACGACCTGGATTGCCCTGAAACTGCAACTCGGCGACGTCGCCATCCCGGTCTCCATCGTCTACCGCTTTGCCTTGGCGGCCTTGGTGCTTTTCGCATTTCTACTGCTGACCAAGCGCCTGCAACCGGTCAATCGTCGCGGTCAGTTGATCTGTCTGGCGCAAGGCGTGTGCCTGTTCTGCGTCAACTTCATGTGCTTCTACACCGCCAGTCAGTGGATACCCAGCGGCCTGATCGCGGTGGTGTTCTCGACGTCGACCTTATGGAATGCGCTGAACGCACGGGTGTTCTTTCGTCAGAAAATCGCTGGCAATGTACTCGCCGGTGGGGCGATGGGCCTGCTGGGGCTGGCCTGCCTGTTCTGGCCCGAGCTGTCCGGACACAGTGCCAGCCACGAAACCCTGCTCGGTCTGGGCCTCGCCCTGCTCGGCACACTGTGTTTCTCAGCGGGCAATATGCTGTCGAGCCTGCAACAGAAAGCCGGTCTGCGTCCGCTGACCACCAACGCGTGGGGAATGTTCTACGGAGCGAGCCTCCTCGCTGTCTACTGCGTGCTGAGCGGCACGCCGTTCACGTTCGAGTGGAACACCCGCTATATCGGGTCGCTGCTGTATCTGGTCATCCCCGGCTCGGTGATTGCCTTCACCGCCTACCTGACTCTGGTGGGGCGCATGGGGCCGGAGCGCGCCGCTTACTGCACGGTGTTGTTCCCGATAGTGGCGCTGAACATCTCGACCTGGGTCGAGGGTTATCAATGGACCTTGCCTGCCTTGCTGGGGCTTGTGCTGGTAATGGTCGGCAACGTGCTGGTGTTCAGAAAAGCCAGGCCGATCGCTGTTGTGGTCGGCGGCAAGCTGGCCTGAGTCAATGTCGATCGTTCCTTACCCAAGGAACGATCGACAGCGGTATGCCACTCAGCCCTTCCACACCTGAGGGTTGACCAGATCCTGAGGCCGCTCGCCCAGCAGCGCACTGCGCAGGTTGTGGTAGGCGCGATCAGCCATGGCCTGGCGGGTTTCAGTGGTGGCCGAGCCGACGTGGGGCAGGGTGACGGCGTTCTTGAGCTGGAACAGCGGCGACTCGCTCAGCGGCTCTTTTTCGTAGACGTCCAGGCCAGCGCCGCGAAGGGTGCCGTTCTGCAAGGCTTCGATCAGTGCCGGCTCGTCGACAATCGGGCCGCGGGCGATGTTGATCAGAATCGCGCCGGGCTTCATCAGGCCCAACTCGCGACGACCTATCAGGTGTTTGGTCTTCTCGCTTAACGGCACGACCAGGCAAACGAAATCCGCTTCGGCGAGCAGTTGATCCAGGCTGCGAAATTGCGCGCCCAGTTCCTGTTCAAGTTCGGTCTTGCGGCTGTTGCCGCTGTACAGGATCGGCATGTTGAAGCCCAGACGACCACGCCGCGCAATCGCCGCGCCGATATTGCCCATGCCGACGATACCCAGCGTCTTGCCGTAAACGTCGGTGCCGAACTGCGGCGCTTCGATGCTGCGGGTCCACTGTCCGGCTTTGGTGAAGGCGTCCAGCTCGGCGACGCGCCGGGCGCTGCTCATGATCAGGGTGAAACCCAGGTCAGCGGTGGTTTCGGTCAACACGTCCGGGGTATTGGTGAGCAGAATGCCGCGCTCGCTGAGGTAACCGACATCGTAGTTGTCGTAGCCCACCGAAATGCTGGACACCACCTCCAGTTTCGCAGCATGTTCCAGCTGTTCGCGGCCCAGCTTGCGACCCACGCCGATCAGCCCGTGGGACTCGGGCAGGGCTTCGTCGAACTGGGCGTTGATGTCACCCTTTTTGGAATCGGGCACGATCACGTTGAAGTCTTGCGACAGACGCTCAGCCATTTCAGGGGAAACACGGCTGAAGGCGAGTACGGTTTTTTTCATCGGGCAGTCACTCTTGAGCGGTTGAATGAGTAGCACGCTAACATTCCTGTCCGCCCTTTGGCAGCCGCTTTTTGCAGTTGTACGATGTCAGGAAGAGGCTTTGAGTGCCTGCACGTGCAAATCGGCTTCATCGGCCGCGAGGATTTCCGGCAGCGAGCCGCGCAGGTATTCGACCCAGGTTCTGATCTTGGCATCCAGGTACTGGCGCGACGGGTAGATGGCGTACAGGTTCAGCTCCTGCGAGCGGTAGTCGGACAGCACACGCACCAGGGTGCCGTTGCGCAGACCGTCGATGGCCGAATAGATCGGCAGAATACCGATGCCCATGCCGCTGGAGATCGCCGTTTTCATCGCGTCCGCTGAGTTGACCAGCAAGGGCGAGCTGTTGATGGTGACCATTTCCTGGCCATCCGGGCCGTCGAACAGCCACTTTTCCAGCGGGAACACCGGGCTCACCAGGCGCAGGCACGCATGGTTCAGCAGGTCGGCAGGTTTATGTGCCATGCCAAATGTCCTGACGTACTCGGGGGAGGCGCAAACAATGCTGTAGGTGATGCCCAGGCGTTGCGACACGAACCCCGAGTCTGCCAGTTCGCTGGCCAGCACGATCGACACGTCAAAGCCTTCTTCGAGCAAGTCCGGGACGCGATGCGTCATGGTCAGGTCGAACGCGACGTCAGGGTGATTGCGTCGATAGCGGGCGATGGCATCGATCACGTAGTGCTGGCCGACACCGGGCATCGAATGCACCTTGAGTTGCCCGGCCGGGCGCGCGTGGGCGTCGCTTGCTTCGGCCTCGGCTTCTTCCACCGAGGCGAGAATCTGCTCGCAGCGCAGTAAATAGCGTTTGCCTGCCTCAGTGAGCGCGATGCGCCGGGTGGTGCGGTTGAGCAGACGGGTCTGCAGGTGCGCCTCCAGGTTGGAGACCGCGCGCGAGACGTTGGCCGTGGTGGTGTCGAGCACGGCAGCGGCAGCTGTGAAGCTGCCCGCTTGCGCCACACAGCTGAAGGCACGCATGTTTTGCAGGGTGTCCATGAGTACTTCTCTGAGATGATGGCAAATTGTGACATGAAGTAACGGGCGCATGTCAGCCAGACCAAAGCATTATCACCGTGTCGGTAACAAAGATTCACACAACTCCCCGCTTATCGCCGTGCGGCGCGCCACCTAGAATCGCCGCCATCGCCTGTGTATCACCTCCGCTCGGGAACTCGCCGCTGTGCCGCGTCGTATCATCAGAGGGCTCAAGCCCCTCGGTATTCTGGCTTTGACGCTGGTCATCAGCGGTTGCATCGGAACCCATGGCATCCAACCGTACGGCAGCCTGTTGCCCGCTGACAGTCTGGCGACCGATCAGGCTATCCAGAGCGCTGCACACGATGCCCGCTGGCCGACAGCGCAGTGGTGGCACGCTTATAGTGACGCACAACTGGATCGCTGGATCGAACTCGCAACGCTGGGCAGCCCCAGCCTGGCGATCGCTGCTGCACGGGTGCGACAAGCGAAAGCGATGGCAGGCATTGCCGAGTCCAGCGAGTCGCTGCAGATCCAGAGCAGCGCGAGCCTGCAACGCCATGATTGGCCGAACGACCAGTTTTATGGGCCGGGCGCCCTGGCCGATACTCGCACCTGGGACAACAATGCGTCGCTGGGCCTGAGTTACTCGCTCGATCTGTGGGGCCGCGAGCGCAATGCCAGCGAGCAAGCCCTCGACCTGGCCCACGTGAGCGCTGCCGAGTTGCGTCAGGCACAACTCGAATTACAGGAAAATATCGTCCGCGCCTACATTCAACTGGCCCTGAATTACGCCCGTCTGGACATCGCCGAGGCGGCGCTGGACCAGCAGCAACAGATCCTTGAGCTGGCACAACGTCGTCTGCAAGGCGGCCTCGGTACGCATTTCGATGTCAGCCAGGCCGAGACGCCCTTGCCCGAAGCGCATCGGCAGATCGATGCGCTGGAGGAGGCCATTGCACTGAGTCGCAATCAATTGGCAGCGCTGGCCGGCAAGGGACCGGGGCAGGGCGTTGATTTGCAGCGACCGGTCTTGTCGTTGCACAGCACATTGAAACTGCCTTCGACACTGCCTGCCGAGCTGCTCGGTCAGCGGCCTGACGTGGTAGCCGCTCGCTGGCAGGTCGAGGCGCAGGCGCGCGGTATCGACGTGGCCCGTGCAGGCTTTTATCCGGACATCGATCTGGTCGGCAGCCTGAGTTACATGGCCACGGGCGGCGGCATGCTGGAGTTTCTGAGCGGCAGCAAGCTGGGTTACAAAGTCGGCCCTGCCATCAGCCTGCCGATCTTCGACGGTGGACGATTACGTGCGCAACTGGGGCAGGCGTCGGCCGGTTATGACTTGGCGGTGGCGCATTACAACCAGACGCTGCTTATGGTGCTGCGGAGCATTTCCGATCAGTTGATCCGTCGCGCGTCGATGGACAAGCAGCAGGTGTTCGCTGCCCGGTCGGTGGCGTCGGCGCAGAAAACCTATGACATCGCCCTGATTGCCTGGCAACGCGGCCTGACTGATTACCTGAACGTGCTCAACGCCCGGACGCAGCTCTTCCAGCAACAGCAAATACAGCAGCGGGTCGAGGCGGCACGATTGAACGCCTATGCCGGGCTGGTAGTGGCGCTGGGTGGCGGGTTGTCGGCAGGCAACGAACCCGGATCATGGTGATGATCAACAGCCTGCAACGCCTCTCAGCCTTGCCCTGGCGGCGCGGGTTCAACAGTTGGGCGCGCAGCGACGGGGTGACGTGGATTTACATCTTCAAGGTGTTGATCGCCGCCTTTCTGACCTACTGGCTGGCGCTGCGCCTGGAGTTGCCGCAACCGCGCACGGCGCTGATCACGGTCTTCATCGTGATGCAGCCGCAGAGCGGGCAGGTGTTTGCCAAGAGTTTCTATCGACTGCTGGGCACATTGGCCGGATCGGCGCTGATGGTGTTGCTGATGGCGCTGTTCGCGCAAGACCCGGTGCCTTTCCTTGGCTGTCTGGCGCTGTGGGTCGGAATCTGCTCGGCTGGCGCGGCGCGTTATCGCAACTTTCGTGCTTACGGGTTTGTGCTCGCCGGTTACACCGCAGCGATGGTCGGTCTGCCAGCACTGGCCCATCCGCAAGGTGCGTTCATGGCGGCCGTGTGGCGCGTGCTGGAAATCACGCTGGGCATTCTCTGCTCAACGGCCGTCAGTGCGGCGATTCTGCCGCAGAGCTCCAGCGCCGCCATGCGCAACGCGCTGTATCTGCGCTTCGGGGTATTCGCTCGCTTCGTGGCCGAAGGCCTGCGCGGCGATATTTCACGCGCGGCGTTCGAGACCGGCAACGTGCGTTTTGTTGCAGAGGCCATCGGCCTTGAGGGCATGCGCAGCGTCACGGTCTTCGAAGACCCGCACATGCGGCGGCGCAACGGCCGGCTCAATCGCCTGAACAGCGAGTTCATGGCCGTCACGACGCGCTTCAATGCGCTGCACCAGTTGCTCGAACGGCTTCGTAAACAGCACGCCGCGGCCGTGTTGACGCATATCGATCCCGGCCTGGAAACCCTGGCCGACCTGCTCGACGCGTTTGCTGATCGCGCCCTGACCAACGACGACGCCGCTGTGTTGGTCAGGCGCCTGGAGACCTGCAAGGCGCAGTGGCCAGACCGGGTCAGACGCTTACGCAGTGCGCTGGAAAACACCGCGCCGAGCGAAGCTGAGCGGTTGGACTTTCACACGGCATTCGAGCTGCTGTACCGGCTGATCAGCGAGCTGCTCGATTACGCTCGGACCCACGCGTCACTGGCCGATCACACCCATGTACGTGAGCAGTGGAAAGAGTCGTTCGTATCGCGCACCCACTGGTTGACCGCGCTGGCGGCCGGTGTTCGCGCCACCAGTGTGGTGGGATTGATGAGTGCCTGGTGGGTGCTGACCGCCTGGCCCAGTGGCGCCAGCATGATCCTGGCGTCGGCCGCCACGGTGGCGCTGTCATCGACCACCCATAACCCGAAGCGCATGTCCTTTCAGATGGCCAGCGGCACATTGCTTGGCGCGCTGCTCGGCTTTATCGAAACCTTCTTTCTGTTCCCGCATATCGACGGTTTTGCCCTGTTGTGCATGCTGCTTGCTCCGATCTTCATGTTCGGCGCGTTTCTCGGCTCGCGCCCGCAATGGACGGGATACGGTCTGGGGCTGTTGATCTTTTTCAGCCTTGGATCGGTGCCGGACAACCTGACGATCTATAACCCTTACACCTTCATCAACGATTACATCGCGATGGTCATCGGCATGCTGATTTGCGCAGCGGCGGGCGCAATCATCCTGCCGCCGAACAGCCGCTGGATGTGGCAGCGGCTGGAGCAGGCGCTGCGCAATCAGGTGGTGTTCGCGATCAGTGCACCGCTGCATCGTCTCGGTTCCAGCTTCGAAAGCCAGACCCGCGACTTGATGCACCAGGCCTACGGTCTGGCCATCAGCAAGCCATTGGTGCAACGTGCGCTGCTGAGCTGGATGTTCGTGGTGCTGGAAATCGGTCACGCGATCATCGAGTTGCGCCGCGAGCAGGCTGTCTTGCCGATTCATCCCGCTTACGCTGACTACCAGCCTTGGCGCATCGCGTTGAGGATCATGGGCCGGGCGTTGGTCCGCCTGTTCATCCAGCCCGATCCTGTCAACCTGCAACGTTGCCTGTTGGCCGTCGATCAGGCGATCCAGCGGGTGCAGGAAGCCGATGAACCGTTTGCCTCGCACTTCGACACTTCAGTGTTGCGGCGGGTGAAAAGCTACCTGCACTTCATCCGCACTTCGCTGCTTGACCCGCAGTCACCGCTGGCTGCCTACGGCCTTGGCCACACGTATTCAGGACCAGCGCATGCCGCGTGAAATAGCCTTCCACGGTCTGTACATGCCGACCCTGACCCTGATGTTTCTGATCGCTGCGGCCCTGGCCTGGGCGTTGGATCGGCTGCTGGCCGGTTTCGACCTGTATCGGCTTTTCTGGCACCCGGCGTTGCTGCGCCTGAGCCTGTTCGTCTGCATCTTCGGCGCTCTGGCGCTGCCTCTATATCGCTGATATCTGTTCGAGAATCATCTGGATGAAAAAGTTTTTCAGTCTGATCGCCACCTTGCTGGTGCTCGCCCTTGCGCTGTGGATCGGCCGGGCGCTGTGGGTCGATTACATGGACACGCCATGGACCCGCGACGGCCGAGTGCGCGCAGACATCATCAATGTGGCTGCCGATGTGTCGGGCACCGTGGTGGAGGTGCCGGTGCGCGACAATCAATGGGTCAAACGTGGCGATTTGCTGATGCAGATCGACCCCGAGCATTACCGGATTGCCGTCAGGCAGGCGCAGGCATTGCTGGCGTCGCGCAAGGCCACCTGGGAGATGCGCAAGCTCAACGCCAAGCGCCGCGCCGACATGGATGAATTAGTGATCTCGGCAGAAAACCGTGACGACGCGAGCAACGTCGCCACCTCGGCACTGGCGGATTATCAACTGGCGCAAGCGCAACTGGAGGCCGCGGAGCTGAACCTGTCACGTACTCGGGTGCTGGCCGCAGTGGACGGCTATGTCACCAACCTGAACGTGCACCGCGGTGACTACGCGCGCATCGGCGAAGCGAAAATGGCCGTGGTCGACATGAACTCGTTCTGGGTCTATGGCTTCTTCGAGGAAACCAAACTGCCGCACCTCAAGGTGGGTGATCCGGCTGATCTGCAACTGATGAGCGGCGAAGTGCTCCAGGGCCACGTCGAGAGCATCGCCCGAGGCATCTACGACCGCGACAACCCGCAAAGCCGCGAACTCATCGCCGACGTGAACCCGACCTTCAACTGGGTACGCCTGGCCCAGCGCGTGCCGGTGCGCATTCACCTGGATCAGGTACCAGAGGGCGTGTTGCTGGCAGCAGGGATGACCTGCACCGTGATCGTCAGGCCGGTCGAGGGCTGATCATCAAGGACGCAGAGCGTGCAGAATGGCGTGCCACGAGAGTTACAGAAATCTCATTCCTCACGCTCCAGCGCTCAGCGTTATACGTAAGCCCAACTGACTCGCGCACAGTGCGTTGGCATGCATGGATGTCATGCCACGCCCGTAGCCACTGCCTATAAAAGCGCTTTTTTATCGCGAAGGAACCCGACGAAGTCGGGCCGGAAACAGGAGCGAGAGGGTTTGCCTACTTTGGCCTCATCAAAGTAGGTCGCCGAGGGGAGAACAGGGGGCTCGAGTCGAGCCTGAATCTGTCTGATATCGCAGAACCGTGTGACGCAGAGCGTCACGAAATGCATTACCACGCGGAGCGTGGGAACGAGAACCAACGTCGCACTCTGCGTCGCCAGTGCCATCGCGATAAAAAAGCGCTTTTATGCGCAGTCGCTAAGGGCGAGGCATGACGCCCTGCGTCACCGGCCAGCCACTACAGATCAGTATCCAGCCCAAAGCGCCTTCTCAAGCCTTTCTCCAGCAGCCCCTTGGGCAACAGCCACGCCATCAGCGGCAGGATGCGCGAGCCGTTGCCTATGCGCAGCTGGCGTGGAGGGTTGGCGTGTTGCACGGCTTTGAGCAGTTCGCGGGCCAGAACGGCGGCGGGTGTCGGGTTATCCAGCGACGCTTTGGCACGTGCGCGGATGCCTTCACGGATCGGCCACCAGGGCGACTGCTCACTGATTAACTGTTCGGCTTCGTGACTGGCGTTTTTTGCGAAGCTGGATGCAATCGCGCCCGGTTGCACTTCCATCACTTGCACGCCGAACGGCGCCAGCTCCATACGCAGGGCATCACTCAGGGCGTGAACGGCGGCCTTGGACGCGCAATAAGCGCCCGCGAACGGGGTGACCAGAACACCCGAAACGCTGCCAATGTTCACCACCCGCCCTTTGTTGCGCCGCAGTGCCGGGAACAGGGCCCGGGTAACACCGACAATCGAGAAGACGTTGGTTTCAAACTGCCGCTGCAACGCCTCCACACCACCGTCCAGCAGCGGGCCCATTGCGCCGTAACCTGCGTTGTTGATCAACACATCCAGCCCGCCGTGTTCCAGTCTGGCTGCCAGTTGCGCCAAGGCCACACCATCGTTGACGTCCAGTTGCACGGCAATAAAACCGCCAGCGCTGAGTGCCGCGACGTCTTCCGCCTTGCGCGCAGTGGCCCAGACTTCATACCCAGCGGCCTTGAATGCATCGGCCAGGGCGCGGCCTATTCCGCTGGAGCAGCCGGTTATAAGAGCAATAGGCATGTTTACGATCCTTGTGGTCAGTCCGAGAAACTGCCTTGCAGATGTTCTGCGCGAAATTCCAGGGTTTGCGGGCGGTAGCCGTTACGTAGTGCAGGCAACGGCACACAATCCTGCCACGCCGCCTTTGCCTGAAGCTGGCCGGGGCCGCGATAGCGTGCAGAAGTGTAGGTGTTGTCCACCAGATTCACGGTGTCCCCCGGCGCGTAGGCCGCGATCCGCCAGTGCAGCTCCAGCAGGGCAGCCTGATTGTCGTTGGTGATCGAAACGCGCAGCGGCCGGTCTGCCGGGCAACCTTGCGGGTCGTAACCAAGCTGGATGTCCAGACGTTCCAGCTGGCGCGTTTCCCGGCTGTCCTGCCAGATCACGATGGCCGCCACAATCCCCAGCCCCGCCGCCGCTGCGAGCGACACTGGCAAGGCCTTGGCGGGATAGCGCAGCAACAGGATCAGCCAGGTCAGGATTAACAAAATGCCGATAAACATGCAGCGGATCTCCAGCCGTAGGCAGTGCTGGACATCCTACAGACATTGCAGACGGGTTGACCAATGGGCAGATACCAGGCCGGTAGAGGACTTGGCGGTGGTCGGCACCTGTCATAAGTGCCAGTAGGCGACATCGGTTCAGTCATCTAGATTGTGGGCAGCAAGGAATATTCCGGGTTCTCTGGATTAGCTGCAGGTCCCTGTCATGGTCGAAAGCTTATTCATTCTGCATCAGTACACGCCTGCGCTACAGTCAGTGGACCCGCGCGGGTTGTCTGTGGCGTCGATTCTGCTGTGTCGTTCGAGCATCGACCACGAGCCGGAAATGCGCATCAGCCGGGCGTCATTCGACGTTGCCGGGCGACTGGTCAGCCGTTGGGACCCGCGCCTGTGGGCTGATCACGCTCCCGCCAACCTCACCTCAATCCATTCGCTCAGCGGTCAGGTGCTGGCCATTGACAGCGTCGATGCTGGCCGGCGAGTGTCGTTAGCGGGGGAGGCCGGGCAGGTGCTGGAGGCCTGGGACGCTCGGGGCGTTGCGCGACGTACCGGGTACGACGCGTTGCTCAGGCCCACCGAGGTTTTTGAAGATGAGCACTGCGTCGAACGTCTTCTCTATGGCGGCCCTGATTCGACTGATCACAACCAGTGTGGTCAGTTGATTCGTCATGACGATCCGGCAGGCACGCGGCTTGACGATGAGTACGGTCTTTCCGGAAGTGTGATCAGTCAAACGCGGCGCTTCCTGCAAAACCTCGACGAGCCTGACTGGCCCGAGTCGTTGACCGGGCGCGATGCCTTGCTGGAGCCTGGCGAAGGGGCGACTACTCGCTGGCGCTACAACCCCTTGAACGAAACCCTCCGGCAGACTGATGCGCTGGGCAATGTTCAGTTTCTGGATTACACCGTTGCGGGGCAGTTGAAAAGCAGTCGTTTACAGCTGGATGGTCAGGCTGAAAAAGTACTGGTCAGTTCCATTCAGTACGACGCGCAACAGCGGGTTATGTCGGAAACGGCGGGTAACGGAGTGATGAGCACTGCGCGGTATGACACTGAAGACGGCCGTTTGCTGGCGCTGAATGCCACGCGTAGTAATGGGCAACTGTTGCAGGATTTGCGTTACGACTACGACCCGGTCGGTAATGTGATGCGTATCGACGATCTTGCTCTGCCAGCCATCTCCAAAGGTCAGCGCATCGACTCGGTTTCGACCTATCAATACGACACGCTTTATCAACTGATCGAAGCCACGGGCAGGGAATGGGCAGTCGTTAACCACGGCCCGGTGCTGCCTGGTTTCCAGAGTCCTGCCGATCCTTCGAAGCTGGCTGATTACACACAGACCTATCGCTACGACGCGGGCGGCAACCTGCAGCAGCTTACCCATACAGGCACGCAGTCCCATTCGCGTACGCTGGTCACCGCGCGTTACAGCAACCGCAGTCTGCCGGTGATTGATGACCACATACCTGACGAAGCACAAATCGCCGCTGCCTTCGACGTCAACGGTAATCTGCTTGCCTTGCAAGCCGGACAAAACCTGAGCTGGGATCGACGCAACCAGTTGCAGCAAGTGCGCCCCGTCGTTCGCGACAACGGCATGGACGACAGCGAACGCTACAGTTACGACGCCAGCGGTCAGCGTCTGCGCAAGGTGCGCACCACGCAGGCTAAAAGCATTACTCATACTGCCGACGTGCGTTACCTGCCCGGTCTTGAAGTCCGTACCGATACTGCCACTGGCGAAACCCTGCACGTTGTTGTGGCCCAGGCCGGGCGCAATAACGTGCGCGTGCTGCATTGGGCGTCTGGAAAGCCCGACGCACTTGAAAATGATCAGACTCGCTACACATTGAACGACCACCTGGGCTCTAGCACGCTGGAACTGGACGGGCAGGCGCAGCGTGTCAGCCAGGAAATGTATTACCCGTTTGGTGGCACATCATGGTGGGCAGGTCGCAATGCGATCGAAGCGAGCTACAAGACCGTGCGTTATTCGGGCAAAGAGCGCGATGCGACGGGGCTTTATTATTACGGGTTGCGGTATTACGCACCGTGGTTGCAGCGGTGGATCAATCCTGATCCGGCGGGAGCCGTGGAGGGTGTGAACTTATACCGTATGGTTAGAAACAATCCGCTGAGTAGGCGCGATAGTTTAGGTTGCAATAGTTATGACGTTTTAAATGAACAAGAAATGATGTGGCGTAACAACGGTGGAACGTTTGTGGCGCGTGGATTGGATAACTTTCCGAGCCAACATAAAGAGATCGTCAGGTCATCAATTTTTTTGGGAAAACAATGGTTGTCCAGTGCGTCAAGGCATTTACAAGAGAAGCCTCTTCACCGCTATACGGAATTAGTGATGGGCGCTACCTTTGGGCAAGACTGGGCAGATAGTGATAACGACCCGTCAGGGCTGATAGCTTCTCTGCAGGAACGGTTGACGGAGGTGGATAAAGTTTTGGGACCGTTGGAAAACTCTGAGAGTTGGAGATTACAGTTGGTCGAAGGTGATGGTGATGACTTTAATGGCATGACGTTAAAAACCCCTGCTCAGGGAAAAATGATCTGGTTAAATAAAACCTATTTAGAAAGCTCTCACAGTGTAGGAATTGCTAAAACCATGGTGCATGAAAGCTCTCACGCTGTTCCAGTGCGGGGCGCTGGTTCCTACACCCGTGACTTTTGGTATATGTCATCACTCTTGGCAAATACGGCATCCAGTGAGGATGTCGAAGATTACATGGAAATACACGTTAATCGATCTAAATTAATAAACGCTCAGGCACCCGTTGAAGAAGGGATGACGCCTTCTGACAGAATAGAATATCAAAATCTGATGGATAAAATGCTGACGGCTGGCCAGTTGCCAAAGTCAATAGATGCTAAGGAACGCTCGGAAATATTCGTCGAAGATCCCGCTGTGAGGCAGTCTATAGTCTTGAGAAACGCCGACTCACTTGCGGCGTTTGCCTTACAGTTTCATAGACCGCGCTGAATGTGCAACGAGGACGGTACTGTTCGCATTCAGATAAGTAAAAGCCCCCAGCAACGCTTTGCGCATAAAAATACGCAAAGCGTTGCTGAGGGCTATCTCACTTGCAGCTGGCAGCTAAAACCCTATCAGCGAGCGATAGTCTGGGTCTTCACACCCGCTTCCAGCGCATTCGAACGACCGTAGATATCTTCGAAACGCTCGATATCGTCTTCGCCCAAATAGCTACCCGATTGCACTTCGATGATTTCCAACGGGATCTTGCCCGGGTTTTTCAGGCGATGCACCGAGGCGATCGGGATGTAGGTGGACTGGTTCTCGGTGAGCAGGAACACGTTTTCGTCGCAGGTCACCTGCGCAGTACCGGATACCACGATCCAGTGCTCGGCACGGTGGTGGTGCATTTGCAGCGACAGGCAGGCGCCCGGCTTGACCGAGATGCGCTTGACCTGGAAGCGGCCGCCCATGTCGACCGAATCGTAAGAACCCCACGGACGATACACTTCGAGGTGGTTCTGGGTTTCGCTGCGGCCACGCTCGTTCAGGGTGGCGACCATCTGCTTGACGCCCTGAACCTTGTCTTTGTGGGCGATCATCATGGCGTCTTTGGTTTCGACAACGACGATGTTGTCCAGACCGATGACCGACACCAGTTTGCCGTTGCCGTGGATCATGCAGTTGCGGCTGTCCTGAATGACGACATCGCCTTTGGTGACGTTGCCGTTGGCATCTTTAGCATTGACTTCCCACAGCGACGACCAGCAGCCGACATCGCTCCAGCCAGCCGACAGCGGCACAACGCAGGCGCGCTGGGTTTTTTCCATGACCGCGTAGTCGATGGAGTTGTCCGGGCAGCAGGCGAAGGTTGAGGCATCGATTTCCAGGGCGTCGCCGTCCTGAACGCTGCGCTCAAGCGTCAGCAGGCAGGTGTCGTAGATGTCCGGATCGTGCTTTTTCAGTTCTTCCAGGAAGCGGCTGGCGCGGAACAGGAACATGCCGCTGTTCCAGTAGTAGCCACCGGCTTCAACGAATTCCTTGGCGCGTTTTTCGTCAGGCTTCTCGACGAATTGCGACACGCGGCTCACGCCTTCCGGCAGCAGGGCGTCGGCGGTCGACTTGATGTAGCCATAGCCGGTTTCCGGCTTGTTGGCAGGCACACCGAACAGCACCATTTCGCCACGCTCAGCGGCGACAGTGGCCAGAGCCAGTGCGCGTTGCAGGGCTTTCTGATCTTCGATGACGTGGTCGGCAGGCAGCACCAGCATCAGGCCGTCGTTGCCTTCGTTGACCAGCTTCATGGCGGTCAGGGCAACGGCTGGCGCGGTGTTGCGACCAAACGGTTCCATCAGAATGGCCTGGGTGTCCAGGTTCAGCGCAGCAAGTTGCTCGTTGACGATGAAACGGTGGTCCTTGTTGCAGACCACGATAGGCTCCTGCATGCCTTCGAACAGCAGACGCTCCAGGGTTTGCTGGAACAGCGTGTGCTCGCCGGTCAGTGCCAGGAACTGTTTAGGGAATTGTTTACGCGAAAGCGGCCAGAGTCGTGAACCACTACCGCCTGACAAGATAACTGGAATCATTTTGTTTCTCCAAAAGCATTCAATTAGGGCTGTACGAGGTGTCTGTCGTTTCTGTCTTGTTCTTGTTCCGCGCAGGCCGGTTCAACGCTGATACCCTGAACCGACCGGCATAATCCGTATTAGCGGGTTGCAACCGGTGGCTTGACCCATACTGGCGAGAGGCTGCTGCCACTGCCGGTGATGTAGAGCACGGCGGCTTCGCCACGCTCCAGCGCCACGGGTTTCACATCGGTGACTTTCTTGTCGCCGTCGTACAGCGCCAGGCTGACCTTGACCGGGTTGATTTCACGCTCGCCGGTGCCTTTGGCCGCTACAGCCTTGACCACATCGGTCTTGCCGTCAGCGGTTTTCAGGGTCAGGGACTTGTCGCTCAGGTTCTGAACGCGAACCAGGGATTTCTGCTTGTTCTTGAACGGTGGTTCTTCAACCAGTTGTGGCTTGCCGCTGGCGTTGTTGACCAGGGTGTAATAGTGATCACCGGCCAGTTTCACCGGCAGGCTCTGGCTGCCCAGCTTGGCGGTGTAGTCGCCCTGTGGCATGAAGCTGAACGCGGTGCTGCCCAGTGGCGCCACTTCGTTGAGGTTGGTGTTGCCGACGCTGGCGCTGATTTCTGCGCTGCTGGCGTTGTAGACACGCACGAACGTCGAGCCTTTCGGGGCAGTCGGGCCGTACAGGGCGGAGTCACCTGCGAACGCTTGCAGGGACATCAGGCCCAGACCGGCGGCCAGTGCGCAGGTTTTGAACAGGCGTTTTGCGGCCGAACGGTTAGCAGTAGTGGTAAAAGTCATGAGTCAGTCCTCTCAGTTTTGCGCCCGGTTGGGCGACTCGGATTGTTTGGCGTTGAGCGCCACGTTTTCTTGGGTGTCACGCGATTTCTTCAGCTCGGCGATCCACTTGGGATCAAACTCGCCAAGGTCGTTGTGTGCCGGCAGATAGCGCTCCGGGAATTCCCAGATAACCACTTGCGGCGGAGTGTTCTTGAACGCGTCGGTCTGCAAGTACTTGAGCATCGGCAGAATCGGGCCATGGCCGTCTTCGGCGTAGTTGACGACGTCACTGCGCAGCGCCTGTTTCAGGGCACCGACGAAGTTCCAGTTAGGATTGGCGCTGTAGCTGGTGCCCACCAGACCCACCGGGATGTCGCTGTCGGCGAACAGTGCGTCATCGCCCGCGGCTGCGCCTTCTACCGGATCGGTGCTGCGTTTCTGCAAATCGTCCGGTTTGGGCAGCAGATTGCTGAACAGCGGATCGAGTGGCAGGAATGTAGTCAGGTCACCTTTGTAGGGTTCAGTTCCCTTGGCTTGTGTGACGAACTGCTCAGGTTCACCTTGCAGCGGGGTCTTCTGGGCAATTGCCGCGCTCAGTTGCTGTGCGGCAACTTCGGCACCCATCGGGGTCCAGTGTGTGTCGGTACGCAGGAACACCTGGCCCTGTTGCTTGGCGGCTTGCAGCGGTCCCAGCAGGTCCGGGGCGAAGATCCCGGCCTTGGCCACCTGCTCGTGGAACTGCTGATACAGATCGACGTGCAGGCTGGCAGGCTTGGTATCACCGACATGTTCCGGGTACAGACGGGTTTTTGCCGGAACAATGGCCAGAACCAGTTTGCTGCCCTGTTTTTCCAGTGCGTCGCGAACACCCTGAATCAGTGCCAGGTTGTCGGCTTCGTTCTGTTCGCCATTGGCGACGGCATCGAACTCTTCGTCGGTGTACAACCACTGGTCTTTGCCCAGTACCACGCCGGGACGGCCTTCGTTGAAGAGTTTGAAATCCAGCGCCGCCCAGAGGTTGGTGCCCAGACGCTTGATCGGGAACTCATCGTCGTAATGAGTTTCCGCCGCCTTGGTCCACTTGCCGTTGAGCACGGTGGTTTCTGCCGACGTCGAGAAGGTGCTGAAACTGCGCAGCGACCAGATCCCGAGGGCCAGCAGGATGCCCAGAAAGATGGCGATATAGAGGATTCGTAATGAACGTGTCATGTCAGGCCCCTCAGAACTGGAAGTAAAGGAACGGCGAGAAGCTTTGCGCCGAGAGTTTGAGAATCGAAGCCACGAACAACAGCAGAATCAGTGCGCGCATCGCGTAGCGTGGCCAGTCGGCTTCCCAATAGGCCGGTTGCACCTGAGCTTCGCTGCCCACGGTGTAGCCAGGCATATGCAGGCTGCCAGGCGCGTCGCCAGGAACCGCCTTGATGGTGCCCGGTTGGGCCGTTGCAGGACCGTCAGCCTTGGCGCTCTTGCCGGTGTCTTTTTCACGGTTCTGGTAGAAGTCACGCAGACCGAAGAACGCCAGCGTCAGGTAAGCCACCACCAGCGTTGCCACTTGCAAACCGGTCAGGCTGGCGCGGTTGAGTTCGGACAATTGCCATTCGCCGAAGCTGAACATGGCACTGTACATACGACCGGCAACGTGCAGGTTCTCGGAGCGGAAGATGACCCAGCCTATGACTACCAGCAGGAAGGTCAGTGCCCAGCGAATCACATTGAAGCTGTAAGGCTTGGTGTTGATGCCGACCGCTTTTTCGATCGCCAGCCACATGCCGTGCCAGGCACCCCAGATGATGTAGGTGACGTTGGCGCCGTGCCACAGGCCGCCCAGCAGCATGGTCAGAAACAGGTTGCGATAAGTCGCGAACTTGCCGCCACGGTTGCCGCCCAGGGTGATGTACAGGTAATCACGCAGCCAGGTGGACAGGCTGATATGCCAGCGCCGCCAGAACTCGGTGATCGACTGACTGATGTAAGGCTGTTTGAAGTTTTCCATGAAGCGGAAACCCATCATCAAGCCCAGGCCGATGGCCATGTCGCTGTAACCGGAAAAGTCGAAGTACAGTTGCGCGGTGTAGGCCAGCGCGCCGAGCCAGGCATCGCCCGTGGTCGGGTTTTGCAAGGCGAAGCAATGATCGGCGACCACTGCCAGGGTGTCGGCGATGAACACTTTCTTGATGAAGCCCTGCATGAATCGCGTGGCGCCTTCGGAGAATTTGTCCAGTGTGTGGGTACGGTTGTTGAACTGGTCCGCCAGATCGCGGAAGCGCAGCACCGGGCCTGCAATCAGGTGCGGGAAGATCGCCACGAAGGCCGCAAAGTCGATCAGGTTGCGTGTCGCTGGAGTGTCGCCGCGATACACGTCGATGATGTAGCTGATGGACTCGAAGACATAAAACGAGATACCGATCGGCAACAGCACGTGAGTCAGGATGAACGGTTCCAGGCCCATCGAGGTCATGGCCGCGTTGATGCTGTCCACACCGAAGTTGGCGTACTTGAAGTAGCCCAGGATGCACAGGTCCACTACCACGCCAAGCAGCAACCATTTCTGTGCCGGTTTGGTTCGTACGCCGGCCGCGCCCACTTTGAGGCCGATCCAGTAGTTCCAGACCGTCACGCCGATGAACAGGGCCAGGAAGTCCACACGCCACCAGGCGTAGAAGATATAGCTGGCAATCAGCAGCAGCAGATTGCGATAGCGTTGCCCGCTCAGGTAGTACAAGCCGAGGAAAATCGGCAAGAACAGGAACAGGAACACGTTGGATGAGAAAACCATCCTTATCTCTCCGTTGGTCCAACATTCAAGGGCTCAAAGCCCCCCCAAACCCCCCGTTGAAAAGGGGGGCAAATCACTTCACAGCGTGTTCTCGAAGCTGGTCAGGCGAGATCCGGTTTTATGGATGCATCGCCTGGACTTGTGTCTTCGCGGACACGTCCGCTCCTACAACCAATGGCGAATCAAGAACCGTCTTTGTCGCCCTTGTCGCCTTTTTCATGCGTCGGGTCGTAGACCTTGGTCAGGTCACCGCCCAGGCGGAAGGTCTTGAATGGCTGCTTTTCGTGTTTCTCTTCCAGCACATCCGGGCTGCAGGAGTAGAGCGAGCAGTACGGTTCGAGCCAGGCGAATTTCGGGTCCTTCTTGAGGTCCGTCATGTCCTGTTTTTCACCGTTGTGTTCAGCAAACGATGCGGGGTCTTTGACGCCGGCCAGAACACGGTCACCCAGACGCTTCAAGGCGCCATTGTTTTCCTGACGCAGATCCACACCGTTGGCCTGGGCGAAACTGGCAATCATGGCCAGCGGCGGCAGGGCGTAGTTGTGATACGACAGCGCACGCTGGCGACGCTTCATTTCGTTGGGCAGGAAACCGTCCTTGTCCACCTGGTTGGCGGCGACCTTGAATTCCTTGACTGCCCAATCGAACAGGTCCTGACGATTGGTCACGACAGCAGTTGCCATCACCGACCAGGCGGCCCAGTAAGAGTGGTTATTGATTTTTTCCAGCGGCAGATTGCTCCAGTCGCTGACCACCTGATCGGCCAGTTTGCTGAACCAGGCTTCAATGATCTGTGCTTCCTGCTGACGATTGGCCAGCGGATGCGATTCGGAGAATTTCAGGCGCAGGTAGGCGGACGACATGCTGCCCAATGCCCATTTGCGCATGGATTTGCCGGTGTGGTTGAACTCGCGGGACTCCAGCGCGTCGGCCTTGGCCCAGGTGGTCATCATGTTCAGTGCGCAGTCGAGCTGTTCGGGACGCCCGTCGCGCATGTACTGCATCACGATTTTGCTGACGCCACGCTCAAGGTCGGTGATGTCCTTGGTCGCGTCGCGAAAGGCTTCTTCGGAGACTGCATTGAGGGTCGAGCGAGCCTTGTCCGAACCTTCGTACTTGCTGCGGAACACCAGCTTGTCGGTGTACGGCTTGGGAATGGCTTCACAGGTAAAGTTGTGATCGCCAGTCTTCATCTTCTCGATGGGAGCGTCGTAACCCTTGGGTGGAACCAGCGCGGCGGACGCGCCCGCAGCCCAGGCCATCGATGACAGGATTGCCATCGACAGCAGGGTAGGGCGGATCAGTTTAGGAGTCTGCATTATTCACCTCATAGTCCGGCTTGAGCGTTGTGTTTCGCGACGCCCGGGAACACGTTGCGTTTGCATACTTTGGCTTCGACTTTCTGTGGTGCGGTGCCTGCTTCCGGTCCCTGGATTTCCAGTGCCAGCAGTTGCTGGTTGGCCCAGTCCTCGTCTTCGCGCAATTCGAACGAAAAACGTCCATCTGTATCGGAAGTTTCAGGTTTCTCGATTTTCAGATCTTCGTGGCGACCGTTCATGTACCAGAGCCTGGCCTGAAGGGTTTTCACCGACGTGTCGTCAAATTTGATGTCAATCTGATTGCTGCCGTTGCGGATGTCCTTGATACCGTTCTTGCCGTTGACCAGCACTTCATTGGTGCCCGGCTTGAGGGTCGTGCTGGCGCTCATGACCGCAGGCTTGCCTTCGCAGCCGTTGTCCAGCAGGGACATCATCTGGCGATAGATGGTTTCCTGGTCCAGGCGGTACAGCGGCGAGAATTCCCAGATGAGAATCTTCGGTGGACGCTTCTGGAAGTCTTCGCTGCCCAGGTACTGCAACATCGCGCCTTCCAGACCACCGCCGGGGAATGCCACGTTCAGCACGTCGGCGCTGAGGTCTTCCTGAAGGAAGCCGCCGAAGTTGTAGTTTTTGCCACTGTGGCTGGTGCCGACCAGAGTGATTTCCGGGTTGCCGGAGTCGCCGAACAGGTCACCGTCGCCAGCCTCCCCCTTGGGTTCGGTGCTGAACTGGTCCATGTACTGCACCGCATAGCTGGTGGCGCACAATTGGCCTGCCATGTTGTGCAGGGTGCCGTTCTTGCCCATGCGGCCGGTGATGTGGCTTTCGAACTCACGCTTCGGAATACCGGAATAGGACGGGATCTTTTTCACGGTTTCGGCGACGATCTTCGCGGTACGCTGGGCGCCATATGGCGTCCAGTGCTGGTCACCGCGGAAGTAGAAGTCATGCGCCTGCTGCTCGTTGGTCAACGGCGACAGATCCGGTACCCAGTAGCCCAGTTTGCTGAAGCGCCCGAGCATGGCCTGATAGTTTTTCAGTGCCTTGTCGTAGTCGAACTTCTCGCGATCAGCCGGGAACAGTTTGTTGCGATCCACCAGGCCACGGGTCGGCTGATAAACCACCACCAGCTCGACGCCTTTGCTCTTGAACGCATCGTGCAGTTCTTTCAGGCGGCGGTAGCCGGCGGGCGTAGTGTCGAACTCGGTGCGCAGGTCTTCCTGAGTACGGAACAGCCAGTCACCCTGCGCCTGGATCAGCGTGGTGAAGTTCTGCTGGTAGCGCGAAACATAGTTTTTCGCGTCGTGCGCGGCCGGGCACAGGCTGCAGCATGGCTCGGCCTTGAAGGTCGGCGCTTGCGAGTCGTCCGCGCGCGCTACACCGGCGGCGGCCATCAGCGCGGCGGTGAGGCTGGACAGACTCAACAGCTTGATCAAATGTGCGTGCATAGCAATACCCTTCCTCATTCCTGCAGCTCGGTCTGGCTTTCGACCGGGTCGATCAATACGGCTTTCTTCTGGCGTACCAGCAGGTCGAGGATTTCGTCCTGGCGATCACCGAGGATGCCGTTGAGGCTTATGCCCACTTCTTTGGTCGGCATCAGCATCGAGACGCGATACAGCTCGACGCTCAATGGCGAATCAATGGACAGCGGACCAGAGCCGTTGCCGGCCAGCTCGCCACCGACCAGGATCAGCGACACCTGAGCGTCGAACGGGTCGAGCTCGATGTCGCGGTCGGTGTCGCTCAGGTCCTTGATGTGGCCGTAGACGCCCATCAGACCGTTGGCTGTGGCGACGTTTTCGTACAGCTTGATGTTCACGCTGTTGCGCACGCGGATACCGTGGCGGCGATTGGCAATGACGCGATTGCCCCACAGCAGGTTGTTGCCGCTTTCGTACAGGGTGATGCCGTCGGTGTGGTTCTGATAAATCTCGTTGTAAGCGACGATGTTGCCGACACTGTTACGGTCCAGAACCACGCCGGACAATTTGTTGTTGTGGCTCTTGTTGCGGAAGATGAAGCTGTTGTCCACTTCCCGGGAAATAATGATCCCGTGCTTCTTCTTGGTTCCGTACACGTCGTTTTCGGCGATGATCAGACCGTGTGAACGGTCGTGCGGGTCAATGCCGTAAACGATGTTGTCGCGGTAGGTGTTGCCCTTGACCACGAAGTCACGGGTTTCATAGCAGTAGAAGCCGTACCACATGTCCGAGAATTCAGAATCGATGATCCAGCCGGTGGGCTCGGGACGCTTGAGAACCTTCGCGGTGTTGGGCGTGTACTGGGAAATACTGATGCCGTACGACTTGCTCTGGTCGTAGCCCATGCTCGCCATTTTGGTGTTGGCGATCCAGGTTTCCGAGCCGCCCCAGGTCAGCAGGAACGGGCGAAACTCTTCGGGCTTGCGATAAGTCGCCAAGCCGTTGCGGGCTTCACTCCAGGCGTTGACCTGAGTGTGGGTGATCAGCATCTTGCCTTCGCTGACGATGAACGAACCCTTTTCCTGAGACAGACGCAATTCCTTGGTCTTGCTGTCAATCTCGAAGATCCCGGTTTCTTTGACCAGAATCGGCAGGCGCGCTACGTAGACACCCGGCGATACTTCGTCAAGAAACTGCTTCGGAACCTTTTTCGCCAGATCCTGCAGGCTCACGTAACCGTCGGAAATCATGATGGCCTGGGGGATGCCCCGCTGACGGTTGACCCACTCGGCCATCTTGTTGTCGCCGCCGATGAATTCCTTCAGGCCGGTTTCTTCCATCATCCGCGAGACGGTGACCTTGCCCGGCTTGGTGCGCACGATCTTTTTCAACGCGGCCTCGGCGGTATAGCCCTTGAGGTCGGGCAGTACCGGCTTGGCCATTTCCAGCGGCGCGGTGGGCGGGCTGGTGATGGTGTAAGTCTTGGCCTGCTGCAGGCCCTTGACCAGCTTCGGGGTCTCGGGGACGACAGGCGCGTTGGCCAGCGCGACGCTGCTGGCCATCAGCAGGGCGCCGGTCAGCACTGCGCTTTCGAGCAGGGCATGTGACCAGTTGCGACTGCGCCCGTTGCTAGCTTGACTGTTCATCTCTCGCACTCCTATGGCGTTTTGCATCAGAAGCGCCAGATGACGTCGACAACAGCGCGGTGCATGTAGCTGTCCACGTTGCTCTGGTAAGCGTCGCCGGGCTTGAAGACGCCTGCGCGCAAGCGCACCAGTGCCGACGGTTCATCGAACGACTGGCTGAGCGACGCGGGCAGCAAGCCTTGCTTGAAGTACTTGGTCACGACCAGGTCCATTTCCTGACCCAGGTCCTTGCTGCCGTCTTCCAGTGGCAGCGAGCTGAACGTACCGTCACGGTTATCGTTGACCGCGTTGATGCCCGATCCGCCGATACCGGTGTTGCCGTCTACACGACGAAACTTGTGGTAGATCAGCGATGCGTCGTATTCCTCGTTCATCTGCCAGGAGGCGAACAGCGAGCCGGTTTCCACGTTGGCCATTTCGCCCTGGAAGGCTTCGCCGAAACGGTGGATGCGCGAGCGCGTGCCGGTCCAGTTGGAACGGTTACTTTCCAGACCGTTCTGGACGTAATCCCTGCTGGCGCGCGAGTAGGCCGCACCGACTTGCCACTGCGGATCAAGACGCAGGCGCAGGCCCAAGTCGGTGGCCCAGCCGTTCATGTCACGGCTGTTCTTTTGCCCGGCAATAAACTGGTCGTTGGCCGCGGAAGTCACGCCGATTTCGTCGCGCGTGCCGTCCAGCCAGGTCAGGCTGCCCCAGTAGTTGAGCTGATTGGCGTTGCTGCGATAGTTGTAAGCATCGCTGTCGGCCTGCAAGCCCACCCAAGTCAGATCGCCGTTGGACGTCTTGTCCAGATCGTCGAGCGCCTGGCCTTGCGACTTGAGTTTGCCATCGTCAGCGCTGTGATGCGCACGGATGCCTGCCCAATGGCCCGGTGTCCACTGATAGCTGACCGAGCCGAACAAATGCTTGCGGTCTTCGTCGTCAGGCGCCAGTTCGGTCAGGTCGGTGCGGTATTCGCTGAAACGCTGGGCAGCACCCAGTTCAGCGCGCAACAGGGTGGTGTCGAACGACCAGTTGATGGCTTCGATATTGGTATCGTGCCATTGGCCGTCGTCATTGCGCAGGCGCTGACGGCCGACTTTCAGGATCTCGCCGGGGTAGGGCGTGAAACCGCTGTAGCCGATCCAGAATTCACGCAGGGCGGCGTAGGTTTTGTCGGCTTCGCGCTCGCTGGCCGTGCCACGCGAGGTCTGGGTGCCGCTGCCGTCGGCGTTGCTCTGCTCCAGCGGGTCGGTCTGAATGATGTCGGTGGCGGTGACCACCTGGCCCATGGCATAGCCGCTCCAGTCGCCGCGCTCGCCGTAAACCCAGGGACGCAGGTCCAGGCCCACACCGTTGACGTCGCCGCCCGAACGGGTGCCCAGATCGCGATCATCCTCGGCCTGTGCCGTGGCTTTGATTTCGATGCCGAAATTCTGTTGTTCGGTCAGCGCTGCCAGCGTCGGGCAGGCCCACAACAGGGTGAAGCCAAGGCCCATGCCGGCGGCCATCAGGGGATTCAACTTCATAGTGCTTCCTCACCGTCTTTTTCTTCTTGCAGGGCCTGCATTGCCATCACGTTCTGAGTGGCGGTAGCGCCCCGGACTTTTTGCTCGCGTGCCAACAGGTCTTTGGCGGTGGCAAGCTTTTCAGGCGGCAGTTGGGTGTTGAGGGCCTCGGCAAGCTCGGTGGCTTGCGGGGTCTGACTGGCCAGCGCCAATTGGGCGAATACCCAGGCATTGACCGGATCAGGCTTGGTGCCCTTGCCCTGCGAGAACAACTGCGCGAGGGCGAAATCGGCGCTGTTCTGGCCACCACGGGCGGCGGTCAGCAGTTCATCCACGGCTTTCTGTGGATAGACCTGACCCAGATAACCACGACGGTAGATCTGACCCAGGTAGTAATGGGCAGAGATTTCCGTTGCCGTGGCTTTCTTCAGGTGTTCTTCGGCCTTGAAGGCGTCAGGGGTGACCCATTTGCCTTCGTAATACAGACGGCCCAGCAGCAGTTCGGCGCGGGGCTGGTCAGCTGCGCGGCCGTTATTCAGGTATTCCATCATCTTGTTGACGTCGCCCAGTTCGGGGAAGTCGTAAAGCAGTTTGGCCAGCGTGACCCAGGAAACCGGGTAGCCCGGCGCAACGCTTTCCAGCAATTGCTGAGCGGTCTTTTCGTCTGGCGTACCAATGGTGGAGTCGCCCAATACGCGCGCTACGCTGTCGACTCGCTGAGCATTGACGCGACCGGCAGCATGTTCGCTCTTGAGCTTCTCGATCAGTGCCGCCTGTTGCTCGGCCTGGCCGCGCGTCTGGTAGACCGTGGCCAGTTCGACGTAGCAAATGTCAGTCACCGACAGCGCCTGCTTGCAGATGCTTTCGACTTCATCCAGATGCTGTGCGTAGGTGCCTTGAGTACGGTACAGCAGCACCTGAGCCAGACCGGCCTCCGGATAACCGGCTGCACGCCACTCGCTGATCTTCTGCTGCGCATTCACTTCCGGGAAAGTGTGCGGGTATTGCAGGTACAGCATGGCCAGCGGGATCAGCGTGCCGGATTCACCGTTGGCGAATGCTTTTTTCAGCAGGCCTTCGGCTTCGCGGTGTTCGGCCTCGGTGGCGTCGGGCTTGGCCGCCAGCAGGCGACCGAGGCGCGACTGCGCACGGGGCGAAGTCTCTGCCGCGGCACGATAAGTGGCCTCGGCCTGCTTGAGCAGGGCCGGGTCGCGGGTGCTCACCTGAATGTCGGCCAGGCCGACCTGTGCATCGCTGTAGCCCAGGTCCGCCAGCTGCCGATAGTTCTGCTCCGCCAGTGCAGTGTCACCGTTTTTCAGGGCTTCATTGGCAAGGCGTTGATCAGGCAGGCCGGCACAGCCGCTCAGGCCGAGCGCGACAGCGAGGCTCAATAGCGTGGGGGTCGACAGGCGTCGTAGTGGGCTGCTCATGGTTACAGACCCGCAGCCATGGCTTTGTCGAGCAACCAGTTCACGGACGGACCGCGATCGCTGACCACTTCAACAGGGCGACCTGCCAGCGAGCTGCTCAGGGTTTCGTCAGGCTGGATCTGCACGCGGATGTCGGTGGACAGATCGGTATTGCTCAGGTTGGTGCTGCTGATGATCTTGCCGGTGCGCAACTGGTCTTCGCCTGCGATCTGGAAGCTGACACGCGTGCCTGGCTTGACGTCGTTGAACTGGCGATAGGTGAAGCGCGCTTCAACGGTAGCCGGTGCATTGCGCGGTACCAGCTGGAAGATCACCTGACCCTTGGACGCGAACTGACCGTCAGCCACCAACTGACGACCGACAACGCAGTCGCACGGGCTGGTGAGGGTGCCGCTCATTTGCTTGCCATACAGTTCTTCGATCTTGGCAGGCTGCAGGTCTTCACCGGTCAGGCTGCCTTTGAGCATTTCCAACATGCTGGTGTTGAAGGTTGCCAGTGGCGCGCCTTTGGTGGCTTCGCCGTTCGGGCCGACCAGGCTTTGCACGGTGCCTTCGCGTGGCATGGTGACGTCCATGCTCGGAATCGACACCAGACCTGCCGACGCGTGGCTGACGAAGTACAGGCCGTAGACGGTCTTGAAGATGAAACCGAAGGCTGCCAGGCCGACAATGAAGATGCCGAGGCTGAAGGTCACTGCGCGCAGACGGCCCAGGGCGGACATGCCGCTGTCCTTGCCTTTGACCTTGCGTGCTTTGGTGAAGTTGTCGCGCTGCAGCGTAGCCAGAACTTCGCCCAGGGTGACAACTTCGCCGGACAGGTGCGAGGTGATCAAATGACGCAGGGTGGCAATGTCCTGAGGTTCCAGGTTCTGGAACTGGCAGCCGATACGGTTGCTGGCGTTGTCGATCGAACGAACCTGCAGATCGACGTCCATGGCCAGGCCGAGGTTGTCGATGATGAACTGCAGGCGTCCTTTGACGATTTGACCTTCGCTGAATTTCTGCCCCGACGGAGCAACGAAACTCAGACCGCCGGCCGACAGGTCTTCGACACGCACCAGTGGCGCATTTGGCTGATCATTCAGCAGGCGCAGCTTGGCAGGGATCTTGATCCGGGCGTGTTGGCGCTGGGCTTCGGATTCATGTACGACGTTCGCATTCACGGCTGTATTCATGGCTATTTTTCCTACTTAAGCAATTAATCCGTTGGTCCGGTCAAACCATCGTCAACAGCACGGCGACGAAGATGGTGCCAGCCGAGAAAGTCATGGTTCGGGACGACCACGTGTTGAACCAGCCTTGAAAGCTGGCCATGTCGCGGCTGAGTTTTGTGTCCTGGCGTGTCCAGGACTGGCGGTCCAGGCGGAAGAAGACGTAAATCTTCATCAGGGCGCCGACGATCTGGTTGTAATAGAGAATGATCGGGTAGGCAGGCCCGATCCTGTGTCCCGAGAGGGACAGCAGCAGGGTGAGGATCAGACGGGTCATGCCGATCCACAGCAAGTACATCAGCAGGAACGCGCCGCCATACTTGAAGCTGGCGATGAGGGCGACGGTCAGGCCGAGAATCGAGGTCCACATCGACACTCGCTGGTCGAACAGCACGATGCTGGTGAAAATCCCCAGACGACGAACGCCCAGGCCCAGTGCGCGCGAGTTCTGACGCAGGTTGTTGCCGTACCAGCGGTACATCAGTTTGCGGCTGGCTTTCAGGAAGCTCTTCTCGGGCGGATGCTCCACGGTGTTGATCGCCGCATCCGGCACGTAGAACGTGTCGTAACCCAGGCGCATCAGGCTGAACCAGCTGGACTTGTCGTCGCCGGTCAGAAACCTGAAGGTGCCCAGGCGCCAGTGGTTGAGCGAATCGCTTTCCACGTCGGCGATGAACTCGGGGTCGGTGACCACGGTGGCGCGGAACACTGACATTCGACCGGTCATGGTCAACACGCGCTTGGACAGCGCCATGGAGCACATGTTGATGTGACGCTGGGCGAAACGCAGCTTGTGCCACTCGCTCATGATGTAGCCGCCACGCACTTCGCAAAACTCGTTGGTGGTCAGACCGCCAACGTTATCGAACAGCTGGAACCACGGCACGGTCTTGGCGACCACACCTTCGTTGAGCACCGTGTCACCGTCGATCACCGCAACCACTGCGCGGCTGTCGGGCAAGTGACGCGAAATGGCGCGGAAGCCGTAGGCCAGGCCATCGCGCTTGCCGGTGCCCGGAATACGCACGAAGTCGAGCTTGACGCGTTCTGGCGGGTTGAACTTCGCCCACATGCTCTTGACCAGCAGCTCATCGGACATTTCTACCAGCGAGCAGACGATGGTGGTCGGCAGACCGCAGTCGATCGCTTCGCGGATGACCGAGTTGTAGACCTGTGCAGTGGTCAACGCATCGATACGAAAGCTGGTGACCATCAGAAACACATGGGACGGATCTGCAGCGCTGCCCAGCTTGCGAACCTTGCGGCGCAAGTGCGGGTAAACGATGTACAGGAAAATCATCCCGCGCACGAAGTGCGTGATTCCCATCGAGTAGCGCCAGATACCGACGGCACCAATCAGGAAAATAAAGTTCTTCGACTGCGAGTCGAAGATACTCGTGGGCAATGCGGCAGCAAGGCCCATCAATAAACTCAGATAGAACAGCCAACCGGCGGCCTGAAGCAGGCCGTGCTTGAGCCTCTGCATAATCGTATCCCTAAGTCAGTTGCAAGCCTCAAGCCCCAGGCTGCAAGCAGTTGGCTTGAGCTTGTGGCCTGGAGCTTGGCGCTTGTGGCTTGCGGCTGATTTACCAGCAGATACCTTCGGCACGACCGTCTTCGGTGGTGGCATTGGTCATGAAGCCCACCAGGTCGATGACGCGCTTGCCTTCCGGGGTCTTGTTGGCGAGGGCGCGGAAACGCTCGTCGCGGTTACCCAGAATGATCACGTCGGAGTTGTCGATGACTTGGTCGAAGTCGGAGTTCAGCAGCGACGAAACGTGCGGAATCTTCGATTCGATGTATTCCTTGTTGGCACCGTGAACGCGGGCATATTCAACGTTGCTGTCGAAGATGCTCAGTTCGAAGCCTTTACCGATCAGCATTTCGGCCAGCTCTACCAGCGGGCTTTCGCGCAAATCGTCAGTGCCGGCCTTGAAGCTCAGGCCCAGCAGTGCAACCTTGCGGGTGTCGTAGCTGGCAACCATGTCGAACGCGTTCTGTACCTGCGACGTGTTACTGCGCATCAGGGAGTTGAGCAGGGGAGCTTCAACGTCCAGGCTGCCGGCGCGGTAGGTCAGGGCGCGGACATCTTTCGGCAGGCAGGAGCCACCGAAGGCGAAGCCAGGGCGCATGTAGTACTGGGACAGGTTCAGTGCCTTGTCCTGGCAGACAACGTCCATCACTTCACGACCATCGACGCCGACTGCTTTGGCGATGTTGCCGATTTCGTTGGCGAAGGTCACTTTGGTGGCGTGCCATACGTTGCAGGTGTACTTGATCATTTCGGCAACAGCGATGTCCTTGCGGATGATCGGTGCGTCGAGTTCTTCGTACAGCGATTGCAGAACGTCACCCGATGCTTTGTCGAACTCGCCGATCACCGTCATCGGTGGCAGGTCGTAGTCTTTGATCGCGGTGCTTTCACGCAGGAACTCAGGGTTTACCGCAACGCCGAAATCAACACCGGCTTTCTTGCCAGAGCAGTCTTCCAGGATCGGGATCACCACGTTGGCGACAGTGCCCGGCAGAACAGTACTGCGAACAACGATCGTGTGGCGGGTGGCTTTGTCGCGCAGGACATAACCGATTTCACGGCACACGGATTCGATGTAATCGAGTTCCAGATCGCCGTTTTTCTTGCTCGGCGTGCCGACGCAGATCATCGACAGGTCAGTGGCGCGAATGGCTTCAGCGAAGTCAGTAGTGCCGCGCAGTTTGCCGGTGGCAAGACCTTTTTGCAGCAGTTCTTCCAGGCCTGGTTCAACGATAGGCGACTTGCCGTTATTGATCAGGTCGATCTTGGTGCTGGAGATATCCACACCCACTACGTCGTGACCACGTGCAGAAAGGCAACCGGCACAGACGGCACCGACATAACCCAAACCAAATATGCTGATACGCATCGTATTCTCCTCGATTTTTCACGCCATAAATTGGCTGGATATTAATTTTGGCCAGCAGATGTCACGCGTCAGTACAGGCGGCTAACAAAGCCGTCTAACTAACACAGGCATATTTAATGAGTGAGTGCCTAAATAAACGAGGCGAACTCAAATGACACTAAGTGCAAGCGGCAAGTGACCTGTCCGGCGGGCAGGGCCCTGCTCTCCTTGGATGTAGTAAACCACTCCTTGTCTGACGATCGATGGCGGACCTCGGTCGGAAAGCCTCAGCGTAGAGCGGTGGCTGTCCTTGTCGAATCCTGCGCATCGCACCTGTCGGCGCTTCGTCCGTCTACCAACATCAACTAGTGATGTGATCTTAGTTCTGATACCTGACACCTGGTCATATTGATCAAGCTTCCGTGTCGGTACTTCCCGTGCGTCCAGGCAACCTGTAAGTGATCTCTTACACGTTGAGCCTGAATTGTTACGGGATGTAGGAGCGCCTGAAATCGTATTTAGTTCCGGGCCGCTCGTCCTGATTTACCGTTTTTGATGTGTCAAGGCTGTGACAAAGGGCAGCGCCTAATCAGGGGGGTTTTCATGAAAGCCTTATAGTACGGGGCTTACGTACAGATTAATATGAAAGTGCTACTGTATCCAGTAACCAAAAGGCCACTACTTAAAAAAATTGAATATTTTTTGAGAGGAAAGGCGCGGAGAACATGACGGTTTTATTTTGACGTTTCTCTGGCGTCACTATGTTGTCATTAGTGGCTTTGAAACCAGTCGTTTGGATGTGTAACAGCAGGCTGTTACACAATTTTGACGCTGTTAGTGGTCGGTGGGATCGCGCAGAAACACTAACTTGTCAGGTGTTGACTGTTCGCGGTTATAACGATAGCCCTGCACATCGAACGCTGTTAGCGCTTCCGGCGTATTGATGCGCTCTTCTATAATGAAGCGACTCATCATGCCGCGTGCCTTCTTGGCGTAGAAGCTGATGATCTTGTACTGACCGTTCTTCAGGTCTTTGAACTCGGTGTCGATGATCCGCGCCTTGAGCGCCGAGCGCTTGACTGCCGAGAAATACTCGGTGGACGCCAGGTTCAGCAGCAGGTCGTCGCCCTGATCGGCCAGCGCCTCATTCAGCCATTCACTGATCCGCGTACCCCAGAATGCATAAAGGTCCTTGCCACGGGCATTGGCCAGTCGAGTGCCCATCTCCAGGCGATAAGGCTGCATCAGGTCCAGCGGACGCAACAGGCCATACAGGCCGGAAAGCATCCGCAAGTGGCCCTGCGCATAGTCGAGCTGTGCGTCACTCAGCGTTTCGGCCTGCAGGCCGGTGTACACGTCGCCCTTGAAGGCCAGCAGTGCCTGTTTGGCATTGTCGAGCGTGAAGGCCGGGTCCCAGCTGCCGAAGCGTGCCGCGTTGAGCCCGGAGAGTTTGTCGGAGAGGTGCATCAGTTCGCCGATCTGTGCCGGGGTCAGCTCTCGCAACTGACTGATCAGTTCCTGCGAGTGCTCCAGATACTGTGGCTGCGTGAAGCGGCCGGTCGTGGGCGGTGTCTCGAAATCGAGGGTTTTCGCGGGGGAAATCACCATCAGCATGAAGTCGTCTCCTTTGATCGTCGGAGGATTCTAGGGGGTGAGGGCGCTCGACTCCAGCGATGGTGGCAATAGAGGCTGCGTTATATAAAGCTGCGCACTGAAACCGGCCTTTGTATGCGTGCCGACATAAGAAGCCATGGCAATTTCAGCTATAGTGGCGCGCCGGTCATCGCGTTGAAGGCTGATCAAGAGGGCGTCGGGTTTGCGTATTGTTTTAGCAGTGTGTGCGAGTCTGTTCTGGTTTCAGGCTCAGGCGGCAGCGCCGTTGGTTGCCACCATCGACCGCAGCGTGTGGCCCGAGCGTCTGGAGACGCCTGCGTTGTTCGACGTTGCTTCACGCGCCGAAATTCTCTCTTTTGCCCATGAGCTGTACCTCAGCGAGAAACTGAATGAGGACGGACTGAAGCAGCGTCTCGGCCTGCGCTTCGTTAACGTGCCCTCGCTGAATGTGGTCCGCCATCGTCTGTGGCTGCGCTTGCTGGAGAACTATCAGGCTGCGCAGAAGAGCTGTGAGGAGGATGCCAACTTCTGTGTACTGGTCGAAGACATGGATCAGTTGCGCCAGCGTGCCGAGGAATACCAGGTGGCGAACGACTCGTTCTACGCCTCCTGGGCCAGGCCCGGGGCCATTTTTCATCAGCGCTACCTGGACGAATTGCTGTTCATGGCGGCGTTGTTCCCGCAAACCAGTAGCGAGATCGAGCGTTACAACTCTGACGAGATGAGCGGCGATGAAATGCCCGATCGCACGTTCATGCTCAATTTTGAGAGCGGCCCGAGTCCAGCGGACGGCGGGACCGACTGGCTGGCCGACTTCATGCGCCAGCAAAAAATGAACGCCACCTTTTTTGTGTTGGGCAAGAGCCTGCAGGAGCGTCTGGACACGACGTCGGCGGTCAGTCTGCAATCACTCTATCGCCAGCAGTGTGTCGGTATTCAGGGCTGGGAGTACCGTTCGCACAGCCAGTGGCTGGATTGGCAGGATTCGGTGCAACGCAGCGCCACCCTCGTGCAGCACGTTTTGCCGGATAACTTCGTGCCGCTGTTTCGCCCGCCCTATGGTCATCGGCGGGCCGACAGCGGCGATTTCTTCCGCGCCCAGCATCTGCGGGTGTCGTTGTGGAATATCGATGCACAGGACGACAGCGGGCGGCTCACGGCAGAGCAGGTCGGTGACCGGGTGCTGACGCTGATGCTGCTCTGGCGCAAGGGAACGGTCGTGTTCCATGACGTGGCCAACAAGGCCCAGTCTGCACTGCCGCTGCTGCTGGCCAACACCGCGCAAAGCGAGTTGATCTGGGATGACTGCCGAAATATCTCTGAAGCGCCCGTGGAACAAGGGCCGGAGGGCAGCGAAGAGGCTGCGCCGGACGCGGAATGAGGGCAAATTCAGCGTGGGCGGACTTCCGACTTTAAACGCGACGCGTACGTCCGCCAAGTCCTATTCGTCAGCCTGTGAAATAAACCTCAAAAAACCATCAAAGAGCTTTTTTCTGTCATCCCTTTTGCTGTATTACGAATACAGACCGCCGAAACCTGCAACACAGGTGGCGTCTTCCAAGACCCACCTTGAGCGACATTTCTCCCCTGCCTGAAGGGAAGAATCCGGCGGCCTTTTCGTGGCGCAGCACTGTCGTGGTTCTGCGTCGCCTGGCTTCTACAAAGGTGAGCGAGTATGGATGATCACGGACGCACCCCTTCCACCAACCAGCCAATCCTTTACGTGCTCGATACCAATGTACTGATTCATGATCCAAACGCATTGTTGAATTTCGAAGAACACCACGTCGCCATTCCCATGACAGTTCTGGAGGAACTGGACAAGCTCAAGGCCGGTAAACATTCGGTGGCCGCCGAGTGCCGTCAGGCCATCCGCCTGATCGACAAGACCCTCGGAGAAGCCAACCCTGAAGAAGTTGAAAAGGGCGTGCCCATTGATCGCGGCACCGGTGTCTTTAAGGGCTTTCTGTCCATCCTGATGAGCAAGCGTGAGGAGCCCAACAGTCTTTTACCCGAGCACCTCAACGACAACATCATCATCAACCAATTGATTGACCTGCACGCGCGCAACAAGGACTTGAGCGTCGTACTGGTGACCAAAGACATCAACATGCGCCTCAAGGCGCGAGCCTGCGGCATTGCTGCCGAGGATTACAGCACCGACCAGCTGGTGGACGACGTTTCACTGCTGTCCCGTGGCTACCACGAAATGACCGGCTCGTTCTGGGACCGCGTCAACAAGGTCGATACCCGCCAGGAACGGGGCCGCACCTGGCATCGCGTGCAGCTCAACGAAATGCTGCCGGCCGTTCACATCAACGAGTTCATCATCGACGAACAGGGTTTCGTCGGCTGGATAAAGGGCGTCAAGAACGATGAGTTACTGATTCTCGACATGCATCAGGAGCCCTTGCTGCATCAGGAAGCCTGGGGCCTGAAGCCACGAGACATCTATCAGGGGCTGGCGCTGTTCGCCTTGCTCGACCCGGATATTCATCTGGTCAACCTGTCGGGTGCTGCGGGCTCGGGTAAAACCATCCTGGCGCTGGCGGCGGCCATTGAGCAGACCATGGTCACCAAGCGCTATCGCCGTATTATCGCCACCCGTAGCGTTCAGGGTCTGGATCAGGAAATCGGCTTTCTGCCCGGCACCGAGGCGGAAAAGATGGAGCCCTGGCTTGGCGCTATCACCGATAACCTCGAAGCCTTGCACATGGATGACGAAAACACCCATGGCAGCGTCGATTACATCCTCAGCAAAGTGCCGTTGCAGTTCAAATCCCTTAACTACATTCGAGGTCGCAGCTTCCAGCAAAGTCTGATCCTGATCGATGAATGCCAGAACCTGACCCCGCACCAGATGAAAACCATCATCACCCGAGCCGGTGCCGGTTCAAAAGTGGTCTGCCTGGGCAACCTGGCGCAGATCGACACCCCTTACCTGTCAGCCACCAGTTCCGGCCTGACCTACCTGACGGAGCGCTTCAAAGACTTCCCGAACGGCGTGCACATCACCCTGCAAGGCGTGCCACGCTCGATACTGGCCGAGTATGCGGAGAGTCATCTTTAGCTGAAAAGCAGCTGCAAGCTTCAAGCTATTAGCTGCAAGCGGGGAACCTCGGTGTGCGAGAGCGCCCGCTTGCAGCTTTGATTGTTGCGCTCGCGCGCCAAGCTTATCGCCATGCACGAGTCCGCTTCTGGCCTAAGGGCGTAGGAGCGAACCTGTTCGCGAAGGCTATGTGGTGGGTGATAAATCAGTTGTGAATGTACAGCCCTCTTCGCGAACAAGTTCGCTCCTACGCCCTCCGGGCAGAAGCCAGGATTTTCGTACGCTTTACAACCCTATGGATAACGCCGGGCACTTGCAGCTTGCAGCTTTGATCGTTGCGCTCATGCGCCAGGCTTATCGCCATGCACGAGTCCGCTTCTGGCCGAAGGGCGTAGGGCGTAGGAGCGAACTTGTTCGCGAAGGCTATGTGGTGGGCGATAAATCAGTTGTGAATGTACAGCCCTCTTCGCGAACAAGTTCGCTCCTACGCCCTCCGGGCAGAAGCCAGGATTTTCGTACGCTTTAAAACCCTATGGATAACGCCGGGAGCTTGCAGCTTGCAGCTTTGATTGTTGCGCTCGCGCGCCAAGCTTATCGCCATGCACGAGTCCGCTTCTGGCCTAAGGGCGTAGGAGCGAATTTGTTCGCGAAGGCTATGTGGTGGGTGATAAATCAGTTGTGAATGTACAGCCCTCTTCGCGAACAAGTTCGCTCCTACGCCCTCCGGGCAGAAGCCAGGATTTTCGTACGCTTTACAACCCTATGGATAACGCCGGGAGCTTGCAGCTTGCAGCTTGCAGCTTGTAGCTTGTAACTGCCACACCCTCTACACTTCTTGCTTCTGCCAAGGAGTAACGTTGTGCTCACTCATCTCGATTCCCAGGGTCGCGCCAATATGGTCGACGTCACTGATAAAGCCGTGACGTCCCGTGAGGCTGTGGCTGAAGCATTGGTGCGGATGTTGCCCGCCACGCTGCAAATGATCGTCAGCGGTGGTCATCCCAAGGGCGATGTATTTGCGGTGGCGCGTATTGCCGGTATTCAGGCTGCCAAGAAAACCAGCGATCTGATCCCGCTGTGCCATCCGCTGATGCTGACCAGCATCAAAGTCCACCTCGCTGCCGAAGGCGATGATGCGGTACGGATCAGCGCAAGCTGCAAGCTGGCCGGGCAGACCGGTGTGGAGATGGAAGCGCTGACGGCCGCCAGTATTGCGGCGTTGACTATTTATGACATGTGCAAGGCGGTGGATCGCGGCATGGTCATCGAGTCGGTGCGGCTGCTGGAAAAGCTCGGCGGCAAAAGCGGCCACTTCATTGCAGACCCGGTGCAGACGCCATGAAGATTCAGGTTCAGTACTTTGCCCGCTATCGCGAAACACTGGGTCTGGACAGCGAGTCTGTCGAAGGCGAGTTCGCCACGCTCGATGCACTGCGCCAGACGCTGGTGCAGCGCGGCGAGGCCTGGCAGGTCCTGGCCGAGCAAAACCTGATGTGCGCTCGCAATCAGGAGCTGTGCAAGCCAACCGAGCCACTGTCTGATGGCGATGAAGTTGCGTTCTTTCCACCTGTGACAGGGGGCTGATCATGACGATTCGCGTGCAGGCGGCAGCCTTCGATCCCGGCACTGAAGTCAACGCACTGCACGCTGCCAACCTGGGCATCGGCGCAGTGGTCAGTTTTGTCGGTTACGTGCGTGACTTCAACGAGGGGCGCGAGGTGTCCGGCATGTTCCTGGAGCACTACCCGGGGATGACCGAGAAGGCACTGGCGAAGATCGTCGAAGAGGCAGGGCAGCGCTGGCCATTGCTGAATGTCGACGTGATCCATCGAGTGGGCGCGCTGGAACCTGGTGAGCCTATCGTCTTCGTTGGCGTTGCCAGCGCGCACAGGCAGGCGGCATTCGAAGCCTGTGATTTCGTCATGGACTACCTCAAGACCCGTGCGCCGTTCTGGAAGAAGGAAAATACGGCTCAGGGACCGCAGTGGGTTGAAGGTCGCGCGAGTGATCAAACGGCTGCGCAGCGCTGGTAGCTGGCAGTCGATCACGTACTTTTTTGCCGGAAAGTGTGACCTGCCGCTCGTCATACCCTCTAATTGTATCTTCCTGGTACAGGCGCGAATGGCTTCCGGCTATGATGCCGGCCGTGGAAAGGCGTCCTGTGGCGTTGGCCAACCCCTATTCAATAACTGTCCGAACGTGATCGCTCTTGCGAGCGTTACGTTGCGGACAGGTTTTCTTAAACGCTCGGAGCAGAATGTGAAAAAACTTCAGCAGGTTTTGGTTTCAGGGATGACGACAGCGGCGTTAGTGCTGGTTGCTGGTTGTGCCACGGAAAGTTCGCGGGCTCTGCCTGTGGCAAAGGTTGAAAGTGCCGGTGTTGCTTATGCCGGTGCGCGTTATCCGGTTGCGGTCGGCAAGTTCGATAACCGTTCCAGCTACATGCGCGGGATCTTTTCCGACGGTGTCGATCGGCTTGGCGGTCAGGCCAAGACCATCCTGATTACCCACATGCAGCAGACCAACCGGTTCAGTGTGCTGGATCGCGACAACATGGAAGAGATCAAGCAGGAAGCCACTATCAAGTCCACCGCCCAGCGCCTGAAAGGTGCTGACTACGTGGTGACGGGCGACGTGACCGAGTTTGGTCGCAAGGAAGTCGGTGATCAGCAGTTGTTCGGTCTGCTGGGCCGCGGAAAATCCCAGATTGCCTACGCCAAGGTCGCGCTGAATATCGTCAATATCAGCACTTCGGAAGTGGTGTATTCGACTCAAGGCGCGGGCGAGTACGAGCTTTCCAACCGTGAAGTCATCGGCTTTGGCGGCACCGCCAGCTATGACTCGACACTCAACGGCAAGGTTCTGGACCTGGCCATGCGCGAAGCCGTCAACAACATGGTACGTGCGCTCGACAGCGGTGTCTGGAAACCGACTGCCAACTGATAGTTCAAAAGGGAATTTGTGGTGATCATGAACAGTAGTAGTGTTTCGTTGCGCAGTGTCGCAATGTTTCTCGTGGCCGGCGCCTGTGTCACTGGCTGTGCCCAGCAGCCGAAAACCTTGTACCAGTGGGGCAGTTACCAGCCTGAGGTGTACGAGTATTTCAAAAACGAGGGCGAGCCCAAGGAAGCTCAGGTCGCCAAACTCGAAGAAGACCTGCAGAAAATTCGCGCTGCCAACGCAACGCCGCCGCCGGGTTATCACGCTCAGTTGGGCATGTTGTACGGCAGCCTTGGCAAGGATGACCAGATGGTTCAGGAGTTGCGCACGGAAAAGACGCTGTTTCCCGAGTCGGCCACGTACATGGACTTCCTGCTCAAGAACGCTCACGCAGGAGTCGCCAAATGAACCTCGGTCAGCTGAAAATAGCGCTCAGCCTGTTCGCCGTTGCCCTGCTGTCGGGTTGCGTCACACCGCCGACAGTGGACTACTCGGCCTTCAAGGAAAGCAAACCGCGTTCGATTCTGGTGCTGCCGCCAGTCAACGAGTCACCTGACGTCAAGGCGACGTACAGCACTTTCTCGCAGGTCACCTATCCATTGGCCGAGTCTGGCTACTACGTGTTGCCGGTCGCGCTGGTTGACGAGACCTTTCGCAACAACGGCCTGACCAACGCCGATGATATTCAGGCGACATCGCCCGCCAAGCTGCGCGAGATCTTCGGTGCCGATGCCGCGATGTACATCACGGTCAAGCAATACGGCACCAGTTACGTGGTCATCAGCAGCCAGACCGTCGTGACGGTCACGGCAAAACTGGTTGATCTGCGTACCGGCACCGCGTTGTGGACCGGTACAGCGTCGGCGTCCAGTGAAGAGGGCGGCAATAACAGCGGTGGCGGTCTGGTAGGCATGCTGATTACTGCGGCGGTCAAGCAGATCATCAACAGCTCGACCGATGCCGGTCATCCCATTGCCGGGATTGCCAGCAACCGTCTGCTCTCTGCGGGCCGGCCTGCGGGCATGCTGTATGGTCCGCGTTCGCCGAAGTACGGCACTGACTGACGTTCACGCTGTTGATGTCTGACAGGCACAAAAAAAGCGCAGCCCGCAAAGGCTGCGCTTTTTTATCGGGCTGAACCTGTCAGGTTGTGTGCCGCACCACGGGTCTCAGCAAATGAGTCGGCGGTGTCTCGCAACTGATCTTGCGGCCCAGCTTCTCTTCGATGGCGGGCAACTGGTACGAGTCGTCTTCACCGGCAAAGCTGATGGACACGCCGTCGGCCCCTGCACGACCGGTGCGCCCGATGCGGTGCACGTAATCGTCCGGTACTTCCGGCAGGGTGAAGTTGATCACGTGACTGATGCCGTCAATGTGAATCCCGCGACCCGCCACATCGGTGGCGACCAGTACACGAATCTTGCCTTCGCGGAAGCCTTCGAGGGTTTTGATGCGCTTGTGCTGAGGCACATCGCCCGACAACTGCGCAGCGTTGACGCCGTCGCGTACCAGACGCTCTTCGATACGACGGACTTCGTCCTTGCGGTTGGCAAAGACCATGACCCGTTCCCAGCCGTTGTCGGTCACCAGGTTGTACAGCAGCTTGTATTTGTCGGCACCGGCTACCGCGTAGATATGCTGTTCGACATTATCGCTGGCCACGTTCAGCGACTCGATCTCGACGATGGAAGGCTCGGTAGTCCACTGTTTGGCGAGGTTCATCACGTCTTCGGTGAAGGTCGCGGAGAACAGCAGGGTCTGGCGTTCGCCCTTGTGCGGGGTCTGGCGAATGATCTGCCGTACCTGCGGGATGAAACCCATGTCCAGCATGCGGTCGGCTTCGTCGAGTACCATCACTTCGACCATGTCCAGGTGCACTTCGCCGCGCTGGTTGAAGTCCAGCAAGCGGCCTGGCGTGGCGACCAGAATGTCGCAGTGGCGCGCTTCAAGCTGCTTGAGCTGCTTGTCGAAGTCCATGCCGCCGACGAACGTCATGACGTTCAGGTCGGTGTACTTGGTCAGGTCTGCGGCGTCCTTGGCGATCTGCACCACCAGCTCACGGGTTGGCGCGATGATCAGTGCGCGCGGCTCACCCATGTAGCGCTCGGCCGGTGGTGGCGTCTGGGTCAACTGCTCGATGATCGAGATCAGAAAGGCAGCGGTCTTGCCGGTGCCCGTCTGAGCGCGGCCGATTGCATCTTTGCCCTTGAGGGTGAAACCCAGCACACCCGCCTGGATAGGCGTGCAGTACGGGAACCCCAGGTCCTGAATCGCGTGCATCAGTTCGGGTGCAAGGTTGAAGTCGTGGAAGCGGGTCTTGCCTTCCTGCGGCTCGACCACAAAATCCTCGAGTTTCCATTGCGGCGCGGGCGGTTTGGCCACACGTTCACGGCGCGGGCGTTCGGCCCTTGGCTTGTCAGTACGCGGCGCTCTGGCTTTGGAGGGCTCGCTGACGGTGTCCAGAGCCTGAGTCTGGACAGCATGATCCGGTTGGTCGCCTGTGACGGGCGGGGGGAAGCGGGGATGGAGGCTGTCGGTATAGGCGCGCGTTGCTCAGCTTCGCTCTTACCGAACATCTTTTTAAGTGCTTTGAGCACGGTCATCTCGTCGATTGGTTAAGGAATGTACGCCGGGCAGTGTAAAGCAAGAACCGTGCTCGGCGTAGTGCCATCCATGGCGAGCTACAGATGAGGTGTGTTTCAGGGGTGTACGGCAATGTCAACGAAGCTTTTCAGCCAGCCAGACACCGATGTCATGGATTTCCTGCGGTAACACTTGATGCCCCATTGGGTATTCCTGCCATTGTGCGGTTACACCCTGGGCCATGAGATGCTCGTAGGCAGCGCGTCCCATCGCGTTGTGCACCACTTCGTCGTGTTGCCCGTGCAGGCAGAGTGCCGGGGTGCGTTGCTGGCTCGCCGACAGTGTCATCTGATTGCTGAATGTGGGGGCATAAGTCGAGAGCGCCAGCACCCCTCCCAACGGACCTTGCCAGCGCTTGTAGCCGGTGTGCAGGACTACCGCGCCACCCTGGGAAAACCCCGCCAGAAATATTCGCGCCGGATCGATACCGCTGTCGCGCTGCTGCTCGATCAGGTCCAGTACCTGCTGCGCCGAGGCTTCCATCTCATCGTGATCGATTGCGCGGGCTTCGCTGCTCATTGATTTGATGTCATACCAGCTTGGCATTTCATAGCCGCCGTTGACGGTTACCGCGCGCATTGGCGCCTGGGGCAGGACGAAGCGGGTGCTGCGCAACGACGCTTGCAGCGCTTCGGCAACCGGCAGGAAATCATAACGATCGGCACCTAGCCCGTGCAGCCAGATAACGCACGCGTCGACGGTGGCGGAAGGTTCGATGATCAAAGGTTCGCTCATGACTGCTCCATTTGTGTGCGCTGGCACTTTTTGAGCGCATTATTAAGGTGCGCGATTAGATTAAAAGTGAACGAAGATGTCGCAAGATTACAAGTTTTTGACTTGACCTGTCGCTAATTCGACATAGCCAGCATGCTGGTACGGGCTTTGCTACAGCAGCACTGGAGTCCAGGCGCTCTCATCGTTCGGTAACACTATAAGGCTATTACTTGTAGCGATCGAAAAGCAGCCCGGGAGTTCCTGCGTCAGGATTCGCGGCACGGTTCGACCCGTCCCTCTCTGGTTCGGGAAATCATGAGGTTTCAGTCCACGGGACCGATTCTGAACGACGAAAAGCAATGGCAGGGCGATCCTGTCGGTGACTCGATATTCATGTTCGGTACCGCATGACCCAAAAATAAGCCAGCACGGGTCACAAGCGCCTCACAAAGGTGCGATGCGACTGAGGCTTCCACACAACAAAGAGCAAACTGGAGTTTTTGAATGAAGATGTTGAAATCCACCCTTGCTGTTGTCACTGCGCTCGCCGCCTTCGGTGTGACCGGGGCTGCCAACGCAGGCGCTACCCTTGACGCAATCCAGAAGAAAGGCTTTGTACAGTGCGGCGTCAGCGACGGCCTGCCAGGTTTTTCGGTTCCGGACTCTACCGGCAAGATCACTGGTATCGATGCTGATGTCTGCCGTGCCGTAGCGGCCGCTGTATTCGGCGACGCCACCAAGGTCAAGTTCAGCCAGTTGAACGCCAAGGAGCGTTTCACGGCGCTGCAATCCGGCGAAATCGACATCCTTTCGCGTAACACCACCTGGACCAGCTCCCGTGATGCGGGCATGGGTCTGGTGTTCACCGGCGTGACCTACTACGACGGTATCGGCTTCCTGGTGAACAACAAGCTGGGCGTCAAGAGCGCCAAGGAACTGGACGGTGCGACCATCTGCATCCAGGCCGGTACCACCACCGAGCTGAACGTCTCCGACTACTTCCGCTCGAACAACCTGAAATACACGCCGATCACCTTCGACACCTCCGACGAAAGCGCCAAGTCGCTGGAAGGCGGCCGTTGCGACGTACTGACGTCCGACCAGTCGCAGCTCTACGCACAGCGCAGCAAGCTGGCCAAGCCAGACGATTACGTCGTTCTGCCGGAAGTGATTTCCAAGGAACCGCTGGGCCCTGTCGTGCGTAAAGGCGACGAAGAGTGGTTCTCGATTGTTCGCTGGACCCTGTTCGCCATGCTCAACGCTGAGGAAGCCAAGATCACTTCCAAGAACGTTGAAGCTGAAGCCAAGTCGACCAAGAACCCTGACGTCGCCCGTATGCTGGGTGCCGACGGTACTTACGGCAAGGACCTGAAACTGCCGAAAGACTGGGTCGTGCAGATCGTCAAGCAAGTCGGTAACTACGGCGAAGTGTTCGAACGCAACCTGGGCGAAAACACCCCGCTGAAAATCAAGCGTGGCCAGAACGCCCTGTGGAATGCCGGTGGCATCCAGTACGCTCCACCTATTCGTTGATTGACCCGGCGCCCGACAGGCTTCTCAGCCTGTCGGGCGTTGTTCTGTTGGATTTTTCCTGGGGCCTTTCATGGAAAAGCAAATCGTCGCACCCAAGCAAAAGCTCACGCTGAGCGATCCGAAAGTGCGCGCGTGGTTATTTCAGATCATCACCGTTGTGGCGGTGATCTCGTTGGGCTGGTTCATCTTTGATAACACCCAGACCAACCTGCAACACCGTGGTATTACCTCGGGTTTCGGTTTTCTTGAGAACAGTGCCGGTTTCGGTATTGCCCAGCACCTGATCGACTACACCGAATCGGACACTTATGCCCGTGTGTTCGTCATCGGCTTGCTGAACACCTTGCTGGTGTCGGTGATCGGTATTGTTCTGGCCACTTTGCTGGGCTTTGTCATTGGTGTCGCTCGCCTGTCTCCGAACTGGATGATCAGCAAGCTGGCCACCGTTTATGTCGAAGTCTTCCGCAACATTCCGCCACTGCTGCAAATCCTGTTCTGGTACACCGCCGTATTCCTCACGCTGCCAGGTCCGCGTCAGGCGCATGGCTATCTGGACATGTTCTTCGTCAGCAGCCGTGGGCTCAATATGCCCAGAGCCTTGCCTGCCGAAGGTGCCTGGGCGTTCCTTATCAGCATCGTTGTCGCGGTGATCGCGATCGTGATGATGGTGCGCTGGGCCAACAAGCGTTTCGAGGCCACCGGCCAGCCGTTCCACAAGTTCTGGGTCGGCCTGGCGTTGTTGCTGGTGATTCCGGGCCTGAGCGTGCTGATCTTCGGCAGCCCGGTGCATTGGGAGCTGCCGCAGCTCAAAGGCTTCAACTTTTCAGGTGGCTGGGTACTGATTCCCGAGCTGATTTCCCTGACCCTGGCACTGACCATCTACACCGCAGCATTCATTGCTGAAATCGTGCGTTCGGGCATCAAGTCCGTCAGTCACGGTCAGACCGAAGCCGCCCGCTCTCTGGGTCTTCGTCCTGGGCCGACGCTGCGCAAGGTCATCATTCCGCAGGCTCTGCGAGTGATCATCCCGCCGTTGACCAGTCAGTTCCTGAACCTGGCGAAGAACTCGTCGCTGGCAGCGGCCATCGGTTATCCGGAAATGGTTTCCCTGTTTGCCGGTACGGTACTCAACCAGACCGGGCAGGCGATTGAAGTCATTGCCATCACCATGAGTGTGTACCTGGCGATCAGTATCAGCATCTCCATGCTGATGAACTGGTACAACAAGCGCATTGCGCTGATCGAGCGGTGAGGAAACGCGCATGACAACTCATACTTTCAAACCTGATATGCCACCACCGGGCAAAGTGTTCGGCCCGGTCGCGTGGATGCGGCAGAACCTGTTCTCCAGCTGGATCAACACCCTGCTGACCCTGTTCTCGCTGTATCTGATCTACCTGATCGTGCCGCCGATTCTCAGTTGGGCCTTGCTGGACGCCAACTGGATCGGCACGACCAAGGAAGACTGCACCAAGGCGGGCGCCTGCTGGGTGTTCATCGAGCAGCGTTTCGGTCAGTTCATGTACGGCTACTTTCCCAATGAGCTGCGCTGGAGGGTCGATCTGACCGCAATCCTGGCGATTGTCGGTGCTGCGCCGCTGTTCATCTCGAAGTTTCCGCGCAAGGCTGTCTACGGCATCTGCTTCCTGGTCATCTACCCGGTTGTCGCGTTCTATCTGCTGCACGGCGGCGCGTTCGGTCTGACCAACGTACCGACCAGCCAGTGGGGCGGTCTGATGCTGACCCTGGTGATTGCCACCGTGGGTATCGTCGGTGCCTTGCCGTTGGGTATCCTGCTGGCGCTCGGCCGTCGTTCCAACATGCCCGCTGTGCGGGTGGTGTGTGTGACGTTCATCGAGTTCTGGCGCGGCGTGCCCTTGATCACGGTGCTGTTCATGTCTTCGGTGATGCTGCCGCTGTTCATGCCTGAAGGCATGAACTTCGACAAACTGCTGCGGGCACTGATCGGCGTCATCCTGTTCCAGTCGGCGTACATTGCCGAAGTGGTGCGTGGTGGCATGCAGGCCATCCCTAAAGGCCAGTACGAAGCGGCCTCGGCGATGGGCCTCGGCTACTGGCGCAGCATGGGTCTGGTGATTCTGCCGCAGGCGTTGAAGATGGTCATTCCCGGCATCGTCAACACCTTCATTGCCTTGTTCAAAGACACCAGCCTGGTGATCATTATCGGCCTGTTCGACCTGCTCAACAGCGTCAAACAAGCCACCGCCGACCCAGCCTGGCTGGGTATGGCCACCGAAGGCTACGTCTTCGCGGCCCTGGTGTTCTGGATCTTCTGTTTCGGTATGTCCCGCTATTCCATGCATTTGGAACATAAGCTGGACACAGGCCACAAGCGTTAGGAGTTTTGTGATGAGTGAAGTTATCAATAAGCCCCTGGGCGCTGAAGGCATGATCCGCATGGAGGGCGTCCATAAGTGGTACGGCCAGTTCCATGTGCTCAAGGACATCAACCTGAACGTGCGTCAGGGCGAGCGTATCGTGCTGTGCGGCCCGTCGGGCTCGGGCAAGTCCACCACCATTCGCTGCCTCAACCGTCTGGAAGAGCATCAGCAAGGCCGTATCGTTGTCGATGGCACCGAGCTGACTTCCGACCTGAAGCAGATCGAAACCATCCGCCGTGAAGTCGGCATGGTGTTTCAGCACTTCAATCTGTTCCCGCACCTGACCATCCTGCAGAACTGCACGCTGGCACCGATGTGGGTGCGCAAGATGCCGAAGAAGAAGGCTGAAGAAATCGCCATGCACTATCTGGAGCGTGTGCGTATTCCGGAGCAGGCCCACAAGTTTCCGGGCCAGCTTTCCGGCGGTCAGCAGCAGCGTGTAGCGATTGCCCGTGCCTTGTGCATGAAGCCGAAAATCATGCTGTTCGACGAGCCGACCTCGGCACTCGACCCGGAAATGGTGAAAGAGGTACTGGACACCATGGTCGGTCTGGCAGAAGAGGGCATGACCATGCTCTGCGTAACCCACGAAATGGGTTTTGCCCGCACCGTGGCTAACCGCGTGATCTTCATGGACAAAGGCGAAATCGTCGAACAGGCTGCGCCGAACGACTTCTTCGACAATCCGCAGAGTGACCGTACCAAGCTGTTCCTCAGCCAGATCATTCACTGAGTCAGTAGCTGCTGCACAAGAAACCGGGCCAGGCGCCCGGTTTTTTTACGGCCTTGTCTTGCCGTTCTTCCGGCAGGCAATTTCAGCTGAACCTTGTATTCAAGATGATTCTCCAACAGGATACCGCCCCCCTGAAACGGGTCGACATACCTGATTACCGAGAAACCGATGACTGCCAAGGCTCAAACCAGCCCCCAAGCGAATTCTGCTCAAGCCCATCCTGTTCTGAAACGCCCCTGGCTTTTGCTGCTGGGTCTGGTGCTGGTCGCGCTCAATCTGCGTCCCGCCTTGTCCAGCATTGCACCGTTGCTCAACGACGTGTCCGACAGCCTTGGCATGTCGGCTGCCGAAGCCGGTTTGCTGACCACCTTGCCGGTGCTGTGTCTGGGCCTGTTCGCACCACTGGCGCCGATTCTGGCCCGCCGCTTCGGCAGCGAACGCGTGGTGCTGATGGTGCTCCTGACCCTGGCCGCGGGCCTGGCGTTGCGCAGCCTGTTTGGCGAAGTCGGGCTGTTCTCCGGCAGTTTGCTGGCAGGTGCCAGTATTGGCGTTATCGGCGTGCTGCTGCCAGGTATCGTCAAGCGTGATTTCCCGCACAAGGCCGGTGCCATGACGGGCGTCTACACCATGGCGCTGTGCCTGGGGGCGGCGATTGCCGCCGGTTCGGCGGTGCCGCTGAGTCAGTACTTCGATGGAAGCTGGCAGATTGGCCTGGGTTTCTGGCTGATTCCGGCACTGATCGCCGCGCTGTTCTGGTATCCGCAAACACGTGAAGTACATGGCACGCATCGCGACGTCTATCGAGTGCGCGGTCTGCTGCGTGATCCACTGGCCTGGCAGGTCACGTTGTACATGGGCCTGCAATCGTCGCTGTCGTACATCGTCTTCGGCTGGCTGCCATCCATCCTCATTGGCCGTGGCATGACGCCGACCGAGGCCGGTCTGCTGCTGTCCGGCTCGATCATTGCGCAAGTCGTCAGCGCGTTGGCCATACCGTACCTGGCCACACGCGGCAAGGATCAGCGCCTGGCGATCATGCTGGTCATGTCGCTGACCCTGACCGGTCTGTTCGGCTGCCTGTACGCGCCGCTTGGCGGGCTGTGGGGCTGGGCGATTCTGCTGGGGATCGGGCAGGGCGGCACCTTCAGCCTGGCGCTGGCGCTGATCGTCCTGCGCTCACGTGACTCTCACGTAGCAGCCAACCTGTCGAGCATGGCGCAGGGTTTCGGCTATACCATCGCCTCGACCGGCCCGTTTGCGGTCGGCGTGGTCCATGACATGACCGGCAGCTGGAACGCGATTGGCTGGATCTTCGCGGTACTGGGCATCGGCGCGATGATCGCCGGGCTGTGTGCAGGTCGGGCGTTGCATGTGCAGGTGAGCAGCGAGAAGGTGTGAGTGCCGATGATTTATGATCATGCGGACCGGGCTTGTGCTGTTCAGGTGTGAGCCAGATTTGCCTGCGCCCAGTGTTCGGCACTGGTAACGCTTAACCCGTGTTCGGCGTTGTAGGTGTGGCCGATGTCCCATGCCACCCCTCGGCCCATGGCAAAAACCGCCCGATACTTGCGCAGAGGGTCATCCGGCATTGCCGCCAGCTCCGTCTGCAGCTGCGCAACACTCCATTCACAGCGCTCGATACTGCGTCCTGTGACACGTTCGACAAGATCGGCCAGCTCGGCGTACGTCAATGTGTCGCCGGCGGTGTACACCACCTGATTCACGATACGTGGCTCATGCACGACGATGGCAGCCGTCAGTCTGCCGATGTCTTCTGGAGTGGTGACCGTCACGGCGGTGTTCAGGCTGCCCAGCGCATTGACCCGCCCGGCGTTCAGGTCGACGACACCAAACGCTGGTTCGAACAGGAAACTGGTGAACATGCCGGTCGAAACGATCACCCATTCGGTGTGCTGCTGGGCGCGCAGCATGTCTCGCACATCAAGCTGCTCATCGAACAGGTCCTGCGGGCTGCCCCGACCTATGAGGTCGTAGTCGACTCCGAACTGCCATGGGAAGTAACGCTTCACACCTGCCTTTAGCACCGCTTCGGTCAGTTTGCGCTGCGTGCCGCGTCCAGCGGCAAAACCCACACAACTGATCACCGTGTCGTAGCGCGCCATGACAGCGGCAAGTTCTTCCACGCTGGCAGCGACCAGATCGGCCGTTTCGATGGCAATGTCCAGCGCGCGGATTTCTTCGATTTCCAGGTGTTTTGCCGCGTTCTCAGTATTCGCAGCACTCTGGCGCAACAGCACGGCAATGCGCAAACCATGTTCTCCGGCTTTTCCGGCTAACCCGCGTAACACGGCGAGCCCCAGCTCTCCTGCACCCAGCACCAGAATACGTTGTTTGACGTTTGCGTTATCGGCTTGCATGGTGACTCCTTTGGATAGCCTTTCAGTTCAGGCGGGAGAGATGCTGGCATGCCTGTCGATAGACAAAAAGTAGGCACATCGGTGATACCGGGCGGTCTGGACGCGCAGGAAGTGATAAGACGCTCCGAAGCGGCCTGTGCTGCGCTCAGCGATGACGAGGATGGTCTCAAGCGAGACATTCTCGGCCACGCAGGTAATCGGTGGTCGTTGGGGGTGGTGCATGCCCTGGGTGTGAGCAGCCCGTTGCGGCATGCCGAATTGCGCAGAACGTTGCACGGTGTGACCCAGCGCATGCTCACCCATACGTTGCGTCAGCTTGAACAGGATGGGCTGATCACCCGCCACGACTACCGCGAGAAGCCTCTGCGAGTGGAGTACTCGTTGACTGAACTGGGTATGGGGCTGCTGGTGCAGATGATTCCACTGTGGACGTGGGTCATTGAGAACGCGGAAGCGTTCAGCGCTGCGCGAAACCGTTATCTCGACAGGCAGCAGTCGGATGGCTGATGCGCCATCAACCGCTCGCCATTTTTCGCTGCGCCGCTTATCGTGCACGCATCTTTCGCCAAGGGATTTGCACGCATGAGCTACGAAGAACAGAGTCAGGCCAACAGTGCGCTGATCACTCGCTTTTATGAGGCGTTCGCGCAGCTGGATGCCGAGGCGATGAGCGCCTGTTACACCGACGACGTCGTGTTCAGTGATCCTGCATTCGGCGAACTGCGCGGGCCTCAGGTGGGCGACATGTGGCGCATGCTGACTTCCCGGGCCAAGCATTTCTCGGTGGTCTTCGATCAGGTGCGTGCTGATGACCGCACCGGTAGCGCCCACTGGGTGGCAACCTATCTGTTCAGCCAGACCGGGCGCACGGTGGTCAATGATATTCAGGCGCGCTTCGTGTTTCGCGATGGCAAGATTTGCGAGCATCGCGATCATTTCGATATGTGGCGCTGGTCGCGACAGGCGCTGGGCTTGAAAGGCCTGTTGCTCGGCTGGACACCGCTGGTCCGCAACGCCGTGCGCACCCAGGCGCTCAAGGGCCTCCAAGCCTTTACCGAGAGTCGCCGTGCCTGACGCTCAAGCCTCAGCCGCACCCCCTGCTGCCGAGCAGGCCGCTGGCAAACCCTGGTACGTTTATCTGGTGCGGGCTGCCAACGGCTCGCTGTACTGCGGCATCAGCGACGATCCGCAACGGCGTTTTGCCGCGCATCAAAATGGCAAGGGCGCGCGCTTTTTCTGTTCCAGCCCGGCGATGGCGCTGGTGTATGTCGAGCAGTGGCCCAGCAAGGGAGAGGCGTTGCGTCACGAGCGCCTGATCAAGAAACTGAGGAAGAGCGCCAAGGAAGCGCTGGCTGCCAGCTACGCCAGATCGCCGATTCACGAGCGTGATGCTGCGCCATCAGTTTGAGTCTGTGGGCGGGCAGGGCGCACGGGGTTAAGCTGTCGGCTTTCCACGTGCGCAGAGGCTGAACATGTCCGAACTGATTCTTCACCATTACCCCACGTCGCTGTTCGCCGAAAAAGCCCGTCTGATGCTGGGCTTCAAAGGCCTCACATGGCGTTCGGTGACCATCCCTTCGATCATGCCCAAGCCTGACCTGACTGCGTTGACCGGCGGCTATCGCAGAACGCCGGTGTTGCAGGCCGGTGCGGATATCTACTGCGATACCGCATTGATGGCGCGGCGTCTGGAGCAGGAAAAGGCTTCGCCCGCGTTTTTTCCGCAAGGTCAGGAATTTGCGGTTGCCGGTCTGGCGGCGTGGGCCGATTCGGTGCTGTTCCTGCATGCCGTGAGCCTGGTGTTTCAGCCTGAATCGATGGCTGTGCGCTTCGCCAAAGTGCCGCCCGACGCCGCCAAGGCATTCGTCGCCGACCGTTCCACGCTGTTCAACGGTGGTACTGCGTCGCGCCCGCCAGTCGAGCAGGTCAAACACCAGTGGCCGACGCTCATGTCACGGCTGGAATTGCAGCTGTCGCGCGGTGGCGATTTCCTGTTCGGCCAACCTTCCATCGCCGACTTTTCAGTTGCCCACACGCTGTGGTTCCTCAAGCAGACGCCGGTGACTGCGCCATTTGTCGATGAGTATCCAAGTGTCAGTGCCTGGCTGGGTCGCGTGCTGGGGTTTGGTCATGGCAGCTTTACCGACCTGAGTTCGGCCGATGCCATCGAGATTGCCAGGAACGCAACGCCTGCGCCGCTGCCCGATGAAGCTTTCGTCGATCCGAACGGCTTCAAGGCAGGCGACAAGGTTGCGGTGTCTGCAGTCGACTATGGCGTCGAAGCGGTTGAGGGTGAGCTGGTATTTACCGGGTGCGAAGAACTGATCCTGCGCCGCGAGGACGATCGTGCGGGTGTCGTGCACGTACACTTCCCAAGAATGGGGTATCGGATCGAGAAGCGCTGACGTTCGATGACGCTCTGCGTCACAGAGAGGACGCGGAGCGTTGGCATGATAGCCAGGTGGGGTTACTTCAACGCCGCCAAGATCTCGTCCGGGGCGAAACCCCGGATCAGGGTGCCGTTGACGTCGATCAGCGGGATGCCTCGCCCGCCCAGTGCTTCGTAGGCCTTGCGGCCTTCTTCGGACTTCTCGATGTCAAACTCCTGATACGCAATCCCTTTGCTGTCCAGAAAACGCCGGGTCTGTTTGCAGTAACCGCACCAGTCGGTGGTGTACATCACCACTTTTGCCTGGCTGTAGCTGTGTGCAACGTCGGCTGGGGGAGGACTGACGAAATGCTCGATCCTGCCCCAGTTCTGGTAAATGACCACGACCAGCATGATCAGGGCAAACTTCTTGAGGGTACGCATCAGCATGCGGGTTACCGTCGCTTCAACTGGTCGGTCAGTTGGGTTGGCAGCCCTTTGATGATCAACGTGCCTGCCGTCTCGTCGTATTCGATCTTGTCGCCCAGCAGGTGGGCTTCAAAACTGATCGACAGGCCTTCTGCGCGGCCAGTGAAGCGCCGGAACTGGTTGAGGGTGCGCTTGTCCGCCGGTATTTCCGGAGACAGGCCGTAATCCTTGTTGCGAATGTGATCATAGAACGCGCGCGGGCGCTCTTCGTCGATCAGCTCGGACAGCTCTTCCAGGCCCATCGGCTCGCCCATCTTGCTCTGGCTGCTGGCGTAATCGACCAGTGTTTTGGTCTTCTCGCGCGCCGAGTCCTCCGGCAGGTCTTCGCTTTCGACGAAATCACTGAACGCCTTGAGCAGGGTGCGGGTTTCGCCCGGGCCGTCCACGCCTTCCTGGCAACCGATGAAGTCGCGGAAGTACTCCGAGACCTTCTTGCCATTCTTGCCTTTGATGAACGAGATGTACTGCTTGGACTGCTTGTTGTTCTGCCACTCGGAAATATTGATCCGGGCGGCGAGGTGCAACTGGCCAAGGTCGAGGTGTCGGGACGGGGTCACGTCCAGTTCGGCATTCACTGCCACGCCTTCGCTGTGGTGCAGCAGGGCGATGGCCAGGTAGTCGGTCATGCCCTGCTGATAATGGGCGAACAGAACGTGGCCACCCACTGACAGGTTGGATTCTTCCATGAGCTTCTGCAGGTGCTCGACGGCCACCCGCGAGAACGCCGTGAAGTCGCTGCCGCCGTCGATATATTCTTTCAGCCAGCCGCTGAAAGGATGGGCGCCGGACTCAGGATGGAACAGGCCCCATGCCTTGCCCTGTTTGGCGTTATAGCTTTCATTGAGGTCGGCCAGCATGTTCTCGATGGCCTGGGACTCGGCGAGTTCGGAGTCGCGGGCATGGAGAACAGCGGGCGTACCGTCGGGTTTCTTCTCGATCAGGTGGACGATGCAATGGCGGATCGGCATGGACTTCTCGGCTGAAAAAGGTGAAGAGCGTGCAGCTCGTTGCAATGCGCCAAGTGTAACGCACGCATGTGCCTGCGGGCCTTGATCCGACTGGTTTTCGCGTTTGAACACCGCTTGCTGATCGATTTTTGCGCAATTGCCATCAAAACCTGACCAAAAGGATAGGTAGGAGCGGATATTTGCCCGGCTCTGTGCTAGTTTTGCGCGGTCTTGCGCACTTAGCGCGTCAAGCATGCAGATTGTGTACACGTAGGCCGAACCATTACCCGGTTTCAGTATCTACACTTTCGCGATTAATCGTGGCTGCTAGCGGTTGGCGAGGTTTTTTGCCTGGCTACTGGCCAACGTTGCGCTCTGCAATCCAAATGAATTTGATAGGGAAGGAACACCACCATGGCTCTTACTAAAGACCAATTGATCGCCGATATCGCTGAAGCTATCGACGCGCCAAAAACCACCGCGCGTAATGCTCTTGAGCAATTGGGCCAAATTGTTGCCGACCAATTGGAAAACGGCGTGGAAATCACTTTGCCAGGTATCGGCAAACTGAAAGTTGCAGAGCGTCCAGCGCGTACCGGTCGCAACCCTTCGACTGGCGCCGCCATCGAAATCGCTGCCAAGAAAGTTATCAAGTTCGTACCAGCCAAAGTGCTGAGCGACTCGATCAACAAGTAAGCAACCGCTTGCTGTGAAAAAGCCGTGCACCGGATAACCGGGCACGGCTTTTTTGTGGATGCTTGGTCAGAGGCCTCGCGCAGCATCGGACGCAGAGCGTCCAGAACGGCATGCCGACGCGGAGCGTCGCACGATAGTGGGCGTAGCTCTGCAGATGTCTATCGTTCCTCACGCTCCGCGTGGGAATGCCGTTCGTGACGCTCTGCGTCACATCAGTGAGCCGCGCTGCACCCTCTGGATCGGACGCTGAGCGCCTGGAGCGTGCCAGTCACAGCTGCGCGCGTTGTGCCTTGTCAAGAAAGGTCCAGGCCACGAAGCGGCTTTGTTTCTGGCCCTGGCCCATTTCCACGACTTTTACCTCAAGCGCGCCGGCTTTCTTCAAGGCGCTCTGGATCGGGGGCAGGTTGCTGGCCTTGGAGACCAGGGTGCTGAACCACACCACCTGGCCGGGCAGTCTGGCGCTTTCCTGAATCAGCTGGGTCACAAAGCCGATCTCGCCGCCTTCGCACCACAATTCCTGAGACTGGCCACCGAAATTGAGTACCGGTAGTTTGCGCTTGGGGTCAGCTTTGCCCAGCGCGCGCCATTTGCGCTGGCTGCCGCGCTGGGCTTCATCCAGCGAGGCGTGGAAGGGCGGGTTGCAGAGGCTCACGGCGAAGCGTTCAGTGCTGTCGAGCAGCCCCAGCAGGATCTGTTTGCGATTAGTCTGTGGGCGCACTGTGATCGCCTTGTGCAAGCCGTTGGCTTTGACGATGGTGGTCGCAGCCGCGATGGCGGTGGTGTCGATGTCCGACCCCACGAACTGCCAGCCATAGTCGCTGTGCCCCAGCAGCGGGTAGATGCAGTTGGCGCCCGTGCCGATATCCAGTGCCTTGACTGACGGCCCCCGCGGGATCACACCGGCATTGTCCTCGGCCAGCAGGTCAGCGAGAAAGTGCAGGTAGTCGGCACGCCCCGGGATGGGCGGGCACAGATAATCCGCCGGAATATCCCAATGCGCGATGCCATAGAAAGATTTGAGCAGGGCGCGATTGAATACCCTGACCGCCTGCGGGTTGGCAAAGTCGATGCTTTCCTTGCCATAAGGATTGAGGATCACGAAAGCGGCCAGCTCAGGACTGGATTTGATCAGCTTCGGAAAATCGTAATGCCCCTGATGCCGATTGCGCGGGTGCAAGGTGGCCTTTTCACGCGGTGCAGCAGGCTTTGCTGCCCGCTGAGGTTTTTTGCGCGGTGGTTTTGGGGTATCGGTCATGGATTCGCTGTTCAGCCGTGCTGTTGAGTGGCCTGGCTTATTCGCGAGCAAGGCGGCAATACGCCTTGCTCGCGAATAAGTCAGTACGGAACGTCAGATAACAAAAAGCCAGCCCGGATAGGGGCTGGCTTGTCTGGCCACCTTACAGGCTGGCGATGCGTGCGTGTTGCTCGGCCAGTTTGCCCAGTGCCTGTTCGGCTTCGGTCAGCTTGGCGCGTTCCTTGGCGATGACTTCAGGCGGTGCCTTGTCAACGAACGCTGCGTTGGACAGCTTGCCACCGACACGTTGCACCTCGCCTTGCAGACGCTGGATCTCCTTGTCCAGACGCGCCAGTTCGGCACCCTTGTCAATCAGCCCGGCCATCGGCACCAGCACTTCCATGTCACCCACCAGTGCGGTGGCCGACAACGGTGCCTCGGCCCCTTCGGTCAACACGGTCATTGATTCAAGCTTGGCCAGCTTCTTGAGCAGGTAATCGTTCTCGCTCAGGCGACGCTGGTCTTCGGCGCTGACGTTCTTGAGGAACAGCTGCAGCGGCTTGCCCGGACCGATGTTCATCTCGCCACGGATATTACGCACGGCGAGCATCAGGCCCTTGAGCCATTCGATGTCGTCTTCGGCAGCCTGATCAATGCGCGCTTCGTTGGCCACTGGCCAAGGCTGCAGCATGATGGTCTTGCCTTCCACACCGGCCAGCGGCGCGAGGCGCTGCCAGATTTCTTCGGTGATGAACGGCATGAACGGGTGCGCCAGGCGCAACGCGACTTCCAGTACGCGCACCAGCGTGCGACGCGTGCCGCGCTGACGCTCGACCGGTGCGGTTTCGTCCCACAGCACGGGCTTGGACAGCTCCAGATACCAGTCGCAATACTGGTTCCAGATGAACTCGTACAACGCCTGCGCGGCGAGGTCGAAGCGGAATTGATCCAGTTGACGGGTCACTTCGGCTTCGGTGCGTTGCAGTTGCGAGATGATCCAGCGATCAGCCAGCGACAGCTCGACGGATTCGCCGTTCTGACCACAGTCTTCGCCCTTGTCCAGCACGTAGCGTGCGGCGTTCCAGATCTTGTTGCAGAAGTTGCGGTAGCCTTCCACGCGGCCCATGTCGAACTTGATGTCGCGACCGGTGGATGCCAGCGAACAGAAGGTGAAGCGCAGGGCGTCGGTGCCGTAGCTGGCAATGCCGTCGGCGAATTCCTGACGGGTCTGCTTCTCGATCTTCTTCGCCAGTTGCGGCTGCATCAGGCCATTGGTGCGTTTCTGCACCAGGGTTTCCAGGTCGATACCGTCAACAATGTCCAGCGGGTCGAGGACGTTGCCCTTGGACTTGGACATCTTCTGGCCTTGGCCATCACGCACCAGGCCGTGGACGTAGACCGTCTTGAACGGGACTTGCGGTGTGCCGTCCTCGTTCTTCACCAGGTGCATGGTCAGCATGATCATCCGGGCGACCCAGAAGAAAATGATGTCGAAACCGGTGACCAGCACGTCGGTGGAGTGGAAGGTTTCCAGCGCTTTGGTCTTTTCCGGCCAGCCAAGCGTGGAGAAGGTCCACAGCCCCGAGCTGAACCAGGTGTCGAGTACGTCGTTGTCCTGTTGCAGCGCAACCTCGGGGCCAAGGTTGTGTTTGGCACGCACTTCGGCTTCGTCGCGGCCGACATAGACCTTGCCGGACTCGTCGTACCAGGCCGGGATGCGGTGGCCCCACCAGAGCTGACGGCTGATGCACCAGTCCTGGATGTCACGCATCCACGAGAAGTACATGTTTTCGTATTGCTTGGGCACGAACGCGATACGGCCGTCTTCGACAGCAGCAATCGCGGGTTCGGCCAGCGGCTTGGTCGACACGTACCACTGATCGGTCAGCCACGGCTCGATGATGGTGCCGGAGCGGTCGCCTTTCGGCACTTTCAGCGCGTGATCATCGACGCTGACCAGCAGGCCGGCGGCGTCGAATGCAGCAACGATCTGTTTGCGGGCTTCAAACCGGTCGAGCCCGGCATAGGCCGCAGGCAGGCTGCCGTCGACGCTTTCGTTCAGCGTGCCATCAAGGTTGAACACCTGAGCAGCAGGCAGAACGCTGGCATTCTTGTCGAAGATGTTCAGCAGCGGCAGGTTATGGCGCTTGCCGACTTCATAGTCGTTGAAATCGTGAGCCGGGGTGATTTTCACGCAGCCGGTGCCGAATTCAGGATCGCAGTAATCATCGGCGATGATCGGAATGCGGCGGCCGACCAGCGGCAATTCGACAAATTTCCCGATCAGGGCCTTGTAGCGCTCGTCCTCCGGGTTCACCGCAACAGCGGCGTCACCGAGCATGGTTTCCGGGCGGGTAGTGGCAACGATCAGGTAATCCAGGCCTTCGGCGGTTTTCGCGCCGTCGGCCAGTGGATAGCGCAGGTTCCACAGATGGCCTTTCTCGTCGTGGTTTTCCACTTCGAGGTCGGAAATCGCGGTGTGCAGCTTGGTGTCCCAGTTGACCAGGCGCTTGCCACGGTAGATCAGGCCGTCTTCATGCAGGCGCACGAAGGCTTCCTTCACGGCGTCGGACAGGCCGTCGTCCATGGTGAAGCGTTCACGGCTCCAGTCGACCGACGAGCCCAGGCGACGGATCTGACGGCTGATGTTGCCGCCGGACTCGGCCTTCCATTCCCAGATCTTGTCCAGAAACTTCTCGCGGCCCAGCTCGTGACGGCTGATGCCCTGCGCTTCGAGACGACGCTCTACCAGCATCTGCGTGGCGATACCGGCGTGGTCGGTACCCGGTTGCCACAGCGTATTGCGACCCTGCATGCGCCGGAAACGGATCAGCGCGTCCATGATCGCGTTGTTGAAACCGTGACCCATGTGCAGGCTGCCGGTGACATTCGGCGGCGGAATCATGATGGTGTACGAGTCACCCGCGCCTTGCGGAGCGAAGTAATTCTCGGACTCCCAGGTCTGATACCAGGAAGTTTCAATGGCGTGCGGCTGGTAGGTCTTGTCCATGCGCGGGGGGAACCTGTGACATTAATTCGGGAAAGCCGATAAGTATAGCCCTTGCGGGCAGCGACAAGCTATGAGCTGCAAGCTGCAAGTAAAAGCAACAGCCTTTCTCTTGAAGCTTGAAGCTTGAAGCTTGAAGCTTGCAGCTGTCTTAACTGCCCTTGGCTGCCGCGATGAGACGTTCCATTCTCGCTTCGAGCCGACGTTTGATTTCGGTTTCAATGTGCGGGGCGAAATCGTCGATCACGTCTTGCATGATCAATTGCGCGGCGGCACGCAGTTCGCTGTCCAGATGCAGCAGCGCATCGGGGTTGGGCTGCGTTTGAGCCTGGGGTGCCTGCTGGAGCTGCGCGACGGGCATAGCCTGCACATCCGGCGTCAGGGTCGGGATGTCGTCTTCGTCAACGTCTTCCGGGTGTGTCGATGCAGGCCGGTTGCCCACCATATCGAACAGCAGCGGAATTTGCCCTTCACGATGCACCGTGTCGGTCAGCAGAGGGGAGTGTGTGGCGTCATCGCCGAGCAATTGGCGGATCGATTCGAGGTCGTCCAGCAAATGCGCGGATTCAGCTTTTTTTGAAGTGTCCATCGTGTCCTCAAAGACGCTGCAGTCGGTGATCTTGCGGAGGATAGCCCTGTTCGCGGTAGGCACGAAAGCTCTCGCGTGCCGCAAGGCGTATGGCCGGGTCTTCGACGACCACTTCTGCCACGCGGGCAAAGCGGGTGAAAAAGGCCGGGATGTTCAGGTCGAGGTTGACCAGCAGATCGTCGTGCGCGCCCGAGTCATCGCCCAGGCCCAGCACAACAGGCGCGTCGTGATCGCTCTCGGCGTCGCCATGGGGCAGGAACACTTCGCCCTTGAAGCGCCAGAGTCGTGCGTCAAGGTCTTCACGCTGCGCAGCATCGCTGCAATGCAGGTAAACCCTGTGGCCGAGACGCCAGGCTTTTTCCGTGAGCTTGCAGGCAAAATCCAGGCGAGCGGCAGGGTCGGCGCTTGGCAGGATGTAAAAGTCGACTTGAGTCATGTGTGGTCCGGAACCTGTGGCGTATCGACGCTCAAGTCGATACGCCAGGGTTGCTGTTTTTAAACGCCAGCGCGGTCGAGCAGGTACTGGGTCAGCAGCGGAACCGGACGCCCGGTGGCGCCTTTGTCCTTGCCGCCGCTCAGCCATGCAGTGCCGGCGATGTCCAGATGCGCCCACTCGTAAGCCTTGGTGAACCGCGACAGGAAGCAGGCAGCGGTGATGGTGCCGCCTTTCGGACCGCCGATGTTGGCAATGTCGGCGAACGGGCTGTCCAGTTGCTCTTGATATTCATCAAACAGCGGCAACTGCCAGGCACGGTCATCGGCTTGCTTGCCCGCGTCGAGCAATTGATTGATCAGCGCGTCGTTGTTGCCCAGCAGGCCGGAGGTGTGGCCGCCCAGCGCAACCACGCATGCGCCGGTCAGGGTCGCGATATCGATCACGGCCTGTGGCTTGAAACGTTCGGCATAGGTCAGGGCATCACACAGCACCAGACGGCCTTCGGCGTCAGTGTTGAGGATTTCGACGGTCTGGCCGCTCATGGTCGTGACGATGTCGCCCGGGCGAGTGGCGGTGCCGCTCGGCATGTTTTCAGCGCAGGCCAGAATACACACCACGTTGATCGGCAGTTTCAATTCCAGCACCGCGCGCAAGGTGCCGAACACGCTGGCAGCACCGCACATGTCGAACTTCATCTCGTCCATGCCCGAGGCAGGCTTGATGCTGATGCCGCCGGTGTCAAAGGTAATGCCTTTGCCGACCAGTACGAAGGGCTTGTCGCCTTTTTTGCCGCCCTGATAGTTCATGACGATCAGGCGTGGTGGCTGGGCGCTGCCCTGGGCGACGGCGAGAAACGAGCCCATGCCCAGTTCGGCGAGTTTCTTCTCGTCGTGAATCTCTACTTTCAGGTTCTTGTGGGCCTTGCCCAGTGCCTTGGCTTCTTCGCCCAGATAGGTCGGGTGGCAGATGTTCGGTGGCAGGTTGCCCAGGTCGCGGGTCAGTGCCATGCCGGTGGCGATCGCCTGAGCATGAGCAGAGGCGCGTTCGACATCGGCCACGCTGATCTTGTCAGTCAGTAGGGTGATTTTCTTCAGCGGGCGAACGTCGGCTTTCTGGGTCTTGAAGCGGTCGAAGACGTATTCGCCATCGGCCAGCGCCTCGACCAGCAGACGAGCTTTGCCGTAGGTATCGCGGTTCTTCACGGACAGGTCATCAAGCGCAATCGCGGCATCGCTGCCGCCCAGGCCTTTGAGGCAGGAGAGAACGCCACCGACCAGTTTCTTCAATTGACGGTCCGACAGCTCGCCGTCCTTGCCGGTACCGATCAGCAGCACACGCTCGGCCTTTATGTTGGGCAGGTTGGCCAGCAGCAGGCTCTGGCCTGACTTGCCCGCCAGGTCGCCGCGCTTCAGAACGGCGGAGATAGCGCCGCCGCTGAGGGTGTCGACAGCCTGGGCAGTGCCAGCCAGCACACGGCTTTCACTGACGGTGACCACCAGCGTTGCGGTTTTCAAGGTTTCTGGGCTTACGCTTTTAACAACCAATTCCATGTGGGGTCCCCGAATAGGCGATGAGAGTCGCAATATGAATGATGTTCGCGGCAGGGCCAGGGTGTTCTCAAGGGCGATGGCCGCGCTAAGCCTTGCAGTTTGACCCCCCTGTACGACTGCTGACAACCCCGCAGAGCCGCCTGCTTTACCTGTATGTGCGAACTATCCCCGGTGTGCAGTGACAGAAACACACAATCACAGGATAATGCCGCATATTTTTTGATGCCCGCGCCTTTTGCAGGCGTGAATTTCCGGTTGCCGTGGCTCACAATTTTCCCTGTTTGGCTGCCTGAGCCTGACAACTCTGGAGTGTCTGGTTTGATTGTCTTTCGTTATCTGTCCCGAGAAGTGCTGCTTACCCTGAGCGCGGTCAGCGCCGTGCTGCTGGTGTTTATCATGAGCGGACGCTTCATCAAGTACCTGGCGCAGGCCGCTTCCGGTGCGCTTGATCCAGGCGTGCTGTTCATGATCATGGGCTTCCGCCTGCCGGGCTTTCTGCAGGTGATCCTGCCGCTGGGGCTGTTTCTCGGCATCCTGATGGCGTATGGCCGGTTGTATCTGGAAAGTGAAATGACCGTGCTGGCTGCGACCGGCATGAGCCAGCAGCGTCTGCTCGCCATTACCATGGGCCCGGCGGCGCTGGTCGGGCTGGTGGTTGCCTGGCTGAGTTTCAGCCTGGCGCCGCAGGGTGCTGCGCAGTTTTCGTTGCTGATCAATCAGCAGGATGCCATGACCGAGTTCGACACGCTGGTGCCAGGTCGTTTTCAGGCACTGCGCGACGGCACGCGTATCACCTACACCAAGGAACTGTCGGAGGATCGCTCGCAGCTGGCGGGCGTCTTCATTTCTGAAAAACGCATGTCCAGTGACACGAGCAAGGACAACGGCATCACCGTTCTGGTAGCCGAGAAGGGGCATCAGGAGGTCCAGCCCAATGGCAGTCGTTTCCTGATTCTGGAAAACGGCTATCGCTACGACGGTACTCCGGGCGCTGCCGACTATCGCGTGATCAAGTACGACACCTATGGCGCGGCGTTGCCCAAGCCTGAAATCAGTGAAGAAATCACCGACCGTGAAGCCATTCCGACCAGCGAACTGTTCGGCAATCCGGCAGCGCGTTCCGTGGCCGAGCTGCAATGGCGTATATCGCTGCCGCTGTCGGTGTTCATCGTAACCTTGATGGCTATTCCGCTGTCGCGGGTCAACCCGCGTCAGGGCCGTTACCTGAAGCTGCTTCCGGCGATTCTTCTGTACATGTCGTATCTGGCCATTCTGATTTCGGTGCGCAGTTCGCTGGAGAAAGGCAAGCTGCCGCTCAGCCTCGGCATGTGGTGGGTGCACGCTATCTATCTGGCGATCGGTCTGGTGTTGTTCTATTGGGAGCCCATACGGCTGAAGATGGCGAGTCGTCGTAGCGTCACGGAGGTGACTCGTGGTCAAGCTTGATCGTTACATCGGTAAAAGCGTGCTGCTGGCCATCCTCGCGGTTCTGGGGATCATTCTGGGCCTGGTTTCATTGTTCGCATTCATCGACGAGATGGGCGATATCAGTGACACCTACACGCTTGTGGATGCCCTCAGCTACGTCATGATGACTGCGCCGCGCCGCGTCTACGACACCTTGCCGATGGCAGCGCTGATCGGTTGTCTGATCGGTCTGGGTACGCTGGCCAGCAGCAGTGAGCTGACCATCATGCGCGCGGCCGGTGTGTCCATCGGGCGCATCGTCTGGGCGGTCATGAAACCGATGCTGCTGCTGATGATTTCCGGCGTGCTGGTGGGCGAGTACGTCGCACCCTATGCCGAGAACCAGGCCCAAGCGGCTCGTTCGCTGGCCCAGGGCTCGGGTGATGCGCAAAGCGCCCGGCATGGTCTGTGGCACCGCCAGGGCAATGAATTCATCCACATCAATACGGTGCAGCCCAACGGGTTGATGTTGGGGGTGACGCGTTATCGCTTCGACGATCAGCGTCACATGCTGACCTCCAGTTTCGCAAAGGAAGCCCACTTCAAGACCGATTACTGGGAATTGAAGGAAGTCACCACCACGAAATTCAATGAAGGCAGCACCGAAGTCGTCAATACGCCGGACGAGCGCTGGGATGTATCGCTGAGTCCGCAATTGCTCAGCACGGTCATCATGCCGCCCGAGTCGCTGTCGATCAGCGGCCTCTGGAGTTATTCCCATTACCTGGCTGATCAGGGCCTGAGCAACGGCCGCTACTGGCTGGCGTTCTGGACCAAGGTGTTGCAACCGGCCGTGACCGTGGCACTGGTGCTGATGGCCATCTCGTTCATCTTCGGCCCGTTGCGTTCTGTAACGCTGGGCCAGCGCGTGTTCACCGGTGTTGTGGTCGGCTTTACCTTCCGCATCATTCAGGACCTGCTGGGCCCGTCGAGTCTGCTGTTCGGCTTCCCGCCACTGCTGGCAGTGCTGCTGCCTGCTGCGGTCTGTGCACTGGCAGGCGTGTTGCTGCTGCGCCGCGCCGGGTAGGTCGGAACATCACTGAAAAAGCCGACGTCGAGTCGGCTTTTTCATGGGCGATGGTTAGCGCCATTTGCCGCTGAAGCTCGCAGTGTTATCTGACCGCAGATGCAAAAAAGCCTCTGACAGCGATGCCAGAGGCTTTTTGTGTACAGCTGTCCCGTCCTGAATAAGGTTTACACCTTCTGACCTTTCCTCAGGAGGACTCAATGGATACGGGTAAAAGGCGCAGCCAGCGCGATTACACGCTAGCCTTTAAATTATCGGTCGTAGATCAGGTTGAAAAAGGCGAGTTGAGTTATAAAGAAGCCCAACGACGCTATGGCATCCAAGGCCGGTCGACGGTGCTGGTCTGGTTACGAAAGCACGGTCGACAGGATTGGAGCCAAGGCGCATCAATTCGAGAGCCGAGGAGCAGGTCCATGACCGAGCCAACCCTCCCGCCGACACCCGAGCAGCGGATTAAAGAGCTTGAAGAACAGCTGATGCTGAGCAATCAGAAGGCCCAGTTCTTTGAAGCCGTCGTCAACGTTCTGAAAAATGACTACGGCGTTTCTGTCGTAAAAAAGCGACCCGGCAAGTCCTCTCGCAAGGGCAAATCCAAGACCTGAGTATTAGCAGGGCTTGCCTGTTCATGGGCATTTCGCGCCAAGCGTATTACAAGCGTAATCGCGTTTTTGATGCCAGGGTCCGCCAGGACCAAGAGGTAATGGATTTCGTTCTGGAAAAGCGTCGTCGCCAGCCAAGGTTGGGAGCGCGCAAGTTGCACTACTTGATGAGCGTCGAAGCTCCTGCGTCGTTGTGCGTGGGTAGAGACCGTCTGTTTACCATCCTTCGTGATGCGCGCGAACTGGTTGCGCGCAAACGGGCTTATCACAAGACCACTCATAGTCATCATCGCTTTCGCCGCCACCCCAACCTGCTCAAAGCAGGTCCGGAACAAGTCGTGGCCAATGGACCCGAACAGGTCTGGGTTGCAGACATCACCTATCTGCCTACGCAGGAAAGCGTGGCATACGTGAGCCTTGTAACCGATGCGTACTCACGCAAGATCGTTGGTCATCATGTGCATGAAAGCCTGCATACCCAGTCGGTGATAAAGGCACTGGAAAAAGCGGTAGGTGAGCGAAAAACCGATCAGATGCTGATTCATCATTCAGATCGCGGCGCCCAGTACTGTTCCGATCTCTATCAGCAGCTGCATACCAGGCATGGAATCCGGTGCTCGATGACTGATGGCTATGACTGCTATCAGAACGCTATGGCCGAGCGAGTAAACGGGATTTTGAAGACCGAGTTTCTACTCCATCGACCTAAAGACTTGGCAGATGCAGTGAAAATGGTGGATGAATCGGTGCAGATCTACAACGGAGAGCGGCCACACTTATCCCTGAAATACAAAACGCCCGATGCGGTGCATCGGGCGTTTTGAGCGTGAAACAGGTGTAAACCTATTTCAGGACTAGACAAGCATGAGAAGGCTGCGTTTAGCCTTCAGCCTGAACTTCGTCAGCCTGCAGACCTTTCTGGCCCTGTACCGCAACGAAGGTAACTTTCTGGCCTTCTTTCAGGCTCTTGAAGCCATTACCCTGAATCGCCCGGAAGTGTACGAACAGATCCGGCCCGCTCTCAGGAGTGATAAAACCAAAACCTTTTTCGTCGTTGAACCACTTGACGGTACCGCTCTGACGTTCAGCCATTTTCTTATTTCCTTTGACGCTTGAATTAATGACAGCCTCTTCCACAGGAAAGAGTACTGGGGCTGGTTGCAGGAAGTAAGAAACGTAGAACGGGTGTAGCAACCTAGAGCTACTGCCCAGGTCCAGATTCAGCGACCCATGCAAACACAGTTCAGAAACTCTACGCCAACTCTCATTACAAAAACAAGCCCCTGTTGTTTACCCGCTTCGTACCGTGTTTCCGGGGGCTTCAGCGAGATTTTGCCGGTATTCACTGATACTGTGCAGGCGCAGGCTCGCTATAATATTTTGCACTTTATAGGTGCATTTTTTGCATAACAGATTCGCTGTTCCCAATGGAATTAAGTCGTTGGCAACAGCGAACAGGGCGCGATGTACAGGGTTGTTTTTTTGACGCCTTTATTTAGCCACGGAAGTAACGTTGCGCAACGAAAGGCATTTTAGTCACCCGCATTGGAACTTTCTTGCCGCGCACCATGGCCCAGACCTCTGTGTCCAGTGCTGTGTGCTGGCTGTCCAGATAACCCATCGCCAGCGGTCCGCCCAGGCTTGGGCCGAAGCCGCCACTGCACACTGTGCCGATGACTGCGTCCTGTGCATCGACGATCTGCGTGCCTTCACGTACCGGTGTGCGCTCCTGCGGCAGCAGGCCGACGCGCTTCTTGTCCACCCCGTTTTGCTGCTGGGCAAAAATCTGCTCGGCACCGGGGAATCCGCCCGCGCGCGCGCCATCAGCGCGGCGTACTTTGGAGATCGCCCACAACAGGCTGGCCTGAATCGGCGAAGTCTCAGTGTCCATGTCATGGCCGTACAGGCACAGACCGACCTCCAGACGCAACGAATCACGCGCGCCGAGGCCGATAGGCGCGACTTCCGGCTCATCGAGCAAGCGTCGCGCCAGTGCTTCTGCCAGCTCAGCCGGAACTGAAATCTCATAGCCGTCTTCGCCGGTGTAGCCCGAGCGGCTGACGAAGCACTGAGCGCCCAGCAGCGTGACGCTGGTGAACTGCATGAAGGTCATGCTAGCCACTTCAGGTGCCAAGCGTGCCAGCACCGTTACGGCCGCCGGTCCTTGCAGTGCGAGCAGGGCGCGCTCTTCAAACAGCGGTTCGATCGTGCATTGACCGGCCAAGTGCTTGCGCAGATGTGCGAGGTCCTGCTCCTTGCAGGCGGCGTTGACCACCAGCAGCAACTGATCATTGCCAAGGTTGGCGACCATCAGGTCGTCGAGGATGCCGCCCGATTCGTCAGTGAACATCGCATAGCGCTGCATACCAACCGGCAGATCGATGATGTCGACCGGCACCAGGGTTTCCAGCGCCTTTGCAGCGCCCGCACCGCCAAGGCGAATCTGCCCCATGTGCGAGACGTCGAACAGTCCGGCCTGAGCGCGGGTGTGCAAGTGTTCCTTCATCACGCCAGCCGGGTATTGCACGGGCATGTCGTAGCCAGCGAAAGGCACCATCTTCGCGCCCAGTTCGCGGTGAAGTGCGTGCAGCGGGGTGGTGAGCAGCTTATCGGTGGACATGTTGAATTCCTTGTTGGGCGGGCCATGTGCCTGCGTCAGGATGAATGGCACAGCCAGCGGGGCAAATCAGGCTTCCTGATAGCTCTCGATGGACGGGCAGGCGCAGACCAGGTTGCGGTCGCCGAATACGTTGTCGACGCGCCCGACCGGAGGCCAGTACTTGTTCTCGATCAACGAGTCGACCGGGTACACCGCCTGCTCACGGCTATAAGGATGGCTCCACTGGCCGACGATTTCCGCAGCGGTGTGCGGCGCGTTCTTCAGCGGGTTGTCTTCCTTGTCCAGCGTGCCGTCCTCGACTGCACGGATTTCCTCGCGGATCTTGATCATGGCGTCGCAGAAACGGTCCAGCTCTTCTCGGGATTCGCTCTCGGTCGGCTCGATCATCAGGGTTCCGGCCACCGGGAACGACATGGTCGGCGCGTGGAAACCGAAGTCGATCAGGCGCTTGGCCACGTCGTCGACGCTGATGCCGCTGCTGTCCTTGATCGGGCGCAGGTCAAGAATGCATTCGTGCGCCACCAGACCGTTGGTGCCGGTGTACAGCACCGGGTAGTGCTCCTCGAGACGACGCGAGATGTAATTGGCGTTGAGAATCGCCAGTTGTGAAGCGCGCTTGAGGCCTTCGCCACCCATCATGCGGATGTACATCCAGGTGATCGGCAGGATGCTGGCGCTGCCGAACGGCGCCGCGCAGACCGCGCCTTCCTTGCGTTCCATGCGGGCATGACCGGGCATGAACGGCGCGAGGTGCGACTTGACGCCAATCGGGCCGACGCCAGGGCCGCCACCACCGTGCGGAATGCAGAAGGTCTTGTGCAGGTTGAGGTGCGAGACGTCGCCGCCGAACTTGCCCGGCGCGCACAGGCCAACCATCGCGTTCATGTTGGCGCCATCAATGTAAATCTGACCGCCATTGTCGTGCACGATGCCGCAGATTTCGCGGATGCCTTCTTCGAACACGCCGTGGGTCGACGGGTAGGTGATCATCATGGCCGCAAGCTGGTCACGATGCTGAACGGCCTTGGCGCGCAGGTCTTCGATGTCGACGTTGCCGCGGGCATCGCAAGCGGTCACCACCACCCGCATGCCCGCCATGTTGGCGGTCGCCGGGTTGGTGCCGTGGGCCGATGACGGGATCAGGCAGATATCACGGTGTTGATCGCCACGGCTCTGATGGTAGGCGCGGATCGCCAGCAGACCGGCGTATTCACCCTGCGAGCCGGCGTTGGGTTGCAGCGAGATTGCGTCATAACCGGTGGCTGCGCAGAGCATGGCCTCCAGCTCGTCGGTCAGTTGCTGATAACCGGCGCTTTGCTCGGCAGGCGCGAACGGGTGCAGGTTACCGAACTCGGCCCAGGTCACCGGGATCATTTCGCTGGCGGCGTTGAGTTTCATGGTGCAGGAGCCCAGCGGGATCATGGTGCGGTCCAGCGCCAGGTCCTTGTCAGCCAGCTTGCGCAGGTAGCGCATCAGCTCGGTTTCAGAGTGGTAGCGGTTGAACACCGGGTGACTGAGGATTGTCGACTGGCGCAGCAGGGCTGTCGGCAGACGCGACTGAACGTTGCCCGCCAGTGCGGCGAAGTCCGGAATGCTCTGGCCATCGCCGGCGAAGATTTCCCACAATGTTTCGACCGCCGACTGCGAGGTGGTCTCGTCGAGTGACAGGCCCAGACGCTGGTCGTCGATCTCGCGCAGGTTGATGTGGCGGGCGCGGGCGGCGGCGTGCAGTGCGGCGGTCTTGCTGCCGGTATCCAGCGTCAGGCTGTCGAAGAAGAAAGCCTGTTCGGCTTTCAGGCCCAACTGGCTCAAGCCTTCGGCAAGGATCGCCGTTAGCTGGTGAACGCGCTTGGCGATCTGCGTCAGGCCGCGGGGGCCGTGATACACCGCGTACATGCTGGCGATGTTGGCCAGCAAAACTTGCGCGGTGCAGATGTTACTGGTGGCCTTCTCACGACGAATATGCTGCTCGCGGGTTTGCATGGCGAGGCGCAGGGCCTGCTTGCCGTGGCGGTCCACCGAGACACCGACCAGGCGGCCCGGCATGTCACGCTTGAATGCGTCGCGCGTCGAGAAATAGGCCGCATGCGGGCCGCCGAAGCCCAGCGGAACACCAAAGCGTTGCGCGCTGCCGATCGCCACGTCTGCGCCAAACTCGCCTGGCGGGGTCAGCAGGGTCAGGGCCAGCAGGTCAGCCGCAACCGCTACCAGCGCGTGGGCACTGTGGAAACGCTCGACCAGCTCGCGGTAATCGAACACGTCGCCATTACTCGCCGGGTATTGCAGCAGCGCACCGAAATAATCGCTGACATCGCCCAGGTCTGCCTCATCTGCGACAACAACCGTGATACCCAGCGGCTCGGCGCGGGTGCGCAATACATCGAGTGTCTGCGGGTGACAGTGGCTGGAGGCGAAGAACTGCTGGCTGCCTTTGTTCTTGCTCAGGCGCTTGCAGAACGTCATCGCTTCCGCCGCTGCGGTGGCTTCGTCGAGCAACGAGGCATTGGCAATCGGCAGGCCGGTCAGGTCGCTGATCAGGGTCTGGAAATTGAGTAGTGATTCCAGGCGGCCTTGGGATATTTCTGGCTGGTAGGGCGTGTACGCGGTGTACCAGGCCGGGTTTTCCAGCAGGTTGCGCAGGATTGGGGCCGGTGTGTGGGTGTTGTAGTAACCCTGGCCGATGTAGGTCTTGAACAGCTGGTTCTTGCTGGCGATGGCTTTGATGGACGCCAGCGCATCGGCTTCGCTCTGTCCGGCAGGCAGGTTGAGCACGCTGGTGCCCTTGATGCTTTCCGGGATCACGCTATCGCTGAGTGCTTCGATGGAGTCAAAACCCAGCGTTTGCAGCATGGCCAGCTCGTCGTCGGCGCGTGGGCCGATGTGGCGGGCGATGAATTCGTTGGCGGTGGTCAGTTGAATAGGGTCAGTCATGGCGTGCTCCTCAGGCTTCGGCGTTGGCTTTGATCAGGCGGTCGTAGGCGTCCTGATCCAGCAGGCCGTTGATGGCCGTGGCATCTTGCGGGATGAAGCGAAAGAACCAGCCTGCGCCAAGCGCGTCTTCGTTGACCAGCTCTGGCGTAGCGTCGAGCGCCGAATTGACGTTGACCACTTCACCGTCCAGCGGCATGTTGATGCTGCTGGCGGCTTTTACCGACTCCACCACCGACACTTCGGCGTGTTGAGTGTAGGTCTGCAATTCCGGAAGCTGCACGAAAACCACATCGCCAAGCGACTCTTGCGCGTACGGCGTGATGCCCACCGTCACGCTGCCGTCGGTTTCGGCACGCAGCCATTCGTGATCAACGGTAAATCGCAACTCGCTCATGCAGACTCCTCGGATGATAAGGGTGCGCGCTTGGCGCAAAACACAATGGCTTTGACTTAGCAATTTCGCGGCCATGTTTAATTTTTATTTTAAAATCAAGTGGTTGGGGTTTTGCGAGGGAGGCGGGTGATTGAGAGCTGTAGCGAAATCGCTACAGATCATCGCCAACGGAAAATGCCTTTCTGATCAACGCCTTGATACCAAGGGGTTGCAGTAACCTGGAGCGAAATCATTACGCTGTAATGATTTCGTTTCAGAAGACGCGCGGTGAGGGTGCGCTGAGGAGTACCGATCACGTGACATCCAGATGCGCATAGGCGCTGACTGGATACCGAATCTCGCAGAAGCCTACGGCTTGGGTACGGCAGTGGCGACGGAAATATTGCCTGCTTCCCATTGCGACTCCCGCGCATTCAGGGCGGTTGCAATCGACTGCACCTTGGTGGACGGCAGCTCTGATGGCAGCGGATCCAGACCTGCACTGGCGAAGATCTGACCGTAGGCGTTGCGCAGGTCAGCGTACGCCAGGTCTCGACGCAAATCGGCCTGCAGGGTGTTCAGCTCGCCCTGAATCAAATCCAGCTCGCCCAGCCCTGCGGCTTTATAACGGTTGCGCAGTTGACCGACAATCTGGCTGTCGATGTCCGACAATTGCTGGCTGGTTTTGAACTGGCGCAATGCTTCATGGTAGTTGGCGTTGGCCACGTAGAGCTGGGCCAGAATGGCAATGGACATTGCCTGACGACGTGCGGTGGCGACTTCTTCACCTGCCTTGGCGACGTCAATGGCGGCAGGTGCCGAGAGTACGTTGAACAGGTTCCAGGTGACTTTCACACCCAGATCAGCCCATTTGTCGTTGACCAGAAACGAGTTGCTGTCGTAATGACCGCCCGCCGAAAATTCCAGGCCGGGCAGCATGCGCAGCATCGCCTTGCGGGTTTCGGCCGAGCTGATACGGGTCTGATAATCCTGCTCGCGTAGCTCGGGGCGGCTCGCCAGCGCCTCGTTTTCCAGGCGCGCCATGTCGACTCGGAGTTCCGGGATCGGGTAATCGTCCGGTGTAGCCAGGGTAAGATCAGTGCCCAGCGGCAGGTTGATCAGGGTGGCCAGTTCGGTCTTGGCCAGCGAAAGCGCCTTGCGTTGCTCTTCCAGTTGACGCGTTGCCTGAATTAGCGAGCGCTGATAACCCAGCGCCTGCACCGGGTCCCCCACGCGTTGTTCGCTCATTTTCTGGCTGTTGTCCTGCGCTTTTTCAACGCGGACCATCAGGCTGTCGATCTGCTTGAGCATGCGTTCGGCAGCCACAGCGCGCCAGTAGGCTGAACGCACGTCCTGAACGATGGTGTTGATGACCTTGCGACGTCGTTCCTGAACGATCAGGCGCTGGTCGCCTTGCTGTTTGGCGCTGATGTAGCTGACGCCGAAGTCGAGCACGTTCCAGACCATGGTCAGGTCAGCGACCCGGCGACTGCGGTCTTGAGAGGTCGATGGTTCGAGAGACTGAGTGCCGGTCTGGACGCTTTCGCTGCTGGAGGCGCTGACGTTGCTGCGCCCGGCGTAGCCTGCGGACAATGCCATGCGCGGCAGCATGTCGAAACTGGCGAGGTCCAGTTGGCGCTTGGCCAGCGCCTCCTCCATGATTTTCAAGCGTGCTTCGAGGTTGTACTTCACCGCGCGAGCCATGGCCTGATGGAGGGTCAAAGCACCGTTCAATGGCTCCTGATCCCTGTACATCAGTTGCAGATCGCTCTTGGCGCGCTGCTCGCTGGCGCTTCGGTCGATGGGCTGGCTGGTGACAGCACAACCGCTCACTACCAGCGCCAGCAGACTGATGCTGAACAACTTCTGACTTCTTTTCATGCTCCGACCACCCCTGACTACCACATTCTTTTTTATGAGCGCCGCACATGGGCGGCGCATTACTCAAGCCCTGTCTCAGGCTTGCGCTTCACTCACACCGACTTCCCCTAAAGCCCATGCCAGTGCGCGTAGTTTTTCCTGCTCGTTATCGGTGATCTGCTGCAACTGCTGGCCCAGGGTCAGCGCGCCGAACCCGGACTGAATGCTCTGCGAAGACTCTTGCAAGCCACTGCCGGTGCGGCCATCGAATGCTCCGGTGGCCGAGGTATCCGTAGCCGCTTCGCGGGAAAACAGCGTCGACAGCGTACTTGTGCCGAATACGCTGCCCTCGCCACTGCCGAAGCCGAGGAACCCCGACCCCTGACCACCGACGCTGCTGGAGTCGAAGACTTGCGCAATAAAACTCGGTGCCAGTGCACGATTGGTAATGAAGATATTGCCCACCGGCGGCAGATCACCCCCGGTGGTGCGCTGCTCGAAGAGCGGCGAAAAGCTCAATGGCGAGCCCAGATTGCCGGTCGGTGGATTAAACACGCTCGGTTGCAGCGGGAGATTGGCCGTGCTGATCAACGCTGCCGGCGTGTCGACGCGGAACTGCGGGTCGCCCGCCTGCGATGTGGCAGTGGCAGTGATGGTGTAGTTCGGCGACAGCGCGATGCCGGTGCCCGCGTTACCGGCCCGGTCAGTTACCGTGCTGCTGTCCAGCACAACGAAGTTGCTCGGGTCAGTGACGTTCGCAGTCGGCGTCAGGGTCGCGGTCCAGGTGGCACCGCCATCGCCGCTGGCCAGATTGGACAGCGTGCCATTGGCCACGCTGACGTCCGACAGGGTGAAGTTGTTCACCGGCTCGCTGAAAGCGAATGTCACCTGTGACGTCTGACCCGTTGCCAGGTTCGGGTTGGCGATGGATACGGTCGCCGTCGGACGCTGGTTATCGATGCTGTAGTTGCTGGAGAGCGCTATGGCCGTGCCCGCGTTGCCGGCCAGATCAATGACGGTCGAGCTGTCCAGAACAATGAAGTTGTTGGGCGCGGTGGTGACGTTGGCATCCGGCGTCAGGGTTGCGGTCCAGGTGAGGCCGCCGTCGCTGCTGCTCAGGCTGGACAGTGTGCCATTACCTACGCTGATGTCCGACAGATCGAAATTGGTTACCCGTTCGCTGAAGGCAAAGGTCACCAGCGACGTCTGGCCAATGCCCAGATTCGGATTGGCAACAGTAATGGTCGCGGTAGGCCGCACCGTATCGATCGCATAGTTGTTCGACGACGTAATGCCGCTGCCGGTGTTACCTGAAGCGTCAGCGACTCCGGTGTTGTCCAGCGTAATCAGGTTGCTCGCATCGGTCACGTTTGCGTTCGGCGTGAAGGTTGCAGTCCAGGTAATGCCTCCGTCGTTGCTACTGACTGCGCTCAAGGTGCCATTGGCAACTGCGAGGTCGGCATTGCTGAAGCCATTGACCGCTTCGCTGAAGGTAATCGTGACTTGCGAGGTTTGGTTCGCAGACAGGGCGCTGTCGGCGACCACGATACTGGCGGTTGGGCGGGCCTGATCAACGGCGTAGCTATTGGATTGCGTCGTGCCACTCCCTGCATTGCCTGCCAGGTCCGTCAGGCCGCCGTTATTAAGCGTCACCACGTTGTTGGTGCTCGCAGCGTTTGCATCGGGGGTCAGGGTTGCGGTCCAGGTGATACCGCCGTCGCTGCTGCTGACAGTGCTCAAGGTGCCATTGGCGATGGTCAGGTCGGCGTTGCTGAACCCGCTGACCGCTTCGCTGAACGTAATGGTCACTCGTGATGTTTCACCGATGGTCAGAAGGCTGTCAGCGATCACGACAGTTGCAGTCGGGCGCTGAGTATCGATGGCGTAGTTGTTTGAAACCGTGGCGCCGCTGCCGGCATTGCCCGACGCGTTGGTAACGCCGGTGTTATCCAGCGTGATCAGGTTGCCTGCGTCGGTCACGTTTGCGTTTGGCGTGAAGGTCGCAGTCCAGGTGATGCCGCCATCGCTGCTGGACACCGCGCTCAGCGTACCATTAGCGACACTCAGGTCGGCGTTGCTGAACCCGCTGACCGCCTGGCTGAATGTGACGGTGACCAGAGACGTTTCACCTGCGGACAGGGCGTTATCGGCCATTACGATGGTGGCGGAAGGTCTGGTCGTATCGACGGTGAAACTGCCCGAACTGACGATGCCGCTGCCCGTGTTGCCCGCCAGATCGGTGACACCTGCACTGTTCAGGCTGATCTGCCCGGTGCTGGCATTCACATTGGCGCCGGGTGTGAAAGTGGCGGTCCAGGTGATGCCGCCGTCACTGCTGCTGACCGGGCTCAAAGTGCCATTCGGAACATTCAGGTCGCTGTTGTCGAAACCGCTGACTGCCTCACTGAAGGTGATGGTCACCAGCGAGGTTTCGCCCACGCTCAGGGCGCTGTCCGCGACCACGATGCTGGCTGTCGGGCGCGCAGTGTCGAGTGCGTAATTGTTCGACGTGCTTAGTCCGCTGCCGGCGTTACCGGCCAGATCAGCGACGCCGCCGTTGTTCAAAGTGACCGAATTGCTGTTGTTGGTGATCCCGGCGGTCGGCGTCAGGGTTGCCGTCCAGGTAATACCGCCATCGCTGCTGCTGACCGCGCTCAGGGTGCCATTGCTGATAGTCAGGTCAGCATTGGTGAAACCGCTCACCGCTTCGCTGAAAGTGATGGTCACCAACGAGGTTTCACCTATGGACAGGGCGCTGTCGGCCACTACGATGGTCGCCGTTGGCAGCGCCGTGTCGATAGCGTAGTTGTTCGATGAGGTAATGCCGCTGCCGATGTTGCCCGACGCGTTGGCAACGCCGCTGTTGTCCAGCGTGATCAGGTTGCTCGTATCGGTGACATTGACTGTCGGTGTCAGGGTCGCGGTCCAGGTGATACCGCCGTCGCTGCTGCTGACGGCGCTCAGCGTGCCATTCGGTACGCTCAGGTCGGTATTGCTAAAGCCGCTCACTGCCTCGCTGAAGGTAATGGTCACCAGCGAGGTTTCACCCACAGACAGAGCGCTGTCTGCGACCACGACGGTGGCGGTCGGCTGAACAGTGTCGATGGTGAAATTACCCGAGTTGGTGACACCGGCCCCTGCGTTACCCGCCAGGTCCGCGACGCCCGCATTGTTCAGGCTGATCAGGTTGGTGCTGTCAGCCACATTGACGGTTGGCGTGTAGGTCGCGGTCCAGGTGATACCGCCGTCACTGCTGCTGACCGGGCTCAAAGTGCCATTCGGAACATTCAGGTCGCTGTTGTCGAAACCGCTGACTGCCTCACTGAAGGTGATGGTCACCAGCGAGGTTTCGCCCACGCTCAGGGCGCTGTCCGCGACCACGATGCTGGCTGTCGGGCGCGCAGTGTCGAGTGCGTAATTGTTCGACGTGCTTAGTCCGCTGCCGGCGTTACCGGCCAGATCAGCGACGCCGCCGTTGTTCAAAGTGACCGAATTGCTGTTGTTGGTGATCCCGGCGGACGGCGTCAGGGTTGCCGTCCAGGTAATACCGCCATCGCTGCTGCTGACCGCGCTCAGGGTGCCATTGCTGATAGTCAGGTCAGCATTGGTGAAACCGCTCACCGCTTCGCTGAAAGTGATGGTCACCAGCGAGGTTTCACCTATGGACAGGGCGCTGTCGGCCACTACGATGGTCGCCGTCGGCAGCGCCGTGTCGATAGCGTAGTTGTTCGATGAGCTAATGCCGCTGCCGATGTTGCCCGACGCGTTGGCAACGCCGCTGTTGTCCAGCGTGATCAGGTTGCTGGTGTCGGTGACATTGACTGTCGGTGTCAGGGTCGCGGTCCAGGTGATACCGCCGTCGCTGCTGCTGACGGCGCTCAGCGTGCCGTTCGGTACGCTCAGATCGGCGTTGCTAAAGCCGCTCACTGCCTCGCTGAAGGTAATGGTCACCAACGAGGTTTCACCCACAGACAGAGCGCTGTCTGCGACCACGACGGTGGCCGTTGGCTGCTGAGTGGCAATGGTGAAATTGCCGGAGTCGGTCGTGCCGCTGCCGATATTACCGGCCAGATCGGTCACGCCTGTGTTGTTCAGAGTGATGAGGTTAGTGGTATCGGCGACATTGGCATTTGGCGTGTAGGTTGCAGTCCAGGTGATACCGCCGTCGCCGCTGCTGACCTGGCTCAAAGTGCCATTCGGAACATTCAGGTCGCTGTTGTCGAAACCGCTGACTGCCTCATTGAAGGTGATGGTCACCAGCGAGGTTTCGCCCACGCTCAGGGCGCTGTCTGCGACCACGATGCTGGCAGTCGGGCGCGCGGTATCGATTGCGTAATTGTTCGACGTGCTCAGACCGCTGCCGGCATTTCCGGCCAGATCAGCAACGCCGCCATTGTTCAGAATGATCGAATTGCTGTTGTTGGTGACCCCGACGGCCGGCGTCAGCGTTGCAGTCCAGGTAATACCGCCATCGCTGCTGCTGACGGCGCTCAGGGTGCCATTACTGACGTTCAGGTCGGCATTGCTGAAACCGCTGACCGCCTCGTTGAAGGTGATGGTCACCAGCGAGGTTTCAGCTATGAACAGGGCGTTGTCTGCCACCACGATGTTGGCGGTCGGACGCAGGGTGTCGATGGCGTAATTGTTGGAGTTGATCGTGCCTGTGCCTGCGTTGCCGGAAGCGTTGGCAACACCGCTTGCATCCAGCGTGATCAGGTTGCTGGTATCGGTTACGTTCGCGCTTGGTGTGAGGGTTGCGGTCCAGGTGATGCCGCCGTTGCTGCTGCTCACCGCGCTCAAGGTGCCATTGGCAACGGTCAGGTCGGCATTGGTGAACCCGGTAACGGCTTCGCTGAAGGTAATGGTCACCAGCGAGGTTTCACCCGCAGACAGAGCGCTGTCTGCGACCACGACGGTGGCGGTCGGCTGAACAGTGTCGATGGTGAAATTACCCGAGTTGGTGACACCGTTGCCTGCGTTACCCGCGAGGTCCGCGACGCCCGCATTGTTCAGGCTGATCAGGTTGGTGCTGTCAGCCACATTGACGGTTGGCGTGTAGGTCGCGGTCCAGGTGATACCGCCGTCACTGCTGCTGACCGGGCTCAAAGTGCCATTCGGAACATTCAGGTCGCTGTTGTCGAAACCGCTGACTGCCTCATTGAAGGTGATGGTCACCAGCGAGGTTTCGCCCACTGACAGCGTGCTGTCTGCAACCACGATAGTCGCCGTCGGGGCTGCCGAGTCGACCGCGTAGTTGCTGGAAAGCGTCAGGCCGCTGCCGGCGTTACCCGCCAGATCAGTCACACCGGCATTGTTCAGGACTATCGAGTTGCTGGCGCTGGTGGTGCCTGCGGTCGGCGTCAGGGTTGCCGTCCAGGTAATACCGCCATCGCTGCTGCTGACCGCGCTCAGTGTGCCATTACTGATAGTCAGGTCAGCATTGGTAAAACCGCTCACCGCTTCGCTGAAGGTGATGGTCACCAGCGAGGTTTCACCTATGGACAGGGCGTTGTCGGCAATTACGACGGTCGCCGTCGGCAGCGCGGTGTCGATGACGTAGTTATTCGAGGACGTAATGCCATTACCGGTCACGCCAGAGCCATTGGCAAACCCGGCGTTGTCCAGCGTGATCAGGTTGCTGGTGTCGGTGACGTTTGCAGTCGGCGTCAGGGTGGCGGTCCAGGTGATACCGCCATCGCTGCTGCTGACGGCGCTCAAGGTGCCGTTTTCAACCGTCAGATCGGCGTTGCTGAAGCCGCTCACTGCCTCGCTGAAGGTAATGGTCACCAGCGAGGTTTCACCCGCAGACAGAGCGCTGTCTGCGACCACGACGGTGGCGGTCGGCTGCTGAGTGGCAATGGTGAAATTGCCGGAGTCGGTCGTGCCGCTGCCGATATTACCTGCCAGATCGGTCACGCCTGTTTTGTTCAGAGTGATGACGTTAGTGGTATCGGCGACATTGGCATTTGGCGTGTAGGTTGCAGTCCAGGTGATACCGCCGTCGCCGCTGCTGACGGCGCTCAGCGTGCCGTTCGGTACGCTCAGATCGGCGTTGCTAAAGCCGCTCACTGCCTCGCTGAAGGTGATGGTTACCAGTGAGGTTTCACCCCCGGTCAAGGCATTGTCCGACATCGCGATACTGGCTGTCGGGCGCGCTGTGTCGATGGCGTAGTTGTTCGAGGTGCTCAGACCGCTGCCTGCGTTACCGGCCAGATCGGCCACACCGCCGTTGTTCAGAATCACCGAATTGCTGTTGCTGGTAATCCCTGTTGTCGGCGTCAGGGTAGCAGTCCAGGTAATACCGCCATCGCTGCTGCTGACGGCGCTCAACGTGCCATTACTGACGTTCAGGTCGGCATTGCTGAAACCGCTGACCGCCTCGTTGAAGGTGATGGTCACCAGCGAGGTTTCAGCTATGGACAGGGCGTTGTCTGCCACCACGATGTTGGCGGTCGGACGCAGGGTGTCGATGGCGTAATTGTTGGAGTTGATCGTGCCTGTGCCTGCGTTGCCGGAAGCGTTGGCAACACCGCTTGCATCCAGCGTGATCAGGTTGCTGGTGTCGGTCACGTTTGCGCTTGGTGTGAGGGTTGCGGTCCAGGTGATGCCGCCGTTGCTGCTGCTCACCGCGCTCAAGGTGCCATTGGCAACGGTCAGGTCGGCATTGGTGAACCCGGTTACGGCTTCGCTGAAGGTAATGGTCACCAGCGAGGTTTCACCCGCAGACAGAGCGCTGTCTGCGACCACGACGGTGGCGCTCGGGCGCACGGTGTCGATGGTGAAGTTGCCCGAGTTGCTGGTCCCGACCCCTGCGTTACCCGCCAGGTCCGCGCGACGCCCGCATTGTTCAGGCTGATCAGGTTGGTGGTGTCGTTGACGTTGTTGTTCGGCGTGTAGGTCGCGGTCCAGGTGATGCCGCCGTCGCTGCTGGTGACGGTACTCAAGGTGCCGTTGGGCACGGTCAGGTCGGCATTGGTAAACCCGCTGACGGCTTCGCTGAAGGTAATGGTCACCAGCGATGTTTCACCGGCCGTGAGGCTGGCGTCTGCCACCAGAATGCTTGCGGTCGGACGCTGGGTATCGATGGCGTAGTTGTTCGAGTCGGTGGTGCCCGACCCTGTATTGCCCGCTGCATCGCTGACGCCCGTGTTGGCCAGGGTAATCACATTGGTGCTGTCAGTGATGTTGTTGGTCGGCGTAAACGTCGCAGTCCAGACAACGTTGTTGCTGGTGGTCAAGCTACTCAGGGTGCCATTGACAACGGTCAGGTCCGCGTTGGTGAAACCCGTCACCGCTTCGCTGAAGGTGATGGTCACCTGTGAGGTTTCACCAATGCTCAGAGCGCTGTCGGCCAGCACGATGGTTGCGGTCGGGCGCGACGTGTCTATGGCGTAGTTGTTGGACGTGGCGACGCCTGTCCCCGCATTGCCGGACAAGTCCTGCACACCGGCCCGGTTCAGGCTGATCTGGTTGACGGTGCTGGTCAGGTTGGCGGTCGGCGTCAGCGTCGCGGTCCAGGTTTTGCCGCCGTCACTGCTGCTGACAGCGGTCAATGTGCCGTTGGCCACCGTGAGGTCGGCATTGTCGAAGCCGGCGACCACTTCACTGAAGGTAATGGTGACCAGTGACGTTTCGCCTGCCGCCAGGGCGGTGTCCGCCACCGCGACAGTCACTGTCGGCGGCACGGTATCGGACACTGCGTAGTTATTGGAGGTCACTGTCCCGGTGCCGATATTGCCGGCAGAATCCTGCACCGCCGATAACGGCAGGCTGATGGCGTTGGAACTGTCAGAAATATCGCCCGAGGCCGTGAGAGTAGCTGTCCAGGTAATGTTGTTGGTGGTCACCAGGTTGCTCAACGTACCGTTGGGTACGGTGATCTCGGAGATTTCCAGGCCGAAGACCGGCTCACTGAACGTGAACGTGACCAGCGACGTGCCGCCCGAACTCAAGGACGTGTTGGCAATCACGATGCTGGAGCCTGTCGGCGCAGTTGTATCAGCGGTATAGGCAATGTTCAGCGTGCCGCCATCGTTGAGGATGTTATTGACGGCAGTGGGTGATGTGCCGTTGACGCTGCCCGTACTGCCGTTTCCTTGGCCGCCTGCGCCGCTGCCGCCCACGTTGCCGGTCATCGCCGAGTTATTGCTGGAAGTGATGTTGACCGTGCCTTTGTTCCAGATCGCGCCGATGCCACGGCCACCGTTGCCACCAATCGTGCCGCCGCCACCACCGCCACCGCCGGCACCGATATTGCTGCTGATGGTCGAGGTACCGATGATCGCCAGAGTGCCGGTCGAAGCGTTGTAAATGCCGCCGACTGCTGATCCACCTCTGCCGCCATTGGCGTCAAAGCCCGAGCCGCCGCCACCGCCACCAATGGTTCGGGCTCCGCTGGTCGCTGTACCGCCTGCGCCACCGTTGGTGTAACCGACAGGCGTACCATTTCCTCCGGCCCCGCCGCCGCTTGAATTGCCGCCCTGGCCTGCCAGATAGGCAGTGCTGAACGATGCCCCGCTGCCGCCGGTATTGGCTGACGGGGCGGTGGAGGTAGGTGCCGGCACTGCCACCCGCAGCGCCGTTCTGCCCGCCAATGCCGCCGCCACCGCCGCCGCCGCCGCCCACGTTTGGCGAGTTGACGCCACCGCCGCCGCCACCGCCCGCAGCCGAGTTCGCGGTTACTGTGACGTTGCGCAGCGTGAGGTTGCCGGCGTTATTGATGCCGCCACCCAGTGCGTCAGAGGCTGCAATGCTCGCGCCGCTGCTCGCACCCGCGGTGCTGGCTACGCCTCGGGTGATGATCACGCCGTCGAGTGTGGCCGTTACCCCGGAATTGACCCTGATCACGCTCGTTCTGTTCTGGCCGTCCAGCGTCACGTCAGCAACGCCGTCGTTGTTCAGGTCACCATCGAGGGTGATGTTCTTGCTGACCACCAGCTGGCTTTGCAGCGCAACGGTCATGCCGGTCGAAAAGGTCACGATATCGCCGTTCTGGGCATTGGTCAGCGCTTCACGCAGGCTGCCTGTGCCGGTGTTGCTGGTAGACGTCACGGTGAAGGTCGCCAGCCCCCACTGGTAGGCGTCCATCGACTGTTGCGACAGGGCGCTGACGCTTTCGATGCTGCCGGTGGCAATCTCCAGATCCCAGTCGCCGCCCACGCCGGTGCGGTTGGTGGACGCAGCAACGTCACGGCCAGTGAGGGTGGCCAGCGAGTCCACAAAGCTCAGGCCGGTGTCGCTCTCGGCGGTGTTGCAGGCGTAGATCAGAATATCGCCGCCGGCGTTCATGTCGTTGCCGATTTCGGCCAGCAGCGCGCTGCGTTGTGCAATGTTGTCGGCAGAGACGTAACTGTTGCCCAGCCACAGGTCGCCGGAGTTGCCGTGCGCAATGATCTGCACTGAGCTGACGCCCTGATGGGATTCAAGGTAATCGGCAATCTGTTGCAGGCCATCCTTGGTAGCGTCTAGTTCGACTACTTGGGCACCAGGCGCAACGCCTGCCAGAAGGCTGGCAGAATCCTTGACCCTGGAATCGACAAACACAACGGTGGTGCCGGGCACGGCGGCGGGTGTTGCGGCCACGTCCGAAGAGGCTGGCGCTTGCGCATGATGATCGTTGCTGGCGCTGTTGGCCTGCTCGGCACTCTTGGCCGATGCATCGGGCGTGGGCTGGCTGTCGGGCTGGGCCGCTTCAGCGACCGTCGCCGCGACCGCACCGTCGAACAGCATGCGCGGTTCGAGAGACATGATCATGGGGGAAACGGGGGAGGTTGCACTCGACGGTGCCCGCTTTGCAGTCCGCGACTTTTGTTTATTCCACCACATGCTGCTCACCAGAGATCGAACGTTACGACTGATAAAACCGCGATCAACTGACCGCGGCGTCTGATTTCATGCGGATGACATTGGCTGCGCTGGCAGATCCGTCATTCCAGAACGACAACTTTGAATACTGCTCGAACAGGTCCGGCGGCAGGATGGTGGACCTGGGCTCCAGCGCAACGCGCGGCTTGACCTTGTGCAGACCGGACATGCCCAGCGCGTCGTCGAACTGGGGGGCGTCATAGGCGAGGTTGTTGAAGTCGTGCTCAAACCACGGTTCTTCGATGAAGTCGTAGATCAGCCGTATGACACGCTCCGGGGCCTGTGACAGCAGTTCGTAATCGATCAGAAGAATCGAGTCGGCATGCTCGCCGTAATAGGCTTCCTTGAGCGATGCCCAGGCAAAGCCCACCAGACGGTTGCGCTGCGCCAGCGTCTCGACCCGGCTGTAAACCGTGTTGCGCTCGACGTCATCGTTGAACAGCTTGGTGTTTTCGAAAGGGTTGGCACGGTACAAGCGCTCGATGCTGTCCATCACCCAGGCGACGTTGCGTACGCAGGCAATCATTTTGCTTTGTGGGAACAGGTCCATGAGCGCGGGCAGACGGGAGCTCCAGCCGCGGTTGGTATCGAACACCACGTCTTTGTCGGCCTTGTCGGCGTAATAGGATTCGAAAATTCCGCGCAACAAGCGGCGACGTACGTCGGTACTGATCACTGAAGAGAATTCACTGCCAGCGCTGCACTGGCCAAGAATGCTGGAAAACAGCGAACCGACCGGGCTGCTCATGCCCGCATGGAAGCGTGGGTTTTGCAGAAGAATAGCCGAAAGCAGGGTGGAGCCCGATCGTGGCAAGCCTGCGATGAAATGAAATTTTTGCATCCATGCGCCCCGCAAAACAGCTATTCAGGTGAGTGTTCGAACGGCGTAACGAAATGTACTTATATGCCAAGAGTTCGACACAAGTCCGCATGTCTTTAGGCCATCAGCGAAGGAATAGTGGATGCAGCGTCCGCCGGCCCGGTTTCATTGGGTTATCCCCGGATTGAAAGGACGACTATCAGATGAACGGTAGTGAACTTCCCGTCACTATGGCAGTGCGGTGTCACTGGGTGTAAAGGTTATAAAACACTTACACACCCGAAAACTGCGTCTACGCTCTCACCTTGCCACCTGAAACCGTAATCTGGTGGATAGACGTTTCCCATGGCATGACAGAGAAGGATGAGGGTATATGGAAGTTTTTATGGGTTCGATCATGATGTTTGGTTTTGATTTTGCACCTTATGGCTGGGTGCAATGCAACGGACAAACAATGAGCGTCAACCAATACCAGGCTTTGTATTCGCTAATGGGTGTCACGTACGGAGGTAACGGTTCGTCAACCTTCATGGTGCCCAATTTGCAAGGTCGAGTGCCGGTGAATCAGGGCTCCGGCGTCAACCTCACTCCCCGTGTGATGGGCGCCAGTTCGGGGGTTGAGAAGGTAACGGTTGCCATTGCCAATATGCCAGCCCATGTACATGCACTGAGCACACTGACAGCGACCACCACGATCAATCTGGCCAATCCGGCAGTGGCCGGGGCGACCATCGCGCCAACCACCGACAATGCGTTCATTGGCGCTTCTACCACCGGGCCGATGTCCGCCAATATCTTCTCGCCGAGTGCGGGAACAACGCCTGTCGTACAAAAAGGTGTGACCACCGCTGTGAGTGGAACCATGCAGCCCGTTGGCGGCAGCTTGCCTCTCGACAGCATGAATCCGTTTCTGGTCGTAAACTTCAGCATTGCCCTGCAAGGGATTTTTCCAACCCGGAGTTGAGTGGGTCGCGCCCAGGGACGGGCTTTTTCTGTATTTCGCGCTGGAGATGCTTAATGCTGCAAGACATTACTGTCGAACACTTTCGAGTGGTGGTCGGTACTACCTGCCTACTGCAATTGAGCGATGGCAGCCAGTTGCCGGTCCAGGTTTCATCGGTCGCAGAACGGCCGCAGGCGCGCGCCTCGCAAGATCAACGCCTGCCGTTCAACGTATCTCTGGACTCTTTGCAGCCCAGCGACTTTATCGACGGCCCATGCGCCATCGAGCTACCGGAAACCGGCCTGCTGCAGGAGGTTTTCGTGTCTCGCGTACCTGCCATGGGGCGTGACAACCGGTTAGCCTACTATTGCATCAGCTTCAATTGACGGCAGCGGCCTGACCTGGATACCAGATCAGCCGCTCGGCGGCCACGTCCCGTTCCTGAACCTCAAACCCCAGCGCCAGATAATGCTGGCGCGCGTGGGGGTTGTTAGCCCAGACCACCGTTGCGACCGGACAGCGTATCTGCTCGGCCGCCTGCTGCACGCCTTGCACGACATTACGGCCATAACCCTTGCCACGCGCTGCCGGAATGAACGCCAGATACAGCACGCGAATCTCGTTGTGTCCGAAGTCTGTGACCAGCGCGCCAATAGACGTGCCGAGCTTTTCGATCACGTAGTGCATGGCGTTCGGGAAGTGTTCCCCCAGGCCCAGGTCCTGCACACGAAACTGCTGGGCGATGACGTCCTCCACCTGATCGCGTTCACCGTCGATCAATTGCAGATCGGGCCGCGCGGAGTGATAGAGCGTCTGCAGAAAGGCGCTGTCGGTTTCTCTCGATGGTCGTACGACCAGTCCATCGAGATTGGCGAAAGGTTTTTTTGTCATCAGGGCTGTCCTCTGTCCATGTGTCAGCTTCAGAACCCGCTTTCACGCACTCCAAGTGCGGCAAGCCTGCGCCAGGTTGCGCCCAGCAGGGATTCGCTACGACCGTCCAGCACGGCGACGCCACGCAGCGGCTGGGACGGTGCGGCAGTATTGTCGACCAGTTTGAGGCGTACACCATACTGGCCCTGGACCGGTTCGGCGCGCTGGTTTTCGTCTCGACGCACAGCAATCGGTCCGTGGTGATCGGAACTCAACGCTTCTTGATCCAGCCATGCCACGCCGTTGGCATCGACTTCCTGAAGTTCCACGAGCAGCGACTCACGCATCGGATCATCGGCAATAAAGCGTCCACGATCACCGGGTGCGATACGCCACAGAGCGTTCTCGGCCACGTAACCGCGAATTCGCGTGCCGCCTTCGACAATCCTCAACAGCGGGTCCTTGGTCGACACCCAGCGACCTGCGCTCAGTTGGGGCAGCAGGTCACGCACCTGCCCGGCCTTGGGGGCGCGTAACAGCAGGCGTTCGCGTCGTGCGGCCAGGCCGCGATACTCGGCAACTGCTTCGGCCAGACGCTGTTCGAGAATCCCGGCATCGGCGGCGGTTTCGCTACGGCCTGCCTGACGACGCATCTGCAACTGCAAGATGTTGATTTCACGGCGCACGATACTTTGCCGCGAATCGATATCCGGGGATTCCAGCTCCATCAGCACGGCACCTTGTTCGACCTTCTGGCCGTCGTGCACATTGACCTGCTTGACTCTGGCAGCGGCCGGGGCATGAATGGCAGTTACGCTTTCGGCTTCCAGCATCACCGGCAACTCGACACTGCTGTGCCACGGCACGATCAGCAGCAAGAGCAGCGCCAGCAAGCCTGCCGCACTGATGAGCACGCGGGGTGCGTAAGCCTGTTCGCGGTGTGACCACCAGTGGCGACATTCCTTGAAAATCGGCAGAAAAATGAACCAGCCCAGTTCCACCAGCATCAGGAAAACCCCCAGTAATTTGAAAAACAGGTGGTAGACCGCCAGCGCGATACCGAAAAACAACGCCGCACGCCACAACCAGGACAGATAACCCCACCACAGCAGGCGACGCTGCATGGCCGCTGACCACGGCTCTGGCGCAGGCAGGCCGTAACCGAACAGGGCCTCGCGCAGCCGCCAGCGACACAGGGCGAAAGCCCGGCCCTGAAGGTTATCGACTTCCCACAAATCACTGATCAGAAAATAGCCATCAAAACGCATGAACGGGTTGAGGTTGACCACAACAGTGGTCAGCCACGTCGCGCTGGCAAGCATGAAGGCTGCGGTGCGCGCCGGGCCGTCGGGCAGCAGCGACCAGGCCAGCAATGCGATGCAGGCGAGGAGCATTTCCGCCAGCACACCACCTGCGCCGATCAGCAGGCGGGCACGTCGATCATTGACGCGCCAGGCATCGCTGACGTCGGTATAGAACAGCGGCAAAAGGACCATGAACGCCACGCCCATGCTCTGCACCCGACAGCCGGCGCGCTTGGCCATGAATGCGTGGCCGAACTCATGACAGAGTTTGGCGAAGAACAACGCCACGCCGAACGCCAGCGCGCCGCCGAGACTGAACAGGTGCGGGAAGGTACCGATAAAACGCTGCCAGTCGCGGGCTACCAGAAAAATCCCCAGCCCCAGGGTAATCGGCAGCCCGTAGCGCATCAACCCTGGGCCGTAGCGCGCCAGCCACGGCCAGACACGGTTGAGAAATGCATCTGGCCGCCAGAGTGGAATACGGAAGAACAGGTATTGATGCAAGAGCATCTGCCACAGCCCATGACGTGCCGCCGATGCCTTGTAGGCGTAACTGGCGCGCTGTTCCGGGTCGTGCGCTGCGATCAGGTCATGGCCGCGCAAAAAGCGCAGCAGTTCATCAATCTCGGTGTTGCCTAGCGGCAGGCCTGGCTCCCGATTGGCCGCTTGCAGCACGCGTGAGGCATCGCCCAGTGCCCAATGGCGCAACAGGCGAATGGCTTGGGTGCCGAGCTTGAAGTAACGACCGCGAAGCGGGTCGGCCAGGGTCCAGCGCGGCGAGCCATCAAGTGCCGGGGCGGCAGGCGTGAGCTGCAGGTCAGCACGCAGGCCGGGCAGGTTCATTACAGGCCCACGCTCTGACGCAACGCGGCGAGAGGACGGCGCAGCAGGTACAGGGCGAGCGGCGCACGGTCACCGAATACCTTGGCTGTTCCGCGCAGACCGATGCGTGGCGGCGGCGAGTCGAGAAAACTGGCATCCAGGCGATAAGCCAGTTGCCCGCCGGGCGTGGGTTGCGCCTCGTAGGCCGCGCGTTCCAGGCGAGCCGCGTGGCGTTGCAGCGGATCGCTGTCCAGAAACAGCGCGATTTCTGCATCCGGTTGCAGCGCAATGGCGTCGCCTACTGCCAGCTCTATGCGCAGCTCGGCCTGGTTCGGGTCGGCAATTTCCAGCAGGCGCTCGCCGGTCTGCACCGGTTTGCCAAGCCAGCGCTGGGCATCGGCGAACACGGCAATGCCGTCGCGCTCGGCACGCACCTCACTGCGCTTCAACAGCTCGCGGGCGTAATCACGTTCTGCGCGTTTCTGTTCGACGCGGGCTGCCAGCAGGTCGATTCTCGAGCTGGATTCAGCATCGGCGAAAGACCGTTGCGAATTGGCTTTCAGTTCTGCCTCGGCAACGCCCAATGCTCGCTCGGCTACATCCGCCTGAGCCTTGAGTGTGGTGTTCTCGAAACGCAGCAGCAGGTCGCCGGTCTTGACGATCTGATTGGGCTTGACCAGAAACTCGGCCACTACGCCATCCAGTGGCGCCGCCACCACCCGACCGCCCAGCGGGACAACCTCGGCCGGTGCCAGCACCGACTGGCGCACCGGAATCAGCAGGCATGACAAGGCGAGGACCACCAGCAATGCCTGACGCTTGCGGTTGAAGCGCAGACGCCACGGCTTGCCAGGTTGCAAGGCGAGCCACGCATGGCTGCAGGTGTCCCCCAGTTGCGCCAGCAACACCTGCTCTGCAGACGACCAAGGCGTGTCGCGGGCCAGCCACAGGCCGCCAAATACTTCACCTTTGCGGTCTTGCAACGGCAGCCAGAACACGTGGGGCGCCGACAGACTGTTCCAGTCATCGCGCACTGATGCACTGAGCGAATCCATGTGCACCACGCGCGCCGGCTTGATCAGCTCAAGTTTGAGCAACTGGCCGACGGCATGCTCGACGAAGGCCACAAACGGGGCATTGGGTTCGATCACGCTCACACCTGTCACCGAACGTACCTTGCCGGCAATCACCAGTGCAGCGTGGCGATAGCCAAACAGACTCTGGCCATCATTGACCAGGCTGTAAGCCAGCTGTTCGGTGGTCCGAGCGGCGCGGGTCAGTCGTTCAAGGTCAAGAAACTGCGCGAAAACCCGTTCAGCAGCGCCGGATACGGGGGCGTTCACTTGAACTCCGCAAAATGCGCCGTACCGCTCATGCCTCCTAGCAGCCCCTCGGCTTTGGGCAGGCTGGCGATCAATAGCAGGGTCTGGCTGCCTTCGTCGATGCGTGCGCCGAGTCGTTTGACGGTGGCGGTCAGCGGCTGGCCTGTTTCGTCGGGCACGAAGCTGAAAGTCTGGCCGGGCTTGAGTTTGCTCATCCAGCGTGAGGGCACCAGCAGATGAAGTTCCAGCGTACGGTTATCGACGATTTCCAGCATCGGCGTGCCGGCGGCGACACTTTCGTAACGCTTGACCTTACGCTCTACGACTTGCCCGTCGTAGGGCGCAACCACGCTGCAACGCTTGATCTGAACCTGATAAACGCCGGACTGTGCCTGGGTCTCTGAGAGCTTTGCTTCGGCGCGTGCCACTTCGAAGCGGCCTACTGAATTGAGCGAGGCCAGTTGCCGATTGTGCGCCAGTTCCTCACTGGCACCACGGCTTGCTGCCTGAGCGGCATTGAGCTGTGCCTGATAGGCAGAGCAATCGAAGCGGGCGAGGGTATCGCCCTTTTTGAACGACTCGCCTTCCTGAAAAGGCAGGTCAACGATACGTCCTGACAGTTCGCTGGCGAGGACCGCCTGATTGGTTGCCCGCAGCACGCCGCGTGCTTCGCTGGAAGGTGCTGAGGTGCCGGCTTGTGCGTTGTCGTCGATCAGCCCGGTATCTGCTGGCGTCTGTGCCTGAGCGAGGTTCGCCACACTTAGCATCCCTAAAAGTACAGCGTGCAAACACCGCATGCAGCGAACTCCTTCAAAAATGGCGTATTCGGCACAGCCTGTGCCGATCGTGCAGTGTTACCCGAACTGCTTCTCCGGTGCACTTAAAAACGTTTCAAGCTCTGCCAGCGGCAGCGGCTTGCTGATCAGGTAACCCTGAATCTGATCGCACTGATTTTCCCGCAGAAAAGCCAGCTGCTCAGGCGTTTCCACGCCTTCGGCAATGACCTTCAGACCCAGGCTGTGTGCCAGTTCGATGATTGCTCGGGCAATCGCCGCGTCCTGTGGGTTGCTGGTCACTTCGCGAATGAACGCAATGTCGATTTTAAGCTTGTCGATAGGGAATCGGCGCAGGTACGCCAGACTTGAATAGCCGGTACCGAAATCGTCGATGGAAATACTGACCCCGTTGGCCCTCAGGGTTTCCAGGGTCGCGATGGTGTGAGAGGTGTTTTCCATCAGCGAGCTTTCTGTCAGTTCCACCTCCAGCCACTGCGGTGCGACCCGATGACGGGTCAGCGCCTGACGGATATCGGCGACCAGGCTGCTGTTGGAAATCTGCTGGCCGGAGACGTTGACCGCCACCTGGAACAGCCCCAGCCCCGAGCGTTGCCACTGCGCAATCTGGGCGCAGACACGATCGACTACCCAGTTGCCGACCTCACCGATCAGCCCCAGGCTTTCCAGTACCGGAACGAAAACCGCAGGCGATACGCCTTGCTGGCCTGGGCGCGGCCAACGCAGCAAGGCTTCCAGCCCGCATATCTGGCCGGTGACGAGGTTAAGCTTGGGCTGGTAGACGATCTCGAACGCGTGTTTTTCCACGGCATCGCGCAAGGCGGCTTCAAGGTCCAGGCGCGCCGAGACGTCTGCGTTCATCTGCGCGGTATAAAACCGGTAGGTGTCCGGGCCGATCTTCTTCGCACTGTTCATCGCGGTGTACGCGTGTCTGACCAGCTCGCGTGCGTCTTCGCCGTCTTCCGGATACAGCGCGATGCCGATACTGGCGGTCATGACGATGCTTTGACCCTCGACCAGAAAAGGCACTCGCAATGCTTTACGAATGCGCTCAAGTGTCTGGCGGGTATCGGCCTGGCCTACGCGGATCATCAGAATCAACGCAAACTGATCACCGTCCACGCGTCCGAGCGTATCGCTGGCATTCAGGCACTCCGACAGGCGATGGCTGACTTCCAGCAATACCTGATCGCCCAGAACGTGGCCCCAGGTTTCGTTGATGTTCTTGAAGCCATCCAGATTGACTGTCAGCACTGCCAGCTTCCAGCGACTGATCGCTGCCTGGGTGAGGCCCATCTGCAGGCTGGTGAAAAACAGGTCGCGGTTCGGCAGGCCGGTCAGCGTGTCGTAATGGGCCATGGTCAGCAGGCGTTGATCGCTTTCCTTGCGTCGAGTGATGTCACGCACGATGCCGACGATGACCCAGTCTTCACCGGTGCGATACGCCTGACGATGTATTTCCACTTCCACATCCCGACCGCTTTTGTCACGGATCTGGGTTTCCAGCGGTTCGCTGGGGCCTTTACCGGCAATGATCTTGTCGTACACCACCTCCAGGTTCTCCATGGAGGTTTCGCCCAGCTCGGCAGGCGTCTTGTGCGACAGTTCCTCGGCGGTATAGCCCAGTAACTGACAGGCCCTGCGGTTGAATTCGATCAGGCTCATGGTGTTGCGATTGATCAGGAAGATCGCATCTTCCGAAGCGTCCATGACCGTACGAAAGCGTTCCAGATCGATGGTGCGCTGTTGCAACTGCTCTTCGAGAATCAGGCTGTGACTTTTCAGGTAATCGCCAAACGATTTGAGCCGCAGCAGGTTGCGCACCCGCAGCCACAGTTCGGCACTGTCCACAGGTTTGTTGAGATACTCCTCGGCACCTGCTTCAAGCCCGGACAGACGCGCGCTCTGCGCGTCGAGTGCCGAGAGCATGATGATCGGGATATTGGCCGTGTTTTTCCCGGCCTTCAGTTGGGCGGCGACCTCATAGCCGTCCATCCCGGGCATCATGATGTCCAGCAGGATCAGGTCCGGAGCGTGAAGGTCGACCATCTCCAGCGCCACTAGCCCCGACTCTGCCGTCAGCGTCCGGTAGCCCTGGTTCTGCAACAGAACTTCCAGCAGGTCGCGTACATGCACATCGTCATCGACAATCAGGATCGTTGCGGCGCTCTCGGTCATGGCGTCTGCTCAGGTAGTTGGCTGTTGGGCCAGGCTTTTGTCGAGGAGGGAATCGATAACCCGGTACAACTCCTGGTAGCGCACGGGCTTGATGATGTAAGCGTTGCAGCCTGCCAGGCGGATTTTCTCTTCGTCTTCCTTCATCGCCATCGCAGTCAGTGCGACCACAGGTATTGCTGCTGTGCTGGCGTCGTTCTTCAATAATGAGGTGGCTTTCAGACCGTCCATTTCCGGCAGATGAATGTCCATCAGGATCAGATCCGGCTGATGCTCGCGGGCCAGTTTCAGGCCGGTTTCGGCATCTGTCGCACACAGCACGACATGCCCGGCGCTGGTCAGCAGCAGCTCGGCCAGACGCATGTTGGCGGCGTTATCTTCGACGATCATGATATGGGCCACGGCGCCTCCCCGGAACCGAGTTTGCGAATCGGCAGCCAGACCACGAAGCGAGCGCCCAGGTCTTTGACACTGGCCACCGCAACGCTACCGCCATGCAGTTCTGCAAGTTGCTTGACCATCGCCAGGCCCAGCCCCGTGCCTTCGAATTTACGCGCCAGGCCACTGTCGATCTGACTGAACGCCTTGAACAGCTTGTTCATGTCGCTTTGGGCGATGCCGATGCCAGTGTCACTGACACTCAGCTCCAGAAACTGCTCATAGTCGCCGGGCGGCAGTGGAAATACGTGAGTCGGCCAGTCGCCATCAAGCACGCCTGCCTGTGTGCTCGGCACCTGACGCACCGACAGCGTCACCCAGTCTCCCGGCGCGCTGAACTTCACCGCGTTGGCCAGCAGGTTGTAGACGATCTGCTTGGTCTTGCGCCGGTCGAGTTCCAGCAGGCCGAAGTCGGCTTCGGTCTCCAGCTTCAACTGGATGCGCTGCAGCGCTGCCTGTTCGCGGACGATCAGCAGGCTGTTGCTTAACAGTTCGTCCAGATCGACCTGTTCCAGCTCCAGGCTCATCATGCCGGCCTCGACCTTGGACAGGTCGAGAATGTCGTTGATCAGCGAGAGCAAATGCTGGCCACTGTTGAAAATGTCGCCGATATAGCCGCGCTGGGCGTCACTCATGTCGCCGACCATGCCGTCCTTCAGGGCCTCCGAAAAGCCGATGATTGCGTTCAAGGGGGTGCGCAATTCATGGGACATCGTGGCCAGAAACTCGGACTTCATGTGGCTTGCATGCTCCAGCTCGATGTTTTTCTCTTCCAGCGTGCGTTCGAAACGCTTGCGCTCGGTCACGTCGCGAGCAGCGGCAAACACACCCTTGAGCTTGCGATCGCGATCATGAAAGGTCGCGGCGTTGTACGACACGACTGTTTCGGTGCCGTCGTAGGCGCGCACGGTCAGCTCGTAATCGCTGACCTTGTGTTCGCTGATCACGCGCTTGATCGCCGCATCGGCGCTTGCCGGATCTGTGAAAAAGTTCTTGCAGGGCGCGCCGATCAACTCGTCGCGGGTGCGTCCGGTCAGTGCCATCATCTGCTTGTTGACGTCGGAAATGATGCCCTGCGGGTCGGTCATCATCAGCGCATCGATGTTCGATTCGATCAGCGAGCGGGTGTAGAACTGCTGGTCTCGCAGACGCTGGTCTAGCAACGCCTGGGCTTCTTCTTCCTGTTTGCGCGCCGTGTTATCGGTGCCGATGAGCAGGTAGCCAATGATGGTTTCGGTGTTGTCGCGCAGTGAGGTGACCGACACCATCGCTGACAGGCGGCTACCATCCTTGCGGATGTAGGTCAGCTCATAGATGTCTTCGATACCGCGCGAAGCCTTGAACACCAAGGCTTCAAAGCCAGGCGTGATAGGCGTGTTCAGCTCATGGCTCAGCGCTGCGGCGCGGATGATCAGCTCGGCAGGGTCGGAAATATCGGCCGGGGTGATTTTGTCGACCACGTCTTCGGAGTGATAACCGAGCATGCGTTCGGCGCCGACGTTGAAAATCTGGATGACGCCATGTTCATCGGTGGCGATGCTGGAGAAATAGGCACTGTTGAAAATGGCATCCTGAAGCGCACCGGTCTTCAGCAGGATTTTCTGCCGGCGGGACTCGACGATCGTTTCGGCACGAGACTGCGGCTCGGCGGTCTGGCGGTCTACTGGCGGGGTTTGCATGATTCTTTCCCGTTGCTACGTGACCCTGTCTGCCATGACGGCCGTAATGAACACTTACGGACACCCATTCAAATGGATGTTAAGAGGTTTATCGAACATACCAGAACGCTATCGGCAGTTTGTTTATTTAATGAAGTTTTTCTAAATAATTTTTTATACGAATCTGCTGCCAAGCTATGGCTTGGCAGGTATTCCGTACTTTCGCAGGCGCTGTGCGATGGCCGTGTGCGAGGTGTGCAGGCGGGCCGCCAGCTGACGAGTGGAGGGATAATCGGCGTAAAGCTTTTCCAGCAATTCTTTTTCAAACGCGGCTACAGCGTTCTCGAGGCTGTCGATCGGGGCGTCGTTCTGACGCGCCACCGCCGTGCCGGCAATGTCCAGATCACCTATATCCACATGAGTGGCTTCGCAGATGGCAGCCGCACGAAATATCACGTTTTGTAATTGGCGCACATTACCCGGCCAGCGGTTGCCCAGCAGGGCGGGGTAAGTGGCGTGCGCCAGTCTGCAGACCGGGCGCTGGATCTGTGCGCAGGCCTGTTCCATGAAGTAACGGGCCAGCAGCAGGATGTCCTGACCACGCTCACGCAACGGCGGTACATGCAGGTTGAGCACGTTGAGACGATAAAACAGGTCTTCGCGGAAGGTGCCTTCGCTGACCATTTTTTCCAGGTCGCGGTGGGTTGCGCTCAGTATCCGCACATTGACCCTGATTTCCCGATCTCCGCCAACGCGCCGAAAGCTGCCGTCGTTAAGAAAACGCAGCAGTTTGGCTTGCAGGTACGGCGACATTTCGCCGATCTCATCAAGGAAGACAGTGCCCTGGTTAGCCAGCTCCATGAGCCCAGGCTTGCCGCCGCGCGCGGCGCCGGTAAATGCACCGGGCGCATAGCCAAACAGCTCGCTTTCAGCCAGATTCTCCGGGAGCGCCGCACAGTTCAGCGCGAGGAACGGCTCGCCATGGCGTGCACTGCTGGCATGGCAGGCTCTGGCCACGAGTTCCTTGCCGGTGCCCGTCTCACCCTGAATCAGCAAGGGAGCGTCAAGCGTCGCCACACGTTGTGCGCGGGCCTTGAGCGTGCGGATGGCCGCTGAGTCGCCCAGCAAGGCATCGAAACCTTCGGCGTGATCATGGTGCAACGCCGACAGGCGCTCGCCGATCCGGCTGGGCAGGTAGAGCGTAATCAGCGCGCCGGCTTCGGTGATCGGTGTCGCATCGAGCAGCAAGGCTTCACCGTTCAGGGTGATCTCGCGCAATGGCAACCGAAAGCCGTTTTCCAGCAGCGTTGTCTGCAAGCCGGGTGCTGCCAGCAGTTCGTCGATGGATTCACCTGACGGCTCACGGCCAATGAGCGCCATGAGCGCAGGATTGGCCAGCAACACATACCCTGCACTGTCCAGCGCAAGCACCGGGTCGGTCATGGCGGCGAGCAGGGCATCCAGTTGCAGATGGCGGCGCTGACCGGGGAGGATATCCACGACCGTGATCGCTTCCACCCCCCTGACCCTGAACAGCGCATCCTTGAGTTCTTCGAGCATCTGATGGCTGAGGGTTGGCGCATCGATGTAGACGTTGGGCGGTACCATCTCCACTGCGTCCAGATTCAGATTGCGCCCACCCAGAATGGCCAGTACTTCCTGGGTGATACCGACGCGGTCGATGAAGCTGACGTGAATGCGCATGAGGCGTTAACGGTTCGCAACGGAAGGGGCGGCAAGTATGCCCTGTGGCGGCGGGTTTGGTGAAATTCGGTGGCGTACGTGTTCCGCACGTTCCCGCGTAGAAATGCCCTAAGTCTGCGCCACGCTACACATTAAGGGTTGGACGCAGAGCGTCCAGAACGGCATGCCGACGCGGAGCGTCGCACGATAGTTGAGATTATCGTTCCTCACGCTCCAGCGTGGGAATGCCGTGGGTGACGCTCTGCGTCACAAGTCTGCGCCACAGCGCATGTTCAAGATCGGACGCAGAGCGTCCAGAACGGCATGCCGACGCGGAGCGTCGCACGATAGTTGGGGTTATCGTTCCTCACGCTCCAGCGTGGGAATGCCCTTCGTGACGCTCCGCGTCACACATTAAGGGGTGGACGCAGAGCATGGGCCATGATGGTCTTGGCTTGAAGCTTGAAACTTCAGCTCTACTCCAGATGCTCCGGCTTCACAGGCTCGCCGGATTTGACGTTCAGTTTGTTGCGAATGTCTTCGAACATCTGGTCGTAGTCTTTGTGGCTGGCAATTGGCAACGCGGCGGAATTGGGCAGGCCGTGTCTGATGGCGATGCGGCTGGCGTCGTGGGCGAAGTTGAATGCAAGGTCGCGGGTCAGCTGGAACTGTTCTTCAAACGGCTTGCCACCGATTTCACCTTGCATGGTGAAATGCATGGAGGTGCCTTCCTTGGGATCTTCGTTCACCACATAGCGCAGGTGGATGTCATAGCTGATATCTGAAGGTTGCAGCGCTACGTGGGTGAGATGTAGATGGCCTGGCTCGTACATGAAGTTACTCCATCAAATGATAAGTCTGCTCAGTCAGACACTGATCGCGCCGAAGCGGTTCATCGCTTATGCGAAGTGTGCTGCTCATGTTCGGCTTTGTTGCTCAGCGGTCCACTTTGACCGGTTCCGGTCTCGACCATATCCATACATTGCCCAGCGCCATCCCGCTCAGGGCCAGATACAGCCACCAGGCGTGACCGATCAGGCTCAGCATGACCACAGCACACACCAGCATACTGATGGTTGCGCTGATCTTGGCCTTGCGGGCGACCAGTCTGCCATTACGCCAGTTGTACAGGATTGGCCCGAATACGCGATGGTTTTCCAGCCAGGCATTCAGTCGCGGCGAACTGCGTGTTGCTGCCCAGGCCGCCAGCAGAATGAATTCAGTGGTCGGCAGGCCAGGAACAAAGATCGCAACGATACCTATGGCAAGCGCGGTATAGGCGAGGATGCCGTATAAAAGGCGTGAAATTCGTGAGCCGGGTGGTTTGTACGTCATGGTCTCTACAGGCTGGTTCGGAAAGCCCGACCAGCTTAACAGCACCGGGCGCTTTTTCATGCCTGCGCTGCTTCGGCGACAGGTGCATCGGTGTAGGCGTGCTGCAGCAGTACATTGAAACGCTCGAAAGCGGCAATGGCACCCTGATCAAGTTGCGCTTCCTGCTCGGCAGTCAGTGGCATTTCGTCAAGGGTTCTGACAAAAGTCTTCCAGCCAGCGGCGCGGCCACCTTCGGGCTCGCCCAGGTGTCTGGCACCGAAACGGTCGCTCAGGTTCAACGCTTCGGCGCGTTTGATCAGGAACGCCGCACCCAGCTTGGAACCTTCTGAAACGAACAGCCAGCCCAGTGCCTCGGCCTTGCTTGTGCTTTGTACTGCGCCGGGCACGGGCAGCGGGATGTCCATATTCAGGTCGGCAAGGTCTGCCTTGGCCTGTGCCGCCCGGCAGCGCGCGGGCAGATCGTGGATGATCGCCTGTAGCGCCGGGTCGTTGTACAGGCTTTGCAGTTCGCTCTGGAACAGGTACTGGGCGACCACAAAGCGTGAATAGCTGGCCAGCGTTGCAAACGGTGCGTGGGCCTTGACCGCCTTGTCGAGCTGTTCATGCGGCGCATGAGTGATCTGATTGAGGCGTTGTGAGCGCAGGGTCGGTGTGGTCGGGTCGAGGGGCATCGAAGTCTTCCTTGCTGAAAAAAGAGGGCTTGTTGAATAGACGAACAGCCAGCCCCGAGAGCGTAAAAAAGCCTGCCGCCAACGTTTGACGGCGGGCTTTCAGTCACTGTCGGGGTCAGATGTCCCACACCACGTTGACGCTGAAGTTGCGTCCCGGCTGGGTCAGGCGGTCAAGATTGGCAGGCGCAGTCACGCCAGCCTCACCGACACCGTCGTAGCCGCGTACGTCGTCCCAGCGCCAGTATTTCTTGTCGGTCAGGTTGTACAGGCCGGCATTCACAGTCACGTCGTTGCTGACCTTGTAATAGCCGGTCAGGTCCAGAATGCCGAAGCCCGGTGTCTTGAACTGGCTGGAGGTGCCATCCGGCGTGTGAAAGCTGCTGTCGTCCACGCGGGTTTTACGCTTGACCAGCGTCCAGCTCAGCAGGCTGCCGTAGGTGTTCTGTTCATACCCCAGGCCGATGACGCCGGTCAGCGGGTTGACGCTGTTGATCGGCGCGCCGGTATCGTTGTTGCGGCCGTGGACGTAAGCAATGGATGCCTGGCTGTACAGACCGCTCGGCGCGCCCAGGCTGTCGAGATTCAGACGCCCCTTGAACTCGGCGCCCTTCATGGTGGCGTGCTTGATATTGTTCGACTGGAAGGTCAGTTCGTCATAACCGGGGGTGATCGCGTCCTCGTTGATGAAGTCGCGGTACTTGTTATAGAACACGGCGATGTCGAACGAACCGGACTCGAAGCGGCCGCGCAGCCCCGTTTCATAACTTTTGCTGGTCTCCGGCTTCAGGTTCGGGTTCGGCTCGACAGTGTAGTCAGCACTCGGGTTTTCGAAGCGACCATAAAGTGATTTTGCCGAGGGCGTGCGGAACCCTTCGGCATACTGGCCATACCATGTGTACTGGTCGGTCAGCGCGTAGGTCACGCCAAACTTGGGCGACAGGCGATGCCAGGTCTTCGTTTCATCGTTGGCCTCGCTCGGGTCTGTCAGGTCGACCGAGTTGAGAAACGCCTGAGTGAACCTGGGTTCGAGTCGCGTGTGGTCGTAGCGCACGCCGGGCATGAAGGTCCAGTCGTTCCAGCTGATCTGATCCTGCGCGAACAGGGCATAGCTGGTGATGGTCGGGTCCGGGAAGTCGCTGGTGGCGGCCAGCCGATCGCTCGGGCTGTCGGCGCCGACCACACGACACGAGCCGAACACACGGGCACAGGTCCCGCTACCGCTGCGCAGCCCGGTGACTTTCTGTTGCTTGATGGTGGTGCCGTAGGTCAGCACATGGTCAGTGCTGGCGATGGAGAATGCCTTGTCCAGCTGGGCATCGAAGATCCACTGTTTTTCCTGATACTCCGTCTCGCGCTGGCGATATACATCGCGGGAGAACGGGAAATAACGTTCGTGAGTGCTCTGGTCGGTCTTGGCGGTCTGGTAATTCAGGCTCCACTTGAGGTTATCCACCAGCAGGCTGTCGAGACTGAACGTGTTCTCGACCCCGAAGCGTTCGCGGGTAATGGTGTCGTTGCCTTCGCGCGAGCGATACATACCTAGCCCGCTGCCATTGGCGAACGGTCCACCCACCGCGCTTTTCAGGTTGCTGTCGCGATCATCCTTGTACTTTTCATAGGCCAGCACCAGGCGCGAGCCGTCGCCATAATTCCAGCCCAGTTTGCCCAGGATGTTGGTGCTGCGGGCGTCCTGAGGGTTGGCTTCGGTGCGGTTCAGGCCAGTGCCGCCCGTCTCGCCATAAGATTCGGTTTCGTGACCGTTACGCTGGCTCAAGTGCAGCAGAGCGTCGAACTCGCCCTGACGCCCGGCGAGCGTGGCCGAGTTCAGCCAGCTCTCGTCTGCCGAGCTGTAGCCGGTTTTCAGGCGTGCGCCGACGTCCTGGCCGGGTTTGATGATGTCATCCGGGTCCAGCGTGTAATAACTGACGACGCCGCCGATGGCGCTGCTGCCGTACAGGGCTGATGCCGGGCCGCGAAGGATTTCCACGCGCTTGACTATCTCGGGGTCGACGTAGTTGCGGTGGGTCTGCGCATAAGGGCCAGTGAAGAAACTGTCGGGCACTTCAACGCCATCGACCTGGGTCAGGATGCGGTTGCCGTCGATCCCGCGAATGTTGTAACCGGTCGTGCCTGCACGCTGCCCTGCGCCGCCCACTGAAACACCTGGCTCGTAGCGCACCAGATCGCGAATGGTATTGACGTTCTGACGATCCAGCTGTTCGCGTGATTGAACACTGACAGTGCTGGGTACGGTGACCACTTCCTGCGCCTGACGCGTTGCGCTCACCGTGATCTGATCCAGCGCCATGACCCCGGCAATGCGCTTTTCCAGCACCACGTTGTTGTTGCCCAGGTTGCGATAGCTCAGCGAGCTGCCCGCCAGTAATTTGTCCAGAGCGGCTGCCGCGCTCAGATTACCGTTTGCGCCCTGTGACGTTACGTTTTGCGCCAGCTCGGATGACACACCGACTTGCCAGCCGGTAACGCGGCTGAATTCGTTCAGGGCTGACACCAGCGGTTGCTGGCTGATCGAGAAGCTGTAGGTGCCTGCCGGGCGTGCCGACGGTGCATTTTCGCTGGATGCGTGGGCAGGCAGTACTTGCAGGCCTGCGCCGAGGAGTGCGAGGGTCAGCAGTGAAAGGGTAAGCCGTGCGCGGTGTCGGGCGACAGGCGTGAACGTGGATGACATCGGTAGCGCTCCCTGGGGTGTGGCTCGTTATAGTGTTTACAAACTGTTTCGGGATGAGAATCAGTTGCATCTGCTATAACTAGACGAACGGCCAGTGGCTATCGAGTAAAAAAATCCGGTCTCAGTTGAGGATCACCAACGCGGGCATTTCATGCACGCTTGCCGAGGTGATCTGCGCCAGCGAACGCACTACGTCCAGCGGGTTGTCCAGGCGGTAGTTTCCGGTGACTGCCACGCGATCCAGTTGCGCGTTGGTGTTGATGATCCAGCCGGGATAGTAGCGGCGCAGTTCAGCCAGCACCTCGCTCAACGGGCTGTTGTCGAAGATCAGTCGGCCCTGCACCCAGGCCAGGTCGCGGGCCGGATCAAGCTTTTCCCGATGCCCGAAGCCGCCAGGCCCGACGCGAATGCGTTCCCCGGCCGCAAGGCTGAGGCTGGAGTCGCCTCGTAACGCACGCACATCGACAGCACCGCGCTGCACGTCCACTTGCGCGACGCCATCCAGATAACGCACGGAAAACTCGGTGCTGTTGGCGCTCATGCGTACCGGGCCTGCGTCGATTTCGAGTGGCAGACCCGGCCTGGACGGTACCTCGAAAAATGCTTCGCCTTGAAGCAGCCGGGCAGAGCGCTGCTGGTCATCGATGCGGCTGGAGAACGCCGAGTCGGTGTTGAGCAAAACCCTGGAGCCATCGGCCAGCTCGAGACGCTGACGCTCGCCGACCACTGTCAGATGGTCCGCTTGCAGGCGTAAGGGCAGGTTGCTGAAGCTGAACAGCCCCAGCAGCAGAACCGCGGCGGTCGCCAGAGGTTTCCAGTGCGGGCGGATACGTCGCCACGCCGAACGCTTGCGCGGTTGCGCAATATCTTCAGCCGCGAGTTGAACAGGTTGCGACTGCCAGATCGCCCGGGCCTTGTCGAACGCACGCGCATGCTCTGGATCGGCATTCAGCCATTCCTGAAAACAGGCCAGTCGCTCCGCATCGGCGTCCTCCAGTTCGATCAGCCAGGTCAGCGCCTGATCCATTGCACTATCGCTCAATACGTCCTGTGCAATCGCTTGAGGACGTTCTGTTCTCGGGGGCACGGTGTTCCTCTGAGTCCTGAAACTGTGTCGATAAGAGTCTGGAGCCTGCGGCAGCATTCAGGGCGGGTCAAGCCTTGAGATCACGCCTACGCAGATCGCCATGATCAGTTTCAGTTCCTTTTGCACGGTGCTGGCCGAGACCTGCAACTGCTCGGCGATCTCCAGGTAACTGCAGCCATTGAGGCGGCTGAGCGTGAAGATTTTCTGCTGACGCGGGCTCAGTGTGCTCAGGCTGGCGCTCAGCCCTTCGAGCAGGCGTTTGGCATGAGCGGCATCCTCGGGTGCGCCGAGTTGCGCAACGACACTTTCCAGCTGGGCGGGTGAGACATCCTCGATCATGGTGCGGCCATGAATACGCCGTGCACGCAGATGGTCCAGCGCCAGATTGCGGGCGGTCTGAAAGACGAAAGGTTCGAGATGGTCGACGGGGTGTTCGGTCAACGCGCGACTGACGCGCAGCCAGGTTTCCTGAAGCAGGTCCTCGGCGGCACTGTGGCTACCGACCATGCGCTGCAAGGTGCGCAACAGCACGGCACGCTGGGCCAGAAAGACATTATTGAAATGAGACTGCGACACACGTGAGCCCGACCGAAGATTCAGGCAAATGATAATGCTTCTCATCTTTCGGTCGGGTCAAGCGCAGATCTGTAAATATTTATCCCGGAATGTCTCGTTTCTTACGTTCCGGTATGGATTGCCTGTTGTGACACCGCGCACATTAATCTGTGTCGCACGGCTCGCTCAAGACCGGACGCAGCGCGTCCAGAACGGCGTTAGCACGCTGGAGCGTGGGAACGAGAGTGAATCCAGGAGATACCTCTCGTTCCGCAGCATCGGAACGCTTGTTACGGCGCTCAGCCTCCCTCCAGGCGCTCATGAAGCTGTTACTGCGCGTTATGCAGCGCCAGGCAGTTGTCGAGCATGCGGTTAGAGAATGCCCACTCGTTGTCGTACCAGGACAGCACCTTGAGCAACTTGCCGCTGACTTTGGTGTGATTGGCGTCGAAGATCGACGACAGCGGGTTATGGTTGAAGTCGTGGGAGACCAGCGGCAGGGTGTTGTAACCCAGCACTTTGGAATGCTGACTGGCTTCTTTCATCAATGCGTTGACTTCTTCAGCGGTGGTTTCCCGCTTCAGGGTCACGGTCAGGTCGACCAGCGACACATTGATGACAGGCACGCGCACGGCCATGCCGGTCAGTTTGCCTGCCAGTTCCGGCAGTACCAGGCCGACGGCTTCGGCAGCGCCGGTCTTGCTCGGAATCATCGACTGCGTGGCCGAACGGGCGCGGTACGGGTCGGTGTGGTAGACGTCGATCAGGTTCTGGTCGTTGGTGTAGGCATGAATGGTGGTCATCAGGCCGGTTTCGATGCCCAGTTCACGATGCAGCACCTGAGCAACCGGTGCCAGGCAGTTGGTGGTGCAGGAGGCGCTGGAGATAATCTGGTGCGACTGACGCAATGTGTCGTGGTTGACACCATAGACGATGGTGGCATCGGCACCGCTGGCCGGGGCGGAGATAATCACCTTGCGGGCACCGGCAGTCAGATGCGCGGCGGCCTTGTCGCGGCTGGTGAACAGACCGGTGCATTCGAACACCACGTCGATGTTCTGCGCTTTCCACGGCAGTTCGGCAGGGTTGCGAATCGCGCTGACCGAAATACGGTCACCGTTGACCGTCAGGCTTTCCTTGTCGCACTCGACCGTGCCGCTGAAAGGGCCGTGTACGGTGTCGAAACGCAGCAGGTGTGCGTTCATTTCGCTGTCGCCCAGATCGTTGATGGCGACGACCTGCAGGTCCTGACGGTAGCCTTGGGTATACAGTGCGCGTAGGACGTTGCGGCCGATTCGGCCAAAACCGTTGATTGCGATACGAAGAGTCATACAGCCGTCCTTCTGAATTTGTTGTTGGAATTACAAGATTATTCTCATGGAAATAGAAAACAAGCCTTTTTAGTGGCAATATTTTGTTTTATCTACAACTACAAGCCTGAAAGGCCCTCCGGGTTGATCGAGATAAGGGTTCTGCTTCCTGACTGTCGCAGCTCGATAACCGGAACTGTCTTTACGGGTGACCTTAGACGTTAGCCTGGAGTTCACCACATGCATCCCCGCATTCTTGAGGTAACCGAGCGGCTCATCGCTCGCAGCCGTGACACCCGTCAGCGTTATCTTGAATTGATTCGCGGTGCAGCGAGCGAAGGCCCGATGCGCGGCAAACTGCAATGTGCCAACTTTGCTCACGGGGTCGCTGCCTGCGGCCCGGAAGACAAGCAAAACCTGCGTCTGATGAACGCCGCCAACGTGGCGATCGTGTCTTCCTACAACGAGATGCTTTCGGCGCATCAGCCTTACGAACATTTCCCTACCCAGATCAAACAGGCGTTACGTGACATTGGATCTGTCGGTCAGTTTGCCGGTGGTGTACCGGCCATGTGCGATGGCGTGACTCAGGGCGAGCCGGGCATGGAGCTGGCCATCGCCAGCCGCGAAGTGATCGCCATGTCCACCGCCATCGCGCTGTCGCACAACATGTTCGATGCCGCGCTGATGCTGGGTATCTGCGACAAGATCGTCCCCGGCCTGATGATGGGCGCGTTGCGTTTTGGTCATCTGCCGACCCTTTTCGTGCCGGGCGGGCCGATGGTGTCGGGCATTTCCAACAAGGAAAAAGCTGACGTGCGGCAGCGTTACGCAGAAGGCAAGGCCACCCGCGAAGAGCTGCTGGACTCGGAAATGAAGTCCTATCATGGCCCCGGCACCTGCACCTTTTACGGCACTGCCAACACTAACCAGTTGCTGATGGAAGTCATGGGCATGCACCTTCCCGGTGCCTCGTTCGTCAATCCCTACACGCCATTGCGCGATGCACTGACCGCCGAAGCGGCGCAGCAGGTCACTCGTCTGACCAAGCAAAGCGGCAACTTCATGCCGATCGGCGAAATCGTCGATGAGCGCTCGCTGGTCAATTCCATCGTCGCGCTGCACGCCACCGGCGGTTCGACCAACCACACGCTGCACATGCCCGCTATCGCCCAGGCTGCCGGTATCCAGCTGACCTGGCAGGATATGGCGGATCTGTCGGAAGTGGTGCCGACTCTCAGCCACGTTTATCCGAACGGCAAGGCTGACATCAACCACTTCCAGGCTGCCGGCGGCATGTCGTTCCTGATTCGCGAGCTGCTGGCCGCCGGTCTGCTGCACGAGAACGTCAATACCGTGGCCGGTTATGGCCTCAGTCGTTACACCAAAGAGCCGTTCCTGGAGGACGGCAAACTGGTCTGGCGCGAAGGCCCTCTGGACAGCCTGGACGAAAATATCCTGCGCCCGGTGTCTCGTCCGTTTTCGCCGGAAGGTGGCCTGCGGGTCATGGAAGGCAACCTGGGCCGTGGCGTGATGAAAGTGTCTGCTGTCGCTCCAGAGCATCAGATTGTCGAAGCGCCGGCCAAGGTCTTCGAAGATCAGCAGGACCTGGCTGATGCGTTCAAGGCCGGTGAACTGGAATGTGATTTCGTCGCCGTGATGCGTTTCCAGGGGCCGCGCTCCAACGGCATGCCCGAACTGCACAAGATGACGCCGTTTCTGGGCGTTCTGCAGGACCGTGGCTTCAAGGTTGCGCTGGTGACTGATGGACGGATGTCAGGCGCCTCAGGCAAGATCCCGGCGGCCATTCATGTCTGCCCGGAAGCGTTTGATGGTGGCCCGCTGGCGCTGGTGCGCGAAGGTGATGTCATCCGCGTGGATGGCGTAAAAGGCACGTTACAAGTGCTGGTCGAGGCGTCAGAATTGGCCGCCCGTGAACCGGCCGTCAATCAGCTCGACAACAGTGTCGGCTGCGGTCGCGAGCTGTTTGGATTCATGCGCATGGCCTTCAGCTCCGCAGAGCAGGGCGCCAGCGCCTTTACCTCTAGTCTGGAGAAGCTCAAGTGAAGTTGGCCCTGGTCGGTGATATAGGCGGTACCAATGCGCGTTTTGCCATTTGGGAAGACGACACGCTGCATTCTGTCCGGGTATTCCCGACCATTGACTACGCGGGCCCGGAAAAGGCCATCGAAGTCTATATGCAGGACCTTGAGTTGCAGCGCGGTGATATCGGTTATGTGTGCCTGGCAGTAGCCGGGCCGGTCGACGGGGATCTGTTTCAGTTCACCAACAGTCACTGGCAACTCAGCCGCGAGGCGTTCTGCGCCGACCTGAAAGTCGATCACCTGTTGCTGATCAACGACTTCACCGCCATGGCGCTGGGCATGACCCGGCTCAAGGACGACGAGTACCTGACCGTCTGTCACGGCCAGGGCAAACCGGATCGTCCGCGTGTGGTGGTGGGGCCGGGCACCGGGTTGGGCGTCGGTACGCTCATCAAGCTGGAAGGCAGTCGCTGGATGGCCTTGCCGGGGGAGGGTGGGCATGCCGACCTGCCGATTGGCAGCGCACGCGAAGCGTTGCTGTGGGCGCGGCTGATGGCCGAACGCGAGCATGTCAGTGCCGAAGTGGTGCTCAGTGGTGCTGGCCTGTTGCTGCTGTATCAGGTCAGTTGTGCGCTGGACAACGTCGAGCCGGTGTTAAAGTCGCCTTCCGCGATCACCTCGGCGGCATTGGCGGGCGATCCGGTGGCGGCTGCGGTACTGGAACAGTTCTGTGTATTTCTGGGGCGCGTGGTCGGCAATAACGTGCTCATTCAGGGCGGCCTGGGCGGTGTTTACATTGTCGGTGGCGTGGTCCCCAGGTTCATCGACTTCTTCATCAACAGCGGCTTCAAGCGCGCCATGGCTGAAAAAGGTGTCATGAGCGACTATTTCAAAGGCCTGCCGGTCTGGCTGGTCACAGCCGAATACCCTGGCCTGATGGGGTCGGGCGTGGCTTTGCAACAGGCTTTCGGTTCGGAGATCTGAGCAACATCCCATAACAACAAAGCTTCGCAGCCAAACAAGGACGCTTCAAATTGAGTTCAGTCAGTAAATCGATCCTGCTGGTGGATGACGATCAGGAGATTCGCGAATTGCTGGACACCTACCTGAGTCGTGCCGGTTTTCAGGTACGTACCGTGGGCGATGGCGCCGGCTTTCGTCAGGCGTTCAACGAGGCGTCGAGTGATTTGCTGATCCTCGATGTCATGCTGCCCGACGAAGACGGTTTCAGCCTGTGCAAATGGGTGCGCCAGCATCCGCGCCAGCCGCATGTGCCGATCATCATGCTCACTGCCAGTTCCGACGAAGCCGACCGCGTTATCGGTCTGGAGCTGGGCGCCGATGATTATCTCGGCAAGCCGTTCAGCCCGCGCGAGCTTCAGGCGAGGATCAAGGCGCTGCTGCGCCGTGCCCAGTTCGGTCAGGAACGTACGGGCGGCGATGTGATTGTGTTCGACGAATGGCGACTGGACATGGTCAGCCACCGACTGTTTCACAATGACGGCGAAGAAGTGATCCTGTCCGGTGCCGACTTTGCGCTGCTCAAGCTGTTCCTCGACAACCCGCAGCAGATTCTCGACCGCGACACCATCGGCAATGCCACTCGCGGGCGCGAGCTGATGCCGCTGGAGCGGATCGTCGACATGGCGGTCAGTCGCCTGCGCCAGCGTCTGCGGGATACCGGCAAATCGCCGCGTCTGATCCGGACGATTCGCGGCAGCGGTTACCTGCTGGCGGCGAACGTCAATACGCAAGCGGGCGGCAATTATTAAGCCGTCTGCTGCAGGCCGGAAAAAAACCGGTCTGGCACTGCCGCGCTCGCTGCTGGGCCGCATGCTTCTGCTGACCTTGCTGGCGGTGCTGATGGCTCAGGCGCTGTCCAGTGTGATCTGGCTGTCGCAGCTGCGTGCCACACAGATGGAGGGGTTGGTCACCAGCGCGCGCAGCCTGGCGTATTCGATGTCGGCCAGTGTCAGTTACTTTCGCTCATTGCCGCTGGCTTACCGGCCGATGGTCCTGGATCAGCTGCGCAGCATGGGCGGCACACGTTTCGTGGTCTCGCTCAATGATCACCCGCTGGACATGCCGATCATGCAGCCCACGCCCCGCAAACAGGCGGTGCTGGACGTGGTCGGCGACGTATTGCGCCAGCGTCTGGGCAACGACCCGGCCATCTCGGTATGGTTTGCGCGCCCGGAAGAACTGCGGATCTTCAATAGCGGCCTGAAGCTCGACGAGCTGCCACGGTCCTGGGCGCATTACGCGTTGACCCTCGAACCGGTGAACCCGCCGGTGCTGGTGACGCAGATCGAAATGGCCCCCGGCGAATGGTTCTACATTGCCTCGCTGCTGCCTGAGCCCTACACGTCACTCGAAGAGCAGGAACTGCCGCTCCAGCAGGTCTCGTTCATTGTCCTGACCAGCGTGTTCCTGTTGCTGTTCATTGGCCTGCTGGTGCATTGGCAGAGCCGTCCGCTCAAGCGTCTGGCGCGGGCTGCGAGAGACATGTCGCTGGGCGCGGATGTAGTGCCGGTGGTCGAGGGTGGCGGCAGCGAGGTGGTGGAGGTCAGCCGCGCGTTCTACGCAATGCGTACCCGGATCAGCCGCTACCTGACTGAGCGGGGTCAGCTGTTCAGTGCGATTTCTCACGATCTGCGCACGCCCATTACCCGTTTGCGGCTGCGGGTCGAGTTGCTGGAGGACGAGCAGCTGCAACGTAAGTTCAGCCGCGACCTGGATGAGCTCGAACTGTTGGTCAAAGGCGCGCTGCAATGCGTCAAGGACACCGATATTCACGAAAACATCGAGCCTGTCGACCTGAATGCGCTGCTGGACTGCCTGGTCGAACCCTGGCTGCTCGCTGATGGTAGCGGGCGGGTCACGCAGCAGGGCGAGGCACAGGCTGCGTATTCCGGTAAACCGCTGGCGCTCAAGCGCTGCATCGGCAACCTGATCGACAATGCCCTCAAGTATGGGAACCGGGCGCACCTGAAGGTTGAGGACGATGCTCAGGCGTTTGTTTTGCATGTGGATGACGAAGGCCCTGGCGTTCCTGAAAAGCGTCTGGAGCATGTGTTCGAGCCCCATTTCCGCCTGGCAGGCAATCAGCAGCAAGGTTATGGCCTTGGCCTGGGGATCGCGCGCAACATCGCGCACAGCCACGGCGGCGAAGTCAGTTTGCAGAACCTGCGCGGTGGCGGGTTGCGGGTGACGTTGTATCTGCCGCGAACGGCGGAATGATCTGCCAGATAGTGGCCTTTATGTCCGGGTTGCGGTGAGATTTCCAAATGTCACCATCCTGTGACATTTTCGCATCCCTTCGTTACTGTTGTGGCGTGGCGCTTGGTTAGACTCCCACGAAGCGCAAGCACCAGACTTGCTCAGGCATAACAACAAGAAAGGTCAAATTCGATGAATTCCATGTCACGTCTCGCCGTTGTCATCTCTCTCGCTTCGTTGTTCCCTCTGAGCGCTAACGCCGCTGAATCCAAAGGCACTGTTGAAGTGGTGCATTGGTGGACGTCGGGTGGCGAAAAAGCTGCGGTCGATGTTCTGAAAGCCCAGGTTGAAAAAGACGGCTTCGTCTGGAAAGACGGCGCAGTCGCCGGTGGTGGCGGTTCAACAGCCATGACCGTGCTCAAGAGCCGTGCCGTTGCAGGCAACCCGCCAGGCGTTGCCCAGATCAAAGGCCCGGACATCCAGGAATGGGCGTCTACCGGCCTGCTGGATACCGACGCGTTGAAAGACGTTGCCAAGGCCGAGAAGTGGGACTCCCTGCTCGACAAGAAAGTCTCCGACACTGTGAAGTACGACGGCGATTACGTCGCCGTGCCGGTGAACATTCACCGCGTCAACTGGCTGTGGATCAACCCTGAAGTCTTCAAGAAAGCCGGTATCGACAAGGCACCCACCACCCTCGAAGAATTCTATGCAGCAGGCGACAAGCTGAAAAAAGCCGGCTTCATTCCGCTGGCGCATGGCGGTCAGCCTTGGCAGGACAGCACCGTATTCGAAGCCGTTGTGCTCTCGGTCATGGGCGCTGACGGCTACAAGAAGGCACTCGTCGATCTCGACAAAGACGCGCTGACCGGCGCAGGCATGGTCAAGTCGCTGACCGAGCTGAAGAAAGTCGCCACTTACATGGATGCCGACGGCAAGGGCCAGGACTGGAACCTGGAAGCTGCCAAGGTCATCAACGGCAAGGCCGGCATGCAGATCATGGGTGACTGGGCCAAGAGCGAGTGGACCGCCGCCAAGAAAGTCGCCGGCAAGGATTACCAGTGCGTAGCTTTCCCGGGCACTGACAAGGCGTTTACCTACAACATCGACTCGCTGGCCGTGTTCAAGCAGAAAGACAAGGGCACGACTGCCGCACAGCAGGACCTGGCCAAGGTCGCGATGGGTGAAGACTTCCAGAAGGTTTTCAGCATCAACAAGGGTTCTATCCCGGTGCGGGAAGACATGCTGGCTGACATGAACAAGTACGGCTTCGACTCCTGCGCGCAAACGGCTGCCAAGGACTTCCTGGCGGACTCGAAAACCGGTGGTCTGCAGCCGAGCATGGCGCACAACATGGCAACCACGCTGGCCGTTCAGGGTGCCTTCTTTGATGTGATCACCAACTACATCAACGACCCGGCCGCTGATCCGGCAGCCACCGCCAAGAAGCTCGCCACTGCAGTCAAGTCGGCGCAGTAACGTTTACCGTACAGCCTGTATCCGCAGTGCGTGGTGTTGAAATCGCTTGTTGATTTCACCCATGGCTGCGGCCTGAATTTGTCATACCTGATGGGATACTCCCGATGAGCTCTGTCGCTGCGCACAGCAAAGCCTCGCCAATGGATGCGCTGCAACGCTGGCTACCAAAACTGGTGCTGGCCCCTAGCATGTTCATCGTGTTGGTCGGTTTCTATGGCTACATCCTCTGGACCTTCGCGCTGTCGTTCACCAACTCGACGTTCCTGCCGTCCTACAAATGGGTCGGTCTGGCGCAATATGCGCGCCTGATGGACAACGACCGCTGGTGGGTGGCAAGCAAGAACCTTGCTGTGTTCGGCGGCATGTTCATTGCCATCAGCCTGGTGATCGGTGTTTTGCTGGCAGTTCTGCTGGATCAGCGCATCCGTCGTGAAGGCGTGATTCGCACTATTTATCTGTACCCGATGGCGCTGTCGATGATCGTCACCGGTACGGCCTGGAAGTGGCTGCTCAACCCCGGCCTGGGCCTGGACAAAATGCTGCGTGACTGGGGCTGGGAAGGTTTCCGTCTGGACTGGCTGGTTGATCCGGATCGCGTGGTGTATTGCCTGGTCATTGCTGCTGTGTGGCAATCGTCCGGCTTTGTCATGGCCCTGTTTCTGGCAGGCCTGCGTGGCGTTGATCAGTCGATCATTCGTGCAGCGCAGATGGATGGTGCGAGTTTGCCGATGATTTACTGGCGTGTGGTGTTGCCAAGTCTGCGTCCGGTGTTTTTCAGCGCCGTCATGATCCTCGCGCACATTGCCATCAAGAGCTTCGATCTCGTGGCAGCCATGACCGCCGGCGGCCCCGGTTATTCCTCGGACCTGCCTGCAATGTTCATGTACTCCTTTACCTTCAGCCGCGGCCAGATGGGCATGGGCTCGGCCAGTGCGATTCTGATGCTCGGCGCGATCCTGGCGATTCTGGTGCCGTACCTGTATTCCGAGCTGAGGACCAAACGCCATGACTAGTCATGTTGGAAAACCGGGCATCAGCTTCAGTCGTGTGGTCATTTATGCGGTGCTGTTGCTGGCTTGTCTGATCTATCTGGTGCCGCTGGTGGTGATGTTGTTCACCAGCTTCAAGACCCCTGAAGACATCGGCACCGGCAACCTGCTGAGTTTGCCGAGCGTGGTCACCGCAATCGGCTGGATCAAGGCCTGGGATATCGTTGACGGCTATTTCTGGAACTCGATCAAGATCACCGTTCCGGCGGTACTGATCTCCACCGCGATCGGCGCGCTCAACGGCTATGTGCTGTCGATGTGGCGTTTCAAGGGCTCGCAACTGTTCTTCGGCCTTCTGCTGTTCGGTTGCTTCCTGCCGTTCCAGACTGTTCTGCTGCCTGCTTCCTTCACGCTCGGCAAGATGGGCCTGGCCAATACCACTACGGGGCTGGTGTTCGTCCATGTGGTCTACGGACTGGCATTCACCACACTGTTCTTCCGCAACTACTACGTGAGTATCCCGGAAGCGCTGGTACGGGCTGCGCGTCTTGATGGCGCAGGGTTCTTCACGATCTTCGGGCGCATCATTCTGCCCATGTCGACGCCCATCGTGATGGTGTGCCTGATCTGGCAGTTCACCCAGATCTGGAATGATTTCCTGTTCGGCGTTGTGTTCTCCAGCGGCGAGTCTCAGCCGATCACTGTGGCGCTGAACAACCTGGTCAACACCAGCACAGGCGCCAAGGAATACAACGTTGATATGGCGGCGGCGATGATTGCCGGCCTGCCGACACTGCTGGTCTACGTACTGGCTGGCAAGTATTTCCTGCGTGGGCTCACAGCCGGCGCGGTCAAGGGGTAATCATGGCGACTCTCGAATTACGCAACGTCAACAAGACCTACGGCAGCAACCTGCCGGACACGCTCAAGAACATTGAACTGTCGATCAAGGATGGCGAGTTTCTGATTCTGGTCGGCCCGTCGGGCTGCGGTAAATCCACCCTGATGAACTGCATCGCCGGGCTGGAAAGCATCAGCGGCGGGGCGATTCTGATCGATGGCGAAGACGTCAGCGGCACCAGCCCCAAGGATCGTGACATCGCGATGGTGTTCCAGTCTTACGCGCTGTACCCGACCATGACGGTTCGTGAAAACATCGCGTTCGGTCTGAAGATCCGCAAGATGCCGCAGGCCGCTATCGACGAAGAAGTCGCACGTGTCGCCAAGCTGCTGCAGATCGAACACCTGCTCAATCGCAAGCCGGGCCAGATGTCCGGTGGTCAGCAGCAACGTGTGGCCATGGGCCGTGCGCTGGCACGTCGACCGAAGATTTATCTGTTCGATGAGCCGCTGTCCAACCTCGACGCCAAGCTGCGGGTCGAGATGCGTACTGAAATGAAGCTGATGCATCAGCGTCTGAAGACCACCACGGTCTACGTGACTCACGATCAGATCGAGGCCATGACGCTGGGCGATAAAGTGGCAGTCATGAAGGACGGTATCGTTCAGCAGTTCGGTACGCCCAAGCAGATCTACAACGACCCGGCCAACCTGTTCGTGGCCAGTTTCATCGGTTCGCCGCCGATGAACTTCATCCCGTTGCGCCTGCAGCGCAAAGATGGCCAGTTGCTCGCTCTGCTCGACAGTGGTCAGGCGCGTTGCGAGTTGCCGGTTGGCGTTTCCGACGCAGGGCTGGAAGATCGAGAAATCATTCTTGGCATTCGCCCGGAACAGATTATGCTGGCGTCCGACGAACAGAGTGGTCTGCCAACCATTCGCGCCGAGGTTCAGGTGACCGAGCCTACCGGCCCGGATACGCTGGTGTTCGTGACGCTCAACCAGAGCAAGGTCTGCTGCCGTCTGGCCCCGGATGTTGCACCGCAGGTGGGCGAGAGCCTGACGCTGCAGTTCGACCCCTCCAAGGTGCTGATTTTCGATGCGCAGAGCGGCGAACGCCTTGGCGTGCTGGCAAAGCAGGCGTCGGCTGAGCGGGTAAACAATGTGTCTCAGTTGAACCGCAAGTGATAGATTCAACACCGGCTTCTGCTGGCTGGCCGTCGACTGCCACAACGAAGCGGCCTGTCGTGAACACAAGCAGTGAACACAAGCAGTAAATCGAGCAAGACGTGTACCGAAGCTAATAACAATAAAACGAGGATTGATGGGATGAAGAAGATCACCAAAGGTAAAACGCTTTCCCGGCTTCAACTGGTCTGCAAACTGTCGGCGCTGGGTGCCATGGGGCTGGCTTCCAGCGTTCATGCTGCCGAGCCGTTTGCTGCCGATTCACCGTGGATGACAGGCGACTGGGGCGGCAAGCGCACCGAGTTGCTCGACAAGGGTTATGACTTCTCGCTGGAATACGTTTCCGAGATGGCCAGCAACCTCAAAGGCGGCTCCAACGACGACACTACCGGTCGTTACAGCGACCAGTTTGCACTGGGCGTGAAAATCGATTTGCAGAAGGTGCTCGGCTGGCAGGACGCGGAGTTCAAGCTGGCGATTACCGAACGTAGCGGGCGCAACATTTCCAACGACCGGATCGGCGATCCTCGTGCCGGTACGCTCAGTTCCTCCCAGGAAGTCTGGGGCCGTGGCCAGACCTGGCGCCTGACCCAGATGTGGGTCAAGCAGAAATACTTCGACGGCGCACTGGACGTCAAGGCCGGTCGTTTTGGTCCGGGCGAAGACTTCAACAGCTTCCCGTGCGACTTCCAGAACCTGTCGTTCTGCGGCTCGCAGGTCGGTAACTACGTAAGCACCTGGTACAACTGGCCAATCAGCCAGTGGGCCTTGCGCGTGAAGTACAACATCACCCCGGAAGTGTACGCACAGGTCGGTGTCTACGAGCAGAACCCGTCCAACCTGGAAACAGGCAACGGCTTTAAACTCAGCGGCAGCGGCACCGAAGGCATGATTCTGCCGGTCGAACTGGTCTGGACACCGTCCTTCAATTCGTTGCCCGGTGAGTACCGTGTCGGTTACTACAAGAGCACGCCCAACGCCGACGACGTCTATGAAGACGTGAATGGTCAGGCGCAGGCGATTACCGGCGCCGCGTTCAAGTCGCACAGCAGCAAGCATGGCTGGTGGGTTGTGGCTCAGCAACAACTGACCGCTCGTGACGGTGATCCGTCGCGCGGCCTGAGTATCTTTGCCAACGCCACCGTGCATGACAAGGCAACCAACTTCGTCGACAACTACCAGCAGATCGGTCTGACCTACAAAGGTCCGTTCAACTCGCGTCCGAAAGATGACATCGGTATCGGTATTGCCCGTATCCACGTCAACGACGATGTGCAGGACCGCGTGCGTCTGGCCAACCAGATCAACGGTATCAACGACTTCGACAACCCTGGCTACCTGCCGGTCCAGAGCACTGAATACAACTCTGAAATCTACTACGGCTTCCACGTTACCAACTGGCTGACCGTGCGTCCTAACCTGCAGTACATCAAGCACCCAGGCGGCGTGGATCAGGTTGATGATGCGATCGTAGCGGGCATCAAGATCCAATCGAAGTTCTGAGTATTGATTGACGCGTAACGCGATCAAGGGTCGTGTGTGCTTTGCGGGCAGCCTGGCTGCCCGTTTTTTTATGGTTTGAATTCTTTTATTTTCAGGGACGCGATTGGCGATGACCATTCACGACGCGCAACTGCCTGAACATCCATTGCAACGCTTCTTCCGATCCCTGCGTGCCAGACCGACTTTCGAGTGGGAACGCCATCAGCTGCGCGACGTACTGGTGATCAATCATCCGCAGTGCCAGGCGGTGTTCAGTCGTCAGGGTGCGCAATTGCTGCACTTTCAGCCCAGTGGCCAGAAACCCTGGCTGTGGTGCGCCGCGCAGTGGCCGCAGGTGGGGGCGATTCGCGGCGGTGTGCCGGTCTGCTGGCCCTGGTATGGCCGACATCCCGGCGAAAGTGGCTGGCCCGCGCATGGCTGGGGGCGATTGCTGGACTGGAAACTGATCGCCAGCAGTGAAAGCGAACAGGGCGTCAGCCTGCACTGGCGCTTGCAGCTATGGGACTGGCAGGTCAACCTGAACGCCGAGCTGGGGCAGGGCATGGAGCTGCGCCTGAGCACCTCGCATGAAGACAGCGAGCCTTGTCATTTCAGTCATGCGCTGCTTGCTTACTGGTTGATCAGTGATGTGGAGCAAGTCGCGCTGGACGGTCTGGACGGCGCTCAAGGCTACGACGAACTCAGTCGTCAGGCCTGCCAGCAACAAGGCGAACTGCGCGTGGCAGGCGGCTGTCAGCGAGTCTTCGAACACGCTGGCGCCTTGCAACTTCAAGACCCCACCTGGCAGCGCAGACTGAACATCGACACCGGCGACAGCGCCAACACCGTCGTCTGGCACCCCGGCAGCCGGCCCCTGCTCGGAGTGGGTGGCAGTGAAGCCGCCGGTTTTGTCAGAGTGGAAGCCGCCTCAGGCTCCGGCGACGCCTTCAGCCTGCAACCGGGCGAGCACGTGCAGCTGAAATTGCAGGCGAGTCTGGCGGGGTGGGTTGCAGGTGACGCAGAGCGTCACGAACTGCATGCCCACGCGGAGCGTGGGCACGATAGTCAATAATCTCGACCATCGTGCGACGCTCCGCGTGGGCATGCCGTTCCGGACGCTCTGTGTCCGATCTCGAATGCGCGGCGCAGAGCTATGACGCAGAGCGTCACCCAAGGCATTCCCACGCTGGAGCGTGAGGAACGATAACCTCAACTATCGTGCCTCCGCTCTGCGTCCGCTCTTGAACCTGTTTCAGCCCTGATCCTCGATCGGATACCGGCTGTCGTTCAGGCTTTCCTTGATCTTGCGCAGGTGCGGCTGGAAGTCGACGCCGCGGCGCAGGGTCATGCCGGTGGCCAGTACGTCCAGAACCGTAAGCTGAATGATCCGCGAGGTCATCGGCATATAGATATCGGTGTCTTCCGGCAGCGGAATGTTCAGGCTCACGGTGCTGGCCTGAGCCAGCGGTGAACCTGCGGCCGTCAGGCCCAGCACTGAAGCGCCGTTGGCCCGTGCTATCCGTGCCACTTCCACCAGCTCCCGGGTGCGGCCGGTGTAGGAAATGATCACGAACAACTCACCTGTGTGCGCCACAGAGGCAATCATCCGCTGCATCAAGACGTCAGCATGCGCCGTGACCGCCAGGTTGAAGCGAAAGAATTTGTGCTGCGCATCGAGTGCCACCGGTGCCGAAGCGCCCAGTCCGAAAAAGTGGATCTGTCGTGCCTGGATCAGCATGTCCACCGACTTGCTGACCAGTGCCGGGTCCAGTTGCTGGCAGGCGCTGTCCAGCGACGCAATGGCGCTGCCGAAAATCTTCTGGGTGTAGGCTTCAGGGTTGTCGTCGGCTTCCACCGCACGGCTGACATACGCAGCACCACTGGCCAGGCTCTGCGCCAGTTGCAGCTTGAGCTCCGGATAACCACTGACGTTGAACGAGCGGCAGAAACGGTTGACCGTCGGCTCGCTGACCTTGGCAGCCTGGGCGAGCGCTGCAATGCTCAGGCGCGTCGCCATCTGCGGATTGAGCAGAATCACTTCGGCCACCTTTCGCTCGGCCTTGTTCAACTCATCGAGTCGGCCCTGGATTTGCTCGAGGAGGTTTCTTACGCGGTCCATTCAAAGTCCTTGTCGCGGCTGATTTACCAACGGTTTTTGACGCAGGCTTTTATTAGCCCTTTAGCCTGTAGCAAAGGTGGCCTATCGTACTGAGGGCCTGTGTTGATCACCACTGGAATATGCTTTCAGGCAGAATGTTGTGGTTATTACTACATATGGCCTTGAGTAACGCCTTTAAAAAAGGTATTTGTAGCCCAACTTGATAAAAGAACCAACATTATGCCCTTGATTACGGTTGAACCGTGCACATTTGCCCTGTTTGGTGCCCTGGGGGACCTGGCGGTACGCAAGCTGTTCCCGGCTCTTTATCAGCTTGATCGCGCTGGACTGCTGCATGAAGACACTCGAATTCTTGCCCTGGCGCGTGAACCAGGCGACGAACAGTCGCATCTGGCGTACATCGAAAAATCCATGCGTCGCTTCATTCCCGAAGCGGAGCTCGAAGCAGAGAATGCCCAGCGGTTTCTGGCGCGCCTCAGCTATCTGCACGTCGACTTCCTCAAGGCCGAGGACTATGTGGCGCTGGCCGAGCGCGTGGGCGATGCCGAAACCCTGATCGCCTACTTCGCGACCCCGGCCTCGGTCTATGGCGCGATCTGCGAGAACCTCGCTTCGGTGAACCTGGCCGATCGCACGCGCGCGGTGCTGGAAAAGCCCATCGGCCACGACCTGGCCTCTTCGCGTCGGGTCAACGACGCCGTGGCGCAGTTCTTCCCGGAAAACCGCGTCTATCGCATCGACCATTATCTGGGCAAGGACACGGTACAGAACCTCATCGCGCTGCGTTTTGCCAACAGCCTGTTCGAGACCCAGTGGAACCAGAACCATATTTCCCACGTGGAAATCACTGTGGCTGAAAAAGTCGGCATCGAGGGGCGCTGGGGCTATTTCGATCAGGCCGGCCAACTGCGCGACATGATTCAGAACCACCTGCTGCAATTGCTTTGCCTGATCGCCATGGACCCGCCCAGCGACCTGTCTGCCGACAGTATTCGTGACGAGAAGGTCAAGGTGCTCAAAGCGCTGGCACCGTTCACGCCGGAGCGTCTGGCAACACAAGTGGTGCGGGGTCAGTACACCTCCGGTTACAGCGAAGGCAAGGCCGTGCCGGGTTATCTGGAGGAAGAGAACTCCAACACCCAGAGCGATACTGAAACCTTCGTTGCGTTGCGTGCCGACATCCGCAACTGGCGCTGGTCGGGTACACCGTTCTATCTGCGTACCGGCAAGCGTATGCCGCAGAAGCTGTCGCAGATCGTGATCCACTTCAAAGAGCCACCGCACTACATCTTTGCCCCTGAGCAGCGTTTGCAGATCAGCAACCGCCTGATCATTCGCTTGCAGCCTGACGAAGGCATTTCCTTGCAGGTGATGACCAAGGACCAGGGCCTGGACAAAGGCATGCAATTGCGCAGCGGCCCCTTGCAACTGAATTTTTCCGACACCTACCGCAGCGCTCGGGTCCCCGACGCTTATGAGCGGTTGTTGCTGGAAGTCATGCGTGGCAATCAGAACCTGTTTGTCCGCAAAGATGAAATCGAGTACGCCTGGCAGTGGTGCGATCAGTTGATCGCTGGCTGGAAGAAGGCAGGCGATGCGCCCAAGCCTTATCCGGCGGGCACCTGGGGGCCGATGAGCTCCATTGCTCTGATTACTCGCGACGGGAGATCCTGGTATGGCGATATGTGATCTTGAGCTGCCAGCAGGGCTGGTGGCACGTGACTTCGACACACCGCAGCAACTGGCCGATGCGCTGGCTGCCAATGTGGCCGAGCGTCTCAAACAGGCAATCGGCGAAAAAGGCCTGGCAACGCTGGTGGTGTCCGGTGGACGCAGCCCGGTTGCGTTTTTCCAGAGCCTGGCCGGACAGCCGCTGGACTGGTCGAAGGTAGTGGTCAGCCTCGTCGATGAGCGCTTTGTGCCCACCGAACATGCCGACAGCAATGCCGGCCTGCTGCAACGTCACCTGCTTCAGGGGCCTGCGGCGAAAGCGAAGTTTCTCGGCCTCTACAACGTGGCGGCCAGCGTCGAGGAGGCAGCGCTGGTTGCTGATCAGGCACTGGCTGAGCTGCCGCCCATTGACGTACTGATTCTGGGCATGGGCGACGACGGGCATACCGCGTCGCTGTTTCCGAACAGCCCGAACCTGAGCGAGGCGCTGGACCTCAATGGCGAGCGTCGCTGCCTGCCCATGCTCGCACCGAGCGTGCCGCATCAGCGGCTGACCCTGACGCGTTGCCTGTTGGCCTCGGCCCGCTTGCCGATTCTGTCGGTGTCCGGTCAGGCCAAGCTCGACACCCTGCGCGCTGCGCTGGCGGGCGATGACCTCGCCGAAATGCCGGTGCGTGCCTTCCTCAACCCGTCTCTCGAGATTTACTGGTGCCCATAAGCAAAGGAACCGTCGCCATGACACAGAACGAAAATAATCAGCCGCTCAACAGCATGGCGAACAAGATTGCCCAGATCGACGAACTCTGCGCCAAGGCAAAGATTCTGCCGGTCATCACCATTGCCCGCGAACAGGACGTACTGCCGCTGGCAGACGCACTGGCCGCCGGGGGCATGACGGCACTGGAAATCACCCTGCGCTCGGAGTTTGGTCTGGGCGCTATCCGCATTCTGCGCGAGCAGCGTCCGGAGTTGTGCACGGGTGCCGGGACCATTCTGGACCGCAAGATGCTGGCCGATGCCGAAGCGGCAGGCTCGCAGTTCATCGTTACCCCTGGCAGCACGCAGGAACTGTTGCAGGCGGCACTCGACAGCCCGCTGCCCTTGTTGCCTGGCATCAGCAGTGCGTCGGAAATCATGATCGGTTATGCGATGGGCTACCGACGTTTCAAACTGTTCCCCGCCGAAATCAGCGGCGGCGTGGCAGCGATCAAGGCCTTGGGCGCGCCGTTCAACGAGGTGCGCTTCTGCCCGACTGGCGGTGTCAACGAGCAGAACCTCAAGAGCTATATGGCCTTGCCCAACGTCATGTGCGTTGGCGGGACGTGGATGATCGATAACGCGTGGGTCAAGAATGGCGACTGGGGCCGTATTCAGGAAGCCACCGCTCAGGCATTGGCCCTGTTTGACTGATTTTTCTGATTAAAAACATCTCAGTATCAGCCGGTCGCGGCTGGCTGATGCTGACCAGGAAGTTGTTGTGGGTTGTATGGCTTTTCGGTGCTCCCTGGTCCGGAGCACCCTTTTTTTTCCGGACTGTTTTTCCTTTCGCTTATCCCCTGTCTTTGAACGACTGACGCGGACGCGTGCGCAGCGGGTCCAGTAGCGCGCTCAGGCCGTTGTGATCAATTTCCTGCATCAGCGCCAGCAGGCCACCCAATTCTCCCTTGGGAAAGCCTTCCCGAGCGAACCAGTTCAGATAATGCCCCGGTAGATCGGCGATCAGCCGACCCTTGTATTTGCCGAACGGCATTTCCTGAGTCACCAGCAGCTTGAGTTTTTCCGGATTCATGGGGCAGGGGTCCTGTCATTACCTTTCGCCCAGCACAATACGTGCATTCTGCATGCAGGCCAAACGACAGTTCATGCAGAAGTCACGATCGAGTAAATGTGAAAATTTCGTAACTAATTGATTATTAAAAGAATATCTCACTTTTAAAACTGGCACGCCACCTGCAATTACCTAGTCATTGAACACTTTCGTATCAACCTGCCATTAGGAAATTATCAAATGACTGATATCAATAAAGAAACGATCTCTATCCTGAATGACCTGGTAGAAACCAGCATCGATGGTAAAGAAGGCTTCGAAACCAGCGCAAAGAATGCGAAAACTCCGAAGGTAAAAGAATTTTTCGCACGCCGCGCCGTTGAAGTAGATGGTGCAGTGCGTGAGCTGCAGCAGCACGTACAACAACTGGGCGGCAAGCCAGAAGATTCGTCCAGTGTATCGGCTGATCTGCATCAGGCATGGGTCAAGCTGAAAACTGCGTTCACCAGCAATGACGATCTGGCTGTACTGGAAGAAGCAGAACGTGGCGAAGACGTCGCCAAAAAAGCCTACAGCAAGGCTCTCGAGAAGTCGCGTGAGAAGGGTGTTTCCCCAGCCGTGATCGCCGTGATCGAAAAGCAGTATCAGGGCGTTCTGAAAAATCACGACGAAGTCAAAGCACTGCGTGACGCCGCCCGCGCTGCATCGTAAGTCTCTGCCTTAGCCGTAATAAAAAACGCCAGCCCGTCTGGCGTTTTTTTATGTCGATCAACAGGCTATCACGCCTGATTTACCAGCTCTGAATCCGAAGCAGCAGCCCGCTGTTCAACGCGATTACGGCCATTGTTCTTGGCCTGATAAAGCGCCTTGTCGGCAATGCCGAAGAACGTTTCCAGCTTGTCTCCGTGACGAACAACCCCTGAAGCCACGCCAATGCTGACCGTCAAAGGATGTTCCGCACCCTTGAACAGCGGCAGTGACTCGACCGAGCGCCGTATATTTTCGGCAATCATCATGGCCCCCTTCAGATCGGTTTCCGGCAGCACCACCACGAACTCCTCACCGCCATAGCGCGCCAGCCGGTCACCTGGCCGACGGATATTGTGGGAAATGGTTTGTGCAACCAGCCTTAATGCTTCGTCGCCGCCTTGATGTCCATGACGCTCGTTGAACGCCTTGAAATGGTCAACGTCGATCATCAGCAAGGAAAGGCGTTTGCCAGAGCGCTGTGCGCGTGCCCATTCGGTGTCCATGGCTTCGTCGAGCTGGCGGCGGTTATCGAGCCCGGTCAGTCCGTCGGTTGCCGCCAGGCTGGCCAGTGCGTCTTCTGCCCGGCGGCGACGGCGCAGTTCGCGGCTCAGCAACCAGGTCAACCAGAGAATACCGAGGCACAGAACGCTGGTTGCAGTCGTGACCAGCCATGCATTGCGCTTCCAGACCGCATACACCTCTTCCTCGGACTGGCCTATCACCACAATCAGCGGCAGATTGCCGACGCGCGAAAACGTATACAGGCGTTGCGCATTCAACTGAGTGGAAAGGGCGCTGAAGCTGCCATCGCCTTCCTTGAGAATGCGCTGAAAGTTGGCCGTGTGACTGTAGTCCTTGCCGATCAAGTCCTGCCCGTCCAGGTCCGGAAAGCGGACGATCAGGATACCGTTGGCATTGATCAGATTAATGCTGGCCCCGGCGCCCAGGTTCTGACTCATGAACAGATTCCTGAAGTACACCAGACGCATGGCTGCACTCGCAATGCCCAGAAACTCACCATGAGGGCCTGATATGCGTCGGCTGAAACTGATGCACCAGTCCTTGTATCCCCAACGGGTTTTATAAGGCGTGCTGACATGCAGGCCAAGGGAAGGATCAGCCGCATGTATCTGGAAATAGGAACGGTCTGAAAAGTTATCGTCCCGAGGTTTTACTGACAGCGAGTCAGCCAGCAGTTCGCCCTTGTTGTCGAGTAATACCAGGTCACCTTTGTAAGAGGCCGCCGTCGAGCGATCAAACAGGACAAGTTGTCGCAGTTCAGGGGAAAGATCTTTAAGGTCAGTGCGTTGCCAGCCACTGATCATGCCTTGCAACGAAGAGTCATAGAGTTCTGCATTGTGCATGACGTCAGCGTCGATCAGACGAACAATGTTGGCCGCTGCACGCGCTGCCGTCTGAGCGGCATCGTCGCGCTCCCGCAGCAGCAGTGACGCCACGATGGCCAGAATGGCGGACACCGACAGCAAGCTGCCAAGGATCAGCATGAGCTCGGGACGGGGCCATTTAAGCTGCGCTGGCCGAGCGGACGCAAACAACGTCATGGGGTGTGCTACCTGCAAAAATTATTTTGAAAGTGATTAGGTCGGTTAACTTTATTGTATGAATTTATAGCAGCGTATATATCACGCCTCTTATAGCCTGATATGACGGGAATGTGAATAAACCGGGTTTATCAAGTGGATGGTGAACTACCGCTGCTTTCAACAGCAAAAAGACAGCCTGATAAAGGTGAGGGGCAGGTATCAGCGAGGAAGTTGGATACCAAACGTATTGGTCCCCTGATCACTTTTCACAAACACCGTACCGCCATGCATCAGGGCAATGGCTTTGACGATCGCCAGGCCCAGCCCATGATTGGCACCGCTGTTGCTTCGCGAAGCGTCGACCCGATAGAAGCGTTCGAACAGTCTGGGCAGATGTTCCTCCGCTATCGGTACACCCGGGTTGATCACCGCGACGCTGACATGCTCGGCCTGTGACTCGATGCGCACACATATCTCGTGTCCGGCGTCGGTGTGCTGCACGGCGTTATGCAGCAGATTGATCAGGGCGCGGCGCAGATGGGCTTTTTCAATCGGTACGCGGGCATCGCCATCGACGCGTACCTGCACCTGCGCATCCTCAAGAATGAAATCCAGGTAATCGAGTGTCGTCGCGACTTCTTCCGCCAGGGATGCGCAGGTCAGTGCCTGAACCTTGGTGCCCTGATCGGCGCTGGCGAGGAACAGCATGTCGTTGATGATCGAACGTAACCGCTCCAGTTCTTCGAGGTTCGATTGCAGCACTTCGAAATAATGCTCGGCAGAGCGTCCGCGTGTCAGCGCCACTTGCGTCTGGCCAATCAGGTTGGTCAGTGGCGAGCGCAATTCGTGAGCCACGTCGGCGTTGAACGATTCCAGTCGCGAATAGGCCAGTTCGACGCGTTCCAGGGTCGAGTTGAAGGACGCGACAAACTGTTCCAGTTCGGGCGGCAGCGGCGACAGTTGCAAGCGTCCGGACAGCCTTGGCGGGGCCAGTTTCCGGACTTCCTGCGACAGGCTGGTCAGCGGACGCAGGCCAATGCGCGCGACCCAGTAACCCAGTGCCGACGCCAGCAATACGCCGACGGCGGAAAGGCTGATCAGCGCGATCAGTAATGAGTGCTGGGTGTGCCAGAACGTTTCGGTGTCGATGGCCGTCAGAAAGCGCAGGACCGGACGCTGTTCCTTGGCCGGGAACTCGCTGACCAGCACTTTGAAGGCGAAGGGATGATCAGCCAGTGTCAGGTCATGCATGCCCAGCGGGCCCTGCGCCAAGCGACGAATCTCCGTGCCGGGATGGCCGAACTCGTAGAGCGGGTTGTCACTTACCACCCAGAAGCGCAGGCGCTTGTCCTCTTCACTGAGCAACGTAAGCTTCGCCTTGATCTTGCCCCAATGCTCCGGATTGCCGAAGCGCCCGACCGCCGACTCCAGCACGCTGTAGCGCGCATCGACTTCGGCGCGCGGCAGCAGGTCCAGGCGCTTGTCGACCTGCAGATACAAGGCCCAGCCGATCAACAGGAAAACCGTCAGTGCAACCAGCGCGAACATCCCGCTCAGGCGCAACGCAATCGAATCAATCCGCATTGCGGTTTTCCAGTACATAACCCATGCCGCGAATGGTGTGCAGCAGTTTATGTTCATGGGGCCCGTCGAGCTTGGCACGCAGGCGCTTGATGGCCACTTCGACGACATTGGCATCGCTGTCGAAATTGATGTCCCAGACCATTTCGGCAATCGACGTCTTGGACAGGATGTCGCCCTGACGCCGGGCCAGTACGCTGAGCAGTGAAAACTCCTTGGCGGTCAGGTCCAGGCGTGCGCCGCCCCGGGTAGCCTTGCGGCTGATCAGGTCGATCCACAGGTCTGCAATAGTGATCTGCACGGGCTCGTGACCACCGCTGCGCCGGGTCAGCGCTTGCAGGCGGGCCACCAGTTCCAGAAAGGAAAACGGTTTGCCGAGGTAGTCGTCTGCGCCTTCACGCAGCCCGCGAATACGGTCGTCGACCTGCTCACGAGCCGTCAGCATGATCACCGGCGTCTGTTTGCGCGCCCGCAACGCCCGCAGCACGCCGAAACCATCCAGGCCCGGCAACATCACGTCGAGGATGATCACCGCGTAGTCGTTTTCCAGCGCAAGATGCAGCCCTTCGATGCCGTCGCGGGCCACGTCCACCGCGTAGCCCTGTTCGGTCAGGCCACGGCGCAGGTAGTCGGCGGTTTTCTCTTCGTCTTCGATAATTAGCACACGCATCAGGCTATCTCACTCATGAACGACCGTTTTTGCCTTGTCTTGCCTTCGCTCGTGACGTTTTTACACACTCTGGGTCAGCGCTGGCTTGGCGGAGGTTGGCTGGCGGCGCTGAAACAGTCGGTCCAGTTGCAGGTAGATGATCGGCGTGGTGAACAGGGTCAGCATCTGGCTCACCAGAAGCCCGCCGACCACGGCGATACCCAGCGGTTGGCGCAGCTCGGACCCGACCCCGAAGCCCAGCATCAGCGGCAGCGCACCGAGCAGGGCGGCGATGGTGGTCATCATGATCGGCCGGAAGCGCGTCATGCAGGCCTCGTAAATCGCTTCCTGTGGCGTCAGGCCCCGTTCGCGCTGCGCCTGCAAGGCAAAGTCCACCAGCAGAATGCCGTTCTTCTTGACGATACCGATCAGCAGTACCACGCCGATCAGGGCCATGATCGAGAAGTCCTGGCCCATCATCCACAGCAGCAACAACGCCCCGATGCCCGCCGAGGGCAGGGTGGAAATGATGGTCAGCGGGTGCACGAAGCTTTCGTAAAGCACACCCAGAATGATGTACACCGCCACCAGCGCGGCCAGAATCAACCACGGCTGGTTGGCCAGCGAACTCTGGAACGCCTGCGCCGCACCCTGAAAACTGCCGATGATCGCGGCCGGCATGCCGATTTCGTTCTTGGCCTGATCGAGCATGCGTACGGCGTCGCCCAGCGCCACCCCGGAAGCCAGGTTGAACGACAGATTGGCGGCCGGAAACATACCGTCGTGGCTGATCGACAGCGGGCCCATGCGTGGCGCGCCGACCTTGGCCAGCGCCGACAACGGCACCATTTCGTTGGTCAGCGGCGAGCGCAGGTAGAAGTAGGCCAGGCTTTCGGCTTTGCCGCGTTGCTGGGCATCCAGTTCAAGGATCACCTTGTACTGGTTGACCTCGGTCTGGTACTCGCTGATCTGCCGCTGGCCGAATGCGTCGTACAGCGCCTGATCGACATCGGCGGTGGTCAGGCCGAAGCGCGCGGCTGCGCTGCGATCGATGTCGATGTGCGTGACGCTGCCGCCCAGTTGCAGGTCGTTGGACAGATCGCGGAATGCCGGGTTGCCGCGCAGTTTTTCGGTCAGCCGTTGCGTCCAGGTGTTGAGCAGCGCCCCGTCATTGCTTTTCAGCACGTACTGATACTGGGCACGGCTGGGGCCGGAGCTGAGGTTGATGTCCTGGCCAGCACGCAAGTACAGAACGATACCGGGGACTTTCGCCAGTTTGGGGCGCAGGCGGTCAATGAATTCGCTGACCGACACATCGCGCTCGGCGCGTGGCTTGAGCGAGATCCAGAAGCGGCCGTTGGCGATGGTCTGGTTGCTGCCGGACACGCCTACCGAATGCGAGAACGCCAGCACCGCCGGGTCCGCGCCGACGATCTTCGCCAGTTGCAGGTGCTTTTCGACCATGTCCGGGTAGGAAATGTCGGCAGCTGCCTCGGTCGTGCCTTGTGCGAACGAGGTGTCCTGAACCGGGAAGAAGCCCTTGGGAATGAGGATGTAGCCCACCACCGCAAGCGCGAGGGTCAGGCCGAAGATGCCGAGCATCAGCCGCTGGTGTGCCAGAGCCCGGCGCAAACCACGTTCGTAGGAGGCCAGCAAACGCTCGCCGAACCCCGGTGTCTGATGCTGATTGTGCTTGGGCGCACGCATGAACAGGGCTGCCAGCGTCGGGGCAAGGGTCAGCGAGACCACCACCGAAATCAGAATGGTCGCTGTTGCGGTGAGCGCGAACTCTTTGAACAGGCGTCCGACCACGCCACCCATGAACAACAGTGGAATGAATGCGGCCACCAGCGAGAAGCTGATCGACACCACGGTGAAGCCTATTTCTCTGGAGCCCTTGATCGCCGCCTCGCGCATGCCGTCACCGGCTTCGAGATGACGGTGGATGTTTTCCACCACGACGATGGCGTCGTCCACCACAAAACCGACCGCCACCACGATGGCCACGAGCGTCAGGTTGTTCAGGCTGAAACCGAACAGGTACATCATTGCGAAGCTGGCGATCAGCGACACGCCGAGCACCGCACTGACAATCAATGTGGCCGACAGCTGGCGAAGAAACAGCGCCATCACCGCGACCACCAGCAACACTGCAATCAGCAGGGTCAGCTCCACTTCATGCAGCGACGCCCGAATGGTTCGCGTGCGGTCGTTGAGCACGGAGACGTCCACAGCGGCCGGGAGCATTTCCTGCAAGCGCGGCAATTCACTCTGAATGCGGTCCACCGTCTCGACAATGTTGGCACCAGGCTGGCGGAAGATCGCGATATTGACGCCCTGCTGGTCGCCGGACCACGCCTTGACGTAGGCGTTTTCCGAACCGGCAACGACCCGCGCCACGTCCTTGAGCTGAACGGGGGCGCCATCCTTGTAGGAAACGATCAGTTGCGCGTAGTCCTGCGGCTTGAACAGCTGGTCGTTGGCCGACAGGGTGGAAATGCTGTCCTTGCCATACAAAGCGCCCTTGGCCAGATTCAGGCTGGTCTGCTGCACCGCCAGGCGGATGTCCGCCAGGGTCAGGCCCAGCGCGGCCAGTTTTTCCGGAGCGGCCTGCACGCGGATCGCCGGACGTTGCTGGCCGGTGATATACACCTGACCCACCCCTTCGATCTGACTCAATTGGCGCGCCAGAATGGTTTCTGTCACGTCGCTCAGTTCAGTGCCAGGCATCAGGCTGGAGCTGACACTCAGAATCAGCACCGGGCTGTCCGCCGGGTTGACCTTGCGCCAGGTCGGCAGGCTGGGCATGTCGGCGGGCAGCCGTGCGGACGCGGTGTTGATGGCGGCCTGGACTTCCTGAGCCGCGGTGTCGATGCTTTTGTTGAGGGTGAACTGCAGCGTCAGGTTGGTCGAGCCCAGCGCACTGCTGGAGGTCATCTGAGTCATGCCGGGTATCGCGCTGAACTGCACTTCCAGCGGCGTCGCCACCGATGACGCCATGGTTTCCGGGCTGGCGCCGGGGAGCTGCGCGGTGACCTGAATGGTCGGGAATTCTGCTTCCGGCAAGGGCGCAATCGGCAGGCGCGGAAAGGCAATGACGCCCAGCAGCAGTATCGCGAAGGTCAGTAGCAGCGTGGCGACCGGATGGTCGATGCACCATGCAGATACCGAGCCCCGGCTGTTACTCATCGTGCGCGCTCCACATCGGCCGTCGCGACATCCGGGGTCGGCGCAGTGACCACCTCGATCGTTGCTCCGGGCCTGAGCCGCGACTGTCCGTCACTGACCAGCACATCGCCGGCCTGAGGTCCGCTGATCAACGCCTGTTCGCGGTCCTGATAAAGCACCTTGACCGGCACCGCTTCTACTTTGTTGTCGGCCTGCACCCGGTAGACGAAGTGCTGATCAACGCCGCGTTGTACCACCTGAGGTGGCACTTTCAGCGAGTTGCGCTCGATGCCGGTCTGGATCTTCACCGTGACCAGTTGCCCAGGCCAGAGCTGTTCGCCGGGGTTGTTGAATTGCGCCTTGGCGCGGATCGTACCGGTGGTTGCCGACACCTGATTGTCGATCAGCGACAACGTGCCTTCGCCCAGCAGCAAGCCGTTGGCGGAACCGTCGCCCTGATAAGCCTTGACCGCCGCCGGGGTGTGCTCGGCGACCAGCCCTTGCAGGGTCGGCAGCATTTGCTGCGGCAGGGAAAACTCCACGGCAATCGGGTCGATCTGAGTCACCGAAAACAACCCTTGCGCATCGCTGACACGCAGGAAGTTGCCTTCGTCGACGTTGCGGATACCGACTCGCCCGGTCACCGGTGAGCGAATCTGCGTGTAGGAAAGCTGCACCTGGGCCGAGTTGATACTGGCCTCGTTGCCTTGCGCGGTGGCGCCCAGCTGTTTGACCAGTGCCTGTTGCTGATCGAACGTCTGCCGCGAAATGCCATTGTCTTCGGTGAGCTGTCGGTAGCGCTTGAGGTCCAGTTGCGCGACGTCGAGTTGTGCCTTGCTCTGTGCAAGCTGGGCCCTGGCTTGTTCGAGCGACGCGCGGATCGAGCGATCATCAAGTGTCGCCAGCAACTCGCCGGCCTTGACCTGTTGACCCTCCCTGACCAGCACACGCATCAGCACGCCATCCACCTGCGGGCGAATCACGACGCTTTGCAGCGACAGTACAGAACCGATTCCGGTGACGAAACGTGGCACATCCTCGACGCTGACGGTGATGACTTTGACCGGCACTGCGGTAACGACATGTTTCGGGATTGAGGCGGGACGCATCAGTGTCCAGCCAGCAAACACAGCGCAGGCTACCAGAACAACGGCGGCGGTCACGGTCAGGGTCTTTTTGCGCATAGGTAGGAAACGCCGAATCGTTCTGGAATTAATGTTTTACCGCTTCTTTATAGCCTGCAAACCCGGTCAGCAGAATGACTTTCAGCTGTCAGTTTTGTCAGAAAGCCTCCACTGCACGTGGCGCTCAGTCAAGAAAAGTCAGTGTCGGGCGATATTTAGGTTGAAGGGCAATTTGTACAGATGTTTGTCGAGTCTCAGGGTAATTCCTACAACTCCCTTCGTCGGCTTCTGACAAACCGTTATGTCGGCAAGTCAAGTCAATAACTGAATCCATGAGTGGAGAGTGCAATGAGAAACGGAATATCACGCTGCAAAGGAGTTCTGAATGCCCTGTCCATTCATCGAGGAGTGAAGGTCGCTGCACTGATGGTTTCGTTACTGATTGCCCCGCAAATTGTCCTGGCAAAAGACGGTGGGTTCAGCCTGCACGGCAGCATTGTCAATAGCAGTTGCGCGGTCACCGGGTTCACCGGCCATTCAGCAAGTGGCCAATCCCGTCGTCTGGAAGTTGCCCCCGGTATCAACCTGCAGGTGAGTACCGAGCATAACGTATGTGGTAGTCAAGTCGTGCCCTTCGCCACGACCTATCAGGTGTTGCCCGTCACGGCGCGAATTGATGGCGACTCACACCAGGCCAGTGCTGCGCTGGTCACCCTGAGCTATCAGTAATAACTCTTCTGTCAGTTTTTCTTCCGGAAACTGTCACGTATTAAAACGTGGCAGTTGATTGTCCGACACGCCGGCTATCAAAACCGTTGCCAATGCATTATTGAAAGATTCAGACATTTGGCTGATCTTTGTACTGGGTTATCACCCACCACGCGCTGCCTTTGTTGCCTGCCCTGTGTTCATGGTTATTCCTACAGATCCCTCCTGCGCGTTATGTCGTGTTATCGGCGGCGCCAAAGTTACTGGCCTGACAGCGCTTGAAGGGCGGCGGCTCTATAGTGCTCGTCGTCCGATAGCGGGCACACACGAAATAACAGGGAAGGTAACAGGCATGAAAAAGATTTCTCTTACATTGGCAGTGCTGGGCGTAATGGGCATGGCAACTACGGCCACTGCGGCAAACAACGGTAAGCTGGTCTTTAACGGGACGCTGACCAATATCTCTTGCGATGTAGGGCCGGGTTCGGGCGTCAGTGCCGGAACCAACCCGGGCGAAATCAACGTTGATCTGGGGAACGTGTCGTTTTCCGATATCGGTATTTCCAGCGAAAGCCGTTTTGAAACAGCAACGCCTATCCAGTTGCTGGTCAACTGCAGCGCAGGCGCTGAGCAATACAATACGGTCAAGATGCGCCTGACTGCCCGTAATGGCAGCGGCCTGGACAATAACGACGCCAAACTCCTGCGCACGACCGGTGCCGCCGACGGCGTGGGTATCGGCCTGCTGGACCCGTCGAACGCGCTGATGGATCTCAGTGGAACAGAGACCATCGACACCGCACTCGTCAAGGAAGGCGCTGGTGGTGCCACTGCGGAAATCAACTTTGCTGCGGTGTACGTTCTTAACGGAACGCCTGCCAACCCCGGTAACGCCGACGGCTTCCTGCCATTTGTGATGGATTACGAGTAACAGTGCCGGACAGGGCGGGCCTGTGGCTTGCCCTGTCACCTATTGAATTCAAGGCGTCCGCCAGTATGTTTCCTGACTTTTTTCGCTGCGCAGCGTTAATCGCTGTGCTGTGCTGCACGGCCAGTGCTCAAGCGGGCATCGTGTTGAATACAACACGGGTCATCTACCAGGGCAACGAAAAGGAAGCCAGCCTGGGCGTCCACAACAGTGGCGCACGGGAAATACTCCTGCAGTCCTGGCTGGAGCCTCCGGCGTCCTCTGCCAGTCCCGAAGAGGCAGCAAAGAATCTGCCGTTTATCGTGACGCCTTCGCTGGCGCGGATGGCCGGGGGCGGCAAGCAATTGTTGCGCATCATTCATTCCGGCACAGGCATGCCTGAAGACCGTGAATCGGTACTGTGGCTTAACGTTCAGGAAATACCTCAAACCGCCGCAGAAAATACACTGCAGATCGCGATACGTCAGCGCATCAAAGTGTTCTTCCGGCCAAATGAATTATCGGGCGACCCACTTGAGGCACCCGAAAAGTTGCGCTGGCAACTACAGGATCACGATATTTTACAGGTCGATAATTCAGGGCCTTATCACGTGTCCATGCTCAGGATTTCGATACGTCAGCACGACCTTGAACTGGCCAGTGTCGAGAGTCAGATGCTGGCACCGACGCAAACCCTGCGTATTCCGTTAGTTAACAAGGCCAGTGCCGCGCCACTGACGCTGAGTTTTATCAGTATCAATGATTACGGTGGGCAAGTGCTGTATCAAACAACACTTACTGACAAACAACCAGGTTATGCCAGCAAGGCCGTTCCCCGATGAATTGAAACATCGGTAGCCGCTTTCAATATTAAAACGTTCGGGCCCGACAACCTGTCGTCCCGCTGGATCTGCGTATGCGTAAAGGACTGCGCTGCGCGAGAGATAGCCGAAGTAGAGTGAAGTCAGCTAATGGAATGGCATAAAAAATACAGCAGGGGTGTCGTCGCACACCTGGCGCTCGCTTGTCCCCGACGCTATTCGCCGTGCATCGGTTTTGCGCTGACGCTGTCCGTTTCGTTCAGCGCCTGGGCTGCCCAGTCAGGTGTTGCCGATGGCAGCGTACCGGTCAGGTTCAATACGGCGTTTATCCAGGGCAGTGACCAGCCACCTGATCTTCAGGAGTTTCTGCGCAGTAACAGTGTGTTGCCTGGCACTTACCGGGTGGATATCTACGTCAATCGCACGCTGAGCGGCAGGCGCGATGTCACGTTCTCGAAAAACCCGCTGTCGGGTCTGATCGAACCTTGTCTGTCACTGGACATGTTGAAAGGCTTCGGCCTGGACCTCAACCGCTTGCCTGCGGATACCGAACCCGGTGAGGCATGCTTCGATCTGCCTGCACGTGTCGAGTTTGCCCGGGTCGATTATCAGCCTGCCGCACTGCGACTCAGCATCAGCATTCCGCAGGCCGTCATGGTGCGCGGTAACCGGGGTTATGTAGCCCCGGAATTGTGGGATCAGGGCGAAACAGCGGGTTTTATCAATTACACCTTCAACGGCAGCAGGCGTCGCAACAACGGCGTCGAAACCGACCAGTATTATGTCGGGCTGCGTAACGGGCTGAATATCGGGGCCTGGCGTTTGCGCAACGAATCGTCATTGGTTCAGGGCAATGATCAGCCCTGGCGCTATCGCAGCAATCGCACGTTCGCGCAGCGCGACATCACGCTGCTCAAAAGCCAGCTCACGGTCGGCGAGACGTTCACCGACGCGCAGGTGTTCGACAGTGTACGTTTTCAGGGCGCTGCGCTGGTGTCTGACGAGGGCATGCTGTCTGACAGTGAGCGCACCTATGCGCCAGTGATTCGCGGGATTGCCGAGACCAATGCCACAGTGGAAGTCCGGCAGAACGGTTTCCTGCTGTACAGCGGCAGCGTGTCGCCCGGACCTTTTGAAATCACTGATATCTACCCCAGCGGCTCCAATGGTGACCTGTCCGTCACCGTCATCGAAGCGGACGGACGTGTGCGGTCCTTCACTCAGGCCTATGCGTCGCTGCCGATCATGGTGCCTGCCGGGTCATTGCGTTACAGCCTGGCGGCAGGGCAGGTCGACACCAACGACGGGCCTCAGGCGTCGCCGGGTTTCGGCAGTGTGGCGCTGATCTACGGACTCTCCGAACGGCTCACCGGTTTCGGTGGCCTGCAACTCGCCGAGGGTTATCAGGCGGCGAACGCGGGCGCCGGACTCAATACGGGAGTGGGGGCGGTGTCTCTGGACATCACCCGATCCGTGAGCCGAGCGGATAATCAGTCATCACGCGGCGGGCAGAGTCTGCGGCTGCGTTATGCCAATACGCTGGACGTGACCAATACCACCCTCGCAGTGGCGGGCTATCGATATTCGACCGAGGACTATCGCACCCTTGACCAGCACGTCAGCGAGACACATCCGCAGAGCGGTATGCGCAGCATCGGCCGGGCGCGGGATCGACTGGAGCTCAGTGTCACCCAGACAGTGCCGGTCTATGCGGCCTCGCTTAGCCTGACGACTTCCGAACAGCGCTACTGGAACCTGCCAGGCAAAACCCGCCAGCTTTACCTATCATGGAACGCGGCCTGGCGTACGTTGAATTACAGCCTGTCCATCGAGCGCAACGAGGATTTCGGAAGAAGCGGCGAAGCGAGTACCGACAACCGGATTGCCTTGAGCGTGACCGTGCCACTGGGCGCCAGCTCTGCCTCTTCGCGCCTGTCGTTCAATGCGGTACGCGACAGCTCGGGCCAGTACAACGCTCAGGCCGGGCTCAACGGCCAGGTGCTGGGCGAGCGCAACACGTTTTACTCCCTGCAGGCAGGTCACGACAGCAGCTCGGGGAGCTTTGGTGCAGGCAAGATCAACACCACCACCGGGTTCGGCCGTTTCGAAGCAGGCTTCAGTCAGGGCCAGGATTACGACGCGTTCACCCTGGCAGCGTCGGGATCGTTGGTGGCCCATGCCGGCGGTGTGAATTTTGGGCAGACGCTGGGTGAAACGTTCGCGCTGGTTCAGGTTCCGGAGGTCAGCGGTGCCCGATTGAGGTCTTTCAGCAATGTCGAGACCGCAAACAACGGCTACGCGGTTCTGCCCTACGTGCAAGCCTATCGCACCAACTGGGTGAGCCTGGACACCCGACAACTGGGTGCCGATGTCGATCTCGGCAACGCCATCACTCAGGTCGTGCCGCGCCGTGGCGCTGTGCCGGTGGTACGTTTCAAGGCCTCGGTAGGCAGGCGTGTGCAGTTCGAACTGGTACGGGGTGATGGCAGCCGAGTGCCGCTGGGTGCCAGTGTCGAAGACGAGCAGGGCAGGGCGCTGGCGGTGGTTGACCCGACCAGTCAGGCACTGGTGCTCAGTGAGCGGGACACCGGCCATTTGCATGTGCGCTGGGCCGACCAGCATTGCCAGGCCGCCTACTCGCTGCCACCCAGAGACCCGGCCCGGGCTTATGAGCGTATGCGGGTGGTCTGCCAATGAGGCGCTTCACTGGCTGGCGCGTGACGATGCTGTCGCTGCTTTTTACTGGCAGTGCGACCGTGAATGGGGCCATTGCGCTGACCGGGACGCGGTTGATCTTCGACGGCCAGTACCGCGAAGTCAGCATTGAGGTGCGTAACCTGGGCAAGACTGAGACGCTGTTCCAGGCCTGGCTCAGCGATCCGCACGATAGCGGCGGTACGAGCCCTGATCAACGCAGATCGCTACCGTTTGTAACGACGCCGCCGTTGTCACGTCTTGCAGTCAATGGCAGGCAGACGCTACGCATTCTTTATCAAGGCGCCGGCATGCCGCAGGCACGCGAGTCATTGCTGCATCTTTACGTGCTGGAAGTGCCTCGCCGCCAGGACGGCCATCGGCAGCTGAATATCGCCGTGCGCCAGCGCATCAATGTGTTTTATCGGCCCTCAGGGCTCGACGGCGATCCGGCTGAAGCTGCCGGGCAGTTGCTGTGGCAGCTGGTCCATGGCGACTCGAAGCGCGTGGTACTGAAAATCAGCAACCCCACACCTTATTACACCTCGCTGGACGCCGTGCGTCTGGATGGCATTCAGCTTGAAAATGACCGGTTGTTGGCACCGGGTGATGAATTCGAGTGGGTGCTAGCCGGGCAGATTTCACGGTTCACGCAGCATCGGCTTTCGTACAACGCACTGACCGACTATGGCGCACGGCGGGGCTATTGCGTGCGATTGAACGGGCAGGCGGTCGTTAAGGGCCATCTGCTGGAGAACAACTCTTTTCAGGACAACTGTTGATATGAACCCTGTATTTGCCAGTCGCTGGCTGCACGCTTTTTTATTGCCACTGATGCTTGTTCCGACGTCCGGCTTTGCGTTGGTGTGCACCAGTCAGAGCTCAGGCGCAACCGAGGTCCACGACAGCCTGAGCAGCACGGTAGCGATCCCGGCCTCGCTTCCGGACGGCGAGGTGGTGTGGCGTTCCGAGCCGCTGAACATTCAGGTGGAATGTGCCGGGGATAGCCTGCAGTCGGGCGAGGAGGAGGTGTTCCTTTACCTGAATCCCGACAATCAAGTGATCGGTCAGGGCATCCGCGCCGGGCTGACGCTCGACGCAAGCGATCACCTGCAAAGCAGCGGGCGAATCAGCACCGGTCACTTTTTACCGGCATGTCGAGAAAGCGAAGCCAGCCTTGGCGCGTGTCCGAAGGTACGCTTCAATCTGGGGTTTTCCGTGTTCATCCAGAAGTCCGGTGCTACGCCACCCTCTGGTGTGGCGAGTCATCTGACCGATTACCGGTTCTTTCAACTGGGCGGCTCGACAGGGTCGGACCGGTTGCCGGGTCGTAGCCTGAGTTATGTCATTAACAACCTGAGCGGACTGCGTTTCGTCGCTTGCGATGCGCAGCTGCAAGTGATCCCTGAAACCGTTGATTTTGGCGACGTGGGCATTCAGCAGATTGGGGTCGGCAAGACGCTCGCCACACAGCTGTTTTCGCTGTCGACCAGCCGCAGCTGTGACTCGCCATTCAGCATCGATGCCCGTTTCCGGCCGGTGACAGGCAGCGTATCCGGCGAGCTGCTGGTTCCTTCGAACAACGACTCGGTGGGCATCCGCATTATCAGCGCAGTCAGCGGCAATCCGTTGCAGTACAACCAACCGTTCCATCTGGCCGACCTGCTGGGGGAAGCGCATGCAGCGCAGGCTGACTTCAGCGCCGAACTGGTCTGGAACACCCCCCGGCCGAAGTCGGGGCCCTTCGAAGCCGAGATCATGGTCGATCTGTTCTACAAATGACGGCGACAGGAGGCTTGGGCAGTTGCCCGGTGATTGAGGTATGCTGCGCGACCGCGGGCGTCTGCCCGGCCATTTCGACTTTCTGGTGACACCATGACCACTCCTGAACAACCTCCTGTTCAAGACGCCGCAACCGAGGCTGCAGCCGATTCCGACAAGAAGGGCGCCGTCGCGCCGTTCAGCTTCCCGTTCAAGCCTGCAGAGTTCGCCCAGGCGAAGAAGGATCAGGCCTGGTATCAGAAAGCCAACAAGCACGGCCATCACAAGACGCCTGGCGTCGCACCGGCCGGCACCCGCAGATCGATGGGCAAGCGCTGACAGCGTGCGTCCTGTTGTTCAGGCAGCCTGTAGCGGAATGAAAAGATAGGATTCCGGCTGGCGGTCGGTCACCTGTGCACCTTCGTTTCGCAAGGTGCTTAACGCCGACTGCCCGGCGACATGTAATTCCCAGCCTGAGCTTTCGAAGCACACGTCATCTTCTTCGGTCACCTGCTCGATGGCCGCCGCAAAAGCGTTCATGTCCGGCAGATAAGCCACAAAGCCGTTGCCCTTGAGGGCTGTGGTGCGAATGCCCAGCTTCTGGCAGATCAATTGTTTGGTCACGATTTCGTCCCGGTCGGCCTGTCGCGACTGCTCTATCAGGCTTAGCAACTCGGTATCGACCAGTCGGTCGCTGACGATAAGGTCGGGACCCTGCTCCCAGGATTCCGGCGGGCAGCCTTTGTTTTCCGGACGCAGTGGAATGTGCGGATTGATCTCCATCGGGTAGATGCGGCACACCAGCGGCCGTCGCTCGTAGATACGGCAAAGGTTCTGCTCGCCAAGATTCCGGCAGCGTCCGACGTTGTAAGCCGCGAAAGTTATCGCCACGTAGGCCGTGGTACTGCCACTGCTCACTTCCGTCGAGCGCCGTGTGGCATGGGTCAGTTGTTCAACCGGAACACCATAGCCATTACCCAGAAAAGCCTCGGTCAGGACAATCACATTGCCGCCGTCCGCCGCCCACTGCCGGGCTTCAACCAGGGTCAGAGGAACATGGTGGTCGGTACAGCAACCGCCGCAACCTACGCAGGAAAACTGGATATTCATTGTTTCGATAGCCCGATCAGAAATGCACGACGGGCGACAATATTTGGTCATTCACCCGGCTTGTCAGGGACCTGAAGCAAGGAGTGCGCCAGTGGGCGGTCGGAAGTGGTTGCCATGCTGATCACAATGACCGCTTCAGGACGTGGGAATAGCGATGCGCTTTATGTAAGACATGCCTGCTTTTTCATAGAGACGTCGCGCCGCGAGGTTGTTTTCCATCACGTACAGATCAACTGCTGATTCGTTGCGCTGGGCCAGATGAGCGAACAGGTGATGGAGCAGGGCGAAGCCTGTCCCGCGGTTACGGGCATCGGGATGCACCACCAGGTCTTTGATGAATGCGCTGGTCCAGCAGATGATGACCCCGATGACAGCCCCGTCGAGCAGAGCAACGAAGCACCGCGACAGGTCATATTCGGCATCGCATTCAAACGCCGCCAGCCAGACGCGATAATCCGGAACGCTGCCTTCGCCGCCCAGATAGCCTGCCGTCAGCAAACGGTGAACGTCAGGTGCCCGGTCAAGGCTGAATGGCATAACGATTACATCACTCGGCCGTTGGATCTGTGGCAGCGAGCCGGCCAGATTCCGGCGCATCAGCCAGTAATGTCCGGCTGATACGTCGGTGGGGTGCGGCTTGCACGCGGGTGCGGACGCTTGGGGCAGAGTCCGTGTTGTCAAAGCCTCTGTCGTTAGAGGCCCTTGGCGATGACGGTGCGTGCGGCCTCGATCAGGCATTTGGTCAACTCGGGTGACGAGAACTTGGTCAGCACAGCGTCGGCCCCGGCAATCTGGGATTTCTCGCTGTTCATCGCGCTGTCGAGCGAAGTATGCAGCAGGATGTAAAGGTCCTGGAAGTCCGGCGTGTCGCGAAGGGTCCGGGTCAGCGCGTAACCGTCCATTTCGGACATCTCGATGTCGGAAACCACCACGTTTATCTGCCTCGCCGTACCTTGCAGATCCAGCAGTACGTCGATGGCTTCCTTGGCGCTGCGAGCGGTATGGCATTCGATACCAAGATTGCGCAGCGTGATGATCGACTGCTGCAGCGCAACCTGACTGTCATCGACGACCAGAATGCGAGCCTTGCTCAGCACTTCTGCATCCTCTTTGGCCAGTTCTGTCGATTGCACGGAGATCTTCGCCGGGGCAATACCGTGAATCACTTTTTCGATGTCCAGCACCTGTACCAGCACGCCGTCGACCTGGGTTACCCCGGTGATGAACGACTTGCTGCTGGAACCGTAGGGCGGCGGACGAATGTCGGTGGTCAGGCAGTGCACAATCTTGCTCACCGCCTGCACATGCAGGCCCTGTTTGGAGCGGCTGACATCGGTGACGATCAGGCAACCGCCATCGGGATCGGCCAGCGGGCGTTCACCAATGGCGCGGCTGAGGTCAATGACCGACAGCGAAGAGCCGCGAAGTGTGGCAATCCCTTTGACGTGCGGATGCGATTCCGGCAAGTGGGTGAGAGGAGGGCAAGGAATGATCTCGCTGACCTTCAACAGATTGATCGCCATCAGCTTGCCGCTGCGCAACGTGAAGAGGAGCAGCGAAAGTGAGTCTGCTCGGACGTTCTTGGACATAGTAACCTTCTGGCTTTAGGTGTTTCGTCGCCTGTGGGCGGCAAACAACTTTCGATGACAGGGTATCGACCTGCGGTGGACAGGCTTGAGGATTTTTAACCAACAGCCGCGAGTGCTGCACAAAATGCTCGCTCGGATGTTCACAGTGGGCGTGGTTTGGTACGTCACCGGTCGCTCATGTGAAGGGCCTGGACAGGTATGGATGGTGGCACTTTGAATTCTTCGACGTCAAACCCTGCAAAGCGTGATAAAGCGGTGCGGCTAATTGTCGCAGGCTGGCGCTTTGATAGCGCGCTTACGCAACCCTGTGCCATCGAATATTGACCAAAGCATCGGCTGCGGCAAAATACCGCAGCTATATATAGAAGAGATGCTGCGGCAAACTGACGCACCCTTCTATATATAAGGAAGGATTGTGCCCTGGCATTTTTGCGAGACTGGCCCCTTCGAGCCGGCGTGATGCCGATCGCAGGACCACCGGGCCGCCAAATGTGCCCGTACGGCCGCCAGGCGCTTGAGTTGCCAGGGCGGGCAGATGATCATGCCGCACGCTTGAGCGACGCCGGGTCTATGCTGCGGCACACGCCTCGCATGCCCGCCCTGTAACGCCGGCGATTCACCCGACCATTTCGATAAGGCCCGTAAATGAGTGACAACATGTTGTATCTAAGACGCGAAAAGCGCTTTCTGGTTCTGCTGGGGATCATCTGTCTGTCCCTGATCGGCGGTGCCCTGTACATGCAGATCGTGTTGGGCGAGGCGCCTTGCCCGCTGTGCATCCTGCAACGCTACGCCTTGCTGTTCATCGCCATCTTCGCCTTCCTCGGCGCCGCAATGCCGGGGCGCCGCAGCATCACTGCGTTCGAGGCGCTGGTTACCCTGAGCGCGGTGGCCGGTATCGCAGCGGCAGGGCGTCATGTCTGGATTCTTGCCCACCCTTCCGACAGCTGCGGCATCGATATTCTGCAACCTATTGTCGATGGCCTGCCATTGGCTACACTGTTCCCTATGGGCTTCCAGGTCAGCGGATTCTGCACCACGCCATATCCGCCACTTCTTGGATTGTCACTTGCTCAATGGGCTCTGGTGGCGTTTGTCCTGACGGCAATACTGGTTCCGGTGTGCGTTATTCGCAACCGTCGCAAACCTTACTAAATACAGGGGCTTTCGGAAGACAGGCCCCGTTATTGCGGGGCTTTTTTTCGACAGAATCATCTGTTTTAAGGGTGATTGTTGCGGTATCGGAGATTAACTGTTACAAAATTAGGCATAGTCATTAAAAATTTACATATCTACAATCCCCATCACTTGTCGTCCAGCTTGTCTGAACGATCAGCATTTTGAGGCTAGGAGCGTCCCCTGTGCACTCTGAACAGGCAGCGCAACGCTTGCCTCCGAGGGCGTATAATGGCCGCGCTGAAAGTGTCTGTCCTGAACTCCGGGCAGTTCCAGCAACTCAAAAAACAAGAATCCATAGCTAAACCCGGATTTGTCGTTATGCCGCTGTGCGTACTGGCAGGCCCTTGTTCAATTCCAAAAAATTAGCCGGCACTGGCAGGGCGAAGTGTTGGCGGTCGAAACCCAACTGCACCGCGCAAGCTGCTTTTAGAGGTCGTGAAATGAGTAAAAAAAGGTACCCCAGGTTTTTTGGCTTCTTGGCCCTTTTCTGTATGCTTTTGCTCACTGGATGCGAAGGCGTGCCTCTGCTCGATCCTAAAGGGCAAGTGGGTTTAGAGCAGCGTAACCTGATCATCATTGCGACATTGCTGATGCTGATTGTGGTGATCCCGGTCATTCTGATGACCCTGATCTTCGCCTGGAAATATCGCGCTTCGAACAAGGCTGCCAAGTACACGCCGGACTGGTCGCACTCCACCAAGATCGAGATCGCAGTCTGGGGCGTACCCATGTTGCTGCTGGTCTTCCTTGGCTACATCACCTACGTCTCGACGCACTCGCTGGACCCTTACCGTCCGCTGGATTCCGACGTCAAGCCGGTCACCATTCAAGCGATCTCGGTCGACTGGAAGTGGGTCTTCGTCTATCCGGATTACGGCATCGCCACGGTTAACAAGATCGTCTTCCCGGCCAAGACCCCGATCAATTTTCAGGTCACGTCCGACAGTGTGATGAACTCCTTCTTCATCCCTGGTCTGGGTGGTCAGATCTACGCGATGGCGGGCATGCACACCAAGCTGCACCTGATTGCCAACGAGAATCACGAATTCAACGGTATTTCGGCAAACTACAGCGGTGCGGGCTTTACCGGCATGAAGTTCAAGGCTATCGCTACCAGCCAGGCTGATTTCGACGCCTGGGTCAGCGAAGTGAAGAGCTCGCCCAAAAAGCTTGGCACCGCCGAGTACGCCGAGCTGATCAAGCCGAGCGAACGTAACCCTGTCGAACTCTTTTCCTCGGTCACTCCGAACCTGTTCCAGATCGTCATCGACAAGTATGAAGGTATGAATCCAGGCAAGAAGCACGTCGCTGGTGAGAAAGAAGTGGCCGGTAACGCTGGTGCGGAAAAAGGCAAAAATTCAGCTGCTGGGGCAGAGGAGTAAACGATGTTTGGCAAATTAAGTCTGGAAGCGGTGCCGTTCCACGAGCCGATAGTCATGGTGACACTTGCCATGATCGCGCTCGGCGGCATTGCGGTTGTCGGGTTAATCACCTATTTCCGCAAGTGGACGTACTTGTGGTCTGAGTGGCTGACCTCTGTCGACCACAAAAAAATCGGCGTGATGTACATCATCGTTGCCATGGTCATGCTGCTGCGCGGTTTTGCCGACGCAATCATGATGCGTACCCAACTGGCAATGGCCCAGAACGGTTCCGAAGGGTTTCTTCCGCCGGAACACTATGACCAGATCTTCACCGCTCACGGTGTGATCATGATCATCTTCATGGCGATGCCGTTCTTCACGGGTCTGATGAACATCGTTCTGCCTCTGCAGATCGGCGCTCGCGACGTGGCGTTCCCGTTCCTGAACTCCCTGAGCTTCTGGCTGCTGGTCGCAGGCATGCTGCTGATCAACCTGTCTCTGGGTGTCGGTGAGTTCGCCAAGACCGGCTGGGTCGCGTACCCACCTCTTTCCGGGTTGCAATACAGTCCTGGCGTGGGGGTCGACTACTATATCTGGGCGCTACAGCTATCCGGGTTAGGTACGACGCTGACGGGGGTCAACTTCCTCGTGACCGTGCTGAAAATGCGTACCCCAGGCATGAAACTGATGGACATGCCGATCTTCACCTGGACCTGCACCTGGGCAAACATCCTGATCGTGGCTTCGTTCCCGATCCTGACCGCCACCCTCGCGCTGCTGACCCTTGACCGCTACATGGACTTCCACATTTTCACGAACGAAATGGGCGGTAACCCCATGATGTACGTGAACCTGTTCTGGGCGTGGGGTCACCCTGAGGTGTACATCCTGATCCTGCCGGCCTTCGGTGTGTTCTCGGAAGTCATCTCGACGTTCTCGGGCAAGCGTCTGTTCGGCCACAAGTCGATGATCTTCGCCTCTGGTGCGATCTGTATCCTGGGCTTCATGGTCTGGCTGCACCACTTCTTCACCATGGGTGCGGGTGCCAACGTCAATGCCTTCTTCGGCCTGGCGACGATGCTCATTGCGATCCCGACGGGTGTGAAACTGTTCAACTGGCTGTTCACCATGTACCAGGGCCGTCTGCGCTTCACCGCGCCGGTACTCTGGACCCTGGGCTTCATGGTCACCTTCTCGATCGGCGGCATGACCGGCGTTCTGTTGGCGATTCCAGGTGCTGACTTCGTACTGCACAACAGCCTGTTTGTAATCGCTCACTTCCACAACGTCATCATCGGCGGTGCGGTATTCGGTTACATCGCCGGCTTCGCGTTCTGGTTCCCTAAAGCGTTCGGTTTCACGCTGAACGAGAAATGGGGCAAGGCAGCGTTCTGGTTCTGGATCGTCGGCTTCTTCGTCGCATTCATGCCGCTCTACGCGCTGGGCTTCCTGGGCATGACCCGTCGCCTGAACGCAACCGACATGCCGGAGTGGAACATCTACCTGGACGTCGCGCTGTTCGGTGCCGTGCTGATTGCCATGGGTATCGCGTCGCAGCTGATCCAGCTGTTCGTGAGTATCCGTGACCGCGACAGCAACCGCGATCTGACCGGTGACCCATGGAATGGCCATACTCTGGAATGGTCCACTTCTTCGCCACCACCGTTCTACAACTTTGCCGAGCTGCCAAAGGCTGACGACGTAGACCCGTTCACCGACGCGAAACGTGCTGGTACCGCCTATCAGGTTCCTGCTCGCTACACGTCGATCCACATGCCCAACAACACGGCCACTGGCCTGTACATGGGGATGCTGTTGACGGTGTTCGGCTTTGCATTCATCTGGCACATCTGGTGGCTGGTGGGCGCGAGCCTGGTTGCAACCATCGCGGTCTTCGTTGCTCACGCGGTGCGTGACGACCAGGGCTACATGGTGCCGGCTGAAGAAGTAGCGCGTATTGAAGGTGAGCATCACAAGGTCCTGGCGGCCAACGGTGCATACACTCCTGTCAAGTCCTCGCTGGAACAGGTTTAAACATGTCGAATATTGCTATCAACTCCGGAGCCCACGATCACGGTCACGACCATGATCATGGGCATGACGATCACCACGACAGCGGTGGCATGACGGTTTACGGCTTCTGGCTGTACCTGATGACCGACTGCGTGCTGTTCGCCTCGTTCTTCGCGGTGTACGCCGTGATGGTCAACAGTGTCGCGGGCGGCCCGTCGGGCCAGGACATTTTCCTGCTGCCATTCGTGGCCGTGGAAACCGCGTTCCTGTTGGTCAGTAGTATTACTTATGGCTTCGCCATGCTGGCGCTGTACAAGGGCAAGAAAAGCCAGGTTCTGGGCTGGCTGGCTCTGACTTTCCTGTGCGGTGCTGCCTTTATCGGCATGGAAATCTATGAGTTCCATCACCTGATCGAAGAGGGCTTCGGCCCTAGCCGTAGCGGTTTCCTGTCGGCGTTCTTTGCACTGGTCGGCCTGCACGGCGTCCACGTGACAAGCGGCCTGATCTGGATGGCTATCATGATGTTCCAGGTCCAGAAAAAGGGCCTGACCAACACCAACAAGACCCGTCTGAGCTGCCTGAGTCTGTTCTGGCACTTCCTGGACGTTGTCTGGATCGGCGTGTTCACCGTTGTCTATCTGATGGGAGCTTTGTAATGTCAAATTCGCATCACTCCGCTGAAGACAATAGTCACGGCTCCGTCAAGTCGTACATCATCGGCTTCGTACTGTCGGTCATCCTGACCGCCATTCCGTTTGCCCTGGTGATGTCGCCCATGCTGCCGAAAGACATGACGATTGCAATCGTTCTGGTCTTCGCGATCATCCAGATCCTGGTGCACCTGCATTACTTCCTGCACCTGGATTTCACGAGTGTGCAGCGCAACAACGTGATGGCCTTCGCCTTTACCACGATGGTTATCGTTCTGCTGGTCGGCTTGTCGTTGTGGATTATTTTCAGCGTCCACCGCGAAATGATGGCGCATTGAGGAATACCAGATGTCACTGAAGCACTTTATCCAAATCACCAAGCCGGGGATCATTTTCGGTAACGTGCTTTCGGTGGCAGGTGGCTTTTTTCTGGCTTCCAAGGGGAATATCGACTTCGGCGTGTTTCTGGCCGCAATCATCGGTACTTCCCTGGTCGTTGCGTCAGGTTGTGTGTTCAATAACTGCATCGATCGCGATATCGATCAGCGAATGGAAAGGACCCGTAACCGGGTTCTGGTGCAGGGCCTGGTCTCACTGAGGCTGGCCTTGCTCTACGCGACCATACTGGGTGTTGCAGGAGTTGCCCTGCTGTACACCGAGGCCAATCCACTGGCTGCATTGTTCGCAGTGATCGGGTTTGTGATCTACGTCGGCTTTTACAGCCTGTACCTGAAACGCAGATCCGTTCACGGCACGCTGGTCGGTAGTCTGTCGGGGGCCATGCCTCCGGTCATTGGCTACTGCGCAGTGAGCAACAGCTTCGATTTCGCGGCCCTGACGCTATTGGTGATGTTCAGCCTGTGGCAAATGCCGCACTCGTATGCGATCGCGATTTTCCGTTTCAATGACTACAGTGCTGCGAAGATTCCGGTTTTGCCGGTCAAGCGTGGCATTCTGGTCACCAAGCGTCACATCCTGCTCTACATCCTGGCGTTCCTTGTAGCGACCCTGATGTTGACGGTAGGCGGTTATGCGGGCCTGAACTACCTCGCTGTCGCGGCGGGCATGGGCATGTACTGGTTGTACATGGCCTGGAAGGGCTACAAGGCTGTAGACGATACGGTCTGGGCTCGCAAGCTGTTCGTGTTCTCCATCTTCACCATCACCGCGCTGAGCGTGATGATGTCGGTGGACTTTCAGGTGACAAAAGAGTTGTTGGTGACTTACGCCTTCTGACTTCACCTGAATTGAAATACCAGAACCCCGTTCCGCAAGGAACGGGGTTTTTTGTTATTACCCGTCGCAAAGGGGCGGCTGCGGTATTCGCGAGGCGCATGCCGTTGGGGCTGCTTCAGAAACGCCATGTCAGTTTGCAATTATTTCAAGCCTCAGGCGCTGAATGATCTGGCAGAATAAGGCATTGGCCTGACTCGTCCAGGCAGTCGCTAAAATGATAGAGGGCGTTATGAGTCAAGAAAGCATCAACTGGGACACTCTGGGTTTCGACTACATCAAGACCGACAAGCGCTACCTCTCTCACTGGCGCGACGGTGCCTGGGATCAGGGTTCGCTGACCGAAGACAACACGCTGCACATCAGCGAGGGGTCTACCGCGTTGCATTACGGTCAGCAGTGTTTCGAGGGCCTGAAAGCCTATCGCTGCAAAGATGGCTCGATCAACCTGTTCCGTCCCGATCAGAACGCTCAGCGCATGCAGCGCAGCTGTTCTCGACTGTTGATGCCGCACGTGCCGACTGAGGTGTTCATCGAGGCCTGCAAGCAGGTCGTCAAAGCCAACGAACGCTTCATCCCGCCTTATGGCTCCGGCGGTGCCTTGTACCTGCGTCCGTTTGTGATCGGTGTCGGTGACAACATCGGCGTGCGGACTGCCCCCGAGTTTATCTTCTCGATCTTCTGCATTCCGGTCGGTGCCTATTTCAAGGGCGGCCTGAAGCCGAACAATTTCGTGATTTCCGGTTATGACCGTGCTGCGCCAAACGGTACCGGCGCTGCCAAGGTCGGCGGCAACTACGCTGCCAGCCTGATGCCGGGCTCCGAGGCCAAGAAACACAGCTTCGCGGATTGCATCTACCTTGATCCGCAAACCCATTCGAAGATTGAGGAAGTGGGTTCGGCCAACTTCTTTGCCATCACTCAGGACGATGTGTTCCTGACGCCCAAGTCGCCATCCGTGCTGCCGGGCATCACACGTCTTTCGTTGATCGAACTGGCTAAATCCCGTCTGGGCCTGACGGTTGAAGAGGGTGATGTGTTCATTGACCAGCTCGACACGTTCAAGGAAGCGGGCGCTTGCGGCACGGCGGCCGTAATCACCCCGATTGGCGGGATTTCCTACCAGGACAAGCTGCATGTGTTCTACAGCCAGACCGAAGTCGGCCCCGTGACTCAGCGTCTGTACAAGGAGTTGACCGGCGTTCAAGCCGGTGACATCGAGCCGCCAGCAGGCTGGATCGTCAAGGTCTGATCTGACGGGCTAAACGCAGAGCGTGCGGAGCGAGATATCACTTCGTTCTGATGCTCTGCGTTTTCACCTCTTCAGGACGCAGGCGCTGCCTCTTGCTCAACCGGCTCTTTCGCAGGCCCCAGCACAATCGCCAGATGCCGCAAGTCATCGACTTCCAGGCTGTAGCTCTTGCCCGACGGGCTTTGAGTCAGCGTGCCCAGCGCGTACACGGTAAAGAACTTCACCGCTTGCGCATGGCTCAACAGTTCGCTGATGTAACGGCTGGAACGATAAGCCTGCATTTGCGCGGATGATACGTACAGCGTCACCAGCTTGCCTTCCAGGCGGTCGAAGAACTTGAACTTGAACCCCTGCCCATAACGCTGCTCGACCAGACCGCCGCCATACAGGACGCGGCCGTTGTCACCCGGTTGCGCGTATTTGATATGGCGAAAATACGAGCGCAGCGACACTTCGCCCTGGCCGGGAATCCTCAGTTTCAGCAGCTTGAAGTCTTCCAGCGACAGTTCTGCTTTGGCCTGGCGATAGCTGTCCACCAACCGTTCCAGGTTGTTGGTGCGGGTCTCGCTGAAACGGGGCACCTTCGGCGTGGCAGGTTCTATTGGCGGATTGGCCGCGGGTGGAAGTTGCTCCGGGGTGACAGCCTTTTCCAGACCGGACTTCTCCTTGGTCGGCTCCTTGAGCGTCGGGTCGAAAACGTCGATGTAATCATCCAGTTTGCGCTTGGCCTTGCGCAGGCGTGTCTGGGCATCGGTTTCTTCGACCGGGTCTGCGCTCTTTTCGTCTGCATCCTCGTCCACCCATTCACAGCCCGGATGGTGATCGTAATGCGGATTGGCACGGAAGTGCGCGGCGACAAAGGTCGGGTTGTCCTGAGGCTTCACGTCGTAGCGCACGCCGGTCACCTTGGCACCCAGCGCCCGGCAGGCTTCGTTCGAGCAAAGAAACTCGAAGCGCGTACGCGGTGGCTCCTGGGAAAAGTATTCGCGTCGGGCAGCAGCAATCGACAGCTCTTGCTGCAATTCAACGCAGAATGCGCGGGTGATGGGCTTGCTGGGCTTCATGCTCGTTGTCTGCCTTCCAGGAATGATCCTGCAACACGCTATTTCACCCGGACACGCCTTGCAACCATTGCTCAACGCGAACCGGTCTGCCGATCCCGTTGGACATATGAACAGCTTATTCCGCGGGTACTGCCAGCCACTCGCTCAGCGCCTGCTGATATTCGCCGGTGGCCTTGCTCAGGTGCAGCCACTGATCGACATAGCCTTTCCAGGCGACATCGTCGCGTGGCAATAAATAGGCTTTTTCGCCGTATTGCATATAGCGGGTCGGGTTGACGGCACACAGGCCCGGCATGCGTTTCTGTTGATAGAGCGCTTCGGAAGCATCGGTGATCATGACGTCAGCTTTCTTGTCCAGCAACTCCTGAAAGATGGTCTTGTTGTCGTGAAAGGCCAGGGACGCTTTCGGCAGATGGGCGCGGGCGAACGCTTCGTTAGTGCCACCGGCAGGCTCGATCAGGCGCACGGAAGGCTGATTGAGCTGTTCGACGGTTTCATACAGCGCCTGATCCTCGCAACGTACCAGCGGGATCTTGCCGTCGATGTCCAGCGTGCTGCTGAAGAAGGCTTTCTTCTGCCGCTCCAGGCTGACCGAGATACCGCCCATGCCGATGTCGCACTTTCCGGCCACCATGTCCGGCATCAGGTTCTTCCAGGTCGTAGGCACCCATTGCACGGTCACACCCAGGCTCTTCGCCAGCGAGCGGGCGAGGGTGATGTCGATACCCTCGTATTCGCCATCTTCACGTAACAGCGTGTAGGGCTTGTAATCGCCTGTGGTGCAGACCGACAACTGGCCTGTCTGCAAAACCTTGTCCAGATGCGAGGTTGATTCCTGAGCCTGAGCCATGCCTGTCATGCCCAGAAGCAGGGCGGTCATTACGCTGTATTTCAGATTGATCATGAGGCGGGGTGCTCGCGACTGTGCATTTGATTTTATAAGTGCCGACAGAGTGCGTTATTTGGCATGCCGGTGTGAAGCGGCAATCAAGTTCTGTGCCAGCTGTAGTTTCCAAATAAGGGGTTGAACATTTCGTAAAAAAGCGTAATGTTGCCCCATGATTCTTGAGCAAATCAAAGCGGTCGGGAATGACACTCGCATGTTGATCATGGAGTGGCTGAAAGATCCGCAAGCCCATTTCCCTCCCCAGGACCACGGTGATCCGGCGATAGGCGTGTGCGTGTCGCACATTCAGGCCAAGGCCAACCTGTCGGCGTCCACCGCGTCTGCGCACCTGGCTATCCTGCAACGTGCCGGACTGGTTCAGGCGACCAGAATAGGCAAATGGACTTACTTCCGTCGTGACGAACTGGCTATCGACCGGTTTGCCGATCGGCTCAAGAAAGAACTCTGAAGTTTTACTTATACATTTCGTCATTTTGCGTAATGTTGAATTGATAGGAGATTGACCATGAGCAATACCACCATCTACGTGCAGGCCGGCGGCGGCTACGATCGGGTCAGCGTTGGCGAAAGCGACGTGCTGGCACCGAAAACCGGTGAAATCACCGTGCGTCTGCATGCCAACTCGCTCAACTATCATGACTTCGCCGTTGTCACCGGCATGTGGGCACCGACTGAACAGCGCATTCCCATGGCCGATGGCGCAGGTGTTGTCACCGCCGTAGGCGAGGGCGTCAGCGAGTTCAAAGTGGGCGACTCCGTGGTCAGCACGTTCTTCCCGGAGTGGATCAGCGGCGAGCCGCTGGTTGAAGGTTTTGTCACGGTGCCGGGGGATGGCGTCGATGGTTATGCGCGTGAGCAGGTCACTGCCCGGGCAACTTCGTTTACCCGTGCGCCACTGGGCTACAGCCATGCCGAGGCCTCTACCCTGACCACTGCCGGCCTTACCGCCTGGCGCGCGCTGATGGTCGATGATTCGCTGAAAGCCGGTGATACCGTGCTGGTCCAAGGCACCGGCGGCGTATCGATCTTCGCCTTGCAGTTCGCCAAAATGGTGGGTGCTACGGTGATCGCTACTTCATCCAGTGATGAAAAACTGGAGCGTCTGCAGGCCATGGGTGCTGACCATTTGATCAACTACCGCAAGGACAGTAACTGGGGCGAGACTGCCCGCAAGCTGACCGGCGGGCGCGGTGTTGACCACATCATCGACGTCGGCGGCCCATCGACCCTGCAGCACTCCATGAACGCTGCGCGAGTGGGCGGCCATATTTCGGTCATCGGTATTCTGAGCGGTGTCGCCGGTCAACTGGAATTCGTGCCGGCGCTGGTCAAGCAACTGCGCATGCAGGGCGTGCTGGTCGGCAGCCGCACCCAGCAACAGGACATGATCCGCGCGATCGACGCCAACGGCCTGCGTCCGGTCATGGACCGTTCGTTCCCGATGACCGACATCGTGGCCGCGTTCAAGTATCAGGAAACCAATCAGCACTTCGGCAAGATCTGCCTGGATATCTGATTCCTGCTTCTTGAGTCGCTGTTTCGCCGGGGTGTCGACACGCGTGTCGGCACTCCGGTTGTGACGTTTTGCATCAATTCCCAGCGATCCAATCGCATTTTTTTTGCACCCAAACCCGCTTGGCCGTGGTCACATCTCCTGTGACATCGCGGACGTTGTGCAGCGCGCTCAGGCACGCTGCCCAAGGCGACGTCCAATCTGATTAACAGACCAGGGACGCATTGATACTTATGAAAACTCATCTATGGCTAGGCCTGCTCGGCGCTTTTTCCATCAGTGCTCAGGCAGCATCACTGGATGTACCGATCAATATGGTCAGCGCTGACGGCGCGCCCAAATCCATCGGCAGCGTGACCGTCAGCGAGACCGACTACGGCTTGCTGTTCACCCCGAAACTGACGGGCCTGCCTGCGGGCATCCATGGTTTTCATGTGCACGAAAACGGCAGTTGCGAAGCGGGCACCAAGGACGGCGTCAAGGTTGCAGCGCTGGCAGCAGGCGGGCACTTCGACCCGGCCAAGACCGGCAAGCACCTCGGCCCTTACGCAGATGGCCACTTGGGCGACCTGCCTGCGTTGTACGTCACGGCCGACGGCAAAGCGGACTATCCGGTACTGGCGCCGCGCCTGAAGAAGCTGTCCGAGATCAAAGGCCACGCGCTAATGGTCCACGCGGGCGGCGACAACCATGCTGATATGCCCAAGCCATTGGGCGGTGGTGGTGATCGCGCGGCTTGCGGTGTGATCTGATACCTGTTCTGCAGAAACACCAGCGCAGTCCATGCGCTGGATGTTTTTCGGCTTAAACGTCGAAGAAATCGACCTTGCCGTTTTCCAGGCTGTAATAAGCGCCGACGATCTTGACCTTGCCCTCCTTGATCGGGTTCATCAGGGTCGGCTCGGAAGCCGTGCGCAAGCGCGCGACGGTGCGCTGAACGTTGGCCTTGACCGAATCCTCCAGCAGGCTTGCGCCTTTTCTGGATTTGGCCGTCAACACCGCAGGCAAAATAGGTTCGATCATCTGGCCTATCGCGCCCGGGTAAACCGTGTTGTCTTCGACCACCGACACTGCAGCCGCTACCGCACCGCATTTCTCGTGCCCCATCACCACCACCAGCGGCACACCCAACTGGCTGACGCCATATTCAATCGAGCCCAGTGCTGCGGTATCCACAGTGTTGCCCGCGTTACGTACGATGAACAGTTCACCCAGACCACGGCCAAACAACAGCTCAGGAGGTACGCGTGAGTCCGAGCAGGAGATCAGAATGCAGAACGGCGTCTGGCCTTTGGCAATTTCCAGACGCCGGTCACGGTCGCTCTCCACTTTGATGACCTTGTCTGTCATGAACGCATCATTACCGTCACGCAGTGCTTTGAGCGCCTGATCGGCAGTCAATGTGGTGCGAGGGGAGGTCGGCGCAGCGGCATTGGCAATGGAAGGAAATTCCATCAGCGCTGCAGCCACCGGAAGGCAGCAGGCACACTGGAGAATTTTGCGGCGGGACAGGGACGAATTCATAAGAAGCCTCGGGCTTGTTAACTGTCGGAGAGAGGTCTATTCCGCCCAGACTGCGCTGATGCGGGACCTGTGCACTTCATACAGCCACCGGAATTTCATTTCCAATTGTATTTATTTCGATACTGTCCTTGATAACGCCACGAGCAGAGCGCTTGACGTGAGCAGTAGCGCACGGTCAAGCCGGTTTAAGAGCGTCTTCATGATGCAAAGCTGAACGGCCGGTCTTGTTGCTCTTCACCTCATACTGCGGCGCGTCTTTCGAGGCCGGCCTGTGCTTGCCCATGAACTCGACGTCCTTGGTGTGTACGTTAGTGATCCTGCCGTGTATCTCGCCTGCCTCGGAGTTCCAGCGCACAGCGTCGCCAACGTTGAATGAAGTGGTCATGGGCGTTCCTCTGTCGACATTAGTTCTGGCTATTTGCCGGTCACTGTTGGGAGTCGCCAGGGATGATGGAATTCCATTGATTTGATCAGGCAGTTGGCGCCTGTATGGCTTGCGCATCTCCAATCGCACGGTGCGGATATGAGTTGATAGGGCACATTCCCGGCTATTGCGGTCCCTGGAGTCGTCACACTTTATTGAAGTCATTGGCCGAATAGCGGCGCGCAGGTTTTCAACACGGGGTTTCCGCATCATTGTTTCGTGGTGTAAGTTTGAAGGCTTGCTGATCAAACGATCAGATTTCTTCAAGACTTTTGCCAGGGAATGCCCACCACCATGAACTTTGCACTTAAAAAACTGGCCGCGACGACGCTGATGCTGGCCAGCCTTTCAGCCTTTACCAGCGCAGCCCAGGCCAACATCACCGAGCAACAGAGCGCGGCAATCCTCAAGACATTCAGTGATACATCGCTGACCGATTTCAGGCAGTTCCTGTCTGGCCTGGGTAAAAGCTATGTTGCCAAAGGCGCAAACCTGGAGCCTGCGATCGAGGCGTTTCTCGATAACAAAAAGCTTTCCGCAGAGCAGCAAAACGAGGTCTATCGTTTGCTCGGTCTTTATACCCGTCTGAAATACGGCAGTGCGGCCACGGAAACCTTGCGCGAATTGGTGGCGATTCCAACCGTTCGGGTGGAGGGCGTTGCGCAGCATGACAACCCGGAATTCATCAAGATTGCCGACACGATCAAGCGCCTTGCCGAAAGCTTCAACTTGAAGTTCCGCAACGTCGATAACCGCGTCTACGAAATATCCCTGGATGGCGCCGGTGATGAAGTTGTGGGCATTCATGTTCATGCCGATGTAGTGCCTGTCACGCCGGAAAACTGGGTTCTGCCGGATGGCACCAAACTGGACCCGTTCAAGGTCACATTGATCGGTGACCGTATGTACGGCCGTGGCACCGAAGATGACAAAAACGGCATCGTGGTATCGCTGTATGCCATGAAGGTGATCAAGGAAGAGAAGCTGCCGCTGGCCAGAAACTTCAAGTTGCTGATAGACACGACTGAAGAAACCGCTGGCGACGCCATACCTTACTACTTCGAACGCAACCCGACGCCCAACTACAATCTGGCGCTGGACGGCAGCTACCCGGTGGTGATTGCCGAGAAAGGCTATGGCACCGTCATGGCCAGCTTTGCCCGAAGGGCGGCTGAAGGCGAGGGCGCGGAAGTCACCTCGATGACCGGCGGCATGGCCACTAACCAGATCCCGTCGAAGTCGGTTGCCACGCTGGTGACGGACAAGCCCGCAGAGTTGGCAGCGAGCCTGCAACAGGCCGGTGCTGATTACGTTAAGCGCAATGGCGGCAATTTCGAGGTGGCTGCCAAGGTCGAGGGCAAAGACGTCAAACTGACAATTACCGGCGTTTCCGCACACTCATCCGACCCTGAGTCCGGCGTCAACCCGGTTGCGCGCATGCTGGACTTCATCAACGGCCTGGATGGCAAAGTCCCGCTCAAGCACAACCACATCACTGACGCTGCGCGATATGCCGCGGACAATTGGGGGCTGGATTACCTGGGCAGCAAACTGGGCATTGGTTTCTCCGACTCGTTCATGGGCCCGCTGACCGCATCGCTGACCTACGTTGCGCTGGATAACAACGTCTTCAAGCTGGCCGTCAATCTGCGCGTGCCCAAGGGCAAGTCTCCCGAAGTGCTGAAGTCTGAGATTGCCGACAAACTGGCGACCTGGAGCAAGAAAACCGCTATCAAGCCAGCGTTCGATTACTCCATTGCCGAGCCGATGTACCGCAACCCCGAGGGTGAGTGGGTCAAGGCGCTGTTGGCTGTCGCCAGCGAGAATCTGGGCATGGAGCACAAGTTCGGTACATCGGCCGGTGCTACGTCGGTTCATGAATTGCCTAACGGTGTGCAGTTCGGTCTGGCCAGACCGGACGTCAAATACACCGGGCACACCGATAGCGAGTTCAAGACCACCGGGCAATTCCTGCTGGACCTGCAAGTCGTGACCGAAATGATGAGTCGTATCGGTCAGTTGCCGAAATTGTAATGCGTCATCAGGGCCTGCCGTCATGGCGGGTCCTTTAATGACGGATGATCTGAGCCGACATGGCAGGGCCGAAGGGTCTTTAGCGTCCGGCTTTTTGTGAATAAGGATTACCAATGAAAGCGCTTTTCGCCCTCGCACTTACCGGCGTTGTTACATGCATGGCAAACAGCGCCATTGCCGCCGTCACCTCGGTGCCAGGCACTTCTTCGCAAAGCACCACCAGCAATGGCAAGCTTCAGCCACCCGTCAAATACGCCACCGTATGGGCAGACGAACAGGGCGCGACGCATGTCGACCATTGCCGGATCGAAGGGCTTGAATTCAAAAGCTATGCACCGCCAGCCGAGCCGCAGTGGATCGGCGTGTCGCCCGACGAGATCGAGAGCATTGCCTACGCCGTTCTGCCGCCAGGTTATGTAGGCAGCTGGCATCATGCCCCCGGCCCGCAGTGGGTCATCACGCTTCAGGGGCAATGGTCGGTGGAAACGACCGATGGCACGGTCCTGGTTCAGGGGCCGGGAGAGATGCAGTTCAACGCCGACAGCAATGCCAGAGCGCGTCCTGACGATGATCGGGTAGGGCATCTCAGTCGCACCGTGGGTGATCAGCCTAACGTGCAACTGATCGTGAAACTCAAGCCTGAAGCTGCTGCCAAACGTACTCGTGGCGCGTGTGCGTATTGATATCAGGACACCTGTATGAATAGAGTCTTTGGTCGACCCGGCAAAAAAACCTCCGCACTGCTATTGGGTAGTGCGTTTCTGTTTGCCAGTGCGGCGCAGGCATCGGAACCGGCGTCGCCGATTTCGATCGTGGACAACAGCGCCCGTTTTGCGAAGCTGATCGCGCCCGGTGCCAAGGCGCAGGTGCTGACTGCCGATGCGCAATGGGCAGAAGGCCCGCTGTGCCTGCCTGATGGGCGATTGATCTGGAGCGATGTAAAGGCGAACAAGGTCATGAGCTGGAAGGAAAGTGACGGCGTCACCACCTGGCTTGATCCTGCTCATTACCAGAATGGGCATGCACGGGATGCCGAAGGGCGCGTCATCGCGGCTTCCCACGGCGAGCGCGCCATCGTGCGCCAGGAGGCCGACGGTCAATGGCGCACGCTGGTCGCCAAATATCAGGGCAAGCGCCTGAACAGTCCGAACGATGTTGTCGTCGATGACAGCGGCAACATCTGGTTCAGTGATCCGACCTTTGGCGTGCTGAACAAGGCGGAGAGTTATGGCGGAAAACCAGAGCAGGACGGTGAGTATCTCTATCGCTATGACCCGCAGCGAGACGAACTGATCAGGATTGATACCCCAGGGCTTCATTCGCCCAACGGTCTGGCGTTTTCACCCGATCAGCGTTTGTTGTACGTGGCCGATTCGCAATTGGCACATGATTTCAAGAGCCCGAAGCTGGCCCATCGAATCATGGTGTATCAGGTGGACAATGGCACGTTGAGCAAAGGCCGAGTGTTTGTCGAGGTCTCGCCAGGCATTCCGGATGGCGTCAAGGTCGATGCACAGGGCAATGTCTGGAGCGGCAGCAAAGAGGGCGTCCAGGTGTTTTCCGCCAAGGGCGAGCTGCTGGGCAAATTGCTGATTGCTGCTAAAGACACCGGCAACCTGACATTTTGTTCGACCGGTTCGCAGCATTGGGTGTACATCACTGCGGCGAACAAGGTGTTGAGAATACCGACGCTGGTCAAAGGCAGTCGGCCCTGACAACCGCGCCCGATGGCCTCGCATGAGCTGACGGGTCAGCGTGCGCGTTCTACCCGGTTACGCCCGAGGCGCTTGGCTTGATAAAGCGCCTTGTCTGCGCGTTGAATAAGGCTCGCTGCGGTTTCCCCTGACCCGAGTTCCGCGACGCCCAGCGACATCGTGATGGAGCCGGTTTCCGTCAGATCCAGACTGGCAACACCCTTGCGCAAACGGTCGGCCAGCTCGGCAGCCTGGTTCAGCGAACTGTCGGCCACAAGCACCAGAAACTCTTCACCTCCCCAACGCGCAGCGACGTCGAACAGCCGAACCTGATGTTTGAGGATGGCCGCGACACTTTTCAATACGCTGTCGCCGGCGGGATGGCCGTAGCGGTCGTTGACGCGTTTGAAGTGGTCGATATCGCAAATAATGAGGCTGAATGGGCGATTGGATATGCGAGCCGCATTGATCAGACGCTCCAGCGTATGTTCGGCAGCCCTGCGATTGTCCAGTCCGGTCAGTGGATCGCTGTGGGCGAACTCCAGCAATTGCTGTTCGCGCCCCATCCGTGTAGTGACGTCCGGGCTGATGCTCACGTAATGGGTGATTTTCCCCTGCAGGTCGCGGAGCGGGGAAATACTGTGCTCTGCGTAGAAAAGAGAACCGTCCTTGCGCTTGTTGATGAATGTAGTACGAAACGGCTCGCCGCTCGCCAGCGTCTCTTTAAACTGCGCGTAAAAGGTGTCGTCGTGTTTGCCCGAACGCAGCATCCCCGGGTTTTGACCGACGATCTCGCTTGCGCTGTAACCGGTCATGTTCTGGAAGGCTTCGTTGACAAACACAGTGTCCGAATTGCGGTCGGTGATGATGATCGGATCAAGCGCCGCGTTCAGCGCCTGGGCCAGCAGGTGCTGCTCGCGTTCGGCACGAATGCGCGGGCTGATGTTCTGCTGGACCGACACGAAGTTGCAAACGGCGCCCGCTTCGTCGCGTACGGGTGAGATTTTCCACTCGACTGCATACGGGCTTCCGTCTGCGCGGTAGTTGATCGTCGACCCTTCGAAGAACAGGTTTTCGCTCAAACATTGGCGCATTCGCGCAATGAGCTGAGGGTCGGTATCCGGTCCCTGCAGAATCTTCGGTGACGCGCCGATCAGATCCTCTGCGGCATAACCTGTCATCGCGCAAAACGCCGGATTGACGTAGACGATGAACGGGCCGCCATCTGTCAAGTCGGCATCGGTGATCAATACGGCGTTGAATGACTGCTCGACAACGGCTTCGAGCAAGGCCAGACGCTGACTGGATGAGGTCATCTGATTTCCCGTCGAGTGATCCTGTGATTGAGCGCGGCTCTGACCAAACACTGCATGACGCAGTGCCATTTGGACAGCAGATGCTGTCGTTCGGACTTCATGCTCTGAACACTCGTTGCAGTGGCACTATACCCATATAGGCCGGGTGGCGCATCCAATCGAGGGGGTACTGATGAGGGCCTGATCCGGCGTTCCGTTTGTTCCAGCCAGAAAGTCCCGACAGCAAATTTATCTGCGACGACATGGCGCGTTCCGGTATCGTCTGAAGGATTGAAACAAATTGTTTCTACTTTCCTGGCTGATGCTCAGCAAGAGCGTCTGCGCCAAAAACGAACGACAGGGGATCTGTGTTGGATTTATCGTCTGCTGCCTGGGTGTTTCACGACACCCGGCTCATCATCTGCTGCCTGGTTGCCATTGCCACGATCATTGTATTGATCAGCGCGACCAGGCTTCCTCCTTTTCTGTCGATTCTGGTGGGTACGTTTATCGCCGGAATAGGGGCGGGGTTACCGGCCGAGTCAGTTGCAAAAGCGTTCAGCAAGGGCGCGGGGAGCATTCTCGGCGAAGCGGGAATCATCATTGCGCTCGGGGCGATGCTGGGGGCGTTGATGGCAGAGTCCGGCGCGGCGGATCGCATTGCGTCTACCTTGCTCAAGCTGGGCAAGGGCAAGAGCTTGCCCTGGATAATGGCGCTGGTGGCAATGGTCATCGGCCTGCCGCTGTTCTTCGAAGTCGGCCTGGTGCTGATGGTGCCGATTATCTTCGTCATGGCGCGTCAGTCCGGGCAGCCGCTGCTGAAAATCGCCATTCCGGCACTGGCGGGCATGACCACACTGCACGCGTTGATGCCGCCGCATCCCGGACCGCTGATTGCAGTCAGTGCGCTGCACGCGGATCTGGGGCTGACCATGCTGCTGGGGCTGTGCATCGCTGTGCCAGCGGTGATTCTCGCCGGTCCCTTGTACGGCAACTGGCTGTCCGGGCGTATGCACATCGAACAGCCGGCCGAGCTGGGCGAGGTGTTCAGCGCCAAGCCTCAAACCAGTCGTCAGCCAGGGTTCGGCATATCGCTGCTGATCATTCTCCTGCCGGTGATTCTCATGCTCGGCAGTACCTTGGCCAAGGTGGCCCTGGAACCTGAAAGCAGCCTCGCGCTGACCTTGAAGTTTCTCGGCGAACCGCTGGTGGCGTTGGGCATCGCGGTGTTGGCGGCAACCGTTTGCCTGGGCTGGGCCAATGGCCTGTCTCGCGATCATGTCGGCGGGACCCTGCGTAAAAGCCTGGCACCGATTGCCGTGCTGCTGCTGACCATCGGCGCGGGTGGCGGTCTGAAGCAGACACTGCTGGACGCCGGTGTCAGCCAGACTATCAGCAAGGTGGCGGAAGGCGCGCACATGCCTTATTTGCTGCTTGCCTGGCTGATTGCCGTGGCGTTGCGTCAGGCCACCGGGTCCGCCACCGTAGCGACTACCACTACGGCCGGTATCCTCGCGCCGATGATGGCCGGTCTTGAGCCGGTTCAGGCTTCGTTGATTGCGCTGGTGATCGGTGCGGGGTCGGTGTTCTTCTGCCACGTCAACGACGCTGGCTTCTGGATGGTCCGCGAATACTTCGGTCTTCAACTGAAACAGACGCTCTGGGTCTGGTCCGTGTTGCAGACCATCGTGTCGGTGGTCGGGCTGGTCGGAACGTCGCTGTTGTGGCACTGGCTGGCGTGAAATGCAGCGGTTTGCCATGCGTCACGCGCAAATAGTGGTGCAGTGAACCGCTCCAATAACCTGGCGGCCAGAGCGGATGACCGCTGGTTATCACGGCACATCAAGTCTGGTGTTAATCAGACACTGCATTCGGCAGTAGACTTGATGATGTGCAACAGCGCCTCTGATCTCATCGGCCTGTTCAAGAGATAGCCCTGAAAATACGGGCAGCCCATTTTCCGCAGCAGATTGTATTGTTCTGCTGTTTCCACACCTTCTGCCGTTATATCCAGATTCAGTGCTCGCCCCAGCGACAGAATGCTGCTGACAATGGCTTCGCTGCGTTCGTAGGTCATCATTCTGGAGACAAACGACCGGTCAATCTTCACTGCATCAATCGGGTAACGGTCTATATAACCGAGCGAACTGTAACCCGTACCGAAGTCATCCAGCGCTACCCGCACGCCCAACTGCCGGATCTGCCGGAGAACCTCTGCTATGGCGTCTGGCTGGTAGAGGAAGACTGACTCGGTCACTTCGATCTGAAGTTGCGTCGCGGGTAAACCGGTGGAGGCGATTATCCGGGTCACCTGTTCGACGAATCCGGGATGACTCAGCTCTTTTCCGGACACGTTCACACTGAGCCTCAGGTCCAGGTGAGAGAACTTTTTTCGCCAGGCCTGCACTTCGCTGCAGGACGTGTGCATGACCCAGGCACCCAACTCATGAATAATCCCGAGGTCTTCGGCTATCGGGATGAACGCATCGGGGGAAATAATCCCCATGGTGGCGTGATCCCATCTGACCAACGCCTCGACGCCGACTAGATGTTCACTGTTGCTGCTGTAGATCGGCTGATAGAACACCAGAAAGTCTTTATGTTTTATTGCCTGACGTAACGCGTTCTGAATGATCAGCGTATCAATCGCCGCTTCACGCATGGACGCATTGAAGATGCTCCAGCGCCCTCTGCCCTGTTTCTTGGCGGAGTACATGGCGACGTCGGCATCACGCAGCAACTCTTCGGGTTTTGTGTGGCTTTCACCCGCAGTGACAATGCCGATGCTGCACGATATGAAAATGTCCTGGCCTTCGATCTGTATGGCCGTGTGCAATTGACTGACGATGCGGTCAGCCATTTTTACCGCAGTCTCCGGTTGATCCTTGCCGATCAGCAGGATCGCAAACTCGTCGCCACCGATTCGCGCCAGCACGTCATTCGAGCGAACGCACGTCTGCAATCTGTTTGCGACCCGCTTCAGCAACTGGTCGCCGGCCAGATGGCCCATGCTGTCGTTGACAACCTTGAACCCGTCCAGATCCAGAAAGAGCACCGTCGCGCGTTCGTACTGAGGGTCAACGTTTTCGAACACCTTGGTCAACTCGTCCATGAGATAGGCACGGTTGAACAGTGACGTCAGTTCGTCGTGAAAGGCTATGTAGGTCAGCTCTTCGGAAATGCGCTCGCGCTCCTCCAGCCGGCTTTGCAGCGCAAGTTTTTCTTCGCGCTCCTGGCGCGCTCGCTGGGTCAGCTGTTGGGACTCTTTGCGCTCGGTAATATCGCGCTGCACGGAAACCCAATGGGTGAACCAGCCTTTCTCGTTGGCCACCGGCACGATGCTCAACTCGACCCAGAACTGGCTGCCGTCCTTGCGGGTATTGAGCAACTCGACTTCAACCGGCTTCCAGTGGCTGAGGGCTTCGCGAATAACGTCCAGCGTTGCGCGACTGGTGTCCTCGCATTGAAGTATCCGCGGCGTGCGGCCGATGACTTCCTCTTCAGTGAAGCCGGTCATCGCCAGAAACGCAGGGTTGCAATAGACGATACGCGGGCCCGGCAAATCAATGGGTTCGGCGTCAGTGATAAGAATCGCGTCATTGGCATTGATGACCACTGATTCGAGCAAGCGCAGGCGTTCGAAAGAGCCTACCCGCGGGTCGCTCGCTTCATGCTCGTGTTCAGGTTGCAAGCACGTTCGCAGGTTAGCGGCATGTGCCTGCAGAGCATAGCGTTGTGCAACGCTCAACCCGCTGTAGGGATCGCTGTGGCTGAGTAACATGGCCCCAAGCAACTCTTGCCTGACGCCGCGAATGGCGACGTAGATGAGGCTGCTCCCGCTGGTAGGCATGTGCATCGCACTCGCCGGGCTGTCCTGACCGACAAGCACGACGTCACCGTAGGATGAAACCATCCTCAACCATGCCTCATCCGCTTCAGGGCAATTCGCGCCGAAGCTGGCGATCTGTTCCCAGCCGGTGGCGCTGGAGACCATCAGCAAGCCGTCGGTACACAGGACTGAATGAGCAGCGGCCTGCAATACCTTTGCGACCTCTTCGTTATTCGTCGGTATGACGTGGTCGTGCTCATAGCCCTGAGGGTTCATCGGTCGCTATTCCTGGATGGCGTGCATGGAGTGTCTGGGTCATGTCTGGCAGAGCGTAAGTCGTGAATCCGTTCCCTGGACCTCTTCCAACTGCGCGGAGGGATGGTCTGATTGATTCGGCTGTTTTCTACAGACTCAACGTCCCTGTCTGACGCTTCGTCCAGGCAATGAGCGGCCAGCGGCACTGCGCCCGACTACTAATCGTTCGCGGCATCTGCCGGGATGGCTTATGTTTTTGATGAAGTAAATGCGAGATGATACCTAAGTGCCATTATGCGCCAATTGTTACGACAGGGCGGGTTTCGAAAGGTTGCATGAGATTAGCGTTGTCCGGTCGTGTCGACACCTCTACACCAAAAATGGAGCATCCTGGTTTACGATTCTGTATTTTTGTATCTGTAACGCATGTCGCGATGGGTGAAGTGCCCTAAGACTCGCCAAGTCGTTTTTATGCAGGTCTTATAACAGTGCCAGAATTTTCGCTTTTTCATGATTGGTAACAGTGCCCGGATTTGTTCGGTGTCGAAATAAAGTCTTTCGGGCTATTATCAGATCATTGAGGTACGCGCTGACCATGCCAATGAGGAGGATTCATGTCTCAATCTGCAGACAACGTGCTGTCCGAAGAGGCCATTCAAGAGCTTGAAGCTCAAATCCCGGCTAAAGCGTCTCTTGCGACCAGGCTGGCGTATGAGAAGGCAAAGTCGGCTGGCCAGACTGTGCTGCTCTCCAAGGGCGGGTTTATCGTCGCCGAATGTGCGGACGGTACGGAGAGGGTGGTTTGTGCCTCGAAGCCAAGACGTAAAGTGACGACCGGCTCGTTCAATATCCGTCCCGGGACGGCCACCAGTGCCCGTACCTAGGCTACGCGTATTTGCTGGACCTAACGGTTCAGGAAAAAGTACCATCAAGCGCATCCTTGGCCCGGACCTGATTTACATATATGTCAATGCCGACGACCTTGAACGTGACGTTGGAGATAACGGATTTGTAGATTTTTCTCCTTTTTCGATCATCCCCTGTCAGCAAGCTTTTCGGGAATTTTTTTCGTCCCACCCTCTGATTTCAAGAGAGAATCTTGCGATTCAGGCTGAGCATTTCACCGTTGCTGGCCAGTCGATGTTTGTTAAAGGGATAGCATTCAGGTCTTACCACGCCTCTGTCGTTGCTGACTTCATAAGGCATCAATTGCTTGAGCAGTCTGCGAGCTTCACTTTTGAGACGGTAATGTCGGACCGCTCCAAAGTCGAGTTCATTAAAAAAGCCAAGGCGATGGGATACCGAACCTACCTGTACTTCGTTGCTACTGAAAGTCCGGATATCAATATCAACCGGGTTGCAATTCGTGTTGAAGAAGGGGGGCACAACGTAACACCAGACAAGGTGCGTGCTCGTTATCACAGATGTTTAGCATTACTTCCTGAGGCCATTCAAGCAACGAGTCGAGCCTACCTGTTTGACAATTCAGGGGCTAAAGCAGAACTCGAAGCCGAAATCACTGATGCGTCAGTTGTGGAATACAAATTCGACGAGGTGCCGGAATGGTGCAACGTTGCAATTGAAGAGCTTGAAATGCTTATCCGTTCTGCGCCCTAAAGAAGCGGCGTCTACGACAGCTTCTGCTCAATAACTTCAATATCCTCAAGCATTTGTAACAGACTTTCTGGCCATACGATTTCCGCTGTCGACTTCAGTTCCTCAGCGGACCACCAATGGTGCTCTGTCATGATTTGAGTTTCCTGCTGAGTCCATTCTGATCGAGAGAGCGCGTGACTCTCGGCGTGCACAATGTAATACCGTTCAACAGCGAGTACGGTTTCACCGCAAGGAAGGAGCATCGGGAAACTTCTGTCGGCAATGTGCTCCGCTATCGAGTTGACCCGGATACCGGTTTCTTCGCGCAATTCACGTATGGCTGCGGCTTCAAATGTTTCGCCGTCTTCAACGCCACCGCCAGGCGTTGCCCAATAGTTGCGACCGGCCAGCGCACCTTCTTTATGCTGGAATCTGAACAGCAACACGGTTCGTGTCGGGCTTATTACCAGTAATCGTGCGGACTTGCGCTCACGCATTGTTCTGTCTTCCGTGAAGTTGAGCGGTGTAGCACTAAAGCCTCACGCTTCATACCGCCGCCGCGCATCGGTGAGCATGGATATCGTCAGTTTGCGTACTTCCAGTTTGCTGATTTCCACATGAGAGCGTAGCAATAACAGGGCTTCGTCGCGTTTGCGTGCCTGAAGTGCGTTGAGGATGGCGGCGTGTTCAAGGTAGGTGTGTTCGATGCGCGCGCTTTTGAAGAAGTCGAGTCGCCTGACGATGCGGATGCGCTCGGTGACTTCCTGATGAACCCGGGCCATTTCCAGATTGCCCGAGGCCGCCACCAGTTGGGTGTGGAACTGTTCGTCGAGGTCGGCGACGACTTGCATGTCGATCTGCCTGCGAGCGGGCTCGACCAACCAGTGTTCTCGCAATACGTTGAGTTCCGGGTGTACGTCGGCCGATGCGCAGATGCGTTCGACCGCCGCGCATTCAAGCACAATGCGCAGGTCATAGAGTTGGTCGATCTGGTTGAAATCCAGCGGTCTGACTGACCAGCCGCGCCGGAATTCGACGTCCAGATAGCCTTCGCGTTGCAGGCGGTAGAGCGCGTCGCGCACCGGGGTCCGCGAGACTTGATAACGGTCTGCCAACTGGGTTTCGGTGAACCGGTCGTAGGGCAGCAGATAGAAGTCGAAAATCTCCTGCTTGAGCCGACGATAGACATCCTCTGCCAGCGCGTTGGTGGTGTTCGGGGAATTCAAGGGTGTGGCTCCAGGCTGCTCAGGTCAATGCTGACATGTGCAGCAACGACTTTCCAGCCGCCGTCCAGGCGCGCCCAGGTTTGCATCTGTCGGCCCAGACGCTGGGTGACGCCATCGTGAAACTCGGTACTGACCGTGGCGAAGTCCTCACCGAAGGTGCTGATCACGGTGCGCAACAGCGTGCGGCCCGGTCCGACCGGCTGACACTGGCGTCGATAGCGCGCAATGGTGTCGGCACCGTGCAGGTTCTCTGCGACGCCGTAGCGAACGGTCTGTCCGGAATTCCAGAAATACGCGTCCAGCGTGGTCAGTTCATTGGCCAGCAGTGCGCGTTCATAGTCGGTGAAGGCGTGGGTCACTTCGGCGACCACGTGGGGAAGGTTGATGTCCATCAGGGTGTGCTCCTTGTGTGCAGCGCTTGCGCCAGATCCGCCAGTGACGCAACCCGCCCGACAATCGCACCTTGCGCGGTGATCATGTCCAGCGTGGCCTGCTTGAATGCGGGAAAGTAGCTGTCGGTGGCGTCTTCGAGCAGCAGGCAGCGGTAGCCCCGGTCATTGGCCTCGCGCATGCTGCTCTGCACGCAGACTTCGGTGGTGACGCCTGCGAATATCAGGTGAGTGATGCCGGCTTCGGCGAGCCGTGAGTGCAGGTCTGTGGCGTAAAACATGCCTTTGCCGGGCTTGTCGATAATCCATTCACCGGCACTGGGTGTCAGGGCGTCGATGATCTGATTGCCGGGTTCGCCGCGAATCAGGATGCGTCCCATCGGCCCCGAATCGCCGATGCGCAGCCCCGGTAAACCGTGGTCGAGTTTGGCTTGCGGGCAATCGGACAGGTCCGGGTGATGCGATTCCCGGGTGTGGATCACCGCCAGGCCCTGATCGCGCGCCAGCCCCAGCAGTTGCTGCACGGCGGGCACGATGGCTTGCAGCGGCGCGACATCGTTGCCCAGCGCTGCGCCAAACCCGCCGGGTTCAAGAAAGTCGCGCTGCATGTCGATGATCACCACCGCAGTGCACGAAGGCTCGAAGGTGAAAGGGTCGGGGCGCGCACAGAGGCTGATCATGCCAACGCCTCCGACCGGTGTTCGGCCCCGGCCATGTGCCGACCCAGTTCGGTGCGGTCGGCGGCCGCTGCGTCGGTCTCAAAGACCAGCTCACCGTCGTGAATGACCACGATGCGGTCCGCCAGGCTCAGCAGCTCGTCGAGGTCTTCACTGAGCAGCAGTACCGCCGTGCCGTTGTTACGCGCGTCGATCAGGCGCTGGTGGATGAGCGCGACACTGGCGAAGTCCAGGCCGAAAACCGGGTTGGCGACGATCAGCACTGCGACGTCATGGGTCAGTTCACGGGCCAGTACCGCGCGCTGCACGTTGCCGCCGGACAAGGTGCCGATCGGCCGGTTCGGGTCGTTGGGCGAGACCTGAAACTGTTTGATCAGCGTTTCTGCCTGAGTGCCTATTGCACGTCGATCAAGGCGCCAGCCCTGACGACACAAGGGCGGCTGGTCGAAGTTGCGCAGGGCCAGGTTGTCGGCAACGCTGAAGGCGCCGATGCACGCGTTGCGCAGCGGTTCTTCCGGCAGGCTGAACACCCTCAAGCGCTGCATCTGTTCGCGCCGTGCGTGATAGGGCTGACCGTCGACCTCGATCTTCCCGGCGCTGAACGGTCGCTGGCCGAGCAGGGCTTCGGTGAGCTCGCGTTGCCCGTTGCCGGAGATACCCGCGATCCCGACAATTTCCCCCGGATGTACCGCCAGAGACAGGTTCTTTACTGCCAGCGTGCCCTTGTCGCCTGGCACGTCCAGGCTGTCTACCTGCAACTGCGGCGCACGCGTTGACAGCGCCGGTCGGTTGCTGCTGACGCTGCGTTCCTGTGCTTCGCCCATCATCCAGGCGGCCATCTGCTGAGTCGTGGTGTTGGCCACTGCCGCCGTGCCCACCCAACGGCCTTTGCGCAACACGGTAACGTCGTCGGCGTAGGTACTGACTTCACGAAACTTGTGGGTGATCATCAGCACAGTCAATTCACCACGGTGCGCCATCGTCTGCATCAGCCCCAGCACTTCATCGGCTTCCTGCGGCGTGAGCACCGAGGTGGGTTCGTCGAGAATCACCAGCCGGCGCTCCAGGTACAGCTGCTTGAGGATTTCCAGCTTCTGCTTTTCACCGGCAGCCAGGCTGCTGACCTGCCGATGGATGTCGAGCCGGAAGGGCATTTTCGCCATGAACGCTTCGAGGCGTTGGTGTTCGCTGGCCCAGTTGATACGCCACGGTAAATCACCCCGTGACAGCACCAGGTTTTCCGCAACACTCAGGCCCGGGGCGACGGTGAAGTGCTGATACACCATGCCGATCTGCAACTGATGAGAGTCACGCGGGGTACGAATCGCGTGTTCGCGGTTGTCGACCAGAATGCTGCCCGATTGCAGCGGGCTGTAACCGATGATGCCCTTGACCAGCGTGCTCTTGCCCGCCCCGTTTTCGCCGAGCAGGGCATGCACGGTTCCGGCGCGGACCTTGAACGACACCTCGTCGAGCGCGCAAAAACTGCCGAAATATTTGCTGGCACCAATCGTTTCCAGGCTCGGGGCGCGCATGCTCATGCCTCCAGCAGATCGCGAAGCATCGAAGAATGGCCGACTGCGCCAAATACGCCGCCCTGCATCTTGACCATACTCAGAGCGGCAGCGTGATTGGCCGGGTCGGTTGCGCCGCAGCAGTCTTCAAGCAGCAGGCATTCGAAGCCCCGGTCATTGGCTTCGCGCATGGTGGTGTGCACGCACACGTCGGTGGTGATGCCGGTCAGGATCAGATTGTCGATGCCGCGCGTGCGCAGGATCAGCTCCAGATCGGTGGCGCAGAAAGATCCTTTGCCGGGTTTATCGATAACGATTTCGCCGGGCAGCGGTGCGAGGTCGTCGATGATTTCCCAGCCCGGTTCGCCGCGCACCAGAATCTTGCCGCACGGACCAGCATCGCCGATCCCCGCGCCGATGCGTTGCGAGCGCCAGCGTTTGTTGGCGGGCAGATCACTGAGGTCCGGGCGATGGCCTTCGCGAGTGTGGATGATGCTGAAACCGAGCGGGCGCATCACGGCCAGCAGCGCCTTGATTGGCTCGATGGGCGCGCGGGTCAGCGCCAGATCGTAGCCCATGCTGTCGACATAGCCGCCGACGCCGCAAAAGTCGGTCTGCATGTCGATCACGATCAACGCCGTGTTGCGCGCATGCAGTTGGCCGTTCCAGGGCCAGGGGTAGGGCGCCGAAGCAAGGTGACGTTCGCTCATGGCCGTTATTCCTTCCAGCTGCTGGGGGTGGGTGTGAAGTCGCGCTCAGGTGCAGCAAAACCGCACGCGCTGCCATCGGTGTGTACCACGTCGTTTTCCCAGGGCAGGCGGTACTGGCCTGCGGTCAGATCGTGCATGTAGGTGTAAGGGCAATCGCGAGCGCCGCCCTTGACCGCCACATACCCACGATGGCCGAACTGGTAGATGTTGTTCTCGACACCCCAATGCACGCGGGCCTCGCGGACCAGATCGGGGCGCAATTCGCAGCAGACGATTTCGTCAGCCCGGCCACCGCCTTCGGCCATGAGCGTACCGTCGAAGTCGACGAACATGGCCTCGCCCATGGAATCGAACGTACCGTCGGAGCCGCACATGCACACGCTTGCGGTCTGCATGAGGTTGGTGAAGGCGTTGCTTTGATTGGTGATCTTCCACGAGTGGCGGATCGGTGCGGTGTAACCGGCGGTGCGCAGCATGATATCGGCACCTTTGTAGGCGCACTCGCGGGCCATTTCCGGAAACATGCCGTCATGGCAGATGATCAGCGCCAGCTTGCTGCCACGCGGCCCGTCGCACACCGGAATGCCCAGATCGCCCGGCTCCCAGGGTTCGACCGGCACCCACGGGTGCAGCTTGCGGTAGTACAGGCGAATCTCGCCAAGGTCATCGACGATCAGGCCGCTGTTGAACGGGTTGCCGTGCGGGTTGGCCTCCATGATCGAGAAGCAGCCCCATATGCGGTGCTCCTTGCACGCCTCACGCAGTGCCATGACTTCCGGCCCGTCGAGGCTGCACATGATGTCCGGCGCGGTGCTCATCGACAGGCCGTGCAGCGAGTATTCGGGAAACACGATCAGGTCCATGCCCGGGTTGCTGCGCCGCGCCTTGGCGACCATGCCGACCACTTTCTGCGTTTGCGCCCACAATGCTTCACGGGTGTGGGGATCAGGCAGCGCCAGTTGCGCCAGGCCGATCACCACGCCATTGGGCGACTTGTTCAAACCACCAAGACCACTGGCCATGTCATGCCTCCTCGAAAAGATCAGTTCATCGCGTCAGGCTGAGTTCGCCGGGCGCGCCATTCAACGTGCGGCCCCGGCGGCAGGTGGCATACATCACCACCAGCGTCAGGGCATAGGGCGCTGCGGCAAACAGGTAATAACCGGCGCTGATGCCCACCGCCTGGAGCGCCGGGCCGATGGCGCCAGCGGCACCGAACAGCAGCGAGGCCCAGAGGCAGGCCAACGGACGCCAGCGGGCAAAAATCACCAGCGCCACGGCCATCAGCCCCTGACCGCTGGACAAGCCTTCGTTCCAGCTGCCGGGGTAGTAAAGCGACAGGTAGGCACCGCCGATTCCGGCCAATCCGCCGCCGACCGCAGTGGCAACAATGCGTACCTTCAGGGGTTTATAGCCAAGCGCCTGAGCGGTTTCGGCGTGATCGCCGACCAGGCGCAGCATCAGCCCCCAGCGGGTCGTGCGCAGCCCCCAGTGCAGAACGAACGCCAGTGCGGCGCCGACGAAGAACAACACATTGATGTTCAGTGCCGAACGGACACGCTCTTCGTCACTCCAGGCACCCAGCGCCAGCGAAGGCAGCATGGGCGCTTGCGGCTGGATAAAGGCTTTACCGAGAAAGAACGCCAGCCCGGTGCCGAGCAGGATCAGCGCGATGCCGAACGCGATGTCGTTGACCCGCGGCAGCGAGCACGCCAGCCCATGCAGCAGGCCCAGCAGAATGCCGACTCCTGCGGCCGCGCCGACCCCCAGCCATGCCGAACCACTCAGGCACGCTACGGCATAGCCGGACATTGCCCCGGCCACCAGAATGCCTTCCAGCCCGAGGTTGATGCGGCCGCTTTTTTCGGTCAGGCATTCGCCCAGGCTGACGAACAGAAACGGCGTGCCGACGCGGATTGCACCGGCCAGCAGCGCGAGCAGAAAGGTACCCAGGTCGATATCAGCCATGGTGCAGAGCTCCCTTATCATCGACAGGCGTATCGACAGGCATATTGGTTATCTGCAGCCTTGTCCGCCAGGCCACGATGCGTCCGCCCAGGGCTTCCCAGAGCAGCAGGTTGGTGAACAGCAAGCCTTCCAGAATCAGTGTGGTGGCGTCCGGCAGCCCGAGCCGCCGTTGCAGCAGTCCGCCGCTGGCCTCCAGCCCGCCCAGCAATATGGCGCAGACGATAATGGCCAGCGGATGATGGCGAGCGGCGAAGGCCACGAGGATGCCGCTGGTGCCATAACCTGCGATCAGCGCAGCATTCGCGCTGCCTTGCACGGCCGTGACCTCGAACATGCCGGCCAGACCCGCCGCCGCGCCGCCCAGCAGGCAACTGAGCAGGATCAGGCGATCCACGGGCAAGCCGATCATCAACGCTGTACGCACGTTGCCGCCAACCACCGCGAGGGCGAAGCCTTTGACGCTATGGCGCACCAGCACATACGCCAGCAGACAGGCGACCACGCCCGCCACCAGTCCCCAGTGCACTTCAAAGCTGTCGCTGATGGTGCCGATCAGATAGGCATCGTCCAGTGGCGGGGTAGAAGGCTTGTTCAAACTTGCCGGGTCGCGTAGCGGCCCTTCCACCAATTGTCTGAACAGTGCCAGAGCGATGTAGGAAAGCAGCAGGCTGCTGATCGTCTCGTTGACCCCACGGCGCTGGCGCATCCAGCCACTCAGGCCGATCCACAGTGCGCCCACGGTCATTGCTGCGACCGCCATGCAGGCGAGCATCAGACCGGCTGGCAGATGGCTGAGCCACAAGGGCGTTACTGCGGCAGCCAGACCGCCCAGCACCAGCGCACCTTCGCCGCCGATGATGATCAGCCCGGCCCGCGCAGGCAGGGCAACGCACAGTGCGGTCAGCATCAGCGGCGCGGCGCGTTGCAAGGTGTTTTCCAGCGCAAACCAGGAGCCGAACGCGCCTTCGCCGACCAGGTGCAGTGCCTGCCAGGCAGGTTTGCCCTGGACGGCCAGAAACAGCCCGAACAGTACGCAAGAGGAACAGACCGCCAGCAGCGTCGGCAGCCCCGGAAGCAGCGCGCTGGCAAGATGGCGCAGACTTTTGGATGGGCTCATGAACGTTCCTCAGATCTGGCCAAGCACACCTTCGACCAGATAATTCATGCTTTCCAACGCGATATCGGTCTGGGTTTGCGCCACTCCATCAGCGATCACCACAGCCCCTTTGTTGTCCTTGAGCGGGCCTTTGAAGATCACGAACTGACCCGCGAGCATCTGCGCCTTGATGGCGTCCGCCTGTTGTTTGGCGCTGGCGCTGACGGCCGGCCCGTATGCAGACGTCTTGACGAAGCCGTCTTTGAGCCCGCCGCGCAGGAAGTTGATCATTGGCGCGCCACTCTGGGCTGCCGCGACATGGGCCCGATAAGGTGTTTCCCAGTTCCATTCGGCTCCGGTCAGGTAGCCTTTGGGGGCAAGTGCAGCCTGACTGGCGTGATAACCGCAGGTCATGACGCCACGCTTCTCGGCGGTCTCGACAATCACTTTGGGACCGTCGACGTGACAGGTCAGCACGTCGCAGCCCTGATCGATCAGGCCGTTGGCGGCTTCGGCTTCCTTGACCGGCAACGACCAGTCACCGGTAAAGATAACGGTGGTGACGATGCTCGGATCAACCGACCGGGCACCCATGGCAAAGGCGTTGAGGTTGCGCAGCACTTGCGGCACTGGCTTGGCGGCGACAAAACCGAGCTTTTTGCTCTTGCTCATGTGCCCGGCGATCACGCCGTTAAGGTATTGCGCTTCGTCGATGTAACCGAAAAAGCTGCCTGCGTTCATCGGGTCCCGATCTTTCTGCCAGAGGCCGCCGCAGTGCGCGAAACGAACGTCCGGGTACTTCTTGGCGACCTTGACCACATGCGGTTCGAAGTAGCCGAACGAAGTCGGGAAAATCAGCGTCGCACCGTCCTGACGGATCATGGCTTCCATGGTTTTCTGCACGGCCACGGTTTCCGGGACGTTTTCCTCTTCGATGACTTTGACGTTGGGTAGCGTCTTGATAATGGCGGCTGCCTGGGCGTGAGCCTGGTTATAGCCGAAATCGTCGCGAGCGCCGACGTAGATAAAACCCACTACCAACGGTGCGTCGGCTGAATAGGCGCGACCAAAAGGCAGCGCCGCGCTCAGGCCGATAATGCCCGCCAACTTGATGAAACTGCGACGATCAACGTTCGACATGCTGCTACCCCTGATCAATGAGCGATGGAAGAAGATGTTTGCGCGGCGCGGTAGGCGCGCCAGCCTTTGAAGTCGGTGATGTCCAGCGCGCCTTCAAGGCCGCCAGGCTCACAGATGAAACCTTTTACCCACTGGCCGTCGGCCAATTGCAGCGAGCCGATGCCCAGTGGCGCGGGAATGGCGGCGACGAAGGCCCCGAACTGGCTCAGCGGCATCTCCCAGACCTCGACCTCGATGCTCGTGCCTTCTGCGAGCACGCGCACCAGCCCCGGCTTTGGCGGAGACGTGCCTGCCAGTGCATATAAGCGGTAATCCGCGCTGGTGGTTGTGGTACGCAGCAAGCGAGCCCCCCCTTCCAGCAGTTGCCAGTTGAGCGGCTGGCCGACCAGGTGCGCGCCGACCACTGCGACCTGCACGGTCGGGCTGTTACAGGGCAGGGGAGCCATCGCGACGGCTTCACTCTGGTCTGCCTGGCCGAACAGCGGTTGCCAGGCCGCAGCCATTTCTGCCAGACGCTGATCGGCACCCGCCGGCCCGATCAGCGTGATGCCTGCTGGTAGCCCGTCAGCACGGCGCAGTGCCGGGACAGCGATAGCGCACATGTTCATCAGGTTGACGAAGTTGGTGTAATAACCGAGCTGCGAATTGAGCTCGATCGGGTTTTCCAGCACCGCGTCGATGGTCGGCATGCAGGGGGCGGTCGGCACCACCAGCACATCCACATCGGCCAGCAGTTGCTGCGCTGCGCGGGTCAGTTCTGCCAGGCGGTAACGGGCATTGAAGGTGTCCACGGCATCGAACGAGGCAGCGCTTTGCACAATGCCGCCCACCACGGGATGGATCTCGGTGACATGGGTATCGAAGAATCTGCCGATCGCTGCCCTGCGTTCTGCCACCCACGGGCCTTGATACAGCAGCGCCGCAGCTTCGGCAAAAACCTCGAAGTCGACAGGCTTTAGGGTCACCAGAGGATCGCTCTGCAGGGCCTCCAGTGTTTTCAGGTACGCCGCTTGCGCCTGCTCGTCACCGAAGAATTCGCACTGCCTTGCAACAGCGACACGTCGCGTCCGTCGCTGCACCGGCAGCGCTGCTACCGCCACACTGCCAGGGTCCAGCGGATCGTAAGCCGCCATGACCTGCGTCACCTGCCAGGCCTGCATGACATCCCTGGCGAATATCGACGGGCAGTCCAGCGTGCGGCAGGCGGGCACAATACCTCGACTGCTGAACAGCCCGAGGCTGGGTTTGAGCCCGACGATGCCGTTGAAGCCGGCAGGCACTCTTCCCGAGCCTGCGGTATCAGTGCCCAGTGCAAAACTGACGTAACCGCGCGCGACCGCAACAGCCGATCCCGAGCTGGAACCGCCGCTGACATAAGCAGGGTCGTGGGCGTTACGCACTGCGCCGTAGGGCGAGCGAACGCCTACCAGGCCGGTCGCGAACTGATCAAGGTTGGTCTTGCCGATCAGCAGTGCGCCACTGTCGAGCAGCCGTTGCACCACATGAGCATTTTCTTTGGCGACATAGGCGAAGGCCGGGCACGCCGCCGTGGTCGGCATTCCTGCTACGTCGAAATTGTCTTTGACCGCAAACGGTACGCCGAACAGCGGCAGTTGCTCATAAACTGATTCGCCCAGCGCTTCAGCCTTGCTTTGCAGTGCTGCAGCCCTTTCGAGAAGCTCCGCAACGGGCACTCGATGAATCCAGACTTCCGGTCGATCGTCCGCATCAATGTGCGTCGTCAGGGTGTTTACCAGTGCCGTCAAGGTCAGATGGCCCGAGCGTAAAGCCGACTGTAATTCGGAAATATCGAGTGCGGTCATAGTGGTGTTCATTCATGTATACAAGATGAATCAGCACGATTGCACTTAATGGGCCAATCTCTGCCTGACGCTTATTTACTGAGGAGGAGAAGCGATTTGCCTGGTTTTTCGAGGGGATTGTGCTTCATGGCTGCGCCAGAATATGTCAGCTTGCCCAACGATGGGGCGCGCAAGGTTCATCATTATGGGCGCGCGCCTGCCGGGTTGCCGACCTGATCGGTCACCGGCGGACGCGCTAAGACCTTTTGTCAGCTCTGGCAGAACCTGATCCGGTTGCCGAACGGGTCACACACTTCCAGCACTTTACCCCAGCCTTGCTGAACGATGTCCGGTCGCGCATAACCGTACTGTTTGCCGATCAGCTCATCGCGCAATTGCTCGATGTTCTGAGTGGGGATAAACACCGCAGCACCCGGACAGGCATCACCGTGATGCTCGGAAAGGTGCAGGTGCAGCCCGTTGCGGCTGATGCCCAGGTACAACGGCAGAGCAGCCTCGAAGCGGTGCTCGAATTCGACGCTGAAACCGAGAAAGTCGAGGTAGAACTCGCGCGCTTTGCGCTCATCGAACATCCGCAGTATCGGGATGGCACTGTTGAACGTGACAGTGGCTTGCTCGGTGACAGACATCGCTATTCCTTTAGTTGAGGTGCTGCTGGTTAACGTGTTGATCAGAGCTCTTTCTTCAGATGCTTCTCGATCTGTTCAAGCGACTTGCCCTTGGTTTCCGGCAGGCACAGGAACACGAAGATCAGCGAGCCGACGTTGATGGCGGCGAAGATAAAGAACGTCGGGTTGCCGATAGTATCGACTGCAATCGGGAAAGTGAACGCTACCGACGCATTGAACAGCCACTGCATCGACACCGCCGTCCCGGTCAGCAAGCCCCGTACCTGCATCGGAAACAGCTCCGACATCAGCAGCCAGTACACCGGCGAAATGCACATCTGCATGAACAGCAGGAACACCAGAATGCAGGCCAGGGCGCTGTAGCTCTGGGTCATGTTCTGTGGCATGAACTGCAACACGCAACCGAGCGCGGCTTGCATCAGAATCACGATCACCAGGCCGGTCATCAGCAAATGCCGACGCCCGTAACGGCCAATGGCCCAGATGCCGAGCAAGGTCGCGATGACCGATACCACGCCGTTGCCGATCGTGGCAGTCAATGCGGCGTTGGTGCCCATCCCGGTATTCTTGAGGATGATCGGTGTGTAGTACATGAACGCGTTCACGCCGGTGAGCTGTGCGGTAAAGCCCAGACCGATACCGATCAGCAACAACTTGATGACCCAGCGCTGACGCAGCAACTCCCTGGCTTTCGGGCGATGGCGAGCCTGCTCGTCCTGGGCTTTCATCTCGTCGACTTCACGCTGCGCATCGTCCTTGTTGGTACGCAGTTGCTCCAGCACATCCTGCGCCTCGTCAAAGCGGCCTTTGGACGCCAGCCAGCGGGGCGATGGCGGTACAAAGAATGTTCCGATCAGCAGCAATACCCCCGGCACCATGGCGATGGCCAGCATGTAACGCCAGATACCCGGCGTATGCAGCAACGCCGCCATGACCGCGCTAAGCACGTAGGCGAGCAACTGGCCGCTGACGATCATCAGTTCGTTGCGGCTCACCAGTCGCGCACGACGCGATGGCCCGGCGATCTCGGCGATGAACACCGGCACCGTTGCCGAACCGCCGCCTACCGCGATACCCAGCAGGAAGCGCGCAGCGACCATGAACGGAATGGAGGGCGCAATAGCGGTGCCCAGTGCGCCTGCAATAAACAACACCGACAGCAGGCGCAGCGTCAGACGTCGCCCGAAACGGTCAGAAATGTAGCCGCTCGCCAAGGAGCCGAACGCTGCACCGACGATCAGCGAGGCCGTGATCATACCTTCGCTGTAGGCATCCAGACCCAGCCCGCCCTGATCGACAGGCAGCGTCATGAAGGGCAGCGCGCCTGCGATGATGCCGGTGTCATAACCGAATGCGAGCGCGCCCATCGTCGCCACAAGCACAGAGATGAAGATGAGTCGATTCGCTGAAACAGTTTGCCGACCTTGTCGATCGGCCGCTGATGAGGTGCTACTTGAAGACATGAACCTGAAGTCCTTCGCTTGAAACCAGCGTCGTGCCAGTACATAGATGTCAGGCTTAGGGCGATGTCAGCCGCGCTAGTTCCCTACAAACAGGGTCGGGTATGCAATTACCGCGGGTTTCGGTGCAGGCAATGTCCATGTACGCATGCGCTCCGATGGGTCTATGGTGAGTATTCTTCACAGAGTAGAGAAGACCATGAATCTCGCCGAACAATACCGCGCTTACATCGCTTGCCTTAACGATCGCCGCTGGCACGACCTGGGTAACTTCGTCGACGACGATGTGCATTACAACGGTGAGCGGATCAGCCTGTCCGGTTATCGGACGATGCTTGAAAACGACGTCAGGATAATCCCCGACTTGCGTTTCACTGTCGATTTTCTGGTGGTGGAAGCGCCGCAAGTGGCTGCCCGGCTGTTATTCGATTGCTCGCCACAAGGCCGGTTCTTGGGGCTGGATACGCAAGGCCGGCGCATCAGATTTTCTGAAAATGTGTTTTATACCTTTAGCGAAGGCAAGGTGGTTGCGGTCTGGTCGGTGATCGACAAAGCCGCAGTGGAGCGCGAACTCCGCGGCGAACCCGTGGCTGCGTCCAGCGACAGAAGCATCTGAATCCCCGGGGCCTGTTGCACGCTCATCGAATGACATTCATTTCAGGGCACTCCCCGGCAGCATGGCAGTCTTTTTCTTATATCCCCCCACTCTTGCCCAGCGGAGCCCCACATGATTATCGTCCATCACCTCAACAACTCTCGTTCGCAACGTATTCTCTGGCTTCTTGAAGAGCTGGGCCTTCCGTATGAGATCAAACGTTATGAGCGCGACGCGAAAACCAACCTCGCGCCGCCCGAGCTAAAAGCCATCCATCCATTGGGCAAGTCGCCGGTCATTGAAGACGGTCCCCATGTGCTGATCGAGTCTGGCGCCATCGTCGACTACCTGATTCGCCGCCATGGCGAAGGCCGTCTGCAACCGGATCCGGCCAGTGCCACCTATGACGAATACGTGCAATGGCTGCACTTCGCCGAAGGTTCAGCCATCCTGCCGTTGATGCTCAACCTGTACGTCGGACGCCTGGGTGACGCTGGCGCCCCGTTGCATCCGCGCATCCAGTCCGAGCTCGCAAACTACCTGGGGTATCTGAATGAAGCATTGGGCCTGACACCCTATCTGCTTGGCGAGGAGCTGAGTGGCGCGGATATCCAGATGAGCTTTATTGGTGAATTCGCCAAGGCTCAGGGCATGCTCCAGTCGTACCCGAACATCACGGCGTGGGTACAAAGACTTCAAGGCAGACCGGCGTATCGCAAGGCGCTGGAGCAGGGCGGCGAGTACTCGTTTGCCAAGTAGGTTGGCGAGTCGTCAATGACGGACCGTTACGCAAACTAACGGCTGAAGCGGGCACATCGGATTTTCAATAGTGCCTGCCCCAGTCTCAACTTCCGGATTGGGAAATAACCGGGTCTTGAGCCGATTCCGCCGCCAGTTTCAACCGGTCAGCCTTGCTCACGTAGGTGGATTTGCTCGCCGGGGCGAGTTTTGCGCTGGCTTTTTTAGCGTGAGCTTTTAGCAGTTGCTGTATTTTTTTGCGGCGATTCATAGTCGTCTACCCGGCTTGCAGTTTTCGCGATGATATCAGCTTGAATATCGTGTTAGCGCCCTGAACTGGCTCATGAGGGGTGCACTTGAATATCCAGTCCTTCCGCTGCATCCGGAATACGAAAGTAACGGGTGATCAGCCTGAACTCGGTATCGGTCGCTGAAAAATCATGCTCGGCCTTGTCGTTGCGAATGTGCAGCCTGGCGAGACAAACGTCATCGTCAACCTCGAGATAGTGCAAACAGTGCGACACCTGAGCATCCTCTGCCAGACTTCGGAGCCATTTGCGATCAGCGGGAGTATTGGCAGGAAAATCCAGAACGACCCCAATGCCTGATTTCAGAATACGGATGACCAGTGGGCCGACGACATCGCGAATTCGATGCGCAAGTCGCAGGTAGTCTGTCACTGACTTGATATCGTCAGGGTATAGCCTTGAGAGCCAGTCATCCTCACTCAGCAGGATGGCTGCATGTTCGACCGCGAGCGACCTCGCAAGCGTTGATTTACCGGATGCGATCTTGCCGCACAGGAGGTGAAGTTTCGCTATAGGCATTAAGACGTGTCCTTTTGTCGAGCCGCTGGATATACAGATCACGCCAGTACGTTCAGCGTGTCACTGAACTCACAGTTACGATCATCACGCCCCTGAAGGCAAATCCTGTCTGTCAGTTTTTCCAGCAGCCGGAATATTGCTTGCAGACGTTGAAGCGTCTGTCCAGATCGGCCATTCGCACAAGGTTGTTGGAAACGGCTTCCTTGAGCGCTATCAGGTTTGCGGAGTGGTAGTAATCCATCATCGCGTTGTTCTGCGCCAGTGCCCAGGTCAGATTGGCTGTATCGCTGTCAGGTACCAGTTGTTTTATCTGGACCGTATCCAGTGACTGCAACTGGCTCCGGTAAACATTCTTGTAAAGCGTGAGCGCCCGTTCTTTTACGCCCGTGACTTCTGTGGCGAAGAGTTTGACGTTCTGACGATATTCCGCCCAATAGGTGTCAGGCAGGGTAATGCCCATCAAGCGTTTACGGTCGTCGACGACCTTGTCTACTTTTTCAGCCGTTACTTCTCTGGTAATTGCGTCAGGATCCGGCCTCATGTCAGCCACGATACTTGCGTTGATGATCTGCTCGATCAGCGCGTCGCGCTCAGGGGTCGAAGGCAGTGCTACCGCCGCTTTGGGAAAAATAGGGTTACTCCCGGCACAGGCCGGTAGACCTTTTTCTACAAGCGGTATGGGAGAGCGGATGGCCTTACCGTTTACGTTTTCCAGCCTGTTTAGCGATGCAGTGCAGACAGAGCCACGACGGTTGAAGAACACCTCGTATTCAGTGTTGCGCTGCGGGGCGAAGTTAAATGCAATACCGCAAACGCTGCCCGAACCCACGGTATTGATTCTGTAAAACACTTCGCTTTCAGGCTTCAGGCGAATTTCCAGATAGCCTCTTGCATCGGCCGGAGGTGCGACGCTCATGTCGGCTCTGCGCCGGGTATCAGCAGCAAACAGGTTGTTGAGCAAGCCGGTGTTCCGGCCGCCGCAATGTTCAGCGTCAAAAAGGTCGAGGGTGGAATTTTCAACATTGCTGACAAAACGCAGCTTCGCCGCATCGGCTTCGGTCGCGTCCGGATAACTGCCGTTGAAGCTGCAACCGCTGAGCGAGGCGGTGATGGCAGTCAGCAAACCGAGTGCATGTAAAGACGGGTAGCTGCGCATGTTAATGTGTCGTCCCTGATAAATAATTGGCGAAGGCCGCGATGCTAATGAACGGCTTGACCGCCGTCCAGCGTACTTTTCCTGCGCGCGGGCATCCGCGAAGATGACAGAGGTAACGGAGTTTGAAATCAAGCCGGCTTCTTGCAGTTTTTCTGGCGGGTCTGATAGCGGGTTGCTCATCAATGCCCGCGGAGATGGCATTGGACTCCAGAACTTATTCCGCACAAAACGCGGGTTTGATAGCGGGCGCGCTTATCAAGGGCGGGGACTTCGGCACCTGGTTTGAGTTGCGCGACATCAACACCGGCAAGACGTATGGCTGGGCTGCCAAGGACTATTATTCCGCATGGCTGCCCGCCGGGGAGTATGAACTTTACCGGTTAGGGTCACGGCGTGGGGTAATGGGCGCCTATGGCAGGCCACTGCGCTTTACTGTAAAGCAGGGCGAACTCAACTATGTGGGCGAACTGGTGTATGGCTGTTCGCTGGATGCCCGACCCACTGCGCTGTATGGCGCAATGAGTTGCGGGCTCCTGGCGCTTGGCGAATGTTCTGTGCCGTATCCGTCTGTGAGCATTTGTATGGTTGACCGGCAGGAGCAGGCGGTTAAAAGCTTTATGAAAAAGAACCCCGAGTACGTGAACATGCCTGTTCGTTCGTCGGTGATGGTTGGCCGTTAGCGCTCATGTAAGGATGAGCGCAAGCGATCCTCAAACCGCCAGTCGATGCATCTGCCACGGAGCCCCTCCCTGGCCTTGCGATTCAATCAACAGCGACTGTTTTTCCGGTGCATCAAACATCGAGCGCAGGTTCTTTTCGATGGTGTTGCACAGGTCTTCCATGCGAATCCGGTGCTGGCTGTTGCCGAAAGGCGCCTGCAAGTCTGTGCCGATGCGGTCCATTGCCAGCAGCATGCAGCCGACGACCGTCGATATGGCAGGGGTGAACCAGCCCAGGGTCGTGACCATGCTCAACGGCATGATGATGCAGAACAGGGTGCTGAACAGCCTTGGAAAGTAGACGTAAGGGTAGGGCAGCGGCGTATTGGCGATTCGCTCCATGCCGCCCTGGCAGTTGGACAGCTCGACCATGGTCGACTCCAGTCTGGCGAGGCGGATACTGTCGATTCGTCCTGCGGCAAACTCTTGCGAGATGATCGCGGCGGAGCCATTCAGAATGTCATTGGGGAAGTTGTTGCTCTGCGAAGCGTTGTGGATTTCTTCCAGTGACAGCAGACCTTCGAGTTTTGCCGTACCGACGTTGCCTTTCAGGTGCGCGCGCAGAGCTCGCAGGTAAGCCACATGACGCTTGAACAGGGTTGCCTTGACCGGATTGTCGCAGTCGTCATGTTCACCATCGATCAAGGTCAACACCTGACGGCCGAAGCTGCGTGAACTGTTGACCATCGCGCCCCACAACGTGCGCGCTTCCCACCAGCGATTGTAGGCGCTCGAATTGCGAAAGCTGATCAGCACGATCAGCGCCGAACACAGCAGGGTCAGTGGCATCAGCGGGAGATCTATAAACCCCGTGCTTTGTATCAGCATGAAGTCCATGGTCACGGCCACGTCCCAGAGCAGCAGCCAGAACAGCGACCAGCCAACATACGTGACTGTTCTGCTGATGCACCGCCATTTTTTTTCAAACGGACCAGGCATTTTCGGCACTCCTTTGCTGGTTTGGAAGAGGGTGTATGCGGTCAATTGACCTGTCACGCTGCAAACTTACGCACCCAGCCTTAAAGCTCGCTTAATTCTCCATAGCTTCGAGAGAGCGTCGACATGGCTCGCCGATATCGCCACGCCGGCCTTCGTTTTATGACAGCCATGGTCGCCCACGCCAAAGGCTGGAACCTCCATCCGATACGCGACCACACAGCCTTGTCGGTCCTGTTCACTGACGGGCGCCCGGACGTTCGCAATCCCCCATCGCTTTGGATCGACACCTGATTGCCTTGCCTGTCCGCAAGCATGTCGTCCGGCCAGACCCGTCTCAGCGCGTTGCTATCAAACTTCCGCAGACCGAGAGGGAATTTCCATGCAAATCAACCGACCCAGCAGCCCACAGCCCAGCATTGAACTGGAGCGCTTCCATTCCGCGCGGGAGTCTTTTGCCTCCAGTTCGGTGCGGACGCTCAGCCCGGCCGAGCAGGCCAATCTGACGGCCATTACCGATCACCTGAAAGATCATGTATTCGCTGCGCACAGGCTGCCGTTGACCGGTGCGGCCGCTGACCATGACGCCGTGCATGCGCACAACGAGCAGATCGACAGCATCATCGACAGTCGCGCCATACGCCTGATGGACGAGGGGGAAACCCCTTCCAGCATCGCCGACACCTTCGCCAAGGCAGAGAAGTTCGACCGCATGGCAACCGCGGCCTCTGGTGCTTTGAGGGCAACACCGTTTGCCGCTGCGTCAGTGCTGCAATACATGCAGCCAGCGATCAACAAGGGTGACTGGCTGCCGACTCCGCTCAAACCGCTGACGCCGCTTATTTCCGGAGCGCTGTCGGGCGTCATGGATCAGGTCGGTACCGGCGTCATGAACCGCGCCACGGGTGACCTGCATTACCTGAGCACACCACCGGAGAAGCTGCATGACGCAATGGCCGCTTCGGTGAAGCGCCATTCGCCGGGTGTGACGCGCCAGGCTGTTGATATGGGGATTGCCATTCAGACCTACTCGGCGCGCAATGCAGTGCGTACCGTGCTGGCTCCTGCACTGGCTGCAAGGCCCGAAGTGCAGGGTGCGGTGGACATCAGCGTCGCGGCGGCGGGCGGCCTGGCGGCCAACGCAGGGTTTGGCAACCGCATGCTCAGTGTGCAGGCGCGTGATCATTTGCGTGGCGGTGCATTTGTACTCGGCATAAAAGACAAAGAACCCAAAGCAGACTTGAATGAAGAAACCGACTGGCTCGATGCTTACAAGGCGATCAAATCTGCCAGCTACTCCGGTGCCGCGCTCAATGCCGGCAAGCGGGTTGCGGGTTTGCCGCTGGACGTCGCCACCGACGGTCTCAAAGCGGTGAGAAGTCTGGTATCGGCCACCAGCCTGGTGCAAAACGGTCTGGCACTGGCGGGCGGTTTTGCCGGAGTGGGCAAATTGCAGGAAATGGCGACCAAAAATATCACCGACCCGGCAACCAAGGCGGCGGTCAGTCAACTGACCAACCTGGCAGGTTCGGCAGCGGTTTTCGCAGGCTGGACCACGGCAGCGGTCGGAACAGACCCAGCGGTGAAAAAGGCCGAATCGTTCTTGCAGGATACGGTGAAAACCGCGGCGTCCAGCAGCACGGGTTATGTGGCTGACAAGACCGTCAAGCTGGCCAAGGCGGGCATAGACGCAAGTGGCGATATGATTGCCAATACGGGGGCATCCCTGCGTGACACCTTGCGCCGTCGCAATGCTCGCGAGCCTGACATCGAAGAGGGTGGTATTGCGGCGGGTTCGCCGAGCGCAGTGCATTTTGAGCCAATGCGCTCATAAGCATTTCGACCGATTGCCTTTAACGAAAAAGGGGGGCGTATTCGAAAGAATACGCCCCCCTTTTTACTTGCCAGCGCTTGCCTGGGATCAGAGCTCTGTGTGCTGGGTGGAAGCCTTGGTCTTGTCGTAGGCATGCTTGACGTCGGTCATGGCGATGTTGGCAGTTGCCAGCTTCAGATCTTCACTGTCGCTTTTCACCAGCGCAAACTTGCCGTGGTTGGCGTCTACGCCGTTCAGTTCAATGCTCATATCGTCAAACTGTTTGCCACCGTTGGTGCGCACCATCGTCCCGAAGTCGTCGGCCTTGAAACCGTCGACTTTCAAGTGCGTGTTGGCGTTGAGCTGGACGATCTTGTCATCTGCGCCTTTGGCGCTGCTGTTCTTGATGTTCAGGTTGGTCACTGCTGCACCTCCCTCGCCCTTGACCGTGATCAGGTCTTCCCCGACGTTCTGGGCATGCACGTTATCAATGGTGACTTGCTCGGCGTTTTTCGCTTTCACATGGATGCCGTCGACTTCGTTCTCACCCAGATTCACATTTTTCAAGGTCGCGCCTTCCGCCAGCTCGAACATGGGTTTCTGGTTTTCGCCCTGGTCTCCGTTGCCCATTGACTTGTCGGCGGTGTAGGTAGCGCCGTGGCCGTCAAACACCTCGCCAGCGCCAACCTTGATGGTGTCTTTCACCACATTGACTTTGCCGGCTTGCTCGGTAGAACCCGCGGTATCCGAAACCGGGCCAGTACTTGAGGTGCCGTTGGGGTTGGCCAGTTGTGGAGTGATTTGCGGTGTTACGCCATCATCGCCCCCGCCTGTTGCAGTGGGTGTGCCACCGCCGTCACCACCTGTTGCGGTCGGGGTACTGCCACCGCCGTCACCTCCACCGGTTGCGGTCGGCGTATCACCGCCACCGCCACCTGTCGCATCCGGTGTGCCACCGCCCCCGCTATCGGCTGACGGCGTACCAAGCCCACCGTTGTTCTGAAAAGGCGTCTGGCTATCATTCTGATCCTGACTCGCGTCCTGCTTTTTATTGGAGTTCGTGAGCATCTGCAGCAACGACATGATCAATGCACTTATCAACTTGGTGATGTTGGATTGACTGTCGTTGCTCTTGCTGCTGTCTTGTGGATTCTGCACGGTGCTGTCTGGTGTGCCGAAGGTGACGTCTTTCTGTTTGTCGCTGCTGAACAGCAGCGCACCGGGGTCCACGGCTTGCTGAGTGTCTTGTTGACCCAACGTACTTTGTTGCGGGCTACCGCTATTCAGCGCCGAAAAATCCAGCGCCTGGGGCGTGTTCTGAAGTGGCCTTTGGGTAATACCGATGCTCATGACGCGTTACCTCGCTATGTGGACAACTGGATCGGCACCCGCTCCCTGGTCTGTCAGGGCAAGGCGCCGCATCGCTGCCGGTTCGGTGAGAGATGAGGGGTGTGGGCTGACCTTGCCTGAGGTGAGTGGCGCCGCGCGGAGATGGGTTCCCGTTTGCCTGTCTCAAATGACAATGGCTTCAAAACGCCCGTTGCAGAGCGGCTGGTCATGGCCAAGGAACCAAAAAGCCTGTTCCTCCGACTCAGTGCGTACACGCCGACAAGAAAATTGGTGTGGCCGAAATCGCACTCAGAGGCCGTGAAATGACAAACAATGATCAGTACCACACGCTTATTAACGAGATCTGCGCGCTCAGCCTGATCTCAGCGCCGGAACGTTTTTACGAATCTGCCAATTTCAAAATCAGTGATGTGGATTTCACCCTTCAGTATCAGGACCGTGACGAAGGGCGTGCGGTGCTGATCTACGGTGACATGGGCGCGTTGCCCGCCCGCAATCGTGACACCGCATTACTGGCGTTGATGGACATCAATTTCCATATGTTTTCGGGGGCCCACAGCCCGGTGTTTTCCTGGAATGCCCAGACCGGGCGCGTGCTGCTGATGGGTTCTGTGAGCCTGGAACGAGCATCCGCCGAAGGGGTGCTGCTGCTGATGAGGTCATTTGCCGACCTGGCAAAAGAGTGGCGAGAGCACGGTTTCATGGGGCAGGCCAACGCGGCGAGCGCACCAGCCAATGTGTCTGCTCCTTCAGTAGCGCAGCGTGAAAGCACCGCGACCTCGGGGAGGTTCCAATGACTGGCATGCGAGTCAGCGGGTCAGGCAGCACCGAAATCGTTCAGGCGAATCAGCAACAGGCACCTGCCGCGGTCGCCAACGCTCACCCTGACGCGGTAAGCCCGGGCAGCAACCCACCGCTGACCGCCAGCCAGTCAGCCAGGCAGGCGGGCGAAAGCTCGGCCGCCGGTACAGCACGCCTGAGGATCGCGCCGCGTCATCAGCAAAAATTGCAGGAGTTTCGTGCCGAACAGGCCACTGTACCGGGCACCGCGACGCCGAAAATCAGCCCTCGTGCAGCCTTGCTGATCGGCAGCCTGTTGCAGTCTGAAAAGCTGCCTTTCGAGGTCATGGCCGCTCGGTTATCCCCCGAGCGTTACCAGTTGAAACAGTTTCACGGCTCTGAGTTGCAGCAATTGCTTGGCAGGTTTGCCGAACCGGGACATGCGCCAGGCAAAGCCGAGGTCGAGCAACTGATCAAGGGCTTTGCCCAGTCAGTCGCAGATCAGTTGGAACACTTCCAACTGATGCATGACGCGACGGCTGATTCGTTCGGCCCCGGCGGGTTGCGCGACCGCAGCACGCTGGCGGTCAGCCAGGCTGCGCTGGGCGAGTACGCCGGCCGGGCGAGCAAATCCATTGAGGAGGGGTTGAGCAACAGTATCGCCTCGCTCGATGAGCGCATCGCTGAGCTGGACACCGCGCTGGAAAACGCCGATGAGGGCAGCAGTCTTGTTCTGCTGATGGATCGGCAGGCGCTGGAAGAGTCCAAGGCGACACTGGTCGATCTGCACGCCGGATTTGCCAAGTCACCGGAGGCCAAGCGACTGAACGCCGTGGCAGCCCATGCGCAAATGGACACTCTGGTCGACAAGCTGAACGCTGATCGTAATTCGGTGAGCGGCTGGAAAGGGGCCGGGCCGATCATTGCAGCAGCAGTGCCGCAGTTTCTCTCGTCCATGACCCACCTGGGTTTTGTCCGCTCGGCCACCAATGACGAGATGAAAGACGCCGTTCCCGGAAAGAGCAGCGACGCCAGCATGCTGAAAGCACTGGTTGTAGGGCTGGTGGCAGGCGTTGCCCATGAAGGCGTTACCAACCTGGTGAAACCGATGGTGCAGGCCGGGTTGCAGAAGACCGGTCTCAATGAGCGGCTGAACATGGTTCCGCTCAAGGGCATCGACACCCACTCGGTGATTCCTGACCCGTTCGAGCTGAAGAACGACAACGGCGCGCTGGTCAGAAAAACGCCGCAGGAAGTCGCCGAAGACAAAGCGTTCGTCGAGGGCGAGCGAGCGGTTCTGAATCAGCAAAAGGTTCAGGTTTCGTCGACTCATCCACTGGGTGAGATGATTCCTTACGGCGCTTTTGGCGGTGGCCAGGCGGTGCGCCAGATGCTTCACGATTTCAATCAGCTCAACGGCCAGACTGTAACGGCCAGAGCCTTGACCTCCGGGATGGCCGGTGCGATATCAGCCACCACCCAGACCCTCGCGCAGTTGAATTCGACGTATGTCGATCCGCGCGGGCGCAAGATCCCGGTGTTTACCCCGGACCGGGCCGAGGCCGATCTGGGCAAGGACCTGGCCAAAGGGCTGGACCTTCGCGAACCGGCGGTGCGCACTGCGTTCTACAGCAAGGCTTTTTCAGGCGTGCAGAGTTCTGCATTGACCGCTTCGCTACCGCCGGTTGCCGCTCAGCCCGCAGCAACGCCCGGCAGGCTCAGCGCGGGCAATATCCTGCGCAACATGGCGCTGGCGGCGACAGGCTCGGTGTCTTATCTGTCCACCTTGTACGCCAACCAGTCGGTCACGGCCGAGGCCAAGGCGTTGAAAGAGGCCGGCATGGGCGGCGCAACGCCAATGCTGGCTCGCACTGAAACGGCCTTGAACAATATTCGCCACCCCGACAGAGCTTCACTGCCGCATACGTTCCAGCCGGGTACGCTGGGTGGTGTCCCGCGAGCCCTGGAAAGCGCTTACCACATGGGCCGGGGCGCGTTGCAATTACCAACCCAGGTGGTGGTGGACACGGTGCGTGTCGCGGAGGACGGGGTATCGAATGGCGTTTCGTCCCTGCGTAATGCACTCCGGTCAGAAAAAACGCCAGAGACGCCGTCGCCTGCGGGCAATGCTGCCCCTGACGATGCCGAGCTGGTTGCACTGGAGGAGGGCCGCCGACGCTAGTAACCGCATGGGGGCTGTCGCGATGATGGCCCTCTCGTGTGGAACCGATAACGCCGGGCAGCCACACACTGCCTGGCCAGCTCCGACTTTTCTTAAAGGACTATGACGATGAAAACCTCGCAACCTGATTTCGCCCGTTTTATCCATGCGCTGGGTGCCCAGCTTGGCACCTCGCTCACTCTTCAGAACGGCGTGTGCGCGCTGTACGACGGCCAGGACAACGAAGCTGCGGTCATCGAGTTGCCCGAGCACAGCGAGATGGTGATCTTTCATTGTCGTGTAGGGCGCTGCCCGGAGCGCTCTGCCGATTTGCAGCGTTTGCTGAGCCTGAACTTCGACGTCGCCCGCCTGCACGGTTGCTGGTTTGCCGTCGATCAGGGCGATGTACGCCTGTGTGCGCAACGTGAGCTGGTGTCGCTCGATGAGCCCGCATTCTGTGACATAACGCGTGGTTTTATTTCTCAGGCACGTGAAGCACGTACGTTTCTAAACGCCTGAATAAAAAAAGCGCCGCTTCAATGCGGCGCCTTCAGGTGTTTTAACGGTCAGCTTTTCAGCTCGAATCCCGCTTTTTTCAACTCCGCAGCAGCCGTTTTCAGCTCTGCCGACGGCCGTGACAGCTCCCCGTCAAAGGTGTAGCCGATGGGCTTGTCCTGGTCTGCACCATAAATGAAGTTAATGCGCCCAAGCGTTTTGTTAACGCTCATATTTGCCCCGCTGTTATAGCTGATCAAGGGTGATGGCGAGGTAAAGTTTTCAGCTTGAGTGGCGGTGTGAAATACCACCAGCCGTTTGATGCGCATCTCGTTGCGGTCCTCCAGCAGGGAAGAGAGATCGCTTTGGGTCATTGTGCCGTCGCGGCTACCTTCGTCGATTTTATCGACCAACGAATCCTTCGGCTCCAGCCGCACGCGCGCCAACGTCCCTATGCTGTTCTCCATTTCCTTTAGCATGGCGCTGAGTTTCGGGTCCTGGCGCATGAATTCGGCAACCCTTGCCGCGTTGCCCGGGGCGCTCACTTCGCGCACTGAGCCCATGATTTTGGTGAGTATGCTTTCACTGCTCAGGCCGGAGAGGTTGGTTTTGCTGGTTTCAAAACGTGCGTTGTCCAGCACGCTGTGCTTGTTGGCAGATGCTTCCTGTTCGACTGCCGCGCGTTTCAAATCGCGTAACGCCTTGTACTGCTTGTCGTTAACGTTCTGCGAGGGTATGTCGGCAAAAAGCTCCTTGAGTCCGTCGAGTTGTGCCTGAATGGCTTGCGTCTGACTCTTGCCGGTGTAGCGTGCGTTCAGAGGATCGGCCAGTTCCGCCAGTTTTGCTTTGGTCGTGTTGTCATTGAATGCATCACCAAGGCTCTTGGACAGCTTGCTCAAACCTTCGGCGGTTATCGGTTTGGCTACGTTGTAACGAAACTTGACCCGCTTGACGGTTCTTGCCTCTACGCTGAGGTTGGCCGCCACGCCCATGTTGTTAGCGGCTGATTGTGATGCAGCTGTCGGACCGGGAGCGGAGGCGGGCGTGCCTGTGGGGGCTGTGTGGGTGCCGCCGATCTGAGCACGAAGCTGCCCGCCAACCGTCGCGTTGTTGAGAAAGCGCGGGCGGTTCTTGCCGCCTTCACGTAATTCAGTCTTGTCGTTCTTCTGGGTCAGTGAATAATCGGTGTAGGTCATCAGATTAACGGTGATGTTGGCAGCGAAGCCTGCGCGTACCACCGCAGAGAACGAGTCGCTGTCAGGGTCGGCCGTCGGGCTTTTATCCGGGGTCAGGTTGATGCCTGCGCGCAGGTCGGCTGTTCCGCCCGCCGTGAGGTCAAACGTGAATCGTCGAGCTTCATAAGCTTCATGGTCCACGGCTTTTTTCAGCACTTGCAGCGGATTCAGTTTGCCTTCGAACAGGTCGTTGACGAACCCGTCGATGTCTTCGTCCGGAACATTGAAAACCACGCCCGCACGTCGGCTGGCGGCGGCTGTGGCGGTCAGGTCCACACCCAGACGAAAGTTGGGAGTCAGCGTGCGGTCGTGACCGACGTCAACACTGCGTGCCGGGTGGTTTTCGTCAAAAAAACCCGGCCAGTAGTCCTTGCCGCCCCCGACACCGCCGCTCACGTTCCCCGCTGCCTCGCTTATCAGGTACAGGGTGACGCCACCCTCGCAACGCTCGGCATTGAGCAGGTAATTACGGTTGCCGGTGGCACCCGCCGTTGGCCACGGGCCTGTTGCCTTGTCGGCAAGAATGGCGAACGGGCTGGTGAGGTTCAGCCCGTAGCTGCGCTGCAGACCGATTTCATCGTCGCCATGCTCCAGCTGCTTGAGCATGCTCTTGAATTTGTCGGCAAGCTCGGTCTGGTCCTTGCTGCCTGTGGCTGCGCGCATGTTGACGCTGACGGCATGGTCAGCTTTTTTGAACGACTTCAGGAACGTCTTTACGGAGTCATAGCCGCTTTCCAGCGCTGCGTTGTCGGTAAAGCCCATGTCGGTGACCACCTTGACCGGGTTTTCGCCGTAAGCCACATCCCGTAGCGTGGTCAGTTTCTTTTGTAGTGCGCTTATGTCGCTTTGCGGCGGCAGCCGCTCGACCTGATCAAGAAGCGCGCCGAGGTTTTTCAGCGTGACCAGATCCAGTGCGAGACGCGCTTTGGTCAAACCGTGCTCTTCGCTGGCATCGCGTTGCTGGCCTAAAGGTATGTTGGCTTTCTGGTGGCTGAGTTTCAGGCCCTGGTATTTGAGCGTGCCGAGCAATTTCCCGGTGGGGTTTTCAGCAGACGGGGCGACCTGGGTCAAGGCGTCCTGAAGCTCCTTGACCAAATCATGCCCAGAGCTTTTGAAGTTGAGCTTTTCGCCCAGATCAGCAAGTTTTTTGCCAAACTGAGTGCGTACCGATGGCTTGGCCAGCTCCCCGTGCTGATTGAGAATGCCATCCTGCTGTTTGAGGTTTTTCACCTTGCCGTAGCTCTGACCAATGGACATCAGCGCCGTATAGCTGTGGTTTTCCAGCTCGTCGCGCAGAGCCTCCAGTTCTTTGAGCATCTGGGTGCCCTCAGGCCCCAGTTTCGATTCCAGTGCGGCAATGCGCGCTTTCAGGTCTTTGCCCGGCGCCGGTGGCGTTCCCCCCGACTCATGGATCAGTTCCAGTTGCTTGAACAGAATCGACTCGCTTTCATAAACCTCTTTCAGGCCTACGCGACCATGGTGGCGATGCTGAACATGGTTGCCGACGTTCTTCATCCAGCGGGGCGTTTCTGCGGTGTTTTTGTAGATGTTGGCACGTATGAATTCGCTGGAACTGGCTTTCTTGCTTTTCTCCATGCCGCTGCGCCCCATCACGTTGACGTCCAGCCTGGCGGTCAGCCCGGTTTTTGGAATTCGCCAGGTCTTGTTGGAGCCTGTGATTCTGGAATGCACATCGTTCAAGCCATTTTCTTCTACCTTGCGCTGCTCGAAAGGTTGCCATTTGCCGGCCTTGAACTGCATGAGGCCCTGACCTTCGGCGTCCTCGATCTGGGCGCTCAGCAGGTTGTCATCATTGCTGAAAAGCGCCTTGACCGGTTGCCCGTCAGGGGCGGCAACCGGCGTCCAGCGGGCTCGCAGCTGGTCGCCCAGTTTTACCGATTGCCAGGCTTCGCTGGACAGACTGAAGAGCCCACCGCTGCTGGTGAGTGCATAAAGGTTGTGCTTCTCATCCAGCGACAGGCTCTTGATTTCGCCTTCCAGCCCGGGAATTTCCAACCTGACCGGTTTGTGATCCTTGCTGTGCGCGGTCAGCGTGTTCTGGTCATCGAGTGCGACAAATCGCTTGTCGCTGACCATCGCAAAGGCGGTAATCACGCGGTCCTCAAGGCCTTCGATTTCCTTGCCCATTGCGACGTTGGTCGAGCGTGCCGTCTGGGCCAGCGCCGTGTTGTGATCGAATGCCATGTTGGGGTGTTCTGGAGTCACCGTCAGCTTGTGAAGTTTGCCGCCCTTGAGCACATAAGCGTTGCTGTCGGCACCGCGTTGCAGGCGATCAATATCCTTGATGCCGGCGTCTTTCCAGCATTCAGGCGTTGCATCCCAACGCTGAATACGCCCGTCGCTGATGCCGACCAGGCCGGCACGATCCAGGTTGAGTCGGTCAGCGGCGCTTGGCGCAGCGGGTACATTCAGCCCGCGTGTATTGTCCAGCACCAGTGCATTGGTCAGGTTCCAGCCGCTTTCCAGCGTTGAGCCCTGTTCGTCGAGTGCATGGGAGTGAACCTCGCCCTGACGGTTCTTGATCAACGCATGAATGCGGCCGTCGTCTCCACTGATGAATCCGGTGACGCGGTTGTGGCCGCCAAGAGGCAGGCCTGCCAACTGAAAGTTTTCCAGCTCGGGCATGAGCTTCAATTGCGGATCGTCGCTTTCAAACGCGCTACGGTCTGCACTGTAAAGTCTGCCTTGGTTGTCTGCGACAAACAGCTTGTCAGTGCTCAGGCCGACCGCAGCCGCCTGCGCCTTGCCACCATCCAGTTCAAGGTTTTTCGTTCTTTTCGGGGTCAGCCCGCCAATCACCGGGCTCATGTCAGTCAGCAGGATGGCCTGAGCGTCTGTGCCACTGAGCAAGGCCGCTCTATTGTCCGACGCTACCGAAAACGACTGTAAGTCTTTGACTTCTACGTGCGGCATGAACGGACTCGACAGGTCGACCAGGGCGTCGTCACTTTTCGCATAGACCGAGCCGTTACCGCCGGTAGACAGGCTATTGAACGCGATGCCTTCCATACCTTCCGGTTCCTTCCAGCGGGCGCTGATCGGATCGAATTGATACAGCCGGTCTTCGTGCACACGCAGACGCTCGCCATCGTGCCTGAGAAGAACACTGGTGATATGAGCGATATGGGCCTTTCCGGGCAATTCCAGGCTGTTGCGCCCACTGCTGGTTTCGATATGAATATGGCCGTCTTCGCGCTCCATGCGCACAGTCGGCGGCTTTTTCCCTTCTGTATTCAGTGCTTCGTTGCTGCTGCGGATCAACGCCAGCGAGCTGTCGTCCTGCGCCAGATGCAGAACGTGCCCATTAGCCTGCAGCAACTGGTGCCCGTGCACGCCGTGTTTGCTTTCATGGGCCAGGTAGGTTTGTTTGGGGTTGGCGAGAATAGAGTCGAGTAACGGGGCCAGGCCAGGCGTGTCAAACGTGGAGAAGTCGGGCTTGCCTTTGGCATCCAGCTGGACAGTGCCTTGTGGCTGGGCATTGCGTACCAACTGTTCATCTTTCAGTGCGAAACGACCGCCATCACTGCGTCCCAGGCGTGGACCTAGTGCGGGCTCATCGGAATCGCCGACTTTGGTTCCGGAGCTGCTTGCCTCGTTTGGCCGGGTGGCCAGAAATGACTGGCGCGTGCCGTCGGGCCCTTGCAGGCGGCTACCGGGAAGTCGGGATTCGCGAACAGCGTTGGCTGCCGCTTCTTCATCAGTCATCGGCACTGCAGACACATCGGCAGAGGCGTTGTGTTCCGGGCGCTCTCCCGGAATATCAAACCTGACACGGCGATTATTCTGTGCCGCAGTCTCTGTGTGCGTGAGCGTTTCTTCAACTGAGCCACTCGCCTTGTCTGGACTGTTGCGCAGACTGGACTTAAGAGGGGTGTCGGTGCCCGGCAGGCGAGATCCCCGAGCGGTGTTTTTGGCCGTCTCATCATTGGGGAGAGGGCGTGAGCTTGAGGCGTTTTTGGTGCTGGGCGGTCTGGCTGCTGCCTGCTGCGGTGCTCTGGACTTCTGAAACACTTTGCCGACGCTTTTCAGCATCCGTTTGCCCACACTTCCCAACGAGTGCGAGGAGCGCTGGGTAGGCTGTTCAGTTCGTTGCTGCAGGTCGGAGGGGGTACGGATGTCCGCTGCCGCGGGTGGCTGAATAACGTTTCCGGCGTTCCGGTTGACCGTCGATGCCTGCACTGTGAGTCTCCTTGTCCTTTGATCGCCTGGCGATGGCGGGGTGAATCCTGAGAAATCCGTCGGTAACTGTGTGGCGCAGGATAGTCAGCGGTTCCACATTAAAATGTGGGTAGCTGAAATGATTCAGCTACCAGGCTTTTGCGGGCCATCTGTGCCGTGCAGGGAACCGGAACGGCAATCGCACCACGTAGGGTGGACATATTCAGGACATCCCCGACAATGCCAGCCGCCATCCCTCACATCGCCAGCCCTCGCTTGCTGGCTCGCTCGGTCCAGATTGCTGTCCTTGCCTTGGGCTCCCTGTGTGTGGGCTGTCAGTCAGTCGACTATTCCGCGCCGCGCTACGATCGCGCGCCGCGTCTGGTGGCAGGGCTGGTGTATGGGGGATCGGCGGATGCGCAAGCCGACGTGGGGCTGCCGACCCTTTCCGACATGCCGGTTTATAACGGAGAAGATGTCTGGCAGCGACTCGCTGAACGGTGTCGGCTGCTCGACGGGCAGGGCGTCAATGAGCGGATAATCCGTCAGCGTGACTGGCTGCTGAGCAATCGTGGCTTTGTGAGCGGTGCCAGCGTGCGGGCCAGCCCTTATCTGCATTTCATTGTCGAGCGTCTGGACGAGCGCAGGATGCCGCTGGAGCTGGCGCTTTTGCCGATGATCGAAAGCTCCTACAACCCCATGGCCAACTCTCCGGCGGCTGCCGCAGGCCTTTGGCAATTCATCCCCTCCACGGGGCGCGAATTCAACCTGCACCAGAGCGCCACCTTCGACGCCCGTCGGGACGTGGTGGCGTCCAGCAAGGCGGCAATGGATTACCTGACGCGCCTGCATGCGCAATTCGGCAATGACTGGCTGTTGGCCCTTGCCGCCTATAACGCTGGCGAGGGCACTGTCGGGCGAGCGATCGAAGCCAACCGAAAACGCGGTCTGCCGGTTGACTACTGGCACCTGAACTTGCCAAAGGAAACCCAGGATTACGTGCCGCGTCTGCTGGCGCTGTCCCTGTTAGTGCGCAACCCCGCAGCCTACGGTGTAAAGCTCACCCCGATCGCCAACACGCCGTATTTTGATGTGGTCGAGCTTAATCACGCAGTGGATCTGACCCAACTGGCCGCCACCACCGGCGTAGATGAGGCCCAACTGATACGGCTCAACCCGGCGTTCCTGCGAAAAAGGACGCCGGAGGGCCCCGGACGCTTGTTGATACCCAAGGCTCATAAGCAAGTCCTGACCGCGGGTATCGAGCGAATCACCGGTGAGGCCCCGGTAACGACCACTGTCCCTCCAGTGGGTGAAACCAGGGCAGTGGCGCCGCTTCCGGCCGTCCGGCCTGTGGCGTCAATGCGCGTTGCCGAACGCGCTCCGGCACCCTTACCGGTCCATTCCGAGCCGGTAGCAGTTGAACGCGCGCCGGTCCCCAAACCTGTAAACGCTACGTCAGTGGCTGAACAGTCTGCACCGTCGGTTTCAACCGAACCTGCACAGGTTGTACAACCTGTGCAGGTAGCAGAGACACCTTCTTCTGATCGGGGCGCTGAACGCTCGGCCCCGGTCGCTTTAGCCGATTTCCCACTCCAACCCGAGCGTGACCCTCTGGCGAGCAAGCTACAAACAGCGCGGATCAGGGATGACCGTTCGTCGCCGCGCAAGCGGGACGACACTGAGTATCGTAGCGGTCCCCGTGAGCTGCCTACCGGGCCTCGTGTAGTGGTCTACGCCAGCGAAATCCGCCAATAACCACCATTTTTTTCATCATTCCTGTAAAAAAGACCTGAAAATTGCGCCGTTTTGGTGCTTTTCTCTCGAATCCTCGCCTTCACTTCTGCCTTTTCAGGCATGTTCCCGACGCGGGTTAATACTTTTTTGGATCGCAAAAGAGGCATTTGGCCACGATTTTTTTGTTATATCGGTTAGCTATCTATTTTGAACTTTGTAAGAAATTGTAAGTAGAGGCTTACAAATATTTTGAAACATTCTCCCTGGGGATGGGCCATCAGCAAACCTGATGAGGGCGAAGATCCACTGAGTCTGTTCTGTGATTGAAGGATTGTCCTACAGTGAAACCTTTCAGCCAGTTATTAATGACGCAGTTTTTCACGTGAGCGCGTGTGGACATGCCCCTCGTTCGGATTGCCGAATGCAGGTGTGGCCAAACGCTATTACCGTTTTTGCCGAAAAATAAGGGGCTTCCGGATGTGGTGTGGTCCAAGGCACAAGGCTGTTCGGAAATCCGAATTGCGTCAGGCCAATAGCTGATCGTTCGGTCAACCTTGTGCATTCCTGTTCTTTTTCATAAAAGTTGCCGTGTGACGTTACTGTTATTGCTGTAAATGCGTGCGAAATTTTTAGTGGGTTTTATTAGTTAATGAGTGCATGGGAGTCCATAATTTATGTGCGCGGTCAGTGGGGAAAGCTAGTTGCACTTTATGTTCAGGGTTATAAATATTGGTATAAGTTCTGTCATGAGTTAGTTGTACTTTGTTGTGCGGTTTTTTATAAGTTCTAAATAGCTGATTTTGAAAGCGTGCCGTGGTCCAGGATAGGGCGTGCCGTTCAATGCCCCCTGAAAACAGTGGGGTTTCAGCTGATCATCAATGTATAAGTTCTTGATAAATATGCAATAAATACAGATTTTAGTGATCGTTTCTGTGCGGTTCAGTCCTGCCGTTACAGGCTTGGTATGATGGGGTTACTATGATAGTAATTCTCATTTTTGTGATATTTTTCTCATTCGTTGGGGAACTAAATCTCTATATGTGTGCCTTGTAAGACGTGGTATTAATAGTCCGCTTGCCACCTACAATGAGAGTGATCGATGAGCACAGACATTGATAAGGACGTCCAGAAGTGTTGGGGCGTAACTGCATTATCGGCGGGTCATCAAATTGCAATGAATAGCGCTTTCCTGGATATGGATTTGCTGTTGTGTGGCGAAACCGGCACGGGTAAAGACACGCTTGCCAACCGTATCCATGAGCTGTCCAGCAGGTCCGGACCCTTTGTCGGCATGAACTGCGCGGCCATCCCCGAGTCACTGGCAGAGAGCCAGCTGTTTGGCGTGGTCAATGGTGCATTCACGGGCGTATGCCGTGCCCGTGAGGGTTACATCGAAGCATCGAGTGGCGGCACGCTCTACCTGGACGAGATCGACAGCATGCCGCTGAGCCTGCAGGCCAAGCTGTTGCGTGTGCTGGAAAGCCGTGGGGTCGAACGGCTTGGCTCGACCGAATTCATCCCGGTCGATCTGCGGGTGATTGCCTCGGCTCAGCGGCCACTGGATGAACTGGTGGAACAAGGACTTTTTCGTCGCGACCTGTTTTTTCGGCTCAATGTGCTGACGCTTCACTTGCCAGCCTTGCGCAAACGTCGCGAACAGATTTTGCCATTGTTCGACCAGTTCACCCAGGGCATTGCTGCCGAGTTGGGTCGCCCGGCGCCCACACTGGACAGCGGGCGTGTGCAGATATTGCTCAGCCACGACTGGCCGGGCAATGTGCGTGAACTGAAATCGGCCGCCAAGCGCTTTGTGCTGGGCTTCCCTTTGCTGGGTTCCGACCCTGTCGAGGGGCTTGCCCCGGCGACTGACCTGCGCACACAAATGCGCGTCATCGAGAAAATGCTCATTCAGGATGCCCTGAGGCGCCACCGCCACAATGTCGATGCTGTGCTTGAGGAGCTCGAGCTGCCAAGACGCACCCTGTATCACCGCATGAAGGAACTGGGCGTTGCGACGCAGATTGCCTTGACGGCTTGAATCTGAATCGCGGAGTTCGTGCCACATTGGAGTCTTGGGGATCGCGGGATGAGTCTTGACGCTACGTTTGATGATGATCTGGACGAGGAGCGCGTCCCTAATCTGGGGATCGTTGCCGAAAGCATTTCGCAGTTGGGTATCGATGTGCTGCTGTCAGGCGAGACGGGCACTGGCAAGGACACCATTGCCCGGCGCATTCACAACATGTCCGGCCGTAAAGGGCGTCTGGTGGCCATGAATTGTGCGGCTATTCCGGAATCTCTGGCCGAGAGTGAATTGTTCGGCGTGGTCAGCGGCGCCTATACCGGTGCCGACCGCTCGCGAGTCGGCTATATCGAGGCGGCGCAGGGCGGCACGTTGTATCTGGATGAGATCGATAGCATGCCGCTCAGCCTGCAAGCCAAGCTGTTGAGGGTGCTGGAAACCCGAGCCCTTGAACGACTGGGCTCGACCTCGACGATCAAGCTGGATATCTGTGTGATTGCCTCGGCTCAATGCTCGCTGGACGATGCCGTCGAGGAAGGCAAATTTCGTCGCGATCTGTACTTTCGACTGAACGTGCTGACCCTCAAGCTGCCGCCGTTACGCTCCCAGCCCGAGCGCATCGTGCCCTTGTTCAAACGCTTCGCTGCCGCTGCTGCACTTGAGCTGAGTGTCGCCGTACCGACTCTCTGCCCGGCGCTTCAGGCGTTGCTTATGGGGCACGACTGGCCTGGCAATATTCGTGAGTTGAAGGCGGCAGCGAAGCGCTTTGTGCTGGGCTTTCCTTTGCTTGGCAGCGAGCCGCAGGGTGACGAGCACCTGACGTGCGGGCTTAAATCGCAATTGCGGGCCATCGAAAAAGCCTTGATTCAGGAGTCGCTCAAACGTCACCAGAACTGTGTCGACGCCGTGAGCCAGGAACTGGATATGCCGCGCCGCACGTTGTACCGCCGCATCAAGGAATTGCAGATCTGATTTTTTGTGACGGGGCGGGAACCGATTCGCAGGCTGTTGCCACCTAGTGAGTACCAAGCAATCACGCTGGTAATTCTTAAGGGGCATCAAATCATGGTCGCATTTTCAAGCCTTACCTCGAAACTCACCAATGCCGGTAACGGTATCGTCAGCGGTGTCGGCGGTGCATTGCAAGGTGCCAACACTGTTGCTTCCAACGCCAGCCTGCAGAGCAATATTCTTTCCGGCACAGGCGACAGCCTGTCGGTCGCAGCGCAGGCCAAGGCCAGTAAAGAGACAGACGCCAACGGCGCGCAGCTGATCGCGATGCAAGCCGAAGAGACCAAAAAGAAGCAGACCATGGACGTGTTGAACGCCATTGAAGCGGGCAAGGAAGACTCCACCAACAAGAAGATCAGTGCCACAGCGCAGAACGCTAAAGGTATCAGTTACTAATTATTTCTGATTGCCCCCTCGCTGGAGGGGGCCGCTATCTCAGGACGGGCGTTTTATGCAAGCTCTCAACAGCCTCACCTCGTTACAAACCTCGGCTTCATTGTTCCCGGTGTCGCTCGACAGCAACGTGAGCAGCAACACCAGCACCTCCAGCAAAGAACTCAAGGCCGTTATCGACCAGTTGGTTCAGGCGCTGACCAAAAACGGCCAGCTGGATGACACTTCGCCGCTTGGCAAGATGCTCGCCAAGGCCATGGCTGCGGATGGCAAGTCCGGTGGCAGTGTTGCTGACATCACAGCGGCGCTCGACAAGCTGATCCACCAAAAGCTCGGCGACAACTTCGGTGCCTCCGCCGGTATTGGCGCTGGCAGCGGCGTTGGTTCAGGTACGGGTTCAGGCGTCGGTGACGGCTTGAGTGGCGGTGCGAACGCCGGTCAGTCTGACCTGATGAACCAGGTGCTGAACGGCCTTGGCAAAGCCATGCTGGACGACCTGCTGACGCCGAGCGGTGAGGGCGGCACAACGTTCTCCAGTGACGATATGCCGACGCTGGAAAAAGTCGCTCAGTTCATGGATGACAACAAGGCCCAGTTCCCTACCCGGGACGGTGGCAGCTGGATGAACGAACTGAAGGAAGACAACGGCCTGGATGCTCAGGAAACCGCTCAGTTCCGTTCGGCGCTCGACGTCATCGGTCAACAGCTCGGTCAGCAGCAAGGTGATGCCAGTGGCGTTACCAGTGGTGGCGGCCTGGGTTCGTCTGTCAGCGATACATCGCTGGGCAATCCTGCGATCGATGCCAACACCGGTCCTGCTGCAAATGACAATGTCGACATTGGTCAACTGATCGGTGAACTGATCGACCGTGGCCTGCAATCGACGGCATCAGGTGGTGGCCTGGGGACGCCGGTTGACAACTCCACGCAGCCATCCGCGCAGCCAGGCGCTACGCCAGCGGGTAACCCGTCCAGTCAGGATCTGGGGCAGCTGCTGAGTGGTTTGCTGCAACGCGGGCTGGAAGCGACGCTCCAGGAGGCTGGCAATACAGGTGCTGACTTGCAGTCCAGCGCCGCACAAGTCGCTGCCCAGCTCATCAACGCGCTGCTGCAAAGTACTAATAACCAGGCTGTTGCCTGACTGACAGCCGCCTGACGGAGAATCCATGTGACCATTTCCCAACTCAGCACTATCAAAAGCGTCTCGCCGGAGCTTGGGCAGAATGCGCACCAGGGGCTTGCCTCTGAGCCCGTTCAGGCGGATGTCGACTTTTTCAATGCGGCGATGCGCCCGGATAACGGGCCCGCAACGTCGCATCTGGCCGACCAGGTTGCCAGTGCGCTGTCCGAGCGTCTGGGTGACACGGCCAAGCTTTCCCAGCAGGCTCTGCGGCAGATGAAGAAAGTCGCAAACTCCGAAGACGGTTCTGACATCGTGCAGATGGGCCGTGCGCTTTCGCAATGCTCGCTGCAAATGGCGCTGACGACCAAGGTCGTGAGCAAGAGCGCTCAGGCGCTCGACAAGTTGACCAACCTGCAGTAGAGGTTTCCGTGAAATATCTGAGCGCAGGATTGCTGGTGCTGTGCATGCTGCTGCTCGGTGGCTGCAATGATGAGACTGACTTGTTTACCGGCCTGTCCGAGCAGGACTCCAATGAGGTGGTCGCGCGGCTCGCTGACCAGCATATCGATGCGCGTAAACGCACGGAGAAAACCGGTGTCGTGGTGACGGTTGCGACCAGCGAGATGAACCGCGCGGTGCGTGTACTCGACGCAGCCGGTCTGCCTCGGCATTCGCGCACCAGCCTGGGTGAGATATTCAAAAAGGAAGGGGTGATTTCGACCCCGCTTGAAGAGCGCGCCCGTTACATCTACGCCTTGTCTCAGGAACTTGAGGCAACGCTGTCGCAGATCGACGGGGTCATTGTGGCGCGGGTGCATGTGGTACTGCCAGAGCGCGTGGCGCCTGGCGAACCGGTTCAGCCCGCTTCCGCTGCGGTGTTCATCAAACACTCCGCCGCGCTGGACCCTGACAGTGTGCGCGGGCGCATTCAGCAGATGGTCGCCAGCAGTATTCCCGGCATGTCCTCGCAATCTGCAGATTCAAAGAAGTTTTCCATCGTCTTCGTGCCGGCTGCCGAATTTCAGGAGACAAAACAGTGGGTCAATTTCGGGCCTTTCAAACTCGACAGCGCGGACTTGCCCTTCTGGAACGTCATGCTCTGGGTGATACCGGCCGGGCTGGTGGTGTTACTGGGGATTGCCGCTCTGCTGTTGCGCAGTGACTGGCGTGCTGCGCTGTTGAAGCGGATCGGAGCAGGTGGCAGTCGCGGCCGTTCGACCCTCCCGGCGCGTGCATGATGGAGCAGGCCGCCGAGGATCTGTGGGTCCACTGGTGGTGTAACCCCTGGCACTGGGCGCATCCGGCCTGGCAGCACAGATTTGCCGCAGCCCATGGCTTGTCGGTCGATGAATGCGCAGCACTGATGAGCAGTCGTCACAGTGTGTTTCTGCACAGTCTTGGTATTACGCCCGGTCAGCCCCCTGAGGTTGCAGAGCCGATAGTGCGCTGGCTGGCGCTGTCGCCCGCGCAGCGTGAACAGGCAATAGCGCTGGCGCAATGCATCTGCTTTTCCCGGAACGAAAGTGAAGGCCCTGACGGGCAATGGTGCTGGGCGTTTACCAAGGCGTTGCGCCCCGGTGTCTGGCTTGATTTTCAGAACGAGGATGCGCGATTGCTGCTGGGGGCCTGGTTAGGCGCGCAATACTGGCCCCGATTGCGCCTGGCGTGGCCGCCGGAAGAGGTGGCCGACAGCCCGGGACAGGCGCCCGAAAACAAACTTCAGACGTTGTGGCAGGCGGTTTTGTGGCGTGTCACGACAAGCTGAGCCCGATTCGGCCACCTTTGTATCAGGAATCCCTCCCATGCTCGCCAAACGCAGTATTGCTCTGACCGCCGCTGCGCTGCTGCCCGAACCGATCTTGCGCCGTGAACACATCGCCGACAGCCTGCTGGCGCGTGATGTCCTCGCCGATGCACAGCAGCAGGCCAGCCAGTTACTGGCGCTTGAGCAAGAAAAAGCGCAGCGCCTTCAGCAACAGGCCCTTACGCAGTTCTGGGAAAGTGCCAATCGCTTGCTGGCCGAGCTGCAAAGCCAGCGTGAGGTGTTGCAGGAGCAGGCGATGTGCGCCGTGGAGGCGTTATTGAGCGAGTCGCTGCGGCAGTTGCTGGACGACACGACGCTGGCCGAACGCGCACGCGCAGTGGTCAGAAACCTCGCCGCCAGCCAGCTCAATGAAGCGCTGGCGACGCTCAGCGTGAACCCGGACATGGCCGAGCCGGTCGCCGAATGGCTCGCAGAAAGCCGCTTTGCCGAGCACTGGCAGCTCAAACGTGACGCGACGATAGCGGTGGGCAGCTTGCGGCTCAGCGACGCGAATGGCGCATTCGATATCGACTGGACGAACCTGCGCAACGGGCTGCTGGGTGACGAGTCGTCAGACTGACAGGGGCCTTGAGCGTCTGTCTGAGTGACACGACTGGACACTGGATCGCAAAATGGAACCGCCCGGCATGTTTGCTCCACTCAGGGTTTGAACCCTTTTGCTGGAGCACCAGAACATGATCAGTTTCAATAGCTTGCAACGCCATCTGGACAACTCTGCCGACCGCGCCCGGACCAACATGGAACACGCCGCGATGGAGGCCTCGGAAAGTGGCTCCATCGAAGACCTGCAGGCATTCAACGACGCTCAACAGCAGGTCGACGTCGCCGGTATCGCTGTCAATGAAAGCCTGCGTGCCAAACACGGCATCACCAAAGCAATCATCGATGGAATTCAGTGATTTCACCGAGATCCTCGGCCAGTGGTTTGCACAGCGTCCGGCGACGCCGCTGGACTGCTGGATCGATGACGCCAACGCTCGTCTGGCGGTGATCGGTAACGGGGTACGGTGCAGCATCGAGCTGCTCGACCCCTACGATGCCGGTGATCCGCAACGGCTGGAAGCGCTGCTCGGCGAGGGCGGTGCGAGTCTCGCCTGTGCCTGTGACGGCGCGTTTGCCATCGATCCGCAGACCCGTTGCGTGGTCCTGATCAGCTGGATAGCAAACCCCTGTGGTCTCGATGACCTGCTCACTCATCTGGAAAGTCTGGCCAATCAACGTGCGGCCCTGCTCAGCCTGATGCAAACCACTATTCGCGATACCACGCCCGGCTTATCCGGGCGTGCGATCCTCAATTACCGGCAACCGGGAGTGTGATATGCGCAAGGCCTTGATGTGGTTGCCTTTATTGTTGATCGGGGTGGCCCCTGCCACGTGGGCGGTCACCCCCGACGCCTGGAAGCACACTGCTTACGCCTATGATGCCCGGCAGACCGAGCTGTCTGACGCGCTGGCCGACTTCGCCAGAGAGTTCGGCATGGCGCTGGACATATCGCCGGTGCAGGGCAAGCTCGATGGCCGCATCCGTGCCGAGAGCCCCGAGCAATTTCTCGACCGCCTGAGCCAGGAATACCACTTTCAGTGGTTCGTCTATAACGACACGCTGTATGTCAGCCCCTCCAGCGAGCACACCTCGGCGCGCATCGAAGTGTCGCCGGACGCTGTGGATGACCTGCAAACGGCCCTGACGGATGTCGGCCTGCTGGACAAGCGTTTCGGCTGGGGCGCCTTGCCGGACGAAGGCGTAGTGCTGGTCCGCGGTCCGGCCAAATACGTGGAGTTTGTGCGCGACTACAGTAAGAAAGTCGAGAAGCCCGACGAAAAGGCCGACAAGCAGGACGTCGTCGTGCTGCCGCTCAAGTACGCCAATGCGGCCGATCGGACTATTCGTTATCGCGACCAGCAACTGGTGGTCGCCGGTGTCGCCAGCATCCTTCAGGATCTGCTGGAAAGCCGTGCGCGAGGCGAGAGCATCGACAGCGTGAACCTGCTGCCACAGGGTAATGGTGGTAATGGTATGGCGAACGGAACAGGTTCGGCGTCCACAGGCCTCTCCTACAACCTGGGCTCCAATGGCATCGACACCGCTTCCCTGCAACAGGGCATTGACCGTGTGTTGAATTTCGGCAGCAAAAAATCTTCCAAAGGTCACGCTGCTGGCCGGGCGAATATTCGCGTGAGTGCCGATGTCCGTAACAACTCTGTGCTGATCTATGACCTGCCAGAACGCAAGGCCATGTATCAGAAGCTGGTCAAGGAACTGGATGTACCGCGTAACCTGATTGAAATCGACGCGGTGATTCTCGACATCGATCGCAATGAACTGGCCGAGCTTTCCAGCCGCTGGAATTTCAATGCAGGCAGTGTCAGCGGCGGTGCCAACCTGTTTGATGCGGGCACCAGTTCGACGCTGTTCATTCAGAATGCCAGCAAGTTTTCTGCGGAACTGCACGCGCTTGAAGGCAACGGCTCGGCGTCGGTGATCGGCAACCCGTCGATCCTTACCCTGGAAAACCAGCCTGCGGTGATCGACCTGAGCCGCACCGAATACCTGACGGCCACCTCCGAGCGCGCCGCCGACATTCTGCCCATCACGGCGGGCACCAGCCTGCAAGTGATCCCGCGTTCGCTGGATCATGACGGCAAGTCTCAGGTGCAGATGATCGTCGACATCGAGGATGGGCAGATCGATGTATCGACCATCAACGACACCCAGCCAAGCGTGCGCCGCGGCAATGTCAGCACCCAGGCGGTGATCGCTGAACATGGTTCGCTGGTCATCGGCGGTTTTCATGGCCTGGAAGCCAATGACCGGATCCACAAGATCCCGCTGCTGGGCGACATTCCGTACATCGGCAAACTGCTGTTTCAGTCTCGCAGCCGTGAGTTGAGTCAGCGCGAGCGGCTGTTCATCCTGACGCCACGCTTGATCGGTGATCAGGTCAACCCGGCCCGCTACGTGCAGAACGGCAACCCGCACGATGTCGATGACCAGATGAAGAGAATCAAGCAGCGCCGCGACGGTGGTGAGATGCCGACCCGAGGCGACATCCAGAAAGTGTTTACCCAGATGGTCGACGGTACTGCGCCCGTCGGTATGCGCACCGGCGAACCCCTGCCATTCGAAACCGACAGCCTGTGTGATCCAGGCGAAGGCCTGACCCTTGATCGGCAACGCTCGCAATGGTTCGTGCAGAAGGACTGGGGCGTAGCAGTGGTCGTGGCACATAACAACACGAACAAGCCGGTGCGTATCGACGAAAGCCGATGTGGCGGTCGTTGGGTGATCGGCGTGGCAGCCTGGCCTCACGCGTGGCTGCAACCCGGTGAGGAAAGCGAGGTGTACATCGCCGTGCGCCAGCCGCAGATATCGAAAATGGCCAAAGAAAGCCGGCCTTCATTGCTCAAGGGAGCGAAACCATGAACATCCGTAGCATTGCGGTTCTGCTGGTGCTGTTCGCCACCCTGACGGGGTGCGCCACCCACGGTTGTTCTGGGAACGCCTGCAAACGCCCTGACTCCAATAACCGTGAGCTGGTTATCTGGTGGCCGCCGGACATGCGTGACGGCCTGGACGATCAGGACCATGAACGGGATTACACAGTCGTGCAGTTAAAGGATTAAAAATGATCGAGGTAACGGAGAAATCGGCGTTCTACGCCCAGGTCGCCGCGCAGAATCCGGCGGTCTGGCCAGTGGCCAATGGGGTCGCTTTTGTCAGTCGGCGTGAACACCATGACTGGGGCATCGCACTGCACATCGAAGGTCGCGCCCTGCGTCCCGAGCAACTGCGCGAAGCCTTGCAGCGACGGTTCATCGAAGCAGAGCGGTTCAATCACTACTTTCTGTTTCTGGACGTACGGCGCGACTTCGTGGTGTGGCGCGCCGTCAACGCAACGCCCGACGCGTTCGTCAGCCTGGATGAAATCCGCCGGCACGAATTGATGCTTGCCGGTCTGGAGCATTTAAGCGAAGAGCTGCACTGACGGCCTGAGTGACCGATGCTCATGAGCCTGAAATGGCAGGCTCATGAGCATCGCCTTCCGCATACATCCCCAGCCTGAAAAACCCTCCCTGCCTGCACGTCGCCCCCCCTTCGCAAAGAGACCTGAAAAAATAGGCGTCGCAGGAGCGAACCGGGCGACGCTTCGCTTGTTCGCGAAGGCGTTCGTTCAGACGCTACATATCGCTGAATTTAATGCCCCTTTCGCGAACAAGCGAAGCGTTGCCCGGTCCGCTCCCACGTCCTGCGGGCGGAAGCTTGAAATACGTGTCCTCCGGGCTCTTGAGGACTAGTGGTCTAGCGGGCACTTATCGTTCCGCACGCTCCAGCGTGGGAGTGCCTTGCGTGACGCTCTGCGTCACAGATCTGTGCTGCACTGTGCAATCAAGACCGGACGCAGAGCGTCCAGAACGGCATACGACGCGGAGCGTCGCACGATGGTGGTATTGCAGACACCTATCGTTCCGCACGCTCCCGCGTGGGAATGCCGTTCATGACGCTCCGCGTCAAAGGCTGTGCGAGCGGGTCACTGGTCGTCGTCGATACGAATCACTTCGCCAGTGATTTCGTCCAGTTGGCGGACCACTTTGTAGATGTGCGCGACGGTCAGCAGGGTAGGGCGGGGGATGTATTTGCCGGTGTTGACCTTGTACAGCGTGCGCGCCAGCCAGATGCTCTGGACCACCGGAATGCCGGCCTTTTTGGCCCGTTCGATCAACGCCAGGGCATCTTCATCCTCGCCCTTGCAGTGGATCATCGGCAGCGGTGTTTCACCCGGCCGGTAGTACAGCGCCACGGCATAGTGAGTCGGGTTGATCAGCAGCATGTCCGCTTCTTCCACTGGCTTGGGTGCGGCTGTCGGCTCCTGATTGAGAATCTCATGGGACAGTTGCCGACGATGGCCTTTGACGTGCGGATCGCCTTCTGACTGTTTGTATTCCTTCTTGATGTCCTCGTGGCTCATGCGCAGTTTTTTCGCATGGAAGTACTTCTGCATGGCAAAGTCAGCCATGGCGATGACCAGCAGCAACCCCAGGATCACGCGCAGGATGTGCCTGAACAGTTCGACCAAGGCATGCCAGTAAGTGGTCAGGTCGCTGTTGGCCAGCAATATCAGGGTGCCCAGTGCCGGTTTCACCTGGGTGTACAACACCGCTGTGATAGCGGCCGCTTTGAGGATGCTGAGCAACAGATTGGTAATGTTCTGCCCGGAAAACATCTGTTTCGCATGGGAGAAGGGGTTGATCTTGTTGATGTCGAGCTTCAACGCCTTGGGGGCGAACAGGAAGCCGATCTGCATCCAGCTGCTGATCAGGCGCATGAGCATCGCCATGCCGACGCTGCACAGGGTAAAGCTGAGCAACACCGAAAAGCCTTCGTTGGCGATCAGCTCGACCGATGACGTAAAGGGTCGGTCAATACCCTTGAACGAAAGCGCGAGCAAGGCCTGCAAGCGACTGATGCTTTCATCGGCCAGGCCCAGGGTGATTTCACTGACGGCCAGCAACACCAGCAGCTTGCCGATGTCCTGACTTTGCCCGACCTGACCCTTTTCCCGCGCATCGCGGATCTGTTTGGGCGTGGCCTTTTCGGTTTTTTCGCTCACGGCAACTGCACCATCTGGCTCAGCAGCGACTTCAGGTCAGCCAGTTGTGTCAGCTGGCCAGTGCCCAGTTCCAGCAGGGTCGGCAGGTAGATCAGCAGGAATGCGAGGCCAGCCATGCTTTTGGCGGGCATGGCCAGAATCGAGACGTTGAGCTGTTGCGCATACAAACCGATGATCGCCAGCGCGGCTTCGATCAGCAACAGCAGGCCAATGAATGGCGCGGCGTACAGCATCATGTGTTGCAGGGTCTGATTCAACTGTCCGAGAAACACATCCAGCCCTTCGGCCGTCATGCCTGGCAGCCACGAGGTGGGCGGCCACACACTATAACTGTCCCAGATGACCTGGGTAATCATCGACAGGCCGCCCGTCACGATCACCAGCATGATCAGGGTTTCCTGAAACAGCTCGCCCAGCGGCGTAGCGTCCGGCCCCAGCGAAGGGTTTATCTGACCGCCGCTGAGTGCGCCGCGCTGGCTGTCGAGCAATGCACCGACCGAGGCGAACATCCAGAATGGCGCGTACAGCAGCATGCCCAGCAGCGTGCCCAACACTGCTTCCTTGAGCAGCAGGCCGCCAATCGCAAACCAGTCTTCGTTGAGTGAGGTCAGCGCCCGGCTGATGCCCGGTGCCGGAATCATTGCCACTACCGCTACGACTGCGTAGCGCAACGGTCCTTTCAGGTATTTGAAGCAGAAGGCCGGCACCAGCAGCATGCACGGCACCAGTCGCGCCATCGCCAGGCCCATGCCCAGTATGAGTTCAAAGAAATCCTCGGCGTGCAGAGGCATCTAGTGGGCAACTCCGGACCGGGCAATCAGGTCGAAGGCCATGTTGATGAACTGGATAAGCTCGACGCCGATCCAGCGGCCAGTCATGGCCAGCGTCAAACCGACCGCAGCCAGCTTGATACCAAAAGGCAGCGTCTGATCCTGAATCTGCATCAAGGCCTGCAACAGCGAGGTGATGACCCCCACCAGCACTGCCACACCGAGCGGCGGGGCAGTCAGGATGACCACCAGAAACATGCCCTGCTTGAACAATGCCAACGCTTCCATGTTCGCCTCACATATACGAATAGAACAGGCTGTCGAGCAGGCGCGACCAGCCCGACACCAGCACGAATAACAGCAGCTTGAGCGGCAGTGACAGGGTCATCGGCGAGACCATCTGCATGCCCAGTGCCAGCAGCAGGTTGGAGACGATCAGGTCAATCACGATAAACGGGATATAGATCAGAAAACCGATCTCGAAACCGGCTTGCAGCTCCGAGAGGACAAAGGCCGGGATGGCCAGCAGCAGGTCGTTCTTGCTCGCCTGATCGGCCATTTCCTTGGGCCACATGCGTTGGGTGTTTTCGAGCAGGTGCGCGACCACGTCAGGATCGGTGTTGCGCGTCATGAAGCGTTGCAGCGGCTCGATGACCGTTCTGGCACTGGCCTGAAGCTTTTCGGTATTACCCAGTTCCAGCGGGTGCTCATGCACGCGCTGCTGCATTTCATGCGCCACCGGGGCCATGACAAACAGCGTTGCGGCCAGCGCAATGCCGTAAAGCGCCATGTTCGGCGGTACTTGCTGGACGCCGATGGCGTTGCGGGTGATCAGCAGGGTCATGGCGATTTTCAGGAACGCGGTGCAGACGATCAACAGAAAGGGGATCAGCGACATCGCACCGAGAAACAGCGCCAGCAGGAGCGGATTCGCTCCTTCCATGATCATGGGCGAGCCGCCAGCCGGGTAATCTGCAGGCCGAGCCGGCCATCGACATCGACCAGTTCGCCTTCGGCCAGCACCCGGTCGGCGTGGCACAAGGTGGCATATCCGGGCGCGATGCCGCTGACCTCGAGAATGGTGCCGGCATCCAGACGGCGCAGCTCGGCGAGGGTGAGCCGCAGTTCGCCGCAGCGCAGGGTCAGGTCCAGCGCCAGGGAGTCAAAATCAGACGCTGCGTTGTGCGGGGCTGGCTCATCTTCTGGCTCTGGTTCCGGCTCCTGCTGCTCCGCAAAGGCGTGCCCGGACTGCCCGTCCGTTTCCGGCCAAGACTGTTCGTGGTCCTGCTCAGTCGCCTCATCGTCGTAGTCGTCGAGACTTTCGACCTCGTCCTGATACAGATCTTCAGTACTCATGGTGACTGTGCTCCTCGTGGCTGAGCCGCAATGAAAGGTGCTGCGCCTGATGCTCGGCCTGTGCCGCCCAGCTTCGTCCGGCGAGTGGCAGGACGCCTTGTCCGGCACTGTCGAACAGGCAACGGGCAGGCAGGACCACGTCGCCAGGCCGCAGCGACGCGAGTTGTTCCAGGGTCAGTGACAGCTCGCCGATGATCAGCGGGGTGTTCACCGACAACGACTCATCGACCGGCTGCTGCCGGGCTTGCCATCGCGCAGAGCGCAACAGCCTGATCAAGGTTTGCGGGGCGGCGTGCAGGTGGGCATGGACCTGTTGATCAGCCCGCCGGACCTGAATCCGGCAGCCAACGGCATGATCCGCCTTGCAGTCGGACAGCGGTTCGATGGGGGCCAGCAGGTCGGCAATGGTCGGGCTCAGGCGCTGATTGAAAAACTGCCAGTACCAGGCCTGCTGATCGCCAGCCAGCGTCAGGGGGATATCGCCCAACAGGCTCAACAGGGCTTCGGTGTCGCTCAGGCACACCGGACCGATGGCCGTGCTCAGCCATACGCCGACTGCTGGCGTAGCGGCTTCGGCGAGTAATGGCAGCAGCGTGAGTTCGGCATCATGGCCCTGGGCGCTGAAGCTCAATTGCTGACCGGCACCCAGTTCACGCGTGGCCTCGGCCAGCAGCGGGGCGACCTTGCGCAGGCGCAGCGCACTCATGCTGCAAGGTCTTCATGCATGGACAGATCAACGTCCTGGCCCAGCGCTTCCGAAAGCGAATTCCGGCATGCGCCTGCATGGCTGCTCAAACGCTTGAGTACGTCGCGACGCGCGAAACCCAGCTGGATGCTCCAGCGGTTGTCAGCCTTGCTGGCGCTGACCCGAACGCTGCCCAGATTGGGCATCAGCAGCGTGAAACCGAGCGGACCTTCGGGCTGATCCGGCAGGCGTTGTGCGATCTCGTCGATAAGCTGGGTCGGCACCTGATCCGCGTGCATCGGGAATGCGATGCCACCCCCGGAGAAGCTCTGTTGATCGGGCTCGGCGCCTACCGGCGGCACCAGCAGTTGTGAGAAGAACATGCCATCGGCGTTCATCGGCATATCCTGCAGGGATTTGTTAAGCGCCGAACGATTCGTCGCTGCGTCACCGCGCGCTGACCCACCGAATGCTGGCCGCTTGTCACCGAATGGCTTGTCGCTGAACGGCGCTGGAGGCCGGTCCACAGGTTTTTCCCGTGGCGGCGGCGCTGGCGCTTTGGCCGGGGTTTTGATGGGTGCGGTCATCGTCACTTAACCTTCTTCGTTGAGCGTCTCCTCCATGCAGGCGAGTTTCTCGACCGCGCGCTGAGACGCCTTGGCTTGCAGCCGTTTCTGTTCAAGCAACGCCTGTTGTTCAGCTACTCGTAACTGCTGTTGCTGCACGTCCTGGCGGATGTAAGCCAGACGGTCGAGCATGTTCTTTTCTTTTTCATGCCAGCGATCGACATCGTTCAGGCTGATGGTTTTTTGCAGATGCGCACTGGACAGGCTCTCGCGACGTCGTTTGTGGTTGTCACGTTCCTGAACCAGCGACGCCTTTGTCTCAGATAAGTGGTCGAGCATCGATTTCAGTTCCAACTGCGCCTGGCGATGCGCACGTTCGGCACTGGCCTGACGATGCTGGCGCAGGGGGGTGAGCAGGCTGATGACCTGTTCCAGAGCGACCTGTTGCGGGTCGTCCTCCAGTAGTTCGTCCATGGCTATTCCGGCAGTTGCGAGGTGAGTCGCAGCAGCCTGTCCAGGGTTTCCTGCAATGGCACGGGCTCACGCAGGTCCTGGCGGAGGAAGGTGTTTATCGCGTCGTTCAATTGCACGGCGCAGTCGGTGACCGGATCAGCCCCGGCCTGGTATTCACCCAGACGCAAGAGCATTTCCACCTGTTTATAGGCAGCCAGCAACTGGCGCAGGCGATTGTTCGCCCGCTGATGTTCGCGCCCGGTCACGTTGCTCAGAATCCGGCTGATGCTGGCGGACACATCGATAGCGGGGTAGTGCCCGCGCTCGGCCAGTTTGCGCGACAGCACGATGTGACCGTCCAGCAACGAGCGCACTTCGTCGGCGACCGGATCGTTCATCGAGTCCTGCTCGATCAGTACGGTGTAGAGCGCCGTGATCGAACCGTTCTCGCTCATCCCGGCGCGCTCCACCAGACGCGGCAGCAGGGTGTATACCGAAGGGGGCAGGCCGCCACGACCCAGTGGCTCGCCCGAGGCAATGCCGATTTCCCGTTGCGCACGGGCAAAGCGGGTCAGCGAATCGAGCAGCAACAGCACTTTCTGGCCGCGAGCGCGAAACGCCTCGGCGATGGCTGTTGCGGTAAACGCTGCGCGAGCGCGCTCCATACTGGAACGATCGGACGTTGCACAGACCAGCACCGAGCGGCTGCGCAGGGTTTCATCCAGCTCATGATCGAGGAACTCGCGCAGCTCGCGACCCCGTTCGCCGATAAGCCCGAAGACAATGACGTCGCAATCCATGTTGCGCGCCAGTTCGGCCATCAGCGTGGTCTTGCCACAACCCGCACCGGCAAACAGCCCGACACGCTGGCCTTCACCCAGCAGGATGGCGCTGTCAATCGCCCGTATCCCGGTAGGCAGGGCGCGGGTGATGCGCGGTCGCTGTGTCGGTGGCAGGGCGTCGGCAATCACCGGGAGGGTCGTGCGGCGGTCGTTGGGGCCGGCGAAAGCGCCCAGGCAATCGCCCATCAATGGCCGCCCGAAGCCGTCCAGCACGCAGCCCAGCAAGCTATCATCGACGCCGATCCTGTGTGCGATTCCCAACGGGCGGATGGGCGCACCGACCTGAATACCGTCCGGTGCGCCCAACGCGCTGAGCAAGGTGCATTCCTGAGTGAAACCAACGATTTCGGCCAACAGAAAACTGCCGTCGGCTTTGCTCACTTCACAGAGATCGCCGACCTTGGCTGACGGGATCTTGCACTCCAGCAGAATCCCGCGCACCGCGCTCACCCGGCCGCTGACGCGTACTGCCGAGTAGCGCGAAAGACGTGTGCCCTGGCGTTCCTGCCACTGGCTCAGCGCGGCATTCACCACTTCACCTCAATGTGCCGGTCGCCATCGAACTGCAAGCGTTGATCATCGATTTTGGTCAGGCGCAGGCCGTCGACTTCATCACCGACGTATATGCGTCGGCCGTCAGCCGTGACAAGATGTGCATGGGGGCCAGTCATGATCTGCACCACCACGAACGGCAGGGTAGCGTGGGCGCTGCTGACGTTATCCAGCACGGTCACAGGGGAGTCGTAACGGTCCTTGAAGCGTTGCAGCATGCGCTGATACACCAGCAGCGATTCATCCTTGAGATTGCCATTGAGCACTAGGCCCTCCGGCGTTTCCTGGACGCTGACATCGGTCAGCAGGCGGTCACTGAGCATGCTGTTCAGCTGATGGCGGACGGCGTCGGCGCTGCTCAGGCGTATCCGCCCGGCAGTTGCCGGAGACTTTTGCGCTGCGGGCGTTGCACGGGTCGGTTCTGGAGCAGACGCGACCGCCGAGGCCATGTGTGCCGGGCCTTGGTCCATCACCATGGCCGCCGGGCGCGTCAGGCTCCAGGCGCTGCCAATGACCCCCACCAACAGCCCGGCAATGATCCCTGTGGTGCGGTTGAGAAACTGCGAGCGCGATTTGACTTTTTCCAGCGGCGCTTCATTGCGCGCAGGTTCGGATTCAGCCTGTGGCTGCTGGGGGATGACGGCGGGCACCGCTGGCCAGTCATCACCGGCAGGCGAAACGCACAGCCACACCGAACCGAGCATGAACGCGCGGTTGAGGGGCAGATCGACACTGGCGTGTGAAGTGCCATCTTCGTCGCAGACGGGGCCTTCTTCCGCGTTCAGGACCCAGTTGTCGTCCTGACGTTGCAAGCGACAATGCAGGTTCTGCACGCCCGCATCGTCCAGCGCCAGATCCAGCTGTGCGGCAGAGCCAATCGACCACCGCTCGCCCACCAGTGGCAGGGCTGCGCCTTGGTGCTGGCCGTTCAGTACGCGTAATTCAAACATCAGACCCTCTCCCTGAGCTCAAGCCTGACAGGCTCAAGCGGCATGCTCGTTGTCCAGCTGTTCAAGGTCGTCTTCCAGGTCGAAGCGACCCATGACCCTGACCTTGGCTGCGTTGCTGATTTCCGCAAAAGACAGCACGGGGACGTGATAGAACTCTTCTCTCAACAAGGTGCGCAATGGGCTGCGCAGGTCCTGCGCGACCAACAGCACTGCCTGTTCAGGTGCGCGCAACGGGAAGGCGATATGCAACTGCTGCACGAGCATCTGACTGATCTCGTTGCTCAGCGCGAAGAAGGTTTCGGTCTGCGTCTGGCGCAGGCCGTCGCGCAACAAGCCTTCGCTTTCCGGTGTCAACAACCAGACCTGCAAGCCATCGGGACCGGAGTACTGGTGGTAGATCTGAGACTTGAGGGCGATACGCACGTAGTCGGTCAGCACGCTGGTGTCGCGTTCATGCTGACAGTGCTCGATCAGGGTTTCGGCAATTACTCGAATCGTACGTAACGGCACGCACTCCGACGCCAGGCGTTGCAGCACGGCCGAGAAGCGCGTCAGGGTCAGGACCCTTTGCATTTCCTGGGCGAGTTCCGGCTGTTCGGATTCCAGCCAGCCAAGAATGGCTTTGGTTTCCTGCAAACCGATGAACTGCGGACCGCAGGCCTGCAGGGCGCGCTCCATGCGTTCGACGATCAGGGTCATGGAGCTGACGCTGGGTAGCTCGCCGCTCTGTTCGGCGGGCAGCCACACCCACTGATCTTCCTGTCGGTCGGTTGTGCCGGAGATCGCTGTCGGTAAGGTTTCACCCTGCAACTGGCGTGCATCCACCGCCACATGGGTATCGCTAAACGTCGCTTTGAGCATGGGTACGTCATAGACCATGAAGCGAAATTCGTCTGGTGGCAGCTGGTCGACGTACTCGATGATGAAAGAAGGCAGGGTCAGGCCAAACTGCACCACCAGCCGGTTGCGGCGTTGACGTATCTCGCTGACCAGCGCGTCGACTTGCGCGCTGCTCTGGCCAGGGTGGAATTGCATGACGAACTGGCGGCTGGGAGAAAAGGTGCGCAAGTCTTCCTTGCCATTCATTTCCGGTGGCACAGCGACGGCGCCTTGCTCCTCAGCCTTGGGTTTGGCCCGTTGCAGTTGCAGCATGCCGCCGGCGCCGCAGATGATTGCGATGGTGATGAACACGCCGGTCGGCATGCCCGGCAGGGCAGCGAAGCCGAGCATGGCCACGGCGGCGATGATCCAGGCCTTGGGCTGGCTGGTGATCTGCTCGGCGATTTCACGACCGATGTTGGCTTCGACGCCGGCTTCGGTATTAGGGACCCGGGTGATGATCATGCCGCAGGTCACGGAGATCAGCAGCGCCGGAATCTGTGCGATCAGGCCGTCACCGATGGTCAGTACGGTGTACAGCTGCAAGGCGTCGCCTGCCGACATGCCGTGCTGTACGACACCGATGGAAATACCGCCGATCATGTTGATGGCGACGATGATCAGGCTGGCGATGGCGTCGCCGTTGACGAACTTCATCGCCCCGTCCATGGCCCCGAACAACTGGCTTTCCTTGTTCAGCTCGGCGCGACGTTTACGTGCTTCCTGAACGGTGATCAGGTTTGCCCGCAAGTCGCTGTCGATGGACATCTGCTTGCCGGGCATGGCGTCCAGGGTGAAGCGCGCGCCCACCTCGGCCACCCGTTCCGAGCCCTTGGTGATCACCAGAAAGTTGACCACCGTCAGGATCAGGAAGATCACCAGGCCCACTGCCAGGTTGCCGCCCACCACAAACTGGCCGAACGCTTCGACGATGTGACCGGCGTCCTGGTTGAGCAGGATCAGGCGTGTGGTGGAAATCGACAGCGCCAGACGAAACATCGTGGTCAGCAGCAGCACGGCGGGGAAGGTCGAGAACGCCAACGGCCTTGGCAGGTGCATCGCCAACATGATCAGCAGGCAGGAGATACAGATATTCACTGCGATCAGCACGTCGACCAGCCCGGTGGGCAGTGGCGTGATCATCATGAACACAATGGCAATCACGAACAGCGCGCCGACCACTTCTGAACGGCGCATGGCCGACAGCGCGATCATGTTCAGTGCATTGATGATTCTGTTCATCAGGCAAGTACCCCGTAAAGCTGCTTCTGTTCCTGCAGGGTGAGTTCAGCCATCAGAATGAGCAGGTTACTCAGTGCGGTCTGACGGCTCTTCATGTCACGCCAGAGCAGAATCGGCAGTTGCAGCAACATCGGCCGCAACCCGTTGAGAAACGCCAACTGGTGCTTGAGCTGTTTGCCACCGATGTGTTGGGTCAGCTGAAGGGTCTGGTTCACATTCATTCCATTGGCGGTCAGGGTCAGCAAGTGCTTGAGAAAGGCTGGCGGATCGACTTTCAGATCGGGGTTCTTGTTGCGCATCCGTCCCAACAGGTGTTCACAGCCTTTCAACAGCGTGGTTACGTGGCGTGCGGTATTGAGGCCGTGCATCAAGGTGCGCAGTTGTTCGTGGGAGGCCGATGGCGTAATTGCCGACAGGTCATCGGCAATGGCGATGCGCATGTCCCGCAGGTCGTGGTCGAACTGCCCTGCCTCTTCCTGTTCGTTGAGCAGTGCTTCGATCAGCCCGGTGATGTTCGGTTGGCCGGAGACCGCCACGTTGTACAGATTGCGCAGGGCGGCCCGGCGTTTGTTATCGATGTTCGGGCGGGCAAAGGCCTTGGCGGTGTTGATACCCGCTCGCGCACGCGGGCCGTATTTTCGGCGCAGCAGTTTCAGCTTCTGCGTCAGGACCACATGTTCGCCGGTGGCGCCATCGGCTTCCGCCTGCTTGCGGGCCGCCTGCAATACCACGTGCGCCTTGGCGGCATCGCCGTCGGTAAACGCCAGAACCAGCGACAGATCGTTGGAAGCGTCTTCCTGTACGAGCTTTTTACGCAGCATCTTGGCAGCGTTATCCAGCCCGGTGTCCTGGGCACCCATCAACAGCTGATAAAGCTCACCCAGCTTCACCGCGCGCGATTGCAAGGCATTGTTGCTGGCGATGAGTTCGCGCTGATGCAGGATGCGGCTGTGCTGGACCAGCGCCGCAGCGAAGCGCGAAATCTGTTGCTGCGATGTCCCGGAACTGTGCGGAGCGACGCTGGTGAGCGGCAACGCAGCAGGTGTCACGACGCGGGTCGGCGTGACCGGAAGTGTCTGCATGGGAAGCGGAGCGACAATTTTCATAGGGCAATTCTGAGCCAGGTCATGTCCGCTGAGTGGGTCATGGTCCCGGTTCGGTTCCCTATGGGAAGGCACTCATGTGTTTGTGCCAAAAGCTGCTAGCGCAAATCAGGCTTTGCGCAAGATTTTGTATTACAAAGAATTACAAAATTTGAATTAATGTTTTAAATCAATGATTTAAATTCATTTTTTAGCTGGCACGGTTATCGCTATAGGGCTTGCACACTCTCATTAAAAGGTAAGCCCATGTTTCAGGACCTTGTGATTCTCGACGCAACCCAGCCGCGCCAGTCATCGTCGTCCGCCGGCATTCGCCAGCTTTCGGCCGATCAGATTCAAATGCTCAGAGCATTCATCCAGAAGCGTGTCATGAACCCTGACGATGTCGATGACATTCTGCAGTGTGTGTTTCTTGAGGCGCTGCGCAACGAGCACAAGTTTCAGCACGCCAGCAAGCCTCAGACCTGGCTGTGTGGCATTGCGCTGAACCTGATCCGCAATCACTTCCGCAAAATGTACCGCCAGCCGTATCAGGAAAGCTGGGAAGACGAAGTCCATTCCGAGCTGGAATGGAACAGCGATATCACGCACCAGGTAGACGGCCATCGGCAATTGGCGCGCGTCATCGCGGCCATCGATTGCCTGCCTTCGAACATGCAGAAAGTCCTGGAAGTGTCTCTGGAAATGGACGGCAATTATCAGGAGACGGCGAACACGCTCGGCGTACCGATCGGCACTGTGCGTTCGCGGCTGTCGCGGGCCAGGGTGCAGTTGAAACAGCACATCGACCCGTTCGCCTGAATGGCGGTTTCGATGATTTCTCTGGAACCAACCTCGTCGCTCAACCACACAGTTGCCATCCCTCATACTCGGATGGCAACTTACCATGCGTATTTCTGGCTCTCCCTTCAGCGGTATCGTTAATCAACCCACCCCGAACGAACTGGCTGGGGAGTCGCCTCTTGCCAAAGCTTTACTGACGCCGGCCGGAGGTGGTCAAGCCGGTGTGCAGTTCGGTCAGGCAGCTGCAAATCCGGCAGGCATGCCCACTGGGGCCGAACAGACTGCGTCGTCGATCCTGTCCTTGCTGCTCAAAGGAAGTGGCGAGAATACGCCAGCCACTGCTGACCCGCAGGTGCAGCCTCAGCCCTCCAGCGATGCGCCCGCACAGGTCGCCCCCACCGCACCGGTCGCGCCCGCTGCGGCTCCCGAAAGTACTGATGCATCCGACCCGGCCAATGCGCCAAAGGCGGCAGATGCAGCCTTCCTTGATGACTCCGAATACTCGTCGCCCGAGGCTCTGAAACGCTGGGAACCGATGGTTGCGCATTTACCGCCCGAACAACGCCTGCAAGCTGAAAAGGAACTCAACCGGCCGATTGCAGCAGCCTGGATGGCCCGCGAGGATGGCCCCAATGCCGCCAAGGCAATGGATTTCATCAACGCCAATCCGGCGCTTAAAACCGCAGTCGACGTCGGTAAGAGTGGCGGCAATGCGGACGGTAAAATCACCAACAAGGACCTCAAGGCGTTCGCCAAGAATATGGAAAAAGCCGCAGACAAGGCCGATGACGACCTTGCGGATTACATCAAGAACAATCCCGACGCTGACCCGCAATCACTGGAAATGGTCCGTAATGCATCGGTCATGCAGGCCAACATGCCGCTGGTCAAGGCTGCCGATCCCCACCACGCTGTCGGTGCCACTGATAAAAGCGACGTCGACGGCAACGTCAGCGCCGATGACCTGAAAGGCCTGGCACAGAGCAACCCCGGCTTGTCTGGAACGCTCAAGCAATCCTGCAACACCTGGTCGCAACCCGGCTTTCTCGGGCAGCTTGACGAAGCGGGGATGACAGGGCGCAAAAAAGCCGCTCACAGCCCGGACCAGTTGTTTGACGCAAAAAACCTGAGTGAGTGGATCAAGAACAGCGCGCCGACCAATGGCGGACAGTTCGCCAGCATGCTCAGCGACGCTGCGACCCTGAACTCCGTTGCAGGCATTGATATCAGCAAACTCAACTCGGACGTGTTCGACGACACTAAATCCAAGTCCTTCAGCGGCGCACAAAAAGCCGCGGTCATGGTCAAGCTGCAGCAGACCCAGCAGAGCGTTATTGCCGGGCGCAAACTGCGCGACACCGAAAAAACCGAATCCGAACTGAACGACAGAATCAGCAAACTACAGTCTGATCCTGACGTGCAGGCTTACCTGAACAAGTCCATCCCCGAGCAGGAGCGCAAGCTGGTAGGCAGCGATTCCGCGCTGAAAAAGGCGGTGGTTGAACAGGCGAAAAACGTTAACAGCGGGCAGGCGCTTCAGACTGACATGGCGACCGCCGACAAGGCCGTCGACAAGAAAAAGCCGAATGCCGATTACAGCGGTGCCATCAGCGGCCTTTCCGCCCAGCTGGAGCTGCAAAAAGACCTGTTCCCCGACACCCAGGTGCCAACTGCCGATCAGGTCATTGGTAGTCGTCCCGAATTGCAAACCAGGATCGCCGACTCCTACGTGCACAACTTCAGCGAAGGCGGTGCACTGAAACAACTGCTCGGCCAGAAGAAAGCCGATGCCGGTGAGTCCCTGCAAACCGCTGATAACCAGAAAGCGATTTACGACAGCGTATTGCCCAGCGATTTCACCCAGAGCCAGCAAAGTGACTATCTGAATTCCACCGTGACCCAGCTACAGGACTCAAAAAAGGGCCGCAAACTGCTTGAAGGCAAGAACGAAGACAATCAGGGCCCGTCGATCGTCAGCCAGGTTGCCTCGGAGATGGGGCCGCGTGCGCTGCAGTCGGTAATGGGCTTCGCTTCAGTGTCCGACATGCTCGCTCAGGGCAACAAGCTGGGCGCCGCGCAAACCATCGTTGACAGCGCAAAGCTGGGTGGTGAAGCGATCAAGGGCGGTATTGATGCCGGCGCAAAAATGATGGGGCGTGAAGCATCGGCCGGCCTCGGTCGCATGGCTGGCCAGATAGCAGGCCGCGCCATCGGCATGGTCGCAGGCGAAGCCACCGGCCTTGCCGCAGGTGCCGCCCTGGGTGCTGCGATCCCGGTGATCGGCTGGGCAATTGACGGCGCAATGGCATTGGGCTTCGGCATCTCGGCGATTGTCGACGCGGTCAAGAAGCACAAGGCACAGAAGGCCTTTGATCATAACGTTGACCCGGTGCTGGAGCAGTTCGGGATTTCGAAGGCGCATTGATGGGGCCTTTCAGGACCGGGCATCGTGCCTGGTCCTTGAATCTGTGGTGTTGTGTAAGCGCTCCACAAACCCCACTTGGCTAAAGATGGGTAAAGCGTTTAGCGGTGAAGTCGAGGTTCGCAGTTCCACGGCAGCAAGGCTTCGTAATCCTCAAAGGCAGAAACCGTTGCGCTCCCGTTACAAGATCTTCACTCGGTTGCGTGGCTTCTTGAGGAAAACGAAAAGTACCGGATCAACCACTGCGACCTTGATGTCCAGTTCGACCAGCGCGGCGAGGCCGTCGATGGATTTTCGGAAGTCGACAGGTTTGGGATAGAGATAGAATTTTTCGACTTTGGCGTCGGGACGCATCATGAGGTGCTGGCTCTAGAAAGGAATCGGGAGCACAGCATCAGGGGTCAGAGGGCGGCTTTGAATGTGGGGTTTATGGAGCGCTTACGGTGTTGTCGCTCATGTGCCGTGTTGATAAAAAGGGCGTACACCCGGATGGATGTACGCCCTTTTCAAAAGCTTGATGCCTGTACGTATTACTGTAGTTATTAAGCGTCAGATAATCTCAACCGGGACTTTCTTGCCTTTAGGCAATGTAACAATCAGCGCGCGAGCTGTCTCTCCGTCGTCCGCGGCTGACGAAACGTCCGAATAGACCTTGCCACCCTTTTCAAGGAAGTCACCCAGTCTCATCTTGACCGCCACATGATTACCGTGAGCATAGCCACGAATCGCATCTCGCGCCCGCGAGCCTACCATTACATTCAGCGATGGATCTTTCAGATCCGTAGCGTGGGCGTTTTTCGGGAAGTAAGCTCTTGCCTCGTGAGGTAAAGCCCCGATATGCCTGGCGAACGGATTGGGCTGCAATTCTTCGTGCAAAGCGATACTTGCACATGACTGTGGGTTACCCGCCAGTTTACCGCCTTGCACATAGTGTTTATCGGTTGTCCTGTAGAGCGGTGTTTCGTCGTTAAGCCCGATTTCTCTCATCGGATCATGAGTGTTCAGGAACTGTTCTCTCTGGCTGGCCGACAGTTGATAGATGGACGTTAGGGTCTCTCCGCCGACATGGTGAGTTTGCGTCGAGGGGCCTGCAATGTTTCGCGGGCTGGCGGGAGGGCTATAAACCTGATGAGCGCCCGAAGTGCCACATATATTACCCATAATAACTTCCTCTTTTGACTACGACAGTTTTCTTCGGTTTTTAAGGTCTAAACTTGCGGCCGGCACACTGATTGGTTTTATTTCAAATGTGCCAAGTCACGTCGATCAATCGACAACGTCGGCGCGTACTTTTCGGCCTTTAGGCAGGGTGACTATTAAAGCGTTTGCTGTATCGCCATTGGAAGCAACCGCAGAGACATCCGTATAGACCTTGCCGCCTTTCTCCAGAAAGTCGCCGAGTCTCATCCTGACGGCGACATGATTACCATGCGCGTAGCCGCGCACGGCATCCCGTGCTTGTGAGCCAACCATCACATTCAAGGAAGGGTGTTTCAGATCCGATGCGCGCATTTCCTTCGGGCGATAAGCCGTCGCTTCGCCTGGCGAAGCGCCTACATAACTGGCGAACGGGTTATCAACCAGCTCTTCATGCAAGGCTATGCGAGCACATGACTCGGGATTGCCCGCGAGCTGTCCTTTGCGAAGATAGGTCTTGTCAGTCGTCCTGTAGAGTGGCGTTTCAGCGTCCAGGCTGAACTTGCGCATGGGGTCGTGACGGTTGAGAAACTGCTCTCGCTGTGAAGGGGAGAGCTGATAAACCGACGTTAACCTTTGCTCTCCTATGGGATGAGCAGGTGTTGAAGGGCCAGAGACCCGTCCTGGACTGGCTGTTGGACTATAGACGTGTTGAGAACCTGAAACTCCACACACATTACCCATCACTGCTTCTCCGCTTTTATGTGAACTTGAATGTTTTTCTAATTCCGCCTGCGACCTCAAGCAGGTCCTCGAATACCTTGCGCATTTCAACGTTGTTCATTTCAATCAGGGGAATACGCGTGTGCAGTACGCCAGCCTTTTCTTCACTCATTCCAAAGGTTAGGAAGGGCTTTCTAAGGCTGAAGTTGTTTAACTGAAGTGCATTACTCAGTGTGTCATTGCTGGCTTCTTGAAGCTTTCCGATATCGGCCACGAAATGCACCCATCGATATTCATCCTGATAGACTTTTATTTCGATGCCGCTCTGGAACTCAAAACAATAGACTTCATTATCATGCTTCTTGTCGTGCAAGTTAGGCATGCTGTAATCTTTTGCCAGACCGTCCACAAGAAGATCAAATGAGTTTTTCATAATGCACCTCGATTATTTTGACGATTTTGAGTGGTCGTCGAGAGGCATCAGGTTCCATTTTTTTGGGGAAGGGCGGCCGCCGGGCAAGGCTCTGGCGTGCTGCGACCCCGAGCAGATCTACCCGCGCCCAGGTGTGGAGTGGGCAATTTTTCTGAAGGGGGTGGATCGGGGCGGGTGTTACGACCGATGCTGTTCTGGCCGTACAATCTGGAGCCGGCTGCGTTAGAGTACTTTTCGCCAGACGAAAAAAAAGACCTTGAATTTCAAGGTCTTTTTTCAATGGTGGTGCCCCGAGGGAGAATCGAACTCCCACTTCTTTCGAAAACGGATTTTGAATCCGCCGCGTCTACCAATTCCGCCATCAGGGCTCAATGGCGGCGAAGTATAAGGATGAGTTTTCCGTTGGTCAACAGGGATTTACGCAGGTTTTTTACTAATGCCGTCAAACCGGATAAACTTCCCGGCCCTGCTAAACGAACCCGATCATGCGCGTCGCTGACTTTACTTTCGAACTCCCCGATTCCCTGATTGCTCGTCACCCGCTGGCCGAGCGTCGCAGCAGTCGTCTGTTGACCCTCGATGGGCCGACTGGCGTGCTGGCACATCGTCAATTCACTGATTTGCTTGAGCATGTGCGCCCCGGCGATTTGATGGTGTTCAACAATACCCGGGTCATTCCAGCGCGGCTGTTCGGCCAGAAAACCTCCGGCGGCAAGCTGGAGATTCTGGTCGAGCGCGTGCTGGACAGCCACCGTGTGCTGGCGCACGTGCGTTCCAGCAAGTCGCCCAAACCGGGCTCGTCGATTCTGATCGATGGCGGTGGCGAGGCCGAGATGGTGGCGCGGCACGACGCGCTGTTCGAGCTGCGCTTCGCCGAAGAGGTGCTGCCGCTGCTGGAGCGTGTCGGGCACATGCCGTTGCCTCCTTATATAGACCGTCCGGACGAAGGCTCGGACCGCGAGCGTTACCAGACCGTCTACGCCGAGCGTGCCGGTGCGGTTGCCGCGCCGACTGCCGGGCTGCATTTCGATCAGCCGTTGCTGGACGCGATTGCCGCCAAGGGCGTTGAAACGGCGTTCGTCACGCTGCACGTCGGCGCGGGCACCTTTCAGCCGGTGCGTGTTGAGCAGATCGAAGACCACCACATGCACAGCGAGTGGCTGGAAGTCAGCCAGGATGTGGTTGACGCCGTAGCGGCGTGCCGCACACGTGGCGGGCGGGTGATCGCGGTCGGGACCACCAGCGTGCGCTCGCTGGAAAGTGCGGCGCGTGATGGCGAGTTGAAGCCGTTCAGCGGCGATACCGACATCTTTATCTATCCGGGGCGACCGTTTCATGTGGTCGATGCCCTGGTGACCAATTTCCATCTGCCTGAATCCACGCTATTGATGCTGGTTTCGGCGTTCGCCGGTTACCCCGAGACCATGGCCGCCTATGCGGCAGCGGTCGAGCATGGGTACCGCTTCTTCAGTTACGGGGATGCGATGTTCATCACCCGCAATCCCGCGCCGACGGCCCCACAGGAATCGGCACCAGAGGATCACGCATGAGTCGCACCTGTCGTATGTCTTTCGAGTTGTTGGCCACCGACGGCAAGGCCCGTCGCGGCCGCCTGACCTTTCCGCGTGGCGTGGTCGAAACCCCGGCGTTCATGCCGGTGGGCACCTATGGCACGGTTAAGGGCATGCTGCCGCGTGATATCGAGGCCACCGGTGCGCAGATGATCCTGGGCAACACCTTTCACTTGTGGCTGCGTCCGGGCACCGAGGTCATCAAGGGTCATGGCGACCTGCACGATTTCATGCAGTGGCAGGGGCCGATTCTGACCGACTCCGGCGGTTTTCAGGTGTTCAGCCTCGGCGCCATGCGCAAGATCAAGGAAGAGGGCGTGACCTTCGCCTCTCCGGTGGATGGCGCCAAGGTGTTCATGGGGCCGGAAGAGTCGATGCAGGTGCAGCGTGATCTGGGCTCGGACATCGTGATGATTTTCGATGAATGTACGCCGTATCCGGCCGATGAAGACGTAGCGCGAATCTCCATGGAGCTGTCGCTGCGCTGGGCCAAGCGTTCCAAGGTCGCGCACGGCGAGAACACCGCTGCGTTGTTCGGCATTGTTCAGGGTGGCATGCACGAGAACCTGCGCATGCGCTCGCTGGAGGGGCTGGACGAAATCGGTTTCGACGGTCTGGCGATTGGCGGTCTGTCGGTGGGCGAGCCCAAGCACGAGATGATCAAGGTGCTGGACTACCTGCCGGGCCAGATGCCGGCGGACAAACCCCGTTACCTGATGGGTGTAGGCAAGCCGGAAGATCTGGTCGAAGGTGTACGCCGTGGCGTTGACATGTTCGACTGCGTCATGCCGACCCGCAACGCGCGCAACGGCCATCTGTTCATCGATACCGGTGTCCTGAAAATCCGTAACGCGTTCCATCGCCACGACAATACGCCACTTGACCCGACCTGCGATTGCTATACCTGCAAGAACTTCTCGCGCGCTTATCTGCATCACCTGGACAAGTGTGGGGAAATGCTGGGGAGCATGCTCAATACAATCCACAATTTGCGGCACTACCAGCTGCTGATGGCTGGTTTGCGCGAGGCTATTCAACAGGGTACATTGGCCGCCTTCGTCGATGCCTTCTATGCCAAACGCGGCCTTCCTACGCCGCCTCTGGGTTGAAACAGAACGAGTTTTTCCTGCTTTTATACTAATTATGTAACTGGAGCGACAAATGAGCTTTTTCATCTCTCCCGCTTTTGCGGATGCTGCTGCACCGGCTGCCGGTCCTGCAGGCAGTGGTTTCGAGTGGATCTTCCTGGTCGGTTTCCTGGTCATCTTCTATCTGATGATCTGGCGTCCACAGGCCAAGCGCGCGAAAGAGCAGAAAAACCTGCTGGGCAACCTGCAGAAAGGCGACGAAGTCGTAACCAGCGGCGGTATCGCCGGCAAGATCAACAAAGTGACCGACGACTTCGTCGTGATCGAAGTGTCCGACACGGTTGAGCTGAAAATCCAGAAAGGCGCCATCGCGGCCACTCTGCCTAAAGGCACCCTGAAAGCGATCTGAGTAGCAACTTTTTACCCATCGACGGGGCGCGCAAGGCGCCCCGCGTTTTAAGCGGGCGGCGTGATGCTGAACAAATACCCTCTGTGGAAATACATACTGATCCTGGCGGTGCTGGTGGTCGGTTTTATTTATTCCGCACCTAATCTCTATCCTGATGATTCTGCCATTCAGATCAGCGGCGCAAGTACTGCGCTGCAAGTCACTCAGGCAGACGTGGATCGTGCAGCCAAGGCGCTTGCCGATGCTGGCATCCTGGTCAAGGCTTCTTCTCTGGCCGAGAATGGCAAGGGCGGTTTGTTGCGTCTGAGCAAGCAGGAAGACCAGTTGCCGGCCAAGGATGTCGTGCGCAAGGCGCTGGGTGATGACTATGTCGTCGCACTGAACCTGGCTCGCACCACGCCGACCTGGTTGCGTAACCTGGGTGCAAGCCCGATGAAACTCGGCCTCGACCTGTCCGGTGGCGTGCACTTCCTGCTGGAAGTCGACATGGACAAGGCAATCGATGCCCGTCTGAAGGTCTACGAAGGCGAAGTCAAATCCCTGCTGCGCAAGGAAAAAGTGCGTTATCGCAGCCTGCCGCAATTGGGCAACGTGATTCAGCTGGGCTTTACCGATGACGCAGAGCGCGAGCAGGCTCGTGCGCTGGTTCGCAAGACCTTCACCGACTTCGAAATCACGCCTGCCGAGCTGAACGGTATCCCCGTGCTGCGCATGGCACTGACGCCAGCCAAACTGGCCGAGATTCGCGAATATTCGATCAAGCAAAACCTGACCACCGTGCGTAACCGGGTCAACGAGCTGGGTGTTGCCGAGCCGCTGGTTCAGCGTCAGGGTGCCAACCGCATCGTGGTCGAGCTGCCGGGCGTGCAGGACACGGCCGAAGCCAAGCGTATTCTGGGCAAGACCGCCAACCTCGAGTTCCGTCTGGGCGCAGGCCCGGATGATTCGAAAGGCACCACCGAGATGTTCGAATTCCGCGAAGGCGGTCGTCCGGCAGCAGCGGTGGAGCGTGGCCTGATCATTACCGGTGATCAGGTGACTGACGCCAAGGCCAGCTTCGACGAGCACGGCCGTCCGCAGGTGAACATCAACCTTGATGGTCACGGTGGCGAGCTGATGAGTCGCGCAACCCGCAGCAATGTGGGTCGCAGCATGGCGGTGATCTTCATCGAGCAGCGTCCGACCACCACGTACACGAAGCAGATGGTCAACGGCGTCGAAAAAGACGTGCCGGTCCAGACCTTCAAGGAAGAGAAGAAAATCATCAGTCTGGCGACCATCCAGTCGCCGCTGGGCAAACAGTTCCGGATTACCGGTCTGAATGGCCAGGGTGAATCTTCCGAGCTGGCGCTGCTGCTGCGTGCCGGTGGTCTGGCTGCGCCGATGTACTTCGCTGAAGAGCGCACCATCGGTCCGAGCCTGGGTGCCGACAACATCACCAAGGGTATCGACGCTTCCCTGTGGGGCATGCTGTTCGTCTCGATCTTCATCATGGCGATCTACCGTTTCTTCGGTCTGATCGCTACCGTTGCCCTGGCCCTGAACATGGTCATGCTGCTGGCGCTGATGTCCTTGCTGGGTGCCACACTGACCCTGCCGGGTATCGCCGGTATCGTGTTGACCATGGGCATGGCGGTGGACGCCAACGTGCTGATCTTCTCGCGGATTCGTGAAGAGATCGCCAATGGCATGACGGTGCAACGCGCTATCAACGAAGGTTTCGATCGTGCCTACACGGCGATCCTCGACGCCAACCTGACGACGCTGCTGGTCGGCGGCATTCTCTTTGCGATGGGCACCGGCCCGGTCAAAGGGTTTGCGGTGACCATGTCGCTCGGGATCTTTACCTCGATGTTCACGGCCATCATGGTGACCCGCGCTATGGTCAACCTGATCTACGGCGGTCGTGACTTCAAGAAGTTGTGGATTTAAGGGGCTGCCATGTTACGTACCATCAACTTCATGGGCGTTCGCAATGTTGCGTTCGCCGTTACGATGCTCCTTACCGCACTGGCGTTGTTCAGCTGGTTCCATAAAGGGCTCAACTTTGGTCTGGACTTCACCGGCGGTACGCTCATCGAGCTGACCTACGAGCGTCCTGCCGATCTGGGCAAGGTTCGTCAGGAACTGGTTGCGGCGGGCTATCACGAAGCCGTCGTGCAGAGTTTCGGTGCAACGACCGATCTGCTGGTGCGCATGCCGGGTGAAGATCCGCAACTGGGCACTCAGGTCGCTGAAGCGCTGCGCAAGGCGGGTGCCGATAACCCGGCAGTGGTCAAGCGTGTCGAGTTCGTCGGCCCGCAGGTGGGTGAAGAGCTGCGCGACCAAGGCGGTATCGGCATGCTGCTGGCACTGGGCGGCGTTCTGATCTATCTGGCGTTCCGCTTCCAGTGGAAGTTCGCGGTCGGTGCAATCATCTCGCTGATCCACGACGTGGTGGTGACGATGGGGATCCTGTCGTTCTTCCAGATCACGTTCGACCTGACGGTGCTGGCGGCGGTGCTGGCGATTATCGGTTACTCGCTGAACGACACCATTGTGGTCTTCGACCGGGTACGCGAAAACTTCCGCCTGTTGCGCAAGGCTTCGCTGATCGAGAACATCAACATCTCCACCACGCAGACCTTGCTGCGCACCATTGCCACTTCGGTTTCGACTTTGTTGGCGATCTCTGCGCTGTGGGCGTTCGGTGGCGACAGCCTGGAAGGCTTCTCCATTGCGTTGTTCATCGGTGTGTTGGCGGGTACCTACTCGTCGATCTACATCGCCAACGTGGTGCTGATCTGGCTGAACCTGACCACTGAGGATCTGATTCCTCCAGTGGTTGTCGAGAAGGCTGACGACCTGCCGTAGGCCCGGTCATCATAAAAAAGGCGCGAGTGCTGAACTCGCGCCTTTTTTTATGCTCCAAGGCTAGGCATTGCGCAGTCATGCTGCGTTTCGATTGGTCAGGAGGTTCTAGTGAACAAGTCTATGCTTGTTGGTGCTGTGTTAGGTGCTGCTGTCGTAACTGCTGGCGGCGCCGTTGCCACCTATAGCTTGGTCAAGGGTGGTCCTGAGTATGCTGACGTATTGGCGGTCGAGCCAATCAACCAGCAGATCAAAACCCCCCGTGAAGTTTGCAAGGACGTAACCGTTACCCGTCAGGCGCCGGTCAAGGACCAGCACCAGATCGTCGGTAGCGTGATTGGCGCGGTTGCCGGTGGCCTGCTGGGTAATCAGGTGGGTGGCGGTAATGGCAAGAAGCTCGCGACGGTTGCCGGTGCGGTCGGCGGCGGTTATGCCGGTAACAAGGTGCAGGAAGGCATGCAAGAGCGTGATACCTACACCACGACGCAGAACCGTTGCACCACGGTCAACGATGTCAGCGACAAGGTTGTGGGCTACAACGTCAAGTACAAGTTGAACGAGAAAGTGGGTCAGGTCCGTATGGAGCGCGATCCAGGTAGCCAGATTCCGGTCGACAAGAACGGTCAGCTGATTTTGGGTCAGGCGCAGTAACGCCAGCCGCTGGGCTTCTTCAAGGCATAAAAAAACCGGCGAAAGCCGGTTTTTTTACATCTGCAGTTTAGCGTTTGAGCGACGCTGGCAGATGCGGTGCGATGGCGGTCAGTACAGCCTTGAAGCATTTGGTGTTACCGGCAACGATGTGGCCTTTCTCCAGGAAGTCGTGACCGCCTGTGAAATCGCTGACCAGACCGCCTGCTTCCTGAATCAGCAGGGCGCCTGCGGCCATGTCCCATTCAGACAGGCCTGACTCCCAGAATGCATCGAAGCGACCGGCTGCGACATACGCCAGGTCGAGGCTGGCAGCGCCTGCGCGACGGATACCGGCGGTCTGACCTACCAGGCTGCGGAACATGCCCAGGTAGTTTTCGAGGTTGTCCATCTGGTTGTCACGGAACGGGAAGCCGGTGCCGAGCAGGGCGCCTTCCAGGCTTTTGCGCTGGCTGACGCGCAGGCGGCGACCGTTAAGGGCTGCGCCGCGACCACGGCTGGCGGTGAATTCTTCCTGGCGGACCGGGTCCAGAACAACAGCGTGCTCAAGACGGCCGCGGTATTTGCAGGCAATGCTGACCGCGAAGTGCGGGATGCCGCGAACGAAGTTGGTGGTGCCATCCAGCGGGTCGATGATCCACAGGTAATCGGTACCTTCGCCGCTGCCTTCATGCATGCCGCTTTCTTCACCAAGGATGCCGTGAGTCGGGTAGGCCTTGCGCAATGCAGTGATGATGCTCTGTTCGGCAGCGCGATCGATCTCTGTGACGTAATCCTTGGCTTCTTTTTCGTCAACCTTGATGGTATCCAAGCGCTCGATGGAGCGGAAAATCAATTCGCTGGCGCTGCGGGCGGCGCGCAGCGCGATATTCAGCATGGGCTGCATGGACAATTCACCTAAGGTTGTTAAAGAGAGCCGGGCATTCTATGGGCTCATTCGAATTATTTCCAGCCTTGCGTTGTCACGACTGTCGACTGGGCATGCGTTTTTTTGCCGCTCGACGTGTACGCTCGGGTCATCCCGTCTGTACGGGTTCGTAGCGTAAGCCAGCCTGTTTCTGTAAGATTTGCCCCCCTAATTCGCGTCAGTGAGCGTTCGCCTTGTTGCAGAACATCCGTGTTGTCCTGGTCGGCACTACCCATCCCGGAAATATCGGCGGGGCCGCTCGTGCAATGAAAAACATGGGGCTTTCGCGCCTGGTACTGGTCGAACCCCGGATTTTTCCTTCGCCTGACGCCGATGCCCGTGCATCCGGTGCCACCGATATTCTTGAAGGTGCACAGGTCGTTGCGACGCTGGAAGAGGCGCTGGCCGGTTGCCGCCTGGTGCTCGGTACCAGTGCGCGGGATCGCAGTCTGCCCTGGCCGTTGCTTGATCCGCGTGCGTCTGGCGAAAAGGTCATCGAGCAGGCCGGAGAGGGTGCCGAGGTGGCGCTGGTCTTTGGTCGCGAGCATGCCGGCCTGACCAATGAAGAGCTGCAGCGCTGTCACTTCCACGTCCATATTCCATCGGACCCGGCGTTCAGTTCGCTCAATCTCGCCGCCGCCGTGCAGGTGCTCAGCTATGAAGTACGCATGGCCTGGCTGAAAGCGTCGGAGCAGGGCGCCGCGCCCCAACCGGTATCGGCGCACAGTGCCGAGTTGGCGACCATGGACGAGATGGAGGGGTTCTACGGCCACCTGGAGGCCACGCTGGTGGCTATCGGTTTCCTTGATCCTGAAAAGCCACGCCACTTGATGGCGCGCCTGCGCAGGCTGTTCGGCCGCAGCGAGGTGGAGCGCTCCGAGCTGAGTATTCTGCGCGGCGTGCTTACTGAAACCCAGAAAGTCGCACGCGGCGAACCCTACAAGCGGAAGGATCAGTGATGTTCGAGCGTCTGCGAGAAGACATACAAAGCGTGTTCCATCGCGACCCTGCGGCGCGCAACGCCTTTGAAGTCCTGACCTGCTATCCCGGCATGCACGCCATCTGGCTGCATCGCTTTGCGCACATTCTGTGGCGCAGTGGCTGGAAATGGCCGGCGCGGGTGGTGTCCAACTTCGGTCGCTGGATGACCGGGATCGAGATTCATCCGGGTGCGCGCATCGGGCGCCGTTTTTTCATCGACCACGGCATGGGCATCGTGATCGGCGAAACTGCCGAGATCGGCAATGACGTGACGCTTTATCAGGGCGTGACCCTGGGCGGCACCAGCTGGAACGCCGGCAAACGCCACCCGACGCTGGAAGATGGCGTGGTGGTCGGCGCGGGTGCCAAGGTGCTTGGGCCATTTACGGTGGGCGCTGGCGCCAAGATCGGCTCCAATGCTGTGGTAACCAAGGCGGTGCCCGCCGGTGCAACTGCCGTGGGAATTCCGGGGCGGATCATCGTCAAGTCGGACGAAGAGACCGAAGCCAGGCGCAAGGCCATGGCGGAAAAGCTCGGCTTCGATGCCTACGGTGTCAGCGGCGACATGCCAGACCCGATTGCCCGCGCCATCGGCCAGTTGCTCGATCATTTGCAGGCAGTTGACGGTCGTCTGGAAGGCATGTGTGACGCCCTTGGCAAGCTGGGGAGCGATTACTGCGCCAAAGACCTGCCTTCACTGCGTGACGAGGTCTTCGACTGTGTGAAGGAAGAGCGCGAGAACACGGCAGGCTAGAGGGCTTGGGGCGTGCCATTACGCCGCACCTTTGCTATGATGCAGCCCGCGCTTTTGGCTAATCCCGACTGTTTTACTTGGTCTAATACTTGACTCATTTACTCGGGAATAGCATACTCGCTCTCATTCCGAACCTCTGCGGTATACGCCATGCGACTGACAACTAAAGGCCGATACGCTGTAACTGCCATGCTTGATCTGGCGTTGCATGCGCAGAACGGGCCAGTGTCTCTGGCTGACATCTCCGAGCGGCAGGGCATATCCCTGTCATACCTTGAGCAGCTGTTCGCCAAGCTGCGCCGCGGCAATCTGGTTTCCAGTGTGCGTGGTCCGGGTGGTGGTTATCAGCTGTCCCGTGACATGCAAGGCATACAGGTTGCGCAGGTCGTCGACGCGGTGAATGAATCGGTCGATGCCACGCGTTGTCAGGGGCTTGGTGATTGCCATGCAGGTGACACCTGCCTGACCCACCACTTGTGGTGCGACCTGAGCCAGCAGATTCACGAATTTCTAAGCGGTATCAGCTTGGCGGATCTTGTCACTCGCCGTGAGGTACAAGAAGTCGCTCAGCGCCAGGATATGCGCCGTGGTCATAACCACATGTCGCAACTGGGTAAGATCGAAACGTCCGCCGTCGAATGAACGCAGATGAATGAGCGGTGCGCCTGCCTGATAGGAGAGCTTCAATGAAATTGCCAATTTACCTCGACTACTCCGCGACGACCCCGGTCGATCCGCGTGTCGCGCAGAAAATGATCGAATGCCTGACCGTCGAAGGAAACTTCGGTAACCCGGCTTCGCGCTCCCACGTCTTTGGCTGGAAAGCCGAAGAGGCTGTCGAGAACGCTCGTCGTCAGGTCGCCGATCTGGTCAGCGCCGATCCGCGCGAAATCGTCTGGACCTCGGGTGCCACCGAATCCAACAACCTGGCGATCAAGGGTGTTGCGCATTTCTATGCCAGCAAAGGCAAGCACCTGATCACCTCGAAAATCGAACACAAGGCTGTTCTCGATACCACGCGCCAACTTGAGCGCGAAGGTTTCGAAGTGACTTACATCGAGCCAGGTGAAGACGGCCTGATCACTCCATCGATGATTGAAGCCGCACTGCGCGACGACACCATCCTGGTGTCGGTCATGCATGTGAACAACGAAATCGGCACCATCAACGACATCGCTGCCATCGGTGAGCTGACCCGTTCGCGTGGCGTACTGTTACACGTTGATGGCGCGCAATCGACCGGCAAGGTTGACATCGATCTGGCCAGTCTCAAGGTTGACCTGATGTCGTTCTCGGCCCACAAGACCTACGGTCCGAAAGGTATCGGCGCGCTGTACGTCAGCCGCAAGCCGCGTGTCCGCCTCGAGGCGGCCATGCACGGCGGTGGCCACGAGCGCGGTATGCGTTCCGGCACACTGGCCACCCACCAGATCGTTGGCATGGGTGAAGCGTTCCGTATCGCCAAGGAAGAAATGGCCGCTGAAAACGTGCGCATCAAGGCACTCAGTGACCGTTTCTACAAGCAGGTCGAAAACCTGGAAGAGCTGTACGTCAACGGCAGCCTGGCTGCCCGCGTACCGCACAACCTGAACCTGAGCTTCAACTATGTCGAAGGCGAGTCGCTGATCATGGCGCTCAAGGATCTGGCGGTTTCGTCCGGTTCGGCCTGTACCTCGGCCTCGCTGGAGCCTTCCTACGTGCTGCGCGCCATTGGTCGTAACGACGAACTGGCACACAGCTCGATTCGCTTCACCTTCGGCCGTTTCAGCACCGAAGAAGAAATCGATTATGCCGCGCAGAAGGTCTGCGAGGCGGTCACCCGGCTGCGCACACTTTCGCCGCTGTGGGACATGTTCAAAGACGGCGTCGATATCTCCAAGATCGAGTGGGCGGCGCACTAATTTAAAGTCGCCTCCAATACAGGTCATGCGCAATTGCAGCATGACCTGCAGAGCGGCTCCCTGATGTGAGAGGAACAGAATCATGGCTTACAGCGAAAAGGTCATCGACCACTACGAGAACCCACGTAACGTCGGCAAGATGAACGCGGAAGATCCTGATGTCGGCACCGGCATGGTCGGCGCTCCGGCGTGCGGCGACGTGATGCGCCTGCAGATCAAGGTCAACGATCAGGGCGTTATCGAAGACGCCAAGTTCAAGACTTACGGCTGCGGCTCGGCGATTGCGTCCAGCTCGCTGGCAACCGAGTGGATGAAAGGCAAGACTCTGGATGAAGCAGAGACCATCAAGAACACTCAGCTGGCTGAAGAGCTGGCACTGCCGCCGGTAAAGATTCACTGCTCGGTACTCGCTGAAGACGCTATCAAAGCGGCTGTTCGCGACTACAAGCAGAAGAAAGGCCTGCTGTAAGCAGGTCTTCACAAAGAACAAGTAAGGAGCTCCGATGGCTATCAGCATGACAGAAGCTGCCGCTAACCACGTGCGACGTTCCCTTGAGGGGCGTGGCAAGGGTGATGGTGTTCGTCTGGGTGTTCGCACCACAGGTTGTTCAGGTCTTGCCTACGTGCTTGAGTTCGTCGACGAGGCGGCTGGCGAAGACACCGTGTTTGAAATGCACGGCGTCAAGGTGATCATTGACCCGAAAAGCCTGGTCTATCTGGATGGCACCGAGCTCGACTTCGTGCGCGAAGGGTTGAACGAAGGCTTCAAGTTCAACAACCCGAACTCGCGCGGTGAGTGCGGCTGTGGCGAAAGCTTCAACGTCTGAGGCTTTTATTGTGGGTACTCCCTGTCATTTCGCCCTGTTCGAGCTCAAGCCCGAGTTTCAGCTTGATCTCGACCAGTTGGCCACGCGTTACCGCGAGCTGGCGCGCAATGTTCATCCGGACCGTTTCGCTGATGCCTCGGAGGCTGAGCAGCGTGTGGCGCTGGAGCGTTCGGCCAGTCTCAACGAAGCCTATCAGACCCTCAAAAGCCCGCCGAAAAGAGCGCGCTACCTGCTGGCGATGAATGGCAACGAGGTGCCGATCGAGGTCACCGTGCATGACCCCGAGTTTCTTCTGCAGCAGATGCAATTGCGCGAAGATCTTGAGGATCTGCAGGATGAAGCCGATCTTGCCGGGGTTGCGACCTTCAAGCGCCAGCTCAAGATTGCTCAGGAAGCACTCAACCAGAGCTTCGCTGCCTGTTGGAATGATCCTGCACAACGCGAGCACGCTGAAAAGCTGATGCGGCGTATGCAGTTTCTCGACAAGCTTTCTCACGAAGTGCGCCAGCTAGAAGAGCGCCTCGACGATTAACCCCGTGCGGCCTCGGCTGCACGCCAGTGATTATTCTGAACAGCATGGCCTTACTGCAAATCGCCGAACCCGGCCTGAGTCCTCAACCGCACCAGCGTCGTCTGGCTGTGGGGATCGACCTGGGCACCACAAATTCTCTGGTTGCTGCCGTACGCAGCGGCCTGTCCGAGCCGTTGGCCGATGCAGAAGGGCAGGTCATTCTGCCGTCTGCCGTGCGCTACCACGCTGATCGTGTCGAAGTGGGTCAGTCGGCAAAAGTCGCCGCCTCCCAGGATCCGTTCAATACCGTGTTGTCGGTCAAGCGTCTCATGGGTCGTGGTCTGACCGACGTCAAGCAATTGGGCGAGCAACTGCCTTATCGCTTTGTTGGCGGCGAGTCGCACATGCCGTTCATCGACACCGTACAGGGCCCGAAAAGCCCGGTTGAAGTGTCCGCCGACATTCTCAAGGTTCTGCGTCAGCGTGCTGAAGCGGCGCTGGGTGGCGAGTTGGTGGGTGCGGTGATCACGGTGCCGGCCTATTTCGACGATTCCCAGCGTCAGGCCACCAAGGACGCCGCCAAGCTGGCCGGCCTCAATGTGCTGCGCCTGCTCAATGAGCCTACGGCTGCTGCGGTTGCTTACGGTCTGGATCAAAAAGCCGAAGGCGTCGTGGCCATTTATGACCTGGGTGGCGGTACGTTCGATATTTCGATTTTGCGCCTGACCGGTGGCGTATTCGAGGTGCTGGCTACTGGTGGTGATACAGCATTGGGTGGCGATGATTTCGATCATGCCATTGCCAGCTGGATCGTCGCCGATGCCGGGCTGTCTGCCGATATCGATCCGTCCGCGCAACGCAATCTGTTGCAGACCGCCTGTTCCGCCAAGGAAGCGCTGACTGACGCCGAGTCCGTCGACGTTGCCTATGGCGAATGGCGCGGCACGCTGACTCGCGACGCGTTCAATGCACTGATCGAGCCCATGGTCGCGCTTAGCCTCAAAGCCTGTCGTCGTGCCGTGCGTGACACCGGTATCGAGCTTGAAGAAGTCGAGGCGGTGGTCATGGTCGGTGGTTCGACCCGTGTTCCCCATGTTCGCGAAGCGGTCGCCGAGCTGTTCGGCCGTAAGCCCCTGACCGACATCGACCCGGATCAAGTGGTGGCCATTGGGGCTGCGATCCAGGCGGATACCCTGGCAGGCAACAAGCGTGATGGCGGCGAACTGCTTTTGCTTGACGTGATTCCGCTCTCGTTGGGGCTGGAAACCATGGGCGGGCTGATGGAGAAGGTCATTCCGCGCAACACCACGATCCCTGTTGCTCGTGGTCAGGAATTCACGACCTACAAAGATGGCCAGACGGCCATGAAAATCCATGTTCTGCAGGGCGAGCGCGAGCTGGTCAGCGATTGCCGTTCGCTGGCGCGTTTCGAATTGCGCGGCATTCCGCCGATGGTCGCGGGCGCGGCGAAAATCCGCGTCACGTTCCAGGTCGATGCTGATGGCCTGCTCAGCGTTTCGGCGCGTGAGATGGGCTCGGGCATCGAGTCGAGTATCCAGGTCAAACCGTCCTACGGGCTGACTGACGGCGAAATTACTCGCATGCTCAAGGATTCCTTCGAGTACGCCGGCGACGACAAGGTTGCCCGCGTGCTGCGTGAGCATCAGGTTGACGCCGAGCGTCTGCTCGAAGCGGTTCAGGGTGCGCTGGATGCCGATGGCGAGCGTCTTCTCGATGAAGAAGAGCGTATGGTCATAAGCCTGCAGATGGAAGAATTACGTGAATTGATGCAAGGCACTGATGGCTATGCCATCGAGCAGCAGACCAAGCGTCTGTCGCAAGTGACCGACGCATTTGCTGCCCGACGCCTTGATTCGACGGTAAAAGCCGCACTGGCCGGGCGCAACTTGAATGAGATTGAGGAATAACTGATGCCGCAGGTGATTTTTCTGCCCCACGCCGAGCATTGCCCGGACGGGCTGGTTGTAGAAGTGGAGCCCGGCACGTCTATTCTCGACATTGCCCATGAGCATCACATCGAGATCGAAAGCGCCTGTGGCGGCGTGTGTGCTTGCACCACCTGCCATTGCGTCATTCGCGAAGGCTTCGATTCGCTGAACGAAGCCGATGAGCTGGAAGAAGACATGCTCGACAAGGCCTGGGGGCTGGAAGCGCAATCGCGTCTCTCCTGTCAGGCCATTGTCGGCACTGAAGACCTGACCGTCGAAATACCCAAGTATTCGCTCAACCACGCTGCTGAAGCGCCACACTGATTCAAGGATTGCTCATGAGTCTCAAATGGGTTGATGTGCAGGAAATTGCTATCCAGCTGGCTGAAAGCCACCCGGAAGTGAATCCGCTCACTGTGAGTTTCCCCAAGCTGCGTAATCTGGTCATGGCCTTGCCTGAATTCGATGACCACCCGGACCGCAGCGGGGAAAAAGTCCTCGAAGCGATCCAGACATTGTGGATCGAAGAGCTGGATTGACGTTCAGTAACGTACGCCGTTAGGCAATACACCAGAACCCGCGTATAATTCGCGGGTTTAATTTTTCGCTTAAATCACTGTTTCTGGAGTTTCACCATGGCTGTTCAACGTACTTTCTCCATCATCAAGCCTGACGCCGTTGCAAAGAACGTAATCGGCGAGATCACCACTCGTTTTGAAAAAGCCGGTCTGCGCGTTGTTGCTTCCAAGCTGAAGCAACTGTCCAAGGCCGAAGCTGAAGGTTTCTACGCTGAGCACAGCGCCCGTGGTTTCTTCGGTGACCTGGTTGCCTTCATGATCTCCGGTCCGGTTGTCGTTCAGGTTCTGGAAGGCGAAAACGCCATCGCTCTGAACCGCGAGCTGATGGGCGCTACCAACCCTAAAGAAGCTGCTGCCGGCACCATCCGCGCTGATTTCGCTGACTCCATCGACGCCAACGCAGTACACGGTTCCGATTCCGAAGCAGCCGCTGCTCGCGAAATCTCGTACTTCTTCGCCGCTACCGAAGTAACCGCTCGCTAAGTCATTTTGACTGACGAGTGAAGGGTGAATTCATGATTGCATCGACTGGTAAAACCAACCTGCTGGGTCTGACTCAGCCGGAAATGGAGAAATTCTTCGACTCTATCGGGGAGAAGCGCTTCCGTGCCGGTCAGGTCATGAAGTGGATTCACCACTTTGGCGTCGATGATTTCGACGCCATGACGAATGTCAGCAAGGCCCTGCGCGAAAAGCTCAAGGCCTGTGCCGAGGTTCGTGGTCCTGAAGTGGTCAGTGAAGACATCTCTACCGATGGCACCCGTAAATGGGTGGTGCGTGTAGAGTCCGGCAGCTGCGTCGAGACCGTCTACATTCCGCAGGGCAAACGCGGCACCTTGTGTGTTTCGTCCCAGGCGGGCTGCGCCCTGGATTGCAGTTTCTGCTCCACCGGCAAGCAAGGCTTCAATAGCAACCTCACCGCCGCAGAAGTGATCGGCCAGGTGTGGATTGCCAACAAATCCTTTGGCAGCGTCCCGGCTACCGTCGACCGTGCCATCACCAACGTGGTGATGATGGGCATGGGTGAGCCGCTGCTGAACTTCGACAATGTCATTGCCGCCATGCATCTGATGATGGATGACCTGGGGTATGGCATTTCCAAGCGTCGTGTGACGTTGTCCACCTCCGGCGTGGTGCCGATGATCGATGAGCTTTCGAAGCATATCGACGTGTCGCTGGCCCTGTCGCTGCATGCGCCGAATGACGCGCTGCGCAACCAGTTGGTGCCGATCAATAAGAAATACCCGTTGAAGATGCTGCTTGAGTCCTGCCGTCGCTACATGGCCAGTCTGGGCGAAAAGCGCGTGCTGACCATCGAGTACACGATGCTCAAGGACATCAACGACCAGGTCGAACACGCAGTCGAGATGATCGAGCTGCTCAAGGACACACCTTGCAAGATCAACCTGATCCCGTTCAACCCGTTCCCGCACTCCGGATACGAGCGTCCCAGCAATAACGCAATTCGTCGCTTTCAGGACTTGTTGCATCAGGCTGGTTATAACGTCACTGTGCGTACCACGCGTGGTGAAGATATCGACGCTGCATGCGGCCAGCTGGTCGGGCAGGTGATGGATCGCACGCGTCGTAGCGAACGCTACATCGCCGTGCGTGAGCTGAGTTCCGAAGCCGATGTGGCTCCGGTAGCGGCGACCAGAACCTGACCGGGAAGGACTCCATGTCTGTGCGTGCCTTGTTTTTACTGTGTGTTGTCATGCTGCTGACGGCCTGTGTGTCTACAGGCAACGTCAATCCGCTGACCACCAAGCAGGGGCGCGACGAGGCACGCAGGGCGTATGTGCAGCTTGGCCTGGGTTACCTTCAGGAAGGCCAGACCGAACGTGCCAAGATCCCGTTGAAACGAGCGCTTGAACTCGACAGTTCCGATCCGCAGGCCAATGCTGCACTGGCGCTGGTGTTCCAGACGGAAATGGAACCGGAACTCGCCGAGCAGTATTTTCACAAGGCGCTGTCCGCCAGCAACAATGACACCCGTATCGTCAATAATTACGGCAGCTTTCTCTACGAGCAGAAGCGCTACAAGGAAGCTTACGAGCGTTTCGAGCAGGCCGCTGCCGACAACCTGTATCCTGAGCGATCCCGGGTGTTCGAAAGCCTGGGCATGACCTCTTTGCAACTGGGTAACCGCGATCAGGCCCGCGAGCAGTTCACCAAGGCACTGCGCCTTGACCGCCGACTGACGCGAGCCTTGCTGGAAATGGCTCAAATGTCCTACGAGGACAAGCAATATGTGCCAGCACGCGATTATTACGACCGTTTTAGCCAACTCGGCGAGCAAAATGCACGTAGTCTATTGCTCGGTGCACGCTTGGCGAAGATCTATGATGATCGTAACAAGGCAGCCAGTCTTGGTCTGCTATTGAAAAGACTCTATCCCGGTACGCCGGAATATCAGCAATACCTGTCGGAGCAATGATGAAAGCGGCGCATCCCGAAGTTGTGGCAACCACCCGCGTGAATCCTGGAGAAACCCTGCGCCAGGCCCGCGAGAGCAGGAGCTGGTCGCTGCCAGATGTGGCTTTGAGGCTGAACCTTACCGTGTCTTCCCTGAGCAATCTGGAGAACGGCAATTTTGAAAAGCTGCCTGGGCATACGTTTGCCCGGGGGTACGTGCGTGCCTACGCCAAACTGCTGGATCTCGATCAGGCAGCGCTGGTCGAACAGTTTGACCAGTACACCGGGACCGACGGCAAAGGCAGTTCGGTCCACGCGTTGGGGCGTATCGAAGAGCCAGTCAGGCTGTCTCACAATATTTTGCGCATCGTCAGCCTTTTGTTGCTGGTGGTGCTGGTGGGCGGCGGCTTCGTCTGGTGGCAGGATCAGGCTTCCTTGCGTGGCAAGGATCAGTCCGGCCTGAACATGGAACACGTCGAAGTCGAAAGTGCCGACGGCACTACGCAGATTCACCCGCTGGACGAGCCTGAAGAAGCTCCGGTCGCCGAAGTACCGGCTTCCGGGCAGACTTCATTGCCTTTGAATACCGGCGCACCTGCCAGTGAAGCGCCGAGCGCGGCACCGGCTGCTCCGGCTGCTGGCGTTGCCGGCCACTCTGCAGCGCAAACGCCTGCTGCCGCGACGCCGCCTGCAAGCCCTGCGCAAGCGCCGGTTGCTGCGCCGAACGTACCGTCCATGCCCACGACGCCTGCCGAACAGCCTGCGCCCGTCATGGCCGGTGCCGGTCAGGTCTCCGTACAGTTCGTTGCCGATTGCTGGACCCAGTTGACTGACGGTAACGGCAAGGTGCTGGTCAGTGGTCTGAAGCGCAAGGGCGAAACCCTCGATGTCAGCGGCAAGCCGCCCCTGACCTTGCGTCTGGGCTTCGCGCGCGGTGCGCAGGTCAGCTACAACGGCCAGTCGGTAGACGTTGCACCTTTCACCAGTGGCGAAACTGCTCGCCTGAAGCTGGGGCAATAAATCATGCACGGTGAATCTCCGATAAAGCGTCGCGTCTCCCGTAAAATCTGGGTCGGTTCTGTACCGGTCGGTGGTGATGCGCCGATTGCCGTACAGAGCATGACCAACAGCGACACCAACGATGTGGCTGCCACGGTTGCCCAGATCAACCGTCTGGAAGCGGCGGGCGTCGATATCGTGCGGGTGTCCGTCCCCGACATGGACGCTGCCGAGGCATTTGGCCGCATCAAGCAACTGGTCAAGGTGCCACTGGTCGCGGATATTCATTTCGACCACCGGATCGCCTTGCGTGTGGCGGAGCTGGGCGTCGACTGCCTGCGCATCAACCCTGGCAACATCGGTCGTGAAGACCGTGTGCGTGCGGTCGTTGATGCAGCGCGTGACCGCGGTATTCCGATCCGCATCGGCGTCAACGCCGGTTCGCTGGAAAAAGACCTGCAAAAGAAATACGGCGAGCCTACCCCGGAAGCGCTGGTCGAATCGGCGCTGCGCCATGTCGAACACCTGGAACGCCTGAATTTTCAGGACTTCAAGGTCAGTGTGAAAGCTTCCGACGTGTTCATGGCCGTCGCGGCCTATCGCCTGCTGGCCAAAGAAATTGTCCAGCCGCTGCACCTGGGCATTACTGAAGCGGGCGGCCTGCGCTCGGGTACCGTAAAATCGGCTGTCGGTCTCGGTATGCTGCTTGCCGAAGGGATTGGCGATACTATCCGCATCTCGCTGGCCGCTGACCCGGTCGAAGAGGTGAAAGTCGGGTACGACATTCTCAAATCGTTGCGCCTTCGTTCCCGTGGGATCAACTTCATCGCCTGCCCGAGCTGCTCGCGGCAGAACTTCGATGTGGTCAAGACCATGAACGAGCTTGAAGGTCGTCTCGAAGATTTGCTGGTGCCGCTTGATGTTGCGGTCATCGGTTGTGTGGTCAACGGTCCTGGCGAAGCCAAGGAGGCGCATATCGGCCTCACCGGCGGTACGCCGAACCTGATCTACATCGATGGCAAGCCGGCGCAGAAACTGACCAACGACAATCTCGTGGACGAGCTTGAACGCTTGATTCGCGAGAAAGCGGCCGAAAAGGCCGAAGCTGACGCATCGGTCATCGTGCGCGGCTAACCAGGATTGCTAAGGATTTTCTGTGAGTAAGTCTCTACAAGCCATTCGTGGCATGAACGACATTCTGCCCGAGCAGACGCCGCTGTGGCGCCACTTCGAGGGCACTGTCTCGCGTCTGCTGGATAACTACGGTTATCGGCAGATTCGCATGCCTGTCGTCGAGTTCACCGACCTGTTCAAGCGCTCTATCGGTGAAGTGACCGATATCGTCGAGAAAGAGATGTACACCTTTGCCGACCGCAACGGTGATTCTCTGACCCTGCGCCCGGAAGGCACTGCTGCCTGCGTGCGTGCTGTACTTGAGCACGGCATCACCGGCGGTGGCCAGGTTCAGAAGCTGTGGTACATCGGGCCGATGTTCCGCCATGAGCGGCCGCAAAAGGGCCGCTATCGCCAGTTTCACCAGATCGGCGTGGAAGTGTTCAACCTCGACGGTCCGGACATCGATGCCGAGCTGATCGTCATGACCTGGCGCCTTTGGGGCCTGCTGGGCATTCGTAATGCGGTCAAGCTTGAACTGAACAGCCTGGGCACCAGCGAAGCGCGTGCCCGCTATCGTGATGCGCTGGTCGAGTTTCTCTCGGCGCACCTCGATCAGCTCGACGAAGACAGCCAGCGTCGCCTGAAAACCAACCCGCTGCGCGTACTGGATACCAAGCACCCTGAAACCCAGGCTGTGCTGGTCGATGCACCGAAGCTGGCAGATTATCTGGACGACGAATCGCGGGTCCATTTCGAAGGCCTCAAGGCGCGTCTGGATGCGGCAGGCATTCCTTACGTCATCAACCCGAAGCTGGTGCGCGGGCTGGACTACTACAGCAAAACCGTTTTCGAATGGGTCACCGATCAATTGGGCGCTCAGGGCACTGTCTGTGCAGGCGGCCGCTATGATGGGCTGGTCGAACAGATGGGTGGCAAGCCGACTGCCGGTGTCGGCTTCGCAATGGGTATCGAGCGTCTGGTGCTGCTGCTTGAGACGCTGGAGCAGGTCCCGGAAGAGATTGCCCGTCAGGTCGACGTCTATCTGTGTGCCTTTGGCGAAGCCGCCGAACTGGCCGCGCTGACGCTGGCCGAGAAGGTCCGCGATCAGGTGCCGAATCTGCGCTTGCAGGTCAATGCCGGTGCCGGCAGCTTCAAGAGTCAGTTCAAGAAAGCCGACAAGAGCGGTGCGCTGTACGCCTTGATCCTCGGTGAAGAAGAACTGGCTGCACAGGTTATTGGCGTCAAACCCCTGCGTGGTCAGGGTGAACAACAAAATATTGCCTGGGATGCTCTGTCAGAGCACCTGGCCTCCTGCGCCGTGCAGGGTTGAAGCTGATTAACAGCCGTTTAGCGAATAGGAGTATTGGGGTGTCGGGTACCGAAGATGAAGAGCTGGCGGTAATGAAGGACTGGTGGCAGCGCAACGGCAAGCCTTTGCTGACCGGTGGTTTGCTGGCAGTGGTCGTGGTTTTGGGCTGGCAGTTCTGGCACAGGTATCAGGCCAGCCAGTCGCAAGGCGCCTCGATGCTTTACCAGCAATTGCTGGAAACCGCTCTGACGCCGAGTGGCCAGGCCGATACCGCACGCGTCGCCGAGTTGTCCGGCAAGCTGAAAAGCGAATTCGGTGGCACTACCTATGCTCAGTTCGGTAGCCTGTTCGTCGCCAAGGTGGCTGTTGACGCGGGCAAGCTGGATGACGCAGCGGCTGAATTGAAAACCGTGGCTGACAAACCGGCCAACGACACACTGGCCGAGATTGCCCGTCAGCGTCTGGCTCGCGTGCTGGCTGCGCAGAACAAGACCGATGACGCATTGAAGCTGCTCGACGGAGATGCCGACAAGGCATTCCTCGCCAGCCGTGAAGAACTCAAGGGTGACCTGCTGGTACAGCTGGGTCGTACCGACGAGGCACATGCTGCATACCAAAAGGCCAAATCTGCTCTGTCCGAAGACGCAGCAGTCGGTGGCCTGCAAATGAAGCTCGACGATCTGGCGAAAGGGGATGCGTGACGTGATTCGTTGGAAACATGCAGCATTGCTGGCTCTGGCCATTCTGGCCGCGGGTTGCAGCAGCAACAGCAAGAAGGAATTGCCTCCGGCCGAGCTGACCGACTTCAAGGAAGAGGTGGTTCTGCACAAGCAGTGGAGCCGCTCGATCGGAGACGGCCAGGGCAAGACCTACAACATGCTGGTTCCGGCCATCGACGGCGATCGCATCTATGCGTCTGACGTCACTGGCGAAGTGGTATCGCTTGATCGCCTGACCGGCGACGTGATCTGGAAGAAGGATCTCGATCTTCCTGTCTCCGGCGCTGTCGGCGTAGGGTACGGCCTGGTCATGATCGGCACCCTCAAGGGTGAAGTCGTGGCCATGGACGCTGCGACCGGTGAAGAAAAGTGGCGCGCTCGCGTGACCAGCGAAGTGCTGGCTCCGCCTGCGACCAACGGCAGTGTGGTGGTCGTTCAGACTCAGGATGACCGCATCGTCGGTTTCGACGCTTCCACCGGTTCGCAGCTGTGGATCTACGAAAGCACGCCAGCAGTGCTGACCCTGCGCGGCACGGGCGCTCCGCTCGCCACCAACCGTCTCGCCGTCGCCGGTCTGTCGACCGGCAAGGTCGTTGCACTGGATATTTCCAACGGCGTACCGGTCTGGGAACAGCGCGTTGCTGTACCGCAAGGTCGCTCGGAACTGGATCGTGTGGTTGATATCGACGGTGGGCTGCTGCTCTCCGGCGGTACACTGTACGTCGCTACCTATCAGGGCCGCGTTGCCGGTCTTGAGCTGGAAAGCGGTCGTGTACTCTGGCAGCGCGATGCCTCCAGCTACTCCGGCGTCGCCCAGGGCTTTGGTAGCGTTTATGCCACGTTGGCTTCCGGCACTGTCGAAGGCATCGACGAGCGTTCGTCCTCCGCCTTGTGGAGCAACGAGTCGCTGGCTCGCCGCCAGTTGGGCGCGCCGGAAGTGTATTCCAGCTATGTAGCGGTCGGTGACATGGAAGGCTACCTTCACCTGTTGAGCCAGGTGGATGGTCGTTTTGTCGGTCGCGAGCGCATCGACAGCGATGGCCTGCGTGCCCGTCCGCTGGTGGTTGGAGACATGATTTACGTGTATGGCAACAGCGGCAAACTGGAAGCCCTGACCATCAAGCAATAAGTGTCCATGCCTGGGGCTTATGGCCCCGGGTGACCTTGCTTCGGCAAGGCTGCAGCGTCTTCGGGCGCTGCTCCGAACTCCGGCCGCTGCCTTGCAGCGGCTTTTGTATTTTCTGAAATAACGAAGTGGAGAGCCGCATGGTTCCCGTAATCGCCCTGGTGGGTCGACCGAACGTCGGCAAGTCCACCATGTTCAACCGCCTGACCAGGACTCGTGACGCCATCGTCGGCGATCTGTCCGGTCTTACCCGTGATCGCCAATACGGAGAGGCGAAGTGGCAAGGGCGCTCCTATATTCTGATCGACACCGGCGGTATTTCCGGTGACGAGCATGGCATGGACGAAAAAATGGCCGAGCAGTCGCTGCTGGCCATTGAAGAAGCCGATGTGGTGCTGTTTCTGGTGGATGCCCGTGCAGGTTATACCGCCGCTGACCAGATGATTGGCGAGCACCTGCGCAAGCGCAACAAGCGTTCCTATGTGGTTGCCAACAAGATCGACAACATCGACGAGAACCTGGCGCGTGCCGAGTTCAGCCCGATGGGTCTGGGCGACGCCATTCCGGTGGCCGGTGCCCACGGTCGCGGCATCTCGCAGATGCTCGAAATCGCCCTACGGGAATTCCCCAAGGACGAAGACGAACTTGAAGAAGGTGAGGTCGAGGAAGTCGCCGAAGGTCAGGAAGCCAAGCGCATTCCCGGCCCGAGCGAAAAAGACGGCATCAAGATCGCAATCATCGGTCGTCCAAACGTCGGCAAGTCGACGCTGGTCAACCGCATGCTGGGTGAAGACCGGGTTATCGTCTATGACGAGCCAGGCACCACTCGCGACAGCATCTACATTCCTTTCGAGCGTAACGAAGAGAAGTACACGCTGATCGACACCGCCGGTGTGCGCAAGCGCGGCAAGATCCACGAAGAAGTCGAAAAGTTCTCCGTGGTCAAGACGCTGCAGGCCATCAAGGACGCCAACGTGGTGATCTTCGTGATGGACGCGCGCGAAGGCGTGGTCGATCACGACCTGAACCTGCTGGGCTTCGCACTCGAAGCCGGCCGTGCGCTGGTCATCGCGCTGAACAAGTGGGACGGCATGACGCCGGGCGAACGTGACTTCGTGAAGATCGAGCTGGAACGCCGGTTGTTCTTCGTCGACTTCGCGGACATCCACTTCATCTCGGCCTTGCACGGCACGGGCGTGGGTAACCTGTATCAGTCGGTGCAGAACTCGTTCAAGTCTGCGGTAACACGCTGGCCGACCAGCCGTCTGACTCAGATCCTCGAAGACGCGGTCAGCGAGCATGCGCCACCGATGGTCGGCAGCCGCCGCATCAAGCTGCGTTACGCTCACCTGGGGGGTGCCAACCCGCCGCTGATCGTGATCCACGGTAACCAGGTCGAGAAAGTACCGAAGTCCTACGTTCGCTACCTGGAAAACACCTATCGCCGCGTGCTCAAACTGGTTGGTACGCCGATCCGTATCGAGTTCAAGGGTGGCGAGAACCCGTATGAAGGCAACAAGAACACGCTGACTGACCGCCAGGTCAACAAGAAGCGTCGAATGATGTCGCACCACAAGAAAGCCGACAAGAAGCGCCGCGACAAGCGCTGAGTCGGTATCTGGAAAAAGGCGCTTCGGCGCCTTTTTTTGTGTTTGTTTTATGCGCTATTCTGCTGGGCCCGAGCCGTTCTGGTTGCGGAGAGAGTGCAGGGAAAGGGTTCCATGATCGACAGCAAGTTGCCCAACGTGGGCACCACTATCTTCACCGTCATGTCACAGCTGGCCGCGGAAACCGGGGCCATCAACCTGTCCCAGGGGTTTCCCGACTTTGACGGGCCGCAGGCACTGCGCGATGCAGTTTGCCGCCATATCACTCAAGGCCATAACCAGTATTCGCCGATGACCGGCCTGCCTGCACTTCGGCAGCAGGTTGCAGCCAAGATCGCCCGCAGCTATGGGCGCGAGATTAACCCGGACAGTGAAATCACCATCACGCCCGGTGCGACCCAGGCGATCTTCTGTGCGATCCATTCGGTCATCCGCCCCGGTGACGAAGTGATCATTTTTGATCCCTGTTACGACAGCTACGAGCCGGCCGTCGAGCTGGCCGGTGGGCGTTGTGTGCACGTGCAGTTGGGGGCAGATGATTTCTCCATCGACTGGCAGAAGCTGACCGATGCGCTCAGCCCGCGCACGCGCATGATCGTCATCAACAGCCCGCACAACCCGAGCGGCGCGTTGATCAGCCGCGCCGAGCTGGATCGTCTGGCGGCGCTGATCGCCAGTCGCGATATCTACCTGCTCAGCGATGAGGTGTACGAACATCTGGTATTTGACGGCCTCAGTCATGTCAGCGTGCTGGATCACGAGGCGCTGTATCAACGTGCGTTCGTGGTCAGTTCGTTTGGCAAGACCTACCACGTCACTGGCTGGAAAACCGGCTACGTGGTCGCGCCGCCTGCGTTGACCGCCGAGTTGCGCAAAGTCCACCAGTACGTGAGCTTCTGCGGAGTGACGCCATTGCAGTATGCGCTGGCCGATTTCATGGCCGAGCATCCTGAGCATGTCGACGAGCTGCCTGGGTTCTATCAGGCCAAGCGGGATTTTTTCTGTAACCAGCTGGCCGATTCACGTTTCAGCTTCAAACCGGTTGGCGGCACGTATTTCCAGTTGGTGGATTATTCGCAGATCAGGCCTGACCTCAATGACGTCGACATGGCGCTGTGGATGACCCGCGAGCATGGCGTGGCGAGCATTCCCATCTCCGTGTTCTATCAGAGCCCGCCGCCGGGGCAGCGTCTGATTCGTCTTTGCTTCGCCAAGCAGGAAGAAACCTTGCGTCAGGCTGCGGAGAAACTATGCGCGATATAAGCCAGTTGCCGAACCTGAACGTCGCCTTGGTCCAGACCACGCTGGCCTGGCATGACCGCGAAGCCAATCTCGAACATTTCGGGCAACTGCTGGATCAGGCTCACGAAGCGGATCTGGTGATTTTGCCGGAAATGTTCACCACGGGCTTCTCCATGGAGTCCGAGAAGCTGGCCGAGCCGGAAGCCGGTCCTGCCTCGGTCTGGCTGCTGGAGCAGGCCAGGCGGCTCGACGCTGTTGTGACGGGCAGCGTCATCATTCGCGCCGCTGACGGCAGCCATCGTAATCGCCTGCTGTGGGCGCGCCCGGATGGCGAGCTGCTGCATTACGACAAGCGTCATCTGTTTCGCATGGCGGGAGAGCATGAGCATTACTCGCCGGGGGAGCGTCAGGTGATGTTTGAGCTCAATGGCTGGCGAATTCGCCCGTTGATCTGCTACGACCTGCGTTTTCCGGTCTGGAGCCGTGACGCTCAGGACACCGATCTGCTGCTGTACACCGCCAACTGGCCAGGCGCGCGGCGTATGCACTGGAATCGCTTGCTGCCTGCCAGAGCGATTGAAAACCTCTGTTATGTCGCAGCGGTCAATCGTGTCGGTTCGGACGGCAAGGGCTTTGCGTATACCGGTGACAGTCAGGTGCTGGATTTTCAGGGCGAGAGTCTGTTGAGCGCTGGCGAAGCTGACGGGGTGTTTATGGCAAGCCTGAACGCGACAGACTTGCAGGCCTACCGCACACGCTTCCCGGCCGGGCTCGACGCGGACTCATTCGATATTCAATAAATTACTGCAGAATGTTTCGAAGCGGCCGATAGCATGCGCATCAACTCGGAGATCGCCATGACCACTATCAATACCTCTACGCTGAACAGCTATTCCAGCTCACTGACAATAGCGGTCAAGAATACCGACGCTGAAAAAGCCACAGCCACAGCCGCTGCGACCAGTACCGCCGAAACCGAGAAAACCGGCGACCAGGCTTCTGCCGAAGGCGGCAAGACGGGTGCGGCTGGCGGCGGCAGTGTTGGCGGCTCCAGCCAGTCTGCGCTTGATGACACGATCGAAAAGCTGAAAGAGCAGATCAAAGAGGCTCAAAAGCAACTGGCGCAAGAACAGGCGCAACTTGCAGCTGCACAGAGCGGCAAAGGGACACCGGAAGAAAAGGCCATGAAGGCCTTGGCGATCCAGGCCCAGATCTCGGCCACCAGCGCTAACTTGCAGACCCTGCAAGGCTCGTTGCTGCAATTGCAGACCGAAGGCGGCGTCAAGACCACCGCTTGACTGACCTCTTGCCAGTGCGTTGGCATTCGGTTCTGGACGCTCTGCTTCGGCTCTTGGTTGTGTGTGATCTATGACGCGGAGCGTCATGAGCGACATTCCCACGCTGGGGCGTGAGGAGCGTGAGGTGTATGGAAGTACGCTTATCGTGCCCATGCTCTGCGTGGGCATGCAGTTCTGGACGCTCTGCGTCCGCTGTTGATCACGCGGCGCAGTGTCCAGAATCAGTAACCTATCCCTTACTCATTCACGTTCATGAACTTTCGAGCCCACTCTACGTAGTCTTCAGGCTGGGTATAGGTGTGGGTCAGTTCGGTAGCGCTCATGTTCGACTCGCTGCCGAGTATCTGGCGTTGCTCGCGCAGGCAGTCATAAGTGGCCTTGATTGCTGCGAAGTAGGCGGCGTGGCCGTGCACGCAGACGCGCACGCCCATTTCGGCAAGGCGCGCATTGTCGTGCAGCTCCGGATTGCCGTAGGTCACCAGCATCAGGGGCACGGTCAGGCCTTCTGACACCTGCGCCAGGTGATCAAAGTCACGAATACCCACGATGGTAATGCCATCAGCCCCGGCAGCCTGGTACTGCTGAACCCGGCTGATCGCTTCCTGCACCGGAATGATCGCCGCATTGGTGCGGGCAAAAATCGACATCTCCGGATCGACACGCGCTTCCAGCGCTGCGCGAATCTTGCCGACCCCTTCAGCGGTGGAAATCAGGTCGGTGGATTTGCGTCCGAACTGCGCAGGCAGCAAGGTATCTTCGATGGTCAGCGCAGAAATACCTGCTCGTTCCAGTTCAACAACGGTGCGCATGACGTTAAGGGCATTGCCATAACCATGGTCTGCGTCCGCGATCACCGGCAATTGTGCGACACGGCCGATACGCGTCGCCTGTTCGACGAATTCACTGAGGGTGATCAGCGCGAAGTCAGGCGCAGCCAGCACTTGCAGCGAGGCGACGGAGCCTCCGAGGATGCCTACTTCAAAGCCCAGGTCCGCTGCAATGCGCGCTGACATAGGGTCGAACACCGAGGCGGTATGAAAGCAGGAATTCGACGAGGTGAGGGCGCGGAAACTACGGCGCAGATCTTGATGGGAAGCCTTGGGCATAATCGCTCCAAATGTGATTGGATCAGCTCAGCATTACCGAGGCCGATAGTAATTTCAATGCACGGTGAGTCTGCCCGAGCATTCTTTTCGTCCGGAAATCAATGCAATAGTCGTCTTGGTTTTATAGGAAAGATACAGCTGGCAGGTCATTCCGGTCTGGCATCGTCAGCATATGGATTGCTGTTGGATTTTGGCCAGTCTGGACTAAAGGCAGCATGCTACCACAGCATAATTGAAAAAGATTATGCCGAAACAGGCAGGGCCATGCACAGACTGCAAGAGATCTGCGGGAGAGTGGCGGGGGAGGGGCTAAAGAGTGAAAACCGGTTTTGCAGCAGGCTGACGGACTTGAGTCCGCCAGCCTCACTGTCGACTCAGGCCGCTTTGGCCTGTGCCTGGCTCAGCGAGCGGTTCAGCGCGCTGAACAGCGCACGGAAGCTGGCCGTCGTAATGTTTTCATCGATGCCCACACCATGCACGGCACGCTCACCGTTCACCCGCAGTTCAATGTAGGCAGCGGCTTTGGCCGTGGTGCCGGAGCCAATGGCGTGCTCGTTGTAGTCCATGATCTCCACGGCCAGCGGCAGGCCCGCTACCAGCGCTTCCAGAGCACCTTTGCCCTTGCCGCGCCAGTGCTGGGTCTCGCCATCCACGTGCACTTCGGCATCTACAGCGCTATTGCCGTTCTCTTCCTGCAACCTGTGGCTGATCAGCGCGTAAGGTGTGTTGGCCTGCAAGTACTCGCGACGCAGCAACGAGTGGATCTGCTCGGCAGTCATCTCCAGGCCCAGGCGATCGGTTTCGCCCTGAACCACCTGGCTGAACTCGATCTGCATGCGGCGCGGCAACGAAATGCCGTACTCCTGCTCCAGCAGGTAGGCAATGCCACCTTTGCCAGACTGGCTGTTGACGCGAATCACCGCTTCATAGCTGCGACCGATATCGGCCGGATCAATCGGCAGGTAAGGCACTTCCCACAGCTCGCCTTCTTTCTGCTGCGTGAAGCCCTTGCGAATGGCGTCCTGGTGCGAGCCGGAGAACGCGGTGTGAACCAGATCACCGACGTACGGGTGACGAGGGTGAACCGGAATCTGGTTGCACTCCTCGACAACCTTGCGCACACCGTCGATGTCGGAAAAGTCCAGCCCGGGATTGATGCCCTGGGTGTAGAGGTTCAACGCAACAGTCACCAGATCGACGTTACCGGTACGCTCGCCATTGCCGAACAGGCAGCCTTCGACGCGATCCGCGCCCGCCATCAAGCCCAGCTCGGTGGCAGCAACGCCAGTACCACGGTCGTTGTGGGTGTGCAGGCTGATCAGCACACTGTCGCGGCGCGTGATGTGGCGGCCGAACCACTCGATCTGGTCGGCGTAGATATTCGGTGTAGCCACTTCCACGGTGGCGGGGAGGTTGAGGATGACCTTGTTGTCCGGCGTCGGGTTCCACACCTCGATCACCGCATCGCAGACTTCTTTGGCGAACTCCAGCTCGGTCGCGCTGAAGGTTTCCGGCGAGTACTCGAACGTCCACTGGGTTTCAGGCTGTTGCGCGGCATATTTGACGAACAGCTTGGCGGCATTGACTGCGATTTCCTTCACGCCGGCCTTGTCCTGATTGAAGACAATGCGACGGAATGACGGGCAGGTAGCGTTGTACAAGTGAACGATGGCCTTCTTGGCACCGCGCAGCGATTCAAAGGTGCGAGCGATCAAGTCTTCACGGGCCTGAGTCAGCACCTGAATGGTGGTGTCGTCCGGAATGTGCCCGTCTTCGATCAGGGTGCGGACAAAGTCGAAGTCTGTCTGCGACGCTGCAGGAAACGACGCTTCGATTTCCTTGACGCCGACGCTGACCAGGGTCTTCCAGAAACGCAGCTTCTTGACCGAGTCCATCGGCTCGATCAACGACTGGTTACCGTCGCGCAAGTCGGAACTGCACCAGATCGGCACCGTATCGATGGTTTTGGAAGGCCAGGTGCGGTCAGGCAGATCAATGGTCGGAAACGCGCGGTACTTTTTCGAGGGATCGTTGAGCATGGTCATCTGGAAATCCTTTTGGATTGAACGGGCCGGGTTGGTGGCGGCCTGTCGTTCTGAAACAGGGGGTAGCGAGCAAGGGGCGAGGCACCGCAATCTAGCCTGGCAGTCGGGCACTGACCAGGCTGAGGCACCGATGCTGGCGCAACAAAATAAGGGTTTGAGCGTTGTTCATGAGGCCAACCGTACCCACTGGCATGAGCAATGGCAAGCACTTGAAAAAAATCGGGATAAATTCTCGTAATTGTCGTTATGGCGATTTTTTATAGCGGTTTTTTCAGTTTTAATCGCTACTTTTTGTGCGCCCTAAGCGATGTGCGCAAAGAAAGGCCGGCGCATGGCTGGTTGCCTGGATGGCTGGTTGCTCTTCGCGAGCAAGCGCATGTGCGCGTCCGTTTTGCTCGCGAACTGTCTCAGGGCTGGAACGCGCCAATAAAGATAGCCGGATCAACCCGCGCATCATTCAGGCTGACGTTCCAGTGCATGTGTGGACCGGTCGCCCGACCGGTCGCGCCGACTTTACCCACTACGCCGCCGCGCGGGACTTGGTCGCCGACCTTCACATCGATCTTAGACAGGTGGCAGAACATGCTGATGAAGCCTTGCCCATGGTCAACGAACACGGTGTTGCCGTTGAAGAAGTAATTGCCGGTCAGAATGACCTTGCCAGCTGCCGGAGATTTGATGGGCGTGCCGGCCGGCACCGCGAAGTCCAGTCCGGAATGCGGGTTGCGCTCTTCGCCGTTGAAGAAGCGCCGCACGCCGAACTTGCTCGACAACGGGCCGTTGACCGGTTTGTCGAGAATCAGATTGCTCGGCGTGCCTGGGCTGAAACTGCGATAGGCGCGCAATTGCTCGGCCAGTTCGCCTTCAATGCGCTTGTTGTCTTCAGGGTTGGGGTTGACCTGACGCTTGTTCTTGAGGGTGATGTGCTGTTCCGGGTATTTCTTGCTGCCGACAGTGAAGTTGAGCGTGCGCCCGCCTGAGGTCAACTGCTGCGCGCCCGGTTTGACGGTCAGCGGGATGCCGACAATGGCCAGCCAGCGCGTACCTTGTTCCTTGACCACCAGCACCGGCTTACCTTGATAGGTCGCCGTCGGCGCCTGTGCGCCGCTGCCCAGATCAATGACGGCCACGCCGCCGGGCACCGGCTTGTCGAGTGCGCGAGTAATAAAGCTGTCGGCGTGGGCAGGCAGACAGAGCAGCAGGGCGAACAGCGGGGCGATAAAACGTAGCATCAGGCGGTCAGTCCAGAAGGGAGAGGGTCACGGGCGTGAGGTGATTGTCTTCGACACGTACTTGCAGCTCGCCTTCGCCAAGCCGGGCGGTGAGTCGTTGACCTGTTCGGGTTTGTGCGGCGTTACGGATCGCATGTCCCCGCTCGTCGAGCAGAATGCTGTAGCCACGCCCCAGTGTCGCCAGCGGGCTGACCACATTCAGGGTCTGCATCTGGCTTTGCAATTGCAGCTTGCGGGCCTTGATCGATTCGCGAATCGCCCTTGGCAAGCGCTCCGCCAGCACGTCCAGCCGTTGGCGCAGGAACGCCAGCGTGCGTCCCGGGTGCTGAGCGGTCAGACGACTTTCCATGTGCGCGAGACGCACCTGCCTTTTATGCATGTTCTGCTCAAAGGCGCGGCGCAAGCGCATGTCCAGATCATCCAGACGCTGAGACTGCTGGCGCAGTCGTTCACCCGGATGTCGCAGGCGTCGTGAAATACCTTCCAGACGCAGCCGCTCGCGCATCAGACGGTCCTGCATGCGGCTGACCAGCCTGCGATGCAGGTTGTCGACGCGGCGGTGCAGGTCGCTGGAATCGGGGGCTAACAACTCGGCAGCAGCGGAGGGCGTCGGGGCGCGCACGTCGGCGACGAAATCGCTGATCGAAACGTCGGTTTCATGGCCGACAGCGCTGACAATCGGCGTTACACAAGCATCAATGGCGCGGGCCACGGCTTCTTCGTTGAAGCACCAGAGGTCTTCCAGCGATCCGCCGCCCCGGGCGAGGATCAAGGCATCGAAGCCTCTGGCGTCGGCCAGTTTCAAGGCGCGGACGATCTGGTTGATGGCCTCGCGACCCTGAACGGCGGTCGGGATCAGTGTCAGTTCGACCCGAGGCGCGCGACGGCGGAACACGCTGATGATGTCGCGAATCACCGCGCCGGTCGGCGAACTGATGATCCCGATGCGTTGCGGATGCAGTGGCAGAGCGACCTTGCGCTCTGCGCTGAACAAGCCTTCATCACTGAGCTTGGCCTTCAATGCATCGAATGCCAGACGCAACGCGCCGTCACCCGCCGGTTCGACGGTGTCGAGAATCAACTGATAGTCGCCACGGCCTTCGAACAGCGAAACCTTGCCGCGCACCTTGACCTGCAAGCCGTCCTTCAGCGCCTGACGCACGCGGGCCGCACTCTGCCGGAACAGCGCGCAACGTACCTGCGCGCCCGAATCCTTCAGCGTGAAGTACACGTGCCCCGACGCCGGGCGCGACAGATTGGAGATCTCGCCCTCGACCCAGATGCTGCTGAACACATCTTCCAGCAGCACGCGAGCGCGGCCGTTGAGCTGGCTGACAGTAAGGACTTCCCGGTCGAGGCCGAGTCTTGCGAAAGGGTCTTTGATCATGTCGGGCATCATAATGGCAATGCCTGCCCAGCGCACGAGTCAGTATTGCTGCCGCAGCGGGATTTGACCTTGACCTGAAACGCTAGCCTATTAAGCTGCGGCCTCGAACAGCTTCGAGCGACGCTTCACCATGAACACCCAAAGCATCATCGTCCCGCAAATCTCCACGTTTCCCGGTCATGAGGCCCGAGCGCGGCTGATTCTGCGCTGGCTGGTCAAACTCAATGTTGTCGAGCCGGAACTGACCACCTGCGGGCGTGCTTACAACAAGATGGCCTACGCGGTGGCTCCCGGTGCCAGAGCCGTGGTGAAAAACCCCGATGCGCTACCGTTCGGGCAGCCCGTCAACGGGCTGGAGATCGTCACCAAACGCTGCATTTTCACACCCTTGAACGACTTTGCCGAAGAAGCCGGCTGTCCGGAATGTCGCCGCGAAGTCGGCGAAGCACTGTTCGACAGTCTGGAAGACTGGATGCCTGGGCACACCGATAATTTCACCTGCCCGGAATGTCGCCACGAAGACGATATAAACGGCTTTCTGTTTCTCGATGCCTGCGGGTTTTCCAACCTTGGTTTCATCTTCAATAACTGGCTGGATGCGGCCTTTACCCATAGCTTTCTCGACGACTTCGCCGAACGTCTGGATCGCCCCGTGTCCTGCGTTCAAGTGCGCTTATAAACAGCTTTGATAATAGGCTGATGTTTACATTGAGCCGGGCAGGGTGTGTGGGTATAATGGCGCGCTTCCAATTTCCCGCCCGGGAGCCCCCGCGATGCTGCGTATCAGTCAAGAAGCCCTTACATTCGACGACATCCTCCTTGTGCCCGGTTATTCCGAGGTACTTCCTAACGAAGTCAGTCTGAAAACCCGTTTGACCCGTGGCATCGAGCTGAATATTCCTTTGGTCTCTGCTGCAATGGATACAGTCACCGAGGCCCGTCTGGCAATTGCCATGGCCCAGGAAGGCGGTATCGGTATCATCCACAAGAACATGACCATCGAGCAGCAAGCTGCCGAAGTGCGCAAGGTCAAGAAGTTCGAGGCCGGTGTCGTCAAGGACCCGATCACGATCGAAGCCGACGCCACTGTTCGTGATCTGTTCGAACTCACTCGCATGCACAACATTTCCGGTGTACCGGTGCTGCACAATGGTGACCTGGTCGGCATCGTGACATCCCGCGACGTACGCTTCGAAAACCGTCTTGATGTCCCTGTCCGCGAAGTGATGACGCCCAAAGAGCGTCTGGTCACCGTGCGTGAAGGTGCCGACAAGAATGAAGTGCGCGAGCTGCTGCACAAGCACCGTCTGGAAAAAGTCCTGATCGTCGACGCCAACTTCGCGCTCAAGGGCATGATGACCGTCAAGGACATCGAAAAAGCCAAAGCCTATCCGCTGGCCAGCAAGGACGATCAGGCTCGCCTGCGCGTCGGCGCGGCAGTCGGCACCGGCAAGGACACCGGCGAGCGCGTGACCGCACTGGTCGCTGCCGGCGTTGACGTGGTGGTAGTCGATACCGCGCACGGCCACTCCAAAGGCGTGATCGACCGCGTTCGCTGGGTCAAGGACAACTTCCCGCAAGTGCAGGTCATCGGTGGCAACATCGCCACCGGCGAGGCTGCCCTGGCGCTGGTCGCCGCCGGTGCCGATGCCGTCAAGGTCGGTATCGGTCCGGGCTCGATCTGCACCACGCGTATCGTTGCCGGTGTCGGTGTGCCGCAGATCAGTGCCATCGCCAACGTTTCCGCTGCCCTTGAAGGCACAGGCGTGCCGATGATCGCCGACGGCGGTATCCGTTTCTCCGGTGACCTGTCCAAAGCCATCGTGGCGGGCGCGTCCTGCGTGATGATGGGCTCGATGTTCGCCGGTACTGAAGAAGCGCCAGGCGAGATCGAACTGTTCCAGGGCCGTTCCTACAAGGCTTATCGCGGCATGGGTTCGCTGGGCGCAATGTCCCAGGCGCAAGGCTCGTCGGATCGCTACTTCCAGGATTCGTCTGCCGGTGCCGAGAAGCTGGTGCCGGAAGGTATCGAAGGCCGCGTTGCCTACAAGGGACCGTTGTCGGCCATCATCCATCAGTTGATGGGCGGTCTGCGTTCCTCCATGGGTTACACCGGCAGTGCCGACATCGAACAGATGCGCACCAAGCCCGAGTTCGTTCGCATTACCGGCGCAGGCATGGCTGAGTCTCACGTCCATGACGTGCAGATCACCAAGGAAGCACCGAACTATCGCGTCGGCTAAAGCCTCCAGCTTCAAGCCCCAAGCAATCAGCTACAAGCGGTAGTTACGCACATGTAACTACCGCATTGATTCCGACAATTTGCCGCTTGCAACGTATAGCTTGCAGCTGCTCAGAGAGTTCCCATGGCCCTCGACATTCACGCCCACCGTATCCTGATCCTCGACTTCGGTTCCCAGTACACCCAGCTGATCGCCCGCCGCGTGCGTGAAATCGGCGTGTATTGCGAGCTGCATCCGTTTGACATGGACGATGAAGCGATTCGCGAATTCGCTCCAAAAGGCGTGATCCTCGCCGGCGGTCCCGAGTCCGTACACGAAGCCGACAGCCCGCGCTGCCCGCAAGCGGTATTTGACCTGGGTGTGCCGGTTTTCGGTATCTGCTACGGCATGCAGACCATGGCCGAGCAGTTGGGCGGCAAGGTTGCTGGTTCTGAGCTGCGCGAGTTCGGCTACGCTCGCGTTGACGTAGTCGGCAAAAGCCGTCTGCTCGATGGCATCGAAGACCATATCGACGCCGACGGCCTGTTTGGCCTCGACGTATGGATGAGTCACGGTGACAAGGTCACCAAACTGCCGGAAGACTTCCACATTCTGGCCAGCACCCCGAGCTGCCCGATTGCCGGTATGGCTGACGACGCTCGCGGTTACTACGGCGTGCAGTTCCATCCGGAAGTGACCCACACCAAGCAGGGCGGTCGCATCCTGTCGCGCTTTATCCTCGACATCTGCGGCTGTGAAGCGCTGTGGACCCCTTCGAAGATTGCTGAAGACGCTATCGCTCAGGTTCGCGCTCAGGTCGGTACTGACAACGTGTTGCTGGGCCTTTCCGGCGGCGTTGACTCCTCCGTGGTCGCGGCATTGCTGCACAAGGCCATCGGTGACCAACTGACCTGCGTATTCGTCGATAACGGCCTGCTGCGCCTGCACGAAGGCGAGCAAGTGATGGCCATGTTCGCCGAGAACATGGGCGTCAAAGTCATCCGCGCCAACGCCGAAGAACAGTTCCTCAACAACCTGGAAGGCGAGAGCGATCCAGAGAAGAAGCGCAAGATCATCGGCCGCACCTTCATCGACGTGTTCGATGCCGAATCCTGCAAGCTGGACAACATCAAGTACCTGGCGCAAGGCACCATCTACCCGGACGTGATCGAGTCGGCTGGCGCGAAAAGCGGCAAGGCCCACGTCATCAAGTCGCACCACAACGTGGGCGGCCTGCCGGAAGAAATGAACCTCAAGCTGGTCGAGCCTTTGCGCGAGCTGTTCAAGGACGAAGTCCGCCGCCTCGGCCTGGAACTCGGCCTGCCCTACGACATGGTCTACCGCCACCCATTCCCCGGCCCAGGCCTTGGCGTGCGCATCCTCGGCGAAGTGAAGAAGGAATACGCCGACATCCTGCGTCGTGCCGATCACATCTTCATCGAAGAACTGCGCAAGGCCGACTGGTACCACAAAGTCAGCCAAGCGTTCGTGGTGTTCCAGCCAGTCAAATCGGTCGGCGTGGTCGGCGATGGCCGCCGTTACGCCTGGGTTGTGGCATTGCGTGCGGTAGAGACCATCGACTTCATGACCGCTCGCTGGGCGCATCTGCCTTATGAGCTGCTGGAGACGGTGAGCGGTCGGATCATCAACGAGATCGAAGGGATTTCGCGGGTGACTTATGATGTGTCGAGCAAGCCGCCGGCTACTATTGAGTGGGAATGATCCTGCGTCCGGCACCGCCCGGCACGATCTAGCAAAAAATGCCCTGGAGCCCGCGTAATTGCGGGCTTTTGGCTTTTTGGGTCTGGCAAATTCTGGCAGCTTTGTGCATCGCCAAGCACCGTGTTTGTATGGCATGGTACGGGGCATTGACTGAGCTAAATGCCATGTTCGGTGCTCGATACCATGTCGACCTAGTAGGGAAGGGCATGGTATCAAATCTCATCATCAGCCCGGTTTCATTGGGTTTTATCGTGGTGCATGAGTGCTTTTCTGAGCATGGTATTTTTTCCATGGAATCCGTAACTGCCATGCTGACCGATACCAAGCTGCGTAACCTCAAACCGCAAGAAAAACTCTACAAGGTGAACGACCGCGACGGGCTGTACGTGGCCGTCACTGCTGCCGGTTCCATCTCATTTCGTTACAACTACTCAATCAATGGCCGTCAGGAGACCGTCACGTTCGGTCGTTATGGCGTGGGTGGCATCACACTTGCGGAAGCCAGAGAGCGCCTGGGCGAGGCTAAAAAGATGGTTTCGGCGGGTAAGTCACCTGCCAAAGAGAAAGCCCGTGCCAAGGCACGCACTAAAGGGGCAGAGACGTTTGATGCGTGGGCTGAGAAATGGCTGCGTGGGTATCAGATGGCTGACTCGACGCGTGACATGCGCCGATCGGTTTACGAGCGCGAGCTAAAGCCGCACTTCGGTAATCAGAAACTGGTGGAAATTAATCATGAGGATCTGCGAACGCTGACTGATGCAATTGTGGAGCGTGGAGCTCCCGCCACGGCCGTTCACTCCCGCGAGATTGTGATGCAGGTATTCCGATGGGCGATAGAGCGTGGCCAGAAGGTCGAGAATCCGGCTGATCTGGTTCGTCCTGCAAGCATCGCTAAATTCGAGCCACGTGACCGTGCTTTGGGGCCTGACGAAATCGCGTTGATGTATCAGTACCTGGACCGCATCGGCACCGCCTCCTCCGTTAGGGTGGCCGCTAAGCTGTTATTGCTGACCATGGTCCGCAAAAGTGAGTTGACCAACGCTACCTGGAACGAGATCAATTTCAGCGAAGCCTTGTGGACCATTCCGAAAGAGCGGATGAAGCGCCGCAATCCTCATTTGGTGTTCTTATCTCAGCAGGCTTTGGATTTCTTCATTGCGTTGAAGACGTTTGCTGGCGGTTCAGAATACGTCTTTCCCTCCCGGTACGATTCTGATTTGCCAATGAGCACCGCGACGATCAATCAGGTGCTGACGCTCACGTACCGGCTTGCGCAGAAAGAAGGGCAGCCGCTGAGCAAGTTCGGACCGCATGATTTGAGGCGCACAGCGAGCACGCTGCTGCATGAAGCGGGTTATAACTCAGACTGGATTGAGAAGTGCCTTGCGCACGAGCAGAAGGGCGTACGGGCCGTCTATAACAAGGCTGAATACCGCGATCAGCGTCGGGCGATGTTGCAGGATTGGGCGGATATGATTGACGAGTGGACGCGTAAGAGAACACGTTCAGAGAGTTGATTGCGTTTTGCGTGATGGGGTAATCGGCAGCTGATCTAGTTTTCTCTATCAAAAAACCACATTCGTGGTTTTTTTTCTGTCCGGAAACTACCCGTTTGTGGGACACATTTTTCCTGACGTCTTTGACGAAAAAAACTCCTGAAAGAACAACGACATCGCGTTGTTTTTCTGTCCCGAAACTATACGTTTGCAGGACAGTAAGATACTGATTTTAAAGGGAATAAATCCATAAATATCTGTGGAATGCTCTGGAAATATGGGGCAATAATCGAACCTCAAATGCGACAAAACGAGGAGTTCGGTGTGGAAAAAGAATCGAGGAAGTCGAGCAAAGTGCTCATCAGCAAAAAGCAATTGCTGGCAATGATCCCCTTGTGTGAGCGGACGATTTATAACTTCGAAAAGCAGGGGAAATTCCCTCGTCGTATTGCCGTTAGCAGCCGGAAGGTCGTTTGGGATTTGGAAGAGGTCGAGACATGGATTGATACGTGCAGGCAATCCGGCCCGGCCACGCGTCCCGGAATGGGAGCTTGAGTTGTGGCGATTGACTTACGGGCAGCATTCGAGAATGAACCGCCCACACTGGACTTCATATGGCCTGGCTTCCTCGCTGGCACAGTGGGAGCATTGGTAGCTCCCGGAGCTACAGGGAAGAGCTTCTGGGCGTTGGAAGCGGCGATGGCTATCGCGTGCAGCGTCGCCGGCGGTGATCTTGTAGGGCTTGCCCCTCATGCGCTGGTCGAGTGGTCTATTTCGCCGGAGAAGATCCCGAAGTCGCGTTGGTGCGCCGCATTCATGCCATAGGCCAGCACTTAAATCAGCAGGCACGCGAGGCCATCGCGAAGAACCTCGTCCTTGAGTCGATCATGGGCAAACGACTAAACGTCATGGATGATCGGCATCTTGCCCGTATCACTGAGTTTTGCATCGGTGCCCGGTTGATCGTACTGGATACACTTAGCCGGATTCACGACCGTGACGAGAACAGCAACGGCGACATGTCTCGGCTTGTCGCCACGCTTGAGCACGTTGCGGCCAGCACCGGAGCATCGGTGCTTTACCTTCATCATGTCAGTAAAGGCAGCGCTCGCGAGGGTCAAGTCGATCAGCAGCAGGCAGCGCGGGGCGCATCAGCTCTAATCGATAACGCCCGTTGGTGCGGCTTCGTGGCCAAGATGACAGAGGACGAGGCAAAGCGGCTGAGTGATCGCACCTATGAGCGACAGGCCATTGGCAACGATAGGCGCAAGTTTTTTGTTCGTTTCGGTGTTAGCAAGCAGAACTACGACGCCACCCCGCTCGACCAATGGTACCAGCGCCAGGAAGGCGGCGTTCTTGTGCCGGTTGAGTTGGCGGAAGTGAAGAAAGGTAGCCCGCTGCAAGTCGTAAACGGAAGTGACGATGAGCGGTGGTAACGCCGTGGTCCCCACCAGTTCTATCGCACAGGCCAGAGTGATGCTTTATCAGCCTAGCCAGCGCCCGCGACTGCGGGAGGGTAATTGGGCAGAAACATCATTTGGGCGCTGCCGCGTGACAGGCAGACTAGGGCAGAGGCACGCGGACATACTGGAAGCTGTTCTGTACTGCGCAGAACGTCGACGGTCTGTCTCAGATGGTGGCGTAGAACTTCTGGTAGATCCCGCGCGTGTGAGAAAGACACTTTCCGATAGCCGCTACAGCTTCACACAGATCGAAAAGCTGCTCGCCGAACTGCGAGCCGCAACGATCACAATTGAAACACCGCAATTTGATTTTCCAATCATCGGCGGATTGATTGACCACGTCATCCCTTCACCCATGACGCGTCCCGATCCTCTGACAGGAGGAGCCCGGAACCTATGGCGGGTGCGGCTCGGAATTGCGCTTGTAATGCTCCTTGAGCATGATCTGAGTCTCTACTACGACCCAGCTCCCATTGCGCGCCTCCAGCACGGCATAAGCCAAGCGGTAGCTCGGCACGTTTTGAGCCACAAGGTAGTGCCTACAGGCGGTTGGTATCTAGACACCGTTATCGTGGCGGTAGCCGGACAAGCCTCAAGTCAGGACATGCGCAATGCGCGGCGAAGGCTCAAGGAGGAAGCTGAAGATCTAAGGGGAATTGGGCTTGTACTTGATGGTGATCGCATCAAGAAAAGCAGTGCTTGCAGCAGCTGAAGCGTGCCATACCCGCCCGATGGCGTGTCACACCCGCCCGGTAGCGCGTCACACCCGCCCGAAACGTGCCGCACCCGCCCGGGGTTAGCAGGATCTTCAGGATATTCAGTCCTGCGCGGCGCAGCCCGCGCTTAGGCGCGGTCAGGCCTTGCCAGTCGGCCTATGGCCGTTTGGCACCAAAAGGAAGAGCGATTGTCCGTCGAGCGTGCCCGCAGAAGCGCTCAGAAGCTTACGTGATGGGCAGTGGGTGCCGATGCCGGGAAATTACACTCAAGTTGACCATGCCTTCGCATTGCCACTGACCAGTCATTTGCATTCGACTTAACCAGTTGTTTGCATCAAGTTTGACCAGCGCACTGGGTGCCCGGTGACCGGCAGAATTCGGCCAAAAACCAACGAGTCGAATACGACTACGAAAAATGGGGCTATTGAATGGAAAGAGCTCCTGAGAGCCCTTTCCAAACTGAAGTTACTCTATAACGGGATACCAAGTTGCATAGTTATCGCTGAAATCATCTAGCAAGGGAAATTCCTCGTTGCGCTTACCTTCTACAATGGCCTTATTCCTCTCGAATGCTTCCTTCATATGGTTTTTGCAGAGCTCTTCGGATATATAACACAGTCCATGCCAGCGATGACGCCATGCAATAAGCTGACGATCATTTTCAACTATATACACTGTTTTATTTAGCGATTTGCGAAGGCGTGGGGCCGATTCACCATTCAATGATCTAGGAACTCTGACCTCTTGTCCGAATTCGTCCCATCCAGCCCATTGACTATAAAACCTTAAGCGAGTGTCGTTGTTTACGGATAGGAATTCGAAATAGGAAATGCCTGGCTTCGGTTGAGCAACCTCACAGTATCGGCGCATTAGCGTCGTAGATATATTACCAATCAAGTCTTCAGATAGATGCTCAACGACCTTGCGGAAGTGATGAAAGTTGTTGAAGCCAAACTCTTTGCTGAGATGGGTCAGCCGTTGGCAATAACTGTATTCTCCAATGACGGATATCCGGGCAAGCCCCTTAAGGTCATCGATACATTGCGCTGCGCGTTGATGAAACATTGCTCACTCCTTTAGCCAAATCGGAGACATGCCTCGATTAGCATGCTGCTTGCAGTGGCTAAATAAGTGGGTAAGTTCACTTAGATTTTTCGTATTTCCCATCGCAGCAGGGAGGCTACTTACGCCTTCCTCCATAAAATCATAAAATCCCGCCTTTCGTAAACTATTTTGTATTTTGCGCATCACTTATCAATAGTGACAGAACCATCAGTGGCTGACGCTTTCCACCTTCCATCGAGTCAGCAGCCCTGGATCGCGCTTTTGGCTGAATTTAGTTAGGTGTTCAGTTAGTCCGCGTCTGGCCGCTTGCCGCGCTCCACGAAGGGCATCGTTGGGGCGACTTGCCGGAGATCGATGGGCTGAGACAAGTCCGTGCGTATTACTAATGGAGAAGCCCCGGTGCTTTTGACCGGCGTAACCGGGAGTAGCCCCCGTGATGAAATATCACGAGTAGCCGCAAGGGCGGTGTGTCAACGCTGAGCGTTTTCCGCGGCTCGCGCAGCCCCGGTACAGGGCGGAGGCGTGTTTGGGCCCCAAGCTGGGTATACGATAGAAGGCTTGCTGTCTGGCAAGCCAGCCCCGCGCTAAGGCGGGGTTGTGGACTGCCCCCCAAAAGTTGGACGGTTTTAGCTTGCTGCCTGAGCCCTGTATTTTACGGGGCTCAGACCGTTTAGTTTCAGCTTGATGCGGTCATGGTTGTAGTAGTGAATGTACTCATCCAGACCTGCCTTCAGCTCTTCTATGCTTTCAAATCGTTTCAAATAGAAAAACTCGGACTTCAGCGTACCAAAGAAGCTTTCCATTGCGGCATTGTCCAAGCAATTTCCCTTACGAGACATGCTTTGCTTCACGCCCTTTACCGCCAGCTTTTGACGGTACTGCGCGTGTTGATATTGCCAGCCCTGATCCGAATGCATCACAAGCTTCGGCTCGTCTTGCAGCTGCTGCAGCGCCTTGTCCAGCATATTGGTGACCAGCTCAAAGCACGGCCTGGTAGACACTTCGTACGCCACGATTTCACCGTTGTACAAGTCCATCACAGGCGAGAGATACAGCTTTCGATTGGCCACTTTAAACTCGGTCACATCGGTCACCCATTTCTGGTTCGGACGTTGTGCGGTGAATTTACGCTCCAGCAAATTCGGCGCAATTTTTCCGACAAGTCCCTTATAGGAACGGTATTTTTGGGTCTCACAACTGATCTCAGGCCCAGTTCAGCCATCAATCGCTCTACAACCTTCTTGTTAACCAACGTACCTGAGTTGCGAATGACCGCCGTGATACGCCGAGCCCCATAAAGACCTCTCTCCTCGTGATAAACACGCTCTATCTCCTGCTTCAGAGCGGCATCTGGATCGGGCCTGGATTGCACCTGAACCTGATAGTAAAACGTGCTGCGCGCCAAGCCCGCCAGCTTCAGAAGGGCGCAGAGCGGAAACCGGTTTTTCAGTTGTTTGACGATCAGGACTTTTTCTTTTGCCGTCGTTGCTGCTCCTTCAGCTCTTCCAACTTTTTTAGGTAAGCGTTCTCCATGCGCAGGTATTCAAGCTCGGCCATTAACTGGTCGCGCGTCTTCTGCGTATCGTCGGCGGTTACGGGTTCGGTGGGATAAGGCTTCTTGGGCATGGCAGCAGGCTTTCTTCTCGTGGGAACACACGGGGCTAGATCGTTACTGTAATGCTGCTGTTCCCAAATGACTATTTGGCCAGGATCACCAATACCAAAATGCGCTGCGGTCTGGCGAAGTGACAGCCCGTGCTCGCGCTTGTGCTCAAGCACTGAGCGTTTGAAGGCTTTGCTGTACCGAAGACCCGGCTTGCGATGGCCGGTGTGACCATGGCTCTTGTAATTAGCGACCCAGCGTCGAAGCAGACTGAAATCGATAGAGAACTGGCTGGCGACCTTACGAAAGCCAATGTTGCCTTCCAGGTACGCTCTGACGACGGTGAGCTTGAATTGCTCTGAATATTTGGCCATTTGAACACCCCCATTAGGTCGGATTGGTGTCCAACTTCTTGGGGGTAGTCCATTGCGTGGGACTGGCTATCGGTCACCGTTTCTCATGCTTCGCCGCTTCTTTCGCAGCTTGAATGGCCGTCAATACCTGCTGGTTCAGATAGGCGCCACTCTTGCTACCCAGCAGAGGTAAACGATTCAGGGTATGCGCCCCGGCAAACAGGCGATAGGAAGCCGACAAGGCCAGCGGGCTTACTCGAAGCTGCAACGCCGTGTACTGCCGATCCAGCTCATCTAGCTGCGGCCCGTAACCTTTGCTTCGTAGCCACCGGCCGAGTGCCCACATGCCGATGGCGAACGTAAAGGCGAATACTACGAATCCAGCGAACATCAGAAAGCCCATCATGATTATTTCTCCGGTTGATCGTTCGAGGTCATTCCCGGCACCTTGAGCGAGGCGAGGCGGCCGGTAGCAGAGTTAGTGTCCGAGGCCGGACGGATGACGTTAGGCGCAGCTTGTGAAGCTTCCGTGGCCGATTCTGCTCCATTGGCTGGAGTGGTCGAGTTGGTATCGTCGGAAACTGGTGGCGGAGATCCTGCACCAAGAGACAAGGCGTGCGCATTCTCCATACCTGGCACTGCCATCGAGGCCATCACGCCGATCATCTTTGCGCCACCGTCGGCCGCTTGGGAAAGTGCGCTGCCGGAGATTGCAACTCCCCCTTCTGGTGTCCTCTGCTGGTCTTTGTCGTCGTTCCCCTGTGCGGCCTTTCCGGCCTGCTTGGCGACCTGCTGTACGCCGCTGCTTGGAGAGGACGGCGCGGCCGACGCCTGCCCGGGAGGATTGGCAGAGCTGCCGCCGACCTTCGCGCCTGCGGAACTGGCACCCTTGGCCGCTGCGCCGCCGGTGCTGGCACCCACGCCGGAGGACGCGGCTGAGCCCATAGACGACGCGGCACCACCTGCGGAGCTGGCACCGGCAAAGCTGGAGTTAATCGCCCCCGCCAGACCGCCGCCGCCGAGTCCACCGACACCCGCCGCCCCGGCCCCGGCTGCGCTACCAGTACCGGCAGCACCGAGGGCAGCAGCAGGAGCCGCCGCCCCGGCTGTGGCGATGGTGGCCGCCGCAGCCGCCGCCCCGGCAGCACCGGCCACAGCCATCCCACCAATGGCCGAGCCGCCGCCCATTGACGTCCCGCTAATCATGCCACCGATCAGGTCAGGAATTGTCTTCGTGAGGTAACAGCACACTAAGGCTAAACCGACCATCGTCATCAATGACGCTTCGTCATTGGTGTAGGCGGCCAACCACTGCTTTGCCGACTGTACGATCAGGCCGACAATCAGGGTTAGTACAAATAGCTTTGCGCCAATCGCAACGGTGAAGCGCATTGGCGCAATTGCAAAATCCCGCGTCCATTGCGAACCGCCAAAGCCGAAGAACAGTACGGAAGCATTGATGATGACGTAAGACTCTACGAGCGTGACAAACATGAATGCAGCGATGAAGGCGAAGCATGCCAAAACAAGGATTGCGCATACAGCGATCAGAAGTCCCTTGGCTGGAGAAAACACTGAAATGCCCTCCACCATGGTGCGGCCAAAATCCAGCGCAACTGCCAGCATATCGCCGGGTTCTAATGCACGCCCGAGGCCGCTCGCCGATGCCGCCGCATCGCGGAAGCTATCGACAATGGCTGTCGACCATTCCACCGAATACTTTATGACTGCAAGGAAGAAACCGATCACCAGCACGAAGCGCAGCAGCTCGCCGACAATCTCGCCGAAATCGGCTTGCTTCATGACCAGAGGCATGAACGTCCAGATGAACTGGATCGAGGCCAGCAGCCAGAGCAGTCTGATGGCATAGTCATACAGCTTCCCTGACCACTGGTGCGACTGTTGCAAAACGAGGTCGAGCAGGCCCTGAATCGATGTATCGGCATGGGAAAGGTCGGTCGCGGCTACAGCATCTCCGCCCACGAACACACCGGCCAAGGCGAAGAACAACAATAGACGACGATCCATAGCTAGTACCCCTTCACACCGCCGCGAGTGTTCGGGCGCGCCTCAAATGAGGCATCAGCGTCACGCTGTTGCCGTCGTTGCTCAGCCACGGCAGTACATTCGCTGTTACTTTGAACCACCACGGTGACCATGGAACCGGCCAGTGCGGACCCGGCGCACACCAACGCGATGAGCCTTTTCGAATTAGTCATTCTCAGTACTCCTTCACGCCGCCGCGTGTGTTTTTCCGCGCTTCAAACTGCTGTTCAGTCGCTTCGCTAGCGGCCTTTCGGTCGCCTTGCTGGGCCATGTAGTTGCCCTGCATGTTGGTTTGGGTGGCCATCAGATCGCGCAGTTTTTGCAGTTGCTGCACGTTCTGGGAGGCGATCTCGTTGCCCGCCTGTATAGCTTGCATGCGGCCTACGGCTGACTGCGAACGGGCCACCATGCGATCAAGCTGGATGTCTTCAGACTCGAACTTGCTGGTATTGAGGTTTGCCGCCTCGAGTGCCGTCTTTACGTTATCGCTGCCTTGTTCCGACCACTTCTGATAGCGCTCACGAGCTGGTACTTCTGCTGAGTTCGCGGCTTGATTTAGGTAGGACTGAAAGCCGGGGAAAGCGGTGTTGAACTGAGAGTCCATATTTTGGATCTGGCGGCCTAGGGACTGCGAACGGGTGTAAAGGTTGGCCACGTTTTTAAGATCGGCCGCGATGCTGCCAAACATGGTGCTTGGTAAGCCCGTGCCCTGGGTGACCATGTTCTGATACTGCTGAATCTGCGTCTGTAGTTGCTCTGCAGTGTTCAGCGCCGTGTTGACTGCCTCGGCGTACTCAAACATCTGTTGATAGAACGTCGAGCAGTTTGAGCAGTAGATGGCATATGCAGAGGGGGGGGCCAAGTAGAAGCCCATACTGAGACTTGTGCTTTTCATTGCTAAAACAAGGGCAGTACGTATTCTCGATTTCCGAGCCGATGAAATCGGCGATTTCAGCAATTCCGTATTCATGCCGAACACCTCGGTTTGTCATGATTCGAGGTTTGATTATTGACAGGTTTGGCGTGGTTTGGAATATGCGGATAAGTGTCTATCCGCATAGAAATCAATGACTTGCGGGCGTTGGTTGTGTGGGGTTGACTCGCAGCAACCTGATTTTGCTGGCATTTTCTTTATGCATGGACCTGTCTGTCTTTCGGCGTGATGTGGTTTTACGGTCCAAAAAAGCCCACCGAAGTGGGCTTTTTTAATGAAATGGCGTAGCGCATTAGTAGGCTGAGTAATAGGGGTTCTGGGTCCGATAGTGACCACGCTCCGTTTCAGGGATGTGTAGTGTTTCTAGGTGCCAGTTTTCGAGCGAGGAAGCCAACTCCGCCGCGATGCGTTGGGCTTCTCTAACAGCTTTACTAGGTCGCCCGCTGGCTTGACCGAGGTAGGCTTGCAGTTCGTTGAGTTGGTTGGCCAATGCGCTGATGCGGTGAGCGGTTTTCATGATCAATCCCCCTTTCTGATCCTTTCTACTATATTGTCGAATTCTTCCCGAATTTGATCGTCTGTAATTTCAAGATTAACCAATCCTGATTTGATTGCAATTCTCCCAATTCTTTCAGCCGCCTCATTATCCAATTTCGCCAATCTTGCTTTAGCTGTTTCCAGCTCTGAAAGGGCGTCAGAACGACGTTCTGCGAGAGTTTTTCGAGCCATGGGTTCACCGTTTTTTAATGAGGTAAATTTAGACAGACTGAAAAGTTCTACCTCATTTCCTCGCCCAAATTAAAGGGGCTACATAGCCACGCTATGTCGTGGAGCGTCAGATCAGGTCGTCCCGAGTGTTTCCACTATTCGGGTTGTGGTCGAATCCCGCACGCTTTGAGCCGGGTTTGGGAGGCGGTGTGGCGCTGTGTTCCGGCTGTCCTCTTACTACTCCTGTCGGGACAGATGAGAGGCTTTGCGATGTGAATTGCCCAGAGCCTTTCCTTTGGTGCCCATCGTCTTTTTCCTTTCGTACATACCTGCCGACGTATTTGGTGAATTGCGGGTAGCCAATGCCAAGCTGTTCGGCGTAATCGTCATAGATTGCACGTAGCGGATGCCCTGCATCTATCAGCTTACGAAAGTCATCAAGCCTGGCCAGAAAGGCAACTCGCCCTGCGCCGCGATACACCTTTTTCGGCCCGTCAGTCATTTGGCGTCTCCTGTTTATGTGATCGAATTAGTGCTCGGCACCTGATATAGGTAACTCAAGGAAATTTTAGAAAATTAAAGGAAATTTTTCATATCCTTAGCGAAATTTAACGCAACTCAGAGAAATTTAAGGAAATTATAGGTCAGAAATAGCCGGAAATGGCAGTAGGCGAACCTAAGGAGGGCAAGTTGCCTAGAATTGCGGAAGATCAGACGGCAAGATGTGTGTTGTGGGCCTACGCTGCTTCGCAGGTACGACCCCCACCACCGCCCCTTACTCGCCTTCGGCTCAACGGATCTTGTTCTGCGAGCCTTACCGTCGCTGCCGCGACTATTGAAACTGGAGAGGTACAGCATGGAGAAAGAGCAGAAGATCACCCCTCGACGGAAGCTGCCGCCGATCAAAGTTTGGGTCTCGGAAGACGAGCGCGCAGAGATCGAGGACAAAGCTCGGCAGACCAACATGTCGTTGTCCGCTTACCTGTTAGCTGTCGGCCGCAACACCCCTGTTCGATCCGTCGTTGACCTGAAGGCGATTGCCGACCTGGTCAAGGTCAATGGTGATCTTGGGCGGGTGGCGGGGCTGTTGAAGCTTTGGCTCGCAGAAAAGCGCGGAGAAGGGGTAAACGCCATTGAAGTAGAAAGCGTGATGATGGAATTCCGGCGGTTGCAGGTGGCTGTAGGAATGAAGATGGGAGAAATTGTTAAAGTTCGCAGATGAAATCCTAATTTTGACTGGGTATTACCTTATGGGTAGTCCCGCAAGCCGATCCAGATTTGCTGGTACCAATCGACTGTACTTGAGCTCGATGCTGTCTAGCATTGTTCAACGTATGCTGCATCGCATAGCTTGTGTGTGCCGAAACGAGGAAGGAGGGGGTAAATGAGAGATCGATCGCACGATGAGGCGATGTCCGAGCAGCTTAGTGCAGACCCTGCATATGCGGCTGAATTACTCGCTGACGTGTTACGCCAAGGTAGTCCGGCAGAGCTGGATATTTTGTTACGACAGCTAGCCTACGCGGTTGTAGCGCTTGACCAGAACAATTGAAAGACAGCTCGAGTGACGAGGTTATGACCGACTATTTTCGCGCAAATCCGGCTTATGTAGACGAGCTGGTTGCAGAAGTTTGTCGTAACGGCGACATTGGAGAACGGCGAGTCCTACTGCGTCAGTTGCAAAGGGAGGCCGGTCAGAATTGCGTCGTCACGGATAGCTCGAGAAGGCGCGAGCACGAGTGAGATTGAACCTGTTGATCGATACTTCGGTGTTGCTCGAGCTGGGGCTCGTTTGAAGGCTAGAGGACATGGCGGCGGAAGCCGGTGATTCGCACCCCGAAAAAAAGGAATTAAGAATGCGGGTAGCCAATTTAAGGATCGAGAATTTTCGTGGTGTGAAAACGGGCTTTGTGCAGTTCGGCAAGCATCCTGTTCTTATTGGAGATAACAATACTGGCAAGACCACGCTGATAGAAGCGATGACTCTTGTGCTTGGCAGAGATCGCTTAGTGCGGGAGCTGACCGAGCATGACTTTTATGGATCTAACCCGCAGGCAGCTGATCGGATCAAGATTGTAGCTACGGTCACTGATTTTCCGGAAGACGACCCAGAGCAGAGCAGCCAGTGGTTTCGTGATGAGAGAGCGGTTGTTAAATGGCTCGATGAGACGACAGGCAAAGTGCACCCGGGACGCGACAACCCAGCATGGACGCTATGTTGCCAGCTTGGTGTGCAAGCTCGTTTTGACCATGAGAGCTTGGCCGTAGAAACCATTCGCTACTTCCATGACCACGAAGAGCCCATTGACCCCTTCGCTGATGAGGCACCTGCCCCGGTGCCCGGCAAGCTTATACAGGAACTGAGTTTCTATCTGGTGCGCGCGAGCCGTACCTGGGACAAAGTCTTCTCATGGGGCAATGAGCTTTTCAAGCGCACGATGCTGGCGGCTGCGGCTCAGCCTGCGGGTTCATTGCTCGCTGAGCGAGACCGCTTGCGGGCTCCGGCCCAGCCAATCGAAACCGACCCGGGTATTCAGCCTTTGATCCAGAATCTAAATAGCGAGCTTGCGCTCTCGTTCCCGAACGCTCCGAAAGTCCAGTTGAGGCTTACAAGCACCGACAGCCGCTCTGTGATGGAGGCAGTTTCAGCCCATTTTGCAGGAGCGGATGGCTTCAGCATTCCTGCAGGGAGGCAGGGCAGCGGCTTGGTGTCGATGCAAGGCTTGCTATTGCTTCTTGAGCTTGGTCGCGCTCGTGCTTTAAGTGGTGGAGAGTTCCTGATGGCGCTGGAAGAGCCTGAAATCCATCTCCCACCTTCTGCGCAGCAGCGTCTGGTTCAGCGCGTTCAAGCGCTATCGACCCAGACTTTCGTCACTACCCATTCGCCGCTCGTCGCCAGCATCGCGGATCCGACCTCCGTTTTGATCCTGAAAAAGCATGAGGGAGTTCTGTCAGCCGAGCCTTTCTTGGCCAGTCCACTTGCTGCGGTGACTCCAAATTGGAAACGCAAGTTTTTCCAGCACAGCCGCATGGACGTGCTGAGTGCGTTAATGCAGCCCGCGCTTCTTGTTCCGGAAGGTCGTGCCGACTTCCAACTAATCCGTTGCATTCTACGGCCGCTGATGATGACCGAAGGATGGATCGACACGATGCCACGCCCCTTTGGTATCGAGGTCGGTGTAGTTCCGACAGAGGACGCAAACGTCATCGAGACTCAGAGGCTGATGAGGCGGCTTCACCAGAGAGTATGTTGCCTAGTGGACGGAGACGCGGCCGGCCTAGCGTATGTAGATCTACTGCGGCAAGAGGCTGAACCGCCGAGCGCGATCATCCGTTGGCATGATGGCGCGATGATTGAGGATGCCATAGGCTGGATTCTCGAAGCGGACGAAGCCGTAGTGGTAGCGAAACTGGCGGAAATCTCCCCGCAGCCGCCCACGTCGAGCGCTGACATCGTGGCGTACCTTAAGTCCAAGAAGATGGACATCATCGCCTATGAAAGCCTTGCTGATGCCATTGCTACGACGCAAGCATGCAGAGGGCGTGCAGCGGACCTCCTGAGCGGTCTTGCTTGTGCATGTGCCGGCGACGAAGCTACGCAGCGATTTTCACGTGGAGCCGACGGCGTGTGGGTCTTCCAGCCATGACAGTCCACGCATTCACCGGCGGCGCCGGTTGCGGCAAGACCTACATGCTCATGGCTTCGCTGTCTGCGTATCTGGACGCAACACCACTTCATGCAGGTCAGAAGGTTCTGGCACTTACGTTTATGCATGGATCTCGTCGACGGCTAGAAGAGCGTCTTGGAATGCTTCAGAACCTGAGGGGGAGGGCGGAATGCACGACCATTGATAGCTTCGCGTGGCGTCTAGTTCGACGTTGGCGTTCGCTCGCCGCAGCTCTCGGCTTCGTAAATATAGAGCCAAGTGAGTACGAGCGCGTATGTGAAGCTGCCAGTGCGCTCGTACAGATCAAGGAGGTCCAAGGCTGGGTGGTGGCGACGTTTCCTATCCTCGTCGTAGATGAAGCCCAAGACATGACTGTGGATCGTCTTTGCATGGTTGCAGGTCTATCCAAGAGATTGGAGGTATTCGTTGCGGCCGACGAGTTTCAATGTCTCAGCGAGAAGCTTCGACCCAACCCAGCATGCGTTTGGCTGTCTCAAGTATGCGCGCCTGAAGAACTTACGCAGCCACGTCGGACCAACGTCGATGAGCTGCTGAATGCGGCGCGAGCGATTCGCGCCGGCGAAGCGCCAAAGCCCGGTAAATACTTCGTAGTTGCGCAAACGCCAAAGCCACCGTTGGCTGGAGCATGGATCAACTCCAACTTGAGTTGGTACGGCGGAGGCAAAAGTGTCGCGATCATCACTCCAACACTTGGGACGTTTGCGAGAGCTGCATTGACCTGGGCTGCTGCGAATAAGACCAAGAAAGGTGCAGGCCCTTACAGCATTCCTTGGGAACAGTCGGAAGCAAAAGCTGCAACCGAGTACCTCGCCACGATTCAACTAGCCAACCAAGCTGACGCATCTTCCATTGCGGCGGTCCTCGTAGCTGCTGGTGACGCTAGAGTAGCCAGAGATGTGACCGAATGGTTGGAGATCCAACGCCGCACCAAGGCGAAGGTGGAGTTTTCAAGGAATGAGGTAGTGAAATTAGTCGAGCAATCATTTGCACAGCGCCGTCAATCTCGACGAAGCGAAGTGCGTGGATGGAAGGGGATGACAGTTCACGGTGCCAAGAACCGAGAATTTGACAATGTCATTGTTCTCTGGCCGGCAGCGGTTGGTGGAAGTGACGAGCAGAAGAGGCGTTTGCTCTATAACGCAGTGACGCGTGCGAAGGAGCGTTGCATTGTCCTTGTGCAGGCAACTGCCCACATCGACCTGCCTCCCTTCACATGACACGCAGGCACCTGACTTTATGGCGGTGATTGAGAAGCGCTCGGCCCTGTGCGACCGCCTGCGTGCCCTTAACCCTACCCTGATAAATGTCGAGAAAGGTTCTGCCCTGAACCTGCTGATTGGCTCAGTGGCCGAGATGCGTACGGCTGGCGAATGATTTAACTAATGAATTGAGAAGGCTCACGCCACCTGGCTCCGATTTGTAGAGAAAAGAGCGGGATCGTAGTTTTTTCAACATGGAGAAACAATGACCGATGAAGACTTGATTGAACGGTTGTTATACACCGGTGAAGGCATCACCTTGGATTACAAAAGGCAGGGGTACATAACTGACGGGGCTGACCCCATCCCCAAAAGCGAGCTGCTCAAAGACATACTTGCGTTCTGCAATACCTGGCGATCTGAACCGGCATACATCTTGATCGGAGTAGATAACAAAGATCAGTCAATTTTTCCTGTCGAGCGCCATCCCGATGATTCCAGGCTTCAGGAGCTCATAAACTCCAAAACGAACCGACCTATAATTTTCTCCTACAGATCTGTCACCTATAGAAACCAGTCGCTCGGGCTTTACACGATTGAGGTGCAGGAGCGCCCGATATTTGCCAAGAAAAAATTTGGGAATGTTGAACAGAATACCGTATATGTCCGCCGTGGCTCATCAACAACAATTGCGGATCCGGAGCAAATCGCCAAAATGGGCGCAGTCGATGCCCTGAGAATGGCGGCAGGCAAACCGCAGCTCAGCATTGATATATTTAGGCTCGATGATCAATCGACGCTCAATGGTGGGTTCCAGTTCGAATACAAGCATCTGGTGCTCGAAGACTATCCCGACTACAAGGCTCCAGCGCACGGCAATGTAATGAATGAGTCTGTCCTAAACAACAGACAGTTTTATCGGGAGCTGGCGCTACACGAACAGGAGAAAGCGGGCGCATTTGGATTCCGTGTTCGAGTAGCAAACCAAGGGAATGCACCGGCAAGGAGTGTGAGAGTTCACCTCGGGTTTGAACCAGCAGGGACGCTCCGATTGGTATCCGAAATTGTCGATTTACCGAGTCCCGAATTTAATCTCACCGTACCTTGTGTTCTCAACCCGGCGCATGCTCACTTCGAGGTCCAGGAGGATTTTGATCGGACAACCGCTTTGTTTAATTTTGGGAAAATCCACGCAGGCGAAGAGATTTTGAGCTGCGACGTTTTTTTGATAACTCCTCCCGCGGACCTCATCTCAATTCTGGTGCGGGTACATGCTGATGAGCTCAGTGTGCCCATTTCATTTTCAATTCCAGTTGCTGTCACAGCGCATGCCCATAGGCTAGGTATTAGTGAGCTACAAAGCATTGCTCGAGTCGAATAGCGTTTTGGGGTTTGAATTAAGTGGGAAATAGAAATGATCGATTTAAGCGCTAAATAACGCAGCTTGTGTAATGATTTTGGTCATGTCGATAATATCGATGGATTGAGCGGATCTCCCGTCTTCGTATCTAGAACGCCTCACCTGTTTGCCGGTGGGGTCATTAGAGCTGGACAAGGGTCTGGGCTACTCCATTTCATCCATAGACATGTCTTTTTCACGCGATGGATGCCTTGGTGGAGCTTCCCTCTCAGCCTATGATGATTTGGTCTAAGAACTGATGACCATGAAATATAAGCAACGCGGGCTTTGGCTGTAGAACGATTCCACTTTTCGCCTCCAGCACATCATGGAATGACATGTTCATGAAAGATAATGCGCAATCTGGTTACAATCCTGTACAAGATGATGTGTTGAAGATATTGGGCCTTGCGGTGATAGCGGGGCAGAGTGTTGAGCACCTATTGTGCAATTGCCTAACGTTTCCTTTGCACGGCGAGCCACTACAAACAGTGGAACAGCTTCACACCCTGCTTGAGCGACATTCAAAAGCCACTCTGGGACAACTGCTTAAAGCACTGCGGAAGCGGGTTGATCTGCATCCCACCTTCGACGACAAGTTGGATCGCTTCCTCCAGCATCGCAACGTGATCGCACATCGGCTACATGATGTGCCCGGCGGTTTTGACCTGCATACCTATGAAGGACGGGGGAGGCTAAAGGCTTTCTTGCTCCAGTACATGGAAGATGGTCACACCGTCAGCATGGTGTTGCTGGGCGTTTTGCGGAAATGGGCGAGTCAAGAGGACATTGATCTTCCCAACGAGCACCATCTGAGCCAGCAAATGCAGGACCACCTTGACTCCAATGTCATGCCAAATTTGGCAGTCTTGATCAGGTCTAAAGAACACAACTGAATCCACTGAAAGACGACGGCCATCTACTAAAAAATGCAGGCTGCGCTTCCGAAGGGAGAAATACTTTTCAACTTCTATAGATTGGAATTCAATCAATTGTTTTTCCTAGTACGCGATAATAATTAAGGTAGCTGGGTGCTCGATTTTTATCCGAAGACGTGTTAAGATTAAATAATTTTATCCAAGGTCGGTCTGTCATGGATTACAACGAATTTGATAGGTCTTTTAGGTATCGGAAAACGACTCACTCGATACCCTCTCTTTTGGACGGGCTGCGTAGCAATCGGATCCAGTGGGATCCGATGTTTGCCTATTCCAAGTCTTGGTCGAATGTTTCTAAGTCAACCTTTATTGAAAGTATATTGGTTGGAATGCCTGCGGCGGATATTCTTTGTGAAGAAAATAATTACGGAGAGTTGTTCGTTCTAGATGGTGTGCAGCGACTAATGTGTCTTCAAGAGTTTTTCAATGACGATTTCAAGTTGCAAGGTTTAAAACTTATTCCGTCGCTTGAAGGATATCGTTATTCGCAGCTTCCTTATGGTCAAGCATCTGTTTTTCACAATCGCACTGAGCTTGGAATTACAATTATAAGTTATGATACAGACGCCATTCTGAAGTTTGAGTTTTTCAAAAGAGTTCACTCTGACTCCTATAGGTTTCCCGTTCAGCTGGCTCGCAACTATGCCTTTAGAGAACACTTATATTTCATTCGGGATCTACAAGACGCTTCTCGTGATCATTTAGCTCCAAAGGAGCAACATTCTTACAGGTTTTCTGTTGAGACATCTAAAGCCACGCATAGGGATGTTTCGGAGTTTGATGAGCTCTACTTGGTCTTATGTTCTGCGTCACTGGCATATCATAATCGTATGCCGCCATCGAATATTAGATACCCGGGGAGGTTTAGTGACTTGCTTGATGAAACTGCCATTTACTTACACCGAACCCAGAGTGATTTTATTCCTCTGAAAGATGTAGTTTTAAACGCATTGTCGAGAGTAAGTATGTCCCTGGGCTCTACGGTGTTTTTCACGGATTTCCCGCATCGTAGATATCACTCCTATCCTGGAAGTGAGGTGTTGCTGGACAGTGATAGTGTCGTTGCCTGTTTTATAGAGGGGTTGAAAGGGCGAGATATAAATTTGGAAGACTTGAAGAGTCGCAAAATAGGTTATCGCAATAATCGATCGCCACAGTCTTTTTTTAAAGAGCTTTTTAACTAGGCCTGTTATATGATCTCGAAATTAAAGTTGCAAAATATTAAATGTTTTGATGATGCGACATTTAAGTTTTCAAATCTTACGGTATTTTGTGGTGCGAATTCTGCTGGGAAATCCACAGCTATTCAATCGCTTCTCCTGCTCCGACAAAATCATAACAGCAGTAAGCTCAAGTCAGGAAAGCTTAGTCTTGTTGGAGAATATTTTTCGGTAGGTCATGTCAGGGATTTAATAAGTCACACGCCGTTCGGGGAGTCATTATCCATTGCAATTGACGACTTAAGCTTTGTATCTGATCTAAAGAAAGCCCAAGCTGGCGATTATCATATAAATTTCGATTCCATTCCAGATCTAAGTCATGATTTTTTTTCTGCAGACTTTAATTATTTAAGTGCTTACAGATTATCGCCTCAGAATAGTTATGATACAAACTTCGAATCGGATAAGCTTGATTTGGGAATATATGGGCAGTATGCAATAGCTGCTCTCGTTAGATACGGGGATAAACCCGCCCCTAATCAAAAGCTGGCAAAGCTAATTTGTTCTGGCGTAGGTGATGCTGAAGAACGAGCCATAAGCCTAGCTGTGGCGTTTAAAGAGGCTATGAAGTTCATAAGCTCTGATTTTGACATAGTTGCTAGCTCACACTTGAATCTAGATAAAGTCTCTAACACCTTTTCAGCAGGGTCTACTGCTAACCAAGTTCGTCCTGTCAATACCGGATTTGGAATAAGCAATGTAATTCCCATTGTGCTGGCGGCCCTTTGCACTCGAGAGGGGGGGTATCTCATTGTGGAAAATCCAGAGGTTCACCTTCATCCTGCTGCTCAGTCATCGCTCGCTTCTTTACTGACACTTACTGCTACGTGTAATGTGCAGGTAATATTAGAAACTCATAGTGATCATATAGTTAACGGTATCCGTGTTTTTTCTAAAGAGAACGCGCTGGATAATGGTTTTATTACTGTCAATTCTGTAAGGGCGATAAAGACTGGTCGAGTTGTAACGGAAATTATTATAGAAAACGACGGTGGTTTGAGTGACATGGATGAAGGGTTCTTTGACCAAGCTGAAAAGGATTTGCTGAGGTTATTCTGATGAAGGTTTTTATTAATGAGCTGTCAATTGTTGGTCAAGCTAGTGATCAAGTTGATGCCATGCAAATACTTTCTGACCTGGCGGCGTTGGCCGCTCGGGCGAGAGACATTAGTTTTGGGAATAAAGCCTACCGGACCCGTACGTTAGGAAATAAAGTGATTACTGGTAACTTGAGCGTCAAAGAGGTACTTGTCGCAAGTTCTGAGAGGGGGCGTGCTATTGACGAGCGTCAACGCAAACTCGCCATTGAGGTGTTTCTAAAGCAACCCTACGCTGAAAATTTTCATGTTGAACCTCATGATACCATTAGCGATGGTATTGGGGCTTGCCTTAAGGATTCTTGCTTTGATGATGCAGCATCAAGTGTAGGGTCGCCATTAACCATCTCTGCACGAAACTGTCAGACCTATCAGTTTTCCTCCACCACTATTTTTAGCTCGCTTTGCGGCGCAAAAACTGTTTTGAACGTAGTGGATGAGAGTAGTCTAGCCGGCATACTTTGGGTGTTTGAGCATAATCCTAAGCATAGAGTGAAAGAGTATCGGGCCGCGGGTGAGCTCGTGAGTGTTATGGATCTTAGTCCCGCTGATGCGCAATTAGCTCTTAGTAATGGCATTAAGGTTAATGCTAAGATTTATAGCTACTTCAATGGCTCTTGGTACCAGTTTCACTGTCATCAAGGCAATATCTACCACGGATTTAGAGTTGAACTAGAGAATAATAAACCTGACCATATGACGGCGTTAGCTATTTCTACGTCATTGTCCCACGCTCCATATGGGCAGATTTTTGTATGAGTCTTAGGGGCGGGTTCGATAGCTCCGGCAAAAGGTAATCAGGCGCTATCAGCTAAATCCCGTGATCAGTGGCGTGCGGTGTTGCAGGGTTAGACTGATATGATTAGCGAATGGACAAAAAAGCGGGCATCAGGCACTTGGATTATCAGATGTGATCACCGGGCATCAAGATGCTGCGACACGACAGCGGGGTTCCGGTGAAGCAGCTCCCCACGGTCAGTCACTTTAACTTTATTTGCATAGCACTTATTACAAGGATTTAATATATTATGCCGTTACTTCCAGAGTACGACCCTCGTACTGGAAAGACTGTTTTAGTCCCCGGTCTGAAAATTGGCACTTATCCTGGCCGGCTATTCCAGAAGGACCTACTTCCAGGGGACGTCCTTGTTTGGTTCGCGCTAGACAATGGTGCAAAAGATGATAAAATACATGCGGGGATACGTGAAGCAACGGAAGGAGCCTATTCGCATGTTGGTATATATCTTGGAGGCGGTATTTCAATTGATGCAGGCCCAGGCGGAGTAAGTACAACACAACTTAGCAGTCTCTTGGCCGGATTTGAGTCAGGCGATGTCCTGCGATACCGTAAGCTAGGTAAACGTATCAAGATCGTATTAGCGAAGGCGCGTTCTTTCGAAGGCTACGCTTATGCGAAGTCAGATGCCTATCGCATGCCGTTTAGGCGAGCAGCATATAGAGCCAAACAATACCGGAGGACACCCAGCCGTATTAGGGAGTTAATCGGGGTGTATTTCTTGAAGGAGCGCTTGAAATCAGGGCCTCCGCAAAATCAAGTTTACTGTTCTCAAATGGTCATTGAGGCCTATGGTGCAGCAGGAATATATGCTGATGATGTGGTCCGTAGTGCGGCGATGTCACCGAATGATTTAATCGAAAATGGTGAGTTCGAATACATGGGGTTTATTTCGAATAAACCCAAACCGAAACGGCATTTACTTGACATAAATGCGGATGTTGCTAGAAAAGCTTCGGGAACCTGGAAGTTTGACTGGCGACGACTTTTAGGGTTGTGAGTTTGTTCGTGGGTCTATGAAATGGCTCTTTGTATTTATTGATGAAACAGGGTGTGAAGAAGGTTTTGTATGTTGTGTGGTGTGGAGAGCTGAAAGCCTAGGTCATAGTAGCTTAGAAGGAAGGTGTTCTATAGCCAAGAAGTGATTCGTAAGCGCTCCATAACCCCCCCTACCTTAAATGAAGGGCGCGCTCAGCTAGACGATGCGGGTGAGCAGTTCCACGGCAGCAAGGCTTCTCGATGCCGCCGTTGGCAGGCGTTCGAGCGCGTGGCGCAGCCCGCATAGGGCTCTTGGCCGTTACTCGCCGCATAAGTAATACAGTACGTGCGAAAACAGCTTTTCGTTAATGGCATTATTCGTGGCATCAGCTGAAAATAATAATATAAGTATATGATTTATAAGTGATTTTTATTGTTGTTTATGTTCGAGTGGGAATGATGGGGTGGCCGGCATTGTCCGGCACCCACTAGCAAGAAATGCCCTGCAGCCCGCGTAATTGCGGGCTTTTGGCTTTTTGGGTCTGGCAAATTCTGGCAGCTTTGTGCATCGCCAGGCGCTGTATTTAGGCGGCATGGTACGGGGCATTGACTGAGCCAAATGCCATGCTTAGTGCTTGATCAATATCATGTGACGGTCTAAAGCCGATTCGCTAACCAGTCCCTCAAACCTAAATCATCACGAGTCAATGCGTTCTGGGGGATGCCAATAGCGCAAAGAGATGCCAAAAGGCGACACATACCCCCAAGGTGAACAGGAAACCCACAACCCATACCATTAAGTGCCGAAAGCGGCGGTAGATATGAGCATTTGGGCGTTTATCCAAATGACCCGCGATGCAAGATATGCAGATTAGTACAAGGGCAATGTAAAGACCTGCCCATGGAATAGAGTCGTACCCACTTACATGGAAGGCGCCTCGCTTACTCACAAGGACCAGATCGTTAGTCGCCAAACCGTGGCTCACTAAAGCTGTGGCAATCAACGCAATTACGGCCGCGGTGATGAGGGTTGGCAGAGTTTGACGATCGTCAGGTTGAGGTAATGGCAGTGTTTCGTTGGTCAGTGACGCGATCGCGCGCTTAGGCAAGGAACGCCATCTATGAAGGCTCCACGGTGGCGGCACCGAGGCCACGGGTTGCCATCGTGCAGAATGGCGTACCAAGATCTACATGTAGCAGGAGGCCAGGATAGGCCCTGCCAGGACAAACATGGCCAAGGGCGAAAAGGTAGAAGAGGCAAGTGCTGCCAAAAAAAAACAGGGTGATATGAAAAATTCCAGAACCCGCAAGTGCCTTTAGCCAGAAGCTGCGGTTGTACGCGTCTATTTTATGGTGCCGAAGTTTCATGAATGACGCCCAGGTTGTCCCTTGGGCCAGAAAAAGAATCGCCGAAGACGCTGTCGTACCGCTAAGGATGTTTGGTTCTCTCCAGAACAAAGTCCACGTTATCAGACTGGCAGGCAAGAGAGTTATTAGAATGACCAGCCACAGGCTGGCAGGGTGATAAAAGAAACGTTGGTGCGCCATTCCACTCATCCATGTTCAGAACACATCATCCATCGGGTGAGCGTAGCAGTCTCACCGCCTGAGTGCGTCTCACCCGCCTTCACGCGGCCCTAAGCGGTCTCGCCTTTTGGAAAGGGGCTAATTTCCAGATAGCGCGCATCATCAGCCGCCATGATCATCCCGTACAAAAGGCGCTGGTTAGTCGTTCAGTGCATCGGCGCCTGCCGTCTATATCTCTCTCGAACCTCAACTGTTTGATAGCCGCTGCTGTTGACCCAAAGCAGTCACTTGCCAGAGGCCGCCATAGTAAATTTCAGAGTTGACCTCTGCGACATATGCTTACTGCCGCACGATAGAAAAATCACGAGGGAAGGCTCGAATTGCATTGGTGGCGTTTATCCCGGAATCCCCCCAAGCACGGTCGCTATCAGCTAAATTCTGGGATGCGACAGTCGACTCATCGCCCAGCGACAGGTTCCATGCTGGCGGTGAAGGGCTGATCTGTCAGGAGCTAGAGGTCGTGATTGATATACGGGATTACCCAACGAAGTGGGATTTGCATCGTCGTCCATGAGCTAATGCAAGCATGAATTGAATGGCCTTTCAGGGAGAGCGTTATGATAGGAGCATACCTGCTGTGCGCAGTCTTGGTTGTTTACGCGCTTCCACTTGGCTTTACCTTGCTCTATGCCTGGTTGATGAGCACCAAAACCGGTGTGCGATTCGAATTAAGCTTTGCCGAGGCGTCTAGGAGCTTCCGGCACGCGATGCTATTCGGTTCACTCTTCGGAATTTTACTTTTTCCGGTCGAGCATTTTTTTCCAATGACTCCAGCTGTCAGCCTCTATGTGTGCGCTCAGTTGGTGCTGCTATTAGTGTTCACCATCCGGTTGAGTTGTTTGGCAGTGGTCTTGCCTTTGGGGGGACATTCGACGGGAACCAGGCTTGCTTATGGCACATTGCTCGCGACAGTCATTCTAATTTGCCAGCCCGCCCTCTACATCGCGTGGGCGATCCTGCGATGAGGTGCGATTACGATCAGCCGGATTTACTAATAAGCCGGACGCTGTAGATCGTCGTTAGGTGCGTTCACAACGCCAGACCGAAATGCATTCCATTTTTGGATGATTATTCATCGGGATCGTGAGTGACCGCTTCTACCTGATAGAAGACGTTTGTCCACGGCACACCGACAGCACCGTTCGCCAAGTGTGATCACTGGACGCTTATGGCCAAGTCGCCTGAGCGACCCGCATAAAGTTGCCGCCAAAAATGCCGTCGATCTGCGCGGCGTCATAGCCAAGCCGCAGCAATGCTTCTGCGACCTGACCCAGCGCTTCCGGCTGCAGTTGACGATGCCCGTTGATGCCGCCATAGAATTCTTTTGGCCACCAATCGTTTTCATTCACGCCCTCGGCCAAATCCTTATCGTCGAGGTGCAGTTCGATGTCCAGGCCCAGGCCGATATGTGCCGTTCCCGCTCGTTCGGCCAGATAATCGATTTGGCGCACGAAGGCTTCGACCGATGCCTGCGGATCGCCCAGAAAAATCCCCAGCCCGGTCAGCCCGATCACTCCGCCCGATTCAACACAGGCCATGATCTGCTCGTCATCTACCGTGCGTGGATGGTCATACACTGCCTTGATATTAGTGTGTGAAAAGACAACCGGTCGCTGTGACAGCTCGATTATTTCCATACTCGCGCGCTTGCTGGCATGTGAGCAGTCCATCACGATACCCGCCGAATTGATGGCTCCCACGAACTCCCGCCCCAGCGCGGTCAATCCCATACCGCTGCCGTGGCAACCGCCCGCGCAGCTGTTATCGCGGTTGTACGCCAGAAGCATCTGGCGTACGCCGAGGTCGGCATACAAGCGGACCATTGCCGGGTCTTGCAGCAGCATGTTGGAGCCTTCCAGGTCGAAAGACACCGCCAGCTTGCCCTGCTCGCGGGCGCGTTGCAGATCGGCAAGGGTACCGGCCAGCATGAAGTGTTCTGGATGCTTGATCAGCCACTGGCGAAAGCCTGCGATGACCTGCATTACATCGCCAACAGGGGTCATGTCCATGCCGACATTGACCGAGACGTGGTGAAAGCCGTTGTCGCGGTAGCGCAGCAGCGCAGACATGTCCTGATTGGGCAGCAGCGGCAGGCAGGTATGGGCCTCCCAACGAATGGCGCCGCGGGCAGGCGTAGGCACGGTATTTGGATTCATCGCACAACTCCGGGATTCGTGGGGCGTGTATCAGCAGGCTCTCTCTAAACCTACCAAAGGTGAGCAGGCCGGTACATTAAGCAATCCGCAAAGCACCTCATTTGAAACCGACCTGAAGTTCGAGGAAAATCGTCAAGGAGAAGTGGCTCAGATGCACCTCAACCCCAACGTCGGGGCAGGGGCATCTCAGCAAAAGGATTCGATATCGTATCCGCCAAAACCAAGGAACCCGTTCATGAAATCTCGATTCTCCTTCAGTTCATCCTTCCTGATCATGTTGTCGCTGACAGGATGCGCAGTGAATATGGATGTTCCAAAACACGATCAGCCTGGAGATAACGCGCTGTACGGCAGTTGGCATGTTGCAGGCGTAGCGGTATCAGACTCGGGCGTGCAAGCACTGGAGGATAATGATCCGAGTTTTATGGGGCGACGTCTCAGTTTCAATAACGACCAGCTGGCATGGAAAGCGTCAGCAGGCTCAACGGAAGATGTGTGCAAAGGGCCTGTTTTTCACAAGCTTCCGACGATCAGTGGAGCTGAACTGGAGCCACAACTTCATAAGCTTGGCATCGAAAAAGCCGTACCTTATGGCGTTGAGTGCACATCTGGAAGCTGGGGGCCTCTCGATAAAGAAAGCCCGGTATTTTTTCTAGCACAGGATGGGTCGCTAGCTCTTTCCTGGTATGACGGCGGAATGCTGAAGCTCGTGCGAGACTGATCACGAAAAGGTCGCGCTACCGTCCAATGCCCGCATCCTTGGGGCAGAGGCCGAAGAGGGACGTGATGTTCGCGTCGGCGAATACGGGGAGGAGCGCACAAGTGGCCGCCATAGCTGATCCGCACACTGGATTTATCAGCTACCAAGCAGCGCTACGCAGTGCTCTCCCTGAATTGGACGGGGCCAAAAGTTTCTGAGTTGAGGGTGTCGGTGTCCACGGAGAGTGAGCACACTTCGCCGCTCGAGCCCTGGATGATGCTCCACTGCTTTTTCAGGTCGTAACCACGCCACTTTGTAGACTGTGCCAGCCAGGTGTAGTCGACCAGCTTGTTGGCGTGCAGCGCGGTGCAGGCCATCCCCGAGCCGTAGACGCCCATGACAAATCCGTTGACGTCGTTTCTCACTGCGCTGGCAACGGCGTGGAAGTAAAGGCCGATGGGCTCTGCAACGTCGTTCGCGCTGGCATCGTAGTCGACTGTGAAATAAATCGCGGTACCTGCGCCGGCGCCGAGGTTTTGGGCTTGCTGGATGGCTCGTGCAGCATCCTGCGCGCCTCTGGCGGAGGTGAAGTACGCCGAGGTCTTTGGACTGTCTTCATAAATCAGAGCGATAGCCAGATTGGCTTGCCTCAACGCTTGGGCTTCTGCAGGGTGAATCCGTTTGAGCGGATTTTCACAAAGATAGCGGCCTATGAAGGCGTACCGCTCTAGCGCGACGATTGCCGGAATGTTACGGGTTGTATCAAATCTGACGTCAAATCCCTTTTGCATATGAAGTGTCCTTTTATTTGGCGAGTACTATGACAGCGGCGGGTGGGTGTTAACCAGGCATTGATAACTAAGGATAAATTCGTTTTGTCCAGTCATCCCCTGTCGCGCCAGAATTTATTTTATAAAAAAACTGTCTCAGGCAAATGACAATGTGATTTTCCTATGGTACTTTTTTTGAACGGCGCGGTCAGGGATGTTTTCAAAGCGCCCGGAAAAATTTCAAATCATGAAAAAATTTTAAAATTTGGCATAAACTCAGGCTGAGTGGTGCTTATGATTCATGTCGCTTTAATGTATATCCAGCAGGTACTTGATCAGTCTCTTGGCGTGCGCCTGGGGCTCGACTCCGGTTGCGTTATTCTCGACGGGCTGTCCAGTACCGAGAGTTCCAGTGGCGACAGGAACCGCAACAAGATAGTGTTGACGCTGGTCGGTCTGGAACATGAAAGCAATCAGCAGTATTACGGCGGGCAGCGCAGGGAAGGTCAACATGTTCACCAGTTTAATCCTCCGGCCTATTTCAATCTGGGTGTTTTAATCTCGGCAAATTTTGACGACTATGCCGAGGCGCTAAAACAGCTGACCATGGTCATCGCTTTCTTTCAGGCCAATCCCTCGCTGGACCGCATTAACCAGCCCGCGATGCCTGAGGGCTTGACAACGTTAACGTTTGAAATCGAGAATTCACCTTCCGATAAAATGCATAATCTATGGACCGCATTGGCGGTGAATTACCTGCCGTCGATACTGTATAAAGTCCGGCATGTTGCGGTTCAGGCTGAACAGGTTGTTGCGTCGTCGACCGTGGTTAAAAATATCACAAACTCGGTTGCTCAGTAGTGCAGTTGCTGTTTCAGATCTGTTTCATGCACGGTTATTTTGCTGACGGGAAACTGCACGATTTCCAGGTCATTGCGGATTACCCGACCGCGCAGTTGATTGCCAGGTATCGGCTGGTGTCACAGCAGCAGGACGGGGTGTTCAGCCTGTACGCTGAGCGTGAAGGGCCTGAATTCATTGAGTATCTGCGTGATCAGGCGCCGTTCGGGCAGTTGCAGTTTTTTTTGAAATGCGATCGGGCGGCCTTTTTCTTCGCCACTGACCTGCCGCTGGATCAACTTGGAATGCTGGCATTCAGTTCGGCGCGAGTGGAAAGTAAGACGTCACACCAGCGGACGATGTTATCGGCCTGGCAGGAGGGCGCTCGCGCTGCGGAGTGTGGAGTGGCTACTATTACTCTGCGCCTGAATGATCTCTTGCCGATATCGCTCGGTAAACGTTTTATTATTGATTTTAAAGCGCGAGAGGTGGGGTGGCAGTACTGTCTGATCAATCGCAGTGCGGTCCTGTTAAAAAATCCTGCGGTCATTGGTAATAACGGTTGTGTGCTGGACGGCCCTGAGTCAGGTTTATCACCGGGGGGTGAGAAGGCATTGATCTTTAGTTCGGGGCTGTCTCAGTTCGCAGTGCAACAGGCTCCACAGTTAACGTTTGATCTGGTCGACCGGTTGACGGTCCAGCCAGAAGGTCAGGTGGTGGAGCACTGTTATATTAAAGGCTTGCCAGCGCCAAGGCTCGATAAGATGAGTGCTGTGCGCGGTGATAACCCGGTTCAGGTGATCTGTACGATGTCTATTTATTTGTAGCGGTTGCGACAAATAATCCCACTCATGTACTTATATTTCAGGGACGAGCAATGGCCTCGACTACGTATTCTACGCCCGGTGTTTACATTAATGAGGTCAATGCCTTCGCTCAGTCGGTGGTGCCGATAGCAACGGCGGTCCCGGCTTTTATTGGCTATACGCCAAGGGCCGATTACAAAGGCAAGTCTTATTACAACAAAGCCCAGAAAATTACGTCGTTCATGGACTTTCAGGCGTTCTACATGCTTGACGATCCATTGCCTCCCGCTGACCCGGCCAGGCAGTACAGCCCGGAGTATTATCTGGTTGCGCAAAAGACGGTGCCTACGTCCGGCGAATACATGAGTATCAACGGGTTGTATTACTCGATCCTGCCGGATACCAGCACGATTTATTATTTGTACAACAGTGTTCGCCTGTTTTATCTGAACGGCGGCGGCGATGCTTATATCGTCTCAGTCGGCCCCGCCAATGGCCCCGCCAGCAAGAAACCCATGACGGACCCGAGCCTCGATCCGGTCAATCCCAATGTTCATCTGGCCGATCTGGAGCGTGGCCTAGCGCTTCTGATGAACGAGGAAGAGCCGACGATGTACATTTGTCCCGAAGCGACCCTGCTATCGGCCGCGGACAACAGCACGTTGATGGAAAGCATGCTGCTGCAGGCAGGTCAGATGCGCACTGCCTTGTGCATATTCGACATCATCGGGGGGGCCAATCCGGACCCGATCCTGTACCTCCAGGACATCCAGAGTTTCCGCAACAGCACCGGCAATACCAGCCTGGACTTCGGCACCAGCTATTACCCGTTCATCGGCACCACCATCATGCAGAGTGGGGATATCGACTTCACCAATCTGTTCAATGGCGACATCGCTCAGCTGGGTGCATTGCTGAACCCGCCTTCAGCGCCAGACCCTGTGATCGCAAGCATCCTGAGCATGATCCAGACGCCGCCGGCCAATCCGATGACCAACGGTCAGTTGCATGCAGCGCTGCTGGTGGCCAGCCCGCTCTATGCCCAGATCGTGACGCACGTGCTTGCCTGCGCCAACGTGTTGCCGCCCAGTGGGGCGATTGCCGGTGTCTATACGGTCAATGACAACAGCAACGGTGTCTGGGGCGCGCCCGCCAACGTCGGTATCGTCGGCGCGGTGAGCCTGCCTATTCGGCTGTCGGACAAGCAGCAGGAGCCCCTGAACATTGATGCGCTTTCCGGCAAGTCGGTCAACGCTATCCGTTTCTTCAATGGTCAGGGCATCCTCATCTGGGGGGCTCGTACACTCGATGGCAACAGCCAGGATTGGCGCTACATATCGGTGCGCAGGACCATGACGTTCCTTGAGCAGTCGATCAAGCTCTCGGCGCGTGAATATGTCTTCGAACCCAATACCGCCAATACCTGGTCGGCAGTGAAAAGCATGATCAGCAGTTTTCTCATGGGTGTCTGGTCTGAGGGCGGGTTGCAAGGCGCCAAACCGGAGGACGCGTTCCAGGTCAGTGTCGGGCTGGGCACAACCATGACTGCTGACGACCTGCTGAACGGTTACATGCGCGTCACGGTGCTGGTGGCGACGGTCAAGCCAGCAGAGTTTGTGGTTATCACCTTTCAGCAGGAACAAGCCAAATCCGGTTGACCGACTCCTGTGACCGCACGCAGTGCGACGGTTGTTTTCGGCGTCTATCCATAACCAACTGCAGTTATCGTGAAAGGGATTTTTTATGCCAGATGACGGGAAAACAGAAAGCGCGACATGGCCAATGCCCAAGTTTCGCTTTGAAGTGGATTTCGGTTCTCAATGGACCAAGATTGCCTTCCAGGAAGTATCCGGGATGGACAAGGAAGTTCAGCCGATCGAGTACCGGCACAGCAACAGCCCGCAGTTCTCGACGGTAAAAATGCCAGGGCTGGTCAAGTACGGCAACATCACCATGAAGCGCGGTGTGTTTGTCCATGACAATAAATTCTGGGAGTGGATGACCGAAATCCAGATGAATACGGTTCTGCGGCGCACGGTGCTGATCAAGCTTCTTGATGAGGGGGGCAAGGTCACCATGCAGTGGCAGTTGCTCAATGCCTGGCCGACCAAGATAACCGGCACAGACCTGAAATCGGACAGCAATGAGGTGGCGGTGGACACCATTGAGATCGCTCACGAACAGATGCTCGTGATCAATGCCTGAGGTCAATCTGCTTACCAGTTTTCATTTCAGCGTCAAGCTGTCCGGGGAGAGCAGCGGCACCGATGCTGCTTTTCAGGAAGTGTCGGGGCTGAGCCAGGAAACCACCGTGGAGGAGGTGATCAGCGGCGGAGAAAACCGTTTCAAGTATCGCCTGCCGAGCAATACGCATTACCCCAATCTGGTATTGAAACGCGGTGTCGCTACGGTCGGCTCGCCCCTGGCCGAGTGGTGTCAGGCCACGTTGGGCGGCGGTTTGCGTAACCCGATCAAGACCAAAATGATCATCGTCAGTCTGTTGGACAACCTGGGCCACCCCTGCATGCAGTGGAGCTTCATCAATGCGTACCCGGTGAAGTGGGCCATGAGTGAATTGAAGTCTCAGGAGAACAACATTCTGATCGAGACCATTGAACTGGCGTATCAGTATTTTGATACCGACGACTCGCGCAACGACGATGAGCACACGGGAATGGCCGCGATGTTCGGGGGGAGTTAAGCATGCCTGTCGAGATACGTGAGTTGGTGATTCACACCCGTATTATCAGCCGCAATGAAACGCCAGGCGAGGTGCTCAGCGCGGAACGGATTGCCTCGCTCAGAAAGAGCATCGTGCAAGAGTGCCTGCGGGCATTGAAAGACAAGGCTGCAAAAACGGATTTTGATCGTTAACTCAGAGCGGCCGTGCCATGAGCAATATGAGAATAGTCGCCTACTGTGATGAAAAATTCACTGAAAAAATGGCCGATGGCGAATATGAGGTCATGCTCAATCCTGAAAAGCTGCAATGGGGGCGCCAGATTGAATACAGCGAAGAATCCGCACCGGATACCAGTGCTCCTTCGTCCAAGTACAGCAAGAGTCTCAGCCAGAAGCTGAGCTTTGAACTGGTTATCGACTGCACCGGCGTGGTCGACGCAACGCGTGTGCACTTGCCAGATGAAATGAAGCAGCTGTCAAAAGTCATCTATGACTATAACGGCGATATCCACAGGCCCAATTACCTGATTATCAATTGGGGCGCCGGGCTGGCGTTTCGTGGCGTGCTGACCAGCTTCAGCACCAGTTACACATTCTTCAAGCCGGACGGCACGCCCCTGCGCGCCAGGGTGTCTCTGGAATTTTCGTCCTATATCGATCCGACCACACTGGCGAGACGCGAGAAAAAAGCCTCGCCTGATATGAGTCACCTGATACGCGTTGTAGAGGGCGATACGTTACCCCAGATAGCCAACAGGATTTATCGCGACTCCGCTTATTATGTGCAGTTGGCGCAGTTCAATAACCTGGACAAGTTTCGCCAGTTAAGACCGGGCATCCGGTTGAGCGCGCCGCCGCTCATCGCGCAGGAGGCTGGCAATGTCTAGTCTGACGGCCGTAGGTATTGTCACCAGTACAGTCAAAATCAAGGGTGAACCCTTACCGGGAAAATACTCGGTACAGCGTATCCATATCGTCCACGCCATTAACCGGATTGCGACGGCGACCCTGACCATTCTCGATGGCAGTGCGTCTGACGAAGGTTTCGCGATCAGTGCCTCCGAGGCCTTTGTGCCAGGCAACGCGATCAGCCTTGAAGCGGGTTATGACGGGATCAACACTGTGCTGTTTCAAGGCATCGTGACTCAGCAGGCCCTGCGCATCGAGAGTTACAGCGGTCCATTGCTGGAAGTGACGTGCAAAGTTGCCGCCGTGAAGATGACCGTTGGCCGCAAGAGTGCCAATTACAGCCAAAGTACCGACAGCGACGTGATAAATCAGTTGGTATCGACTGCGGGTTTGACGGCCAGCGTGACCTCTACCGACACGGTACTGCCCACCCTGATTCAGTATTACGTCACCGATTGGGATTTCATGCTTTCACGAGCGGAAGTCAATGGTTTGCTGGTCAGTACGGTCAGTGACGGGGTCAGCGTTTTCGATCCGACCGCCAATACCACATCGGTGCGCACGTTGACGTACGGCAAGGACATCATGGGGTTCAGTGCCGAGCTCAATGCCGTCACCCAACTGGCCCAGGTCACGGCGTCCGCGTGGAGTTTTCAGAGCCAGCAACTGGTTACCGCCACCGCTACCAATCATCTGGCGGGCGCGGGGAATCTGAGCAGCAAGACGCTGGCTGATGTTGTGGGCCTGAGCACCTACCAGTTGCAAACCACCGCGACCGAGACTGACGCTGAGTTGATGAGCTGGGCAAAGGCACAGATGCTCAAGAGCGAGCTTTCCAAGATAACCGGTCACGTGCGTTGCCAGGGCACCGACAATTTTTTACCCGGCAAATACCTGACCCTTGACGGGCTGGGGGCACGATTCGACGGCGACCATTTTGTGTCGCAGGTCGAGCACACGATAGAAGAGGGCAACTGGTTCACGGACCTCAGCATCGGCATGTCACCGATCTGGTTTTCTCAGGAACAACAAGTACAGGCACCCTCGGCGGCGGGGCTTTTGCCCGGTATTCAGGGGTTGTACAACGCCACCGTGTTGGGCATTGCCAGCGATCCTGCGGGGGAGTTTCGTGTTCAGGTCGAAGTCGCGCTGTTCAACGATGATGCCACCGGGCTCTGGGCCAGGCTGGCCAATTTTTACTCGACCAACGGGCAGGGCACGTTTTTCATGCCTGAAGTGGGTGATGAGGTGATTCTGGGTTTTCTTAATCAGGACCCCCGTTTCCCGGTCATTCTGGGCAGCATGTACAGCCAGAAGAATGTGCCTTTCAACGCGTTATCGCCCAATCAGGAAAACACCCTCAAGGGCATTGTCAGCAAGAGCGAATTGCGAGTGATGTTCGACGACAAGAACAAGATTCTGTCGCTGGTGACGCCCGGGAAAAACAGTGTCGTCCTCGATGACACTCAGGGGCAGATCGAGATAAAGGACCAGAACGGCAATTCCATCGTGATGTCCGCGTCAGGGATCGCCATCAAAAGTGACGGCACCCTCTCTTTGCAGGCCGCACAGAAAATCACCTTGCAGGGCGACACGGGCATCAGCCTGAACAGCTCGGCAGGCGATGCAACTACCGCCGCGTTGAATATCAAGCAGGCTGCGGAGCTGGAGTTCAGTGCCGAAGGCAATGCCAGCGCGCAGGTTCAGGGTGGCGCAGAGCTGACCTTGAAAGCCGCCATGGTCATGATTAATTAGTCGGGAGAGCCCACATGCCATTCGCTGCTCGTGTGACCGATTTACATGTGTGCCAGATGGTGACGCCTGGCGTACCGCCTATCCCGCATGTCGGCGGACCTGTTCTATTGCCTGGTGCCGCGACGGTGCTGATCGGTGGCTTGCCTGCGGCGTTGCTGGGCAGCCCTTGCGTTTGCGTTGGTCCGCCAGACTCGATAGTTCAAGGGTCGGCGACGGTGATCATCAACGGTCTACCGGCTGCCCGGGTCGGTGATGCTACAGCGCACGGCGGCTCAATAGTGCTGGGCTGTCTGAACGTGATCATCGGAGGCTGAGCCTGCATGGAAGACAGCAGCTTTCTCGGTTCTGGCTGGTCTTATCCGATTGTGTTTGAAGACGCCAACCTTCAATTGCGCATGAGCGCTGCCGTTGAAAATATCAACCAGTCGATACACCTGTTGTTGAATACTCCCATTGGCAGCCGAAGCTTGTTACCGGATTACGGCAGTAAATTGTCCACTTTTCTGTTTCGGCACATAGACGCGACTGCCCAGGAGGAGATCATTCAGTCGGTGACGTTCACGCTGCTCAATGGTGAGCCTCGTATCGACGTCGAGAACGTCAGGCTTTCTGTCAATGATGGTGGTGCAACGGTCGAGGTTTTTATCACCTACGTCGTCCGACAAACCAATGCCAGGCATAACCACGTATTTCCGTTTTCAAGCCTTGAAGGCTCCAATCTGGAGGTAACGGGTTAAATGGCGGGTGATCATGGACGTGCCGGAGCGACGCTTGCGACTGCGCTCAATCCGGATAGCTGTCTGGTCGATGGTCGGGACCATCGCGACAGGATGGCCTTCGCTGCCGAGTTTGCGAAGCTGATTGTCTATTACGACAAGACCAACCAGGCGGCCGGTGACTGGCGGCAGTTCTTCATGAAAGAGCCAGCCATCCTGATGGCGGCGATCAGTCACGCAGAGCCCGAAAGCTATTACTCCACGTTCTCACCCGCCAGAACGTCAGGCCTCCAGGCCATTGAAGCTCCCGATCCGGCCGAGTTCGCGGCGGTCAGCCAGTTGTGCATGCTGTCCACCCATATGTTTTCAATGCTCAACCAGTGGTATCAGTGGATGGATCTGGCTCCGAAAGCCTACGTGCTGCATGGTTTTCTGAAAACCCGGATCGAGACTTCGCTGGCTGATCAGCTATGGACGATGGTGAGGTTGCAGTTGACCCTGAGTCTTTTCAGCCGCGGCCAGGTCGAGGCACCGGATGCAGGGCTGTTCAAAGGTTTCGATAAGGTGTGGGGCGGCAAGCGCACGGCTCCCGCCCCCCCGGAAGATACCGACATCCCGGCAGGCCTGGCCGGGCTGCAGGTGGTATATGGCGCGGTATTCAGTGTCTTCACCCAGGTCATCGATTACGCGCGACAGGCGTTCGAGGCATCCGAGAACCAGCCCACCGGGTTTGCCGATACCGCATTGCTGATGGTGTTCAGCCGGTTGATGGCCGTGCAGCAGCAGAACATCAACCAGTTGGGGCGCAAGCATCTGGATTTCTATTATCGACAGATACTGCAGCAGGTTCCAAAACCTGCGCAGGCAGATGCGGTGTATGTATGCCTGACACTTGCGCCCCGAACCGACGCGTTCAACCTGCCCGCTGCAACCACGTTCAAGGCGGGTACCTACCCTGACGGCAGCGATATCGTTTTCAGCAATGACGAGCCGGTGCAGCTCAACAGGGTGCGCATCAATACTTTGAGCACACTCTATTACCTGGATGACGCGGCAAACAGTGGATGGTATTCAAGCACGGTTGCGAACGTGGACAAGCCTGGCAGCGCGTTGGTCCAGGGCCTTCATGCCTGGGAAACACTGGGTGATGCCAAGGCTGTAGTGGTTCAACCAGGTTTTGCCATCGCATCGCCGATGTTGCTTCTGCAAAGTGGCACACGGTCAATTACTTTGCAGATGCAGCTTGCGGGCACGGATGCCTCGATATCGGTGCTGAAGGCCGACAACACTGCGTATTTCCTCAGTACCGGGAAAGCCTGGCTGCAAGTTGTGCCAACCACTCCTGTCAGCGTCACGGCGAGTGGGCTGGTGACGCTCAAGCTGGATTTGAAGGCCAGCGACCCGCCGATCATTGCGTTTGCGTCGGCCATGGATGGCGCAGTCAGCCCATGGCCCAGGTTGAAGGTGCTTCCGCAATTGACGGGTCAGGCCAATGCGCCCCCGACGCTGGTTTCGGTAGCCATCACGGTGAGCGTCACGGGCTTCAGGCAATTGGTGATGGCCAACGACAATTCTGCGCTACCTGCCACGGGACGGGCCCTGACATTTGGTTCACTGCCGAAGTCAGGCAGCGGATTTTATGTGGGCAGCAATGAGTGCTTTGCCAAACCGTTGACTGACCTAGCCCTGACAATCATCTGGGATGGCTTGCCTGCCGATTTTCGCCTGTATTACGCGGCCTTTAACCAGTATCTGAGCCCCGGGGATTCGGGTCTTGAGTCCAGGTTTGACAATGAGGCGTTCAAGGTTTGCTGGCAGGTACTTCACGACGGTAAGTGGTCAGCGTTGCTCCTGACGGGCCAGTCTGAAAACACCCGTTCTGCACTGTTTCAATTCCCTGCCAGCAACAGCAACAGCAACAGCAGCACATTCAGCTTTCAGCTCGACACTGCCCGGGCTGTTCCCGTAAAGCTGGCACTGGCGCCCCTTGCGGCGCTGAGGCAGGCCAGCGATGGCTATATCAGCATGCAGCTCGTGGAACCGGTCGATGCCTTCGGTCATGACCTCTACGCCAGGGTCGCGGCGAGCGTCACTCTGCACAATGCGCAGGTATTGATAAACGGCGCCAACGCCAAGGGGGCGTCGTATTCGACCCGGTTGGGTCAAGCGATCAAGGCAGGCTGGAGCGCACTGAAAGCGAAGATCAAGCGTGTCCTGGGCCGCTCTGTGGCGCCGGACGCCGGGGCGCCTCTCACATCCGTACCCTCCGATACTTTTCAGGACATGCCCAACCTGCCTTATACGCCGGCCCAGCAAGCGGTTTCACTCGACTACACGGCGAGCATGACGGTAGATATTCAGCCGCGTCAGGCAGCGGTGAGTTCTCCGCTGGCGATTTATCACTATGGGCCATTCACTACCGACCTGGCCTATGACGCTCATGCTACCGATCAGGCGGCTGATCAGAGCAACACGGCACTGCCTTTGTATCCCGTCACCGGAAGTGGCTGGTTATACCTTGCACTCAGTGAGGCGATGACGTCGACCCTGAGTCTGTTTATTGGCGTCCTCAGCGACGAAAATATTGATGAGCCGGATGATTCCAGCCTTGTCTGCCAGTGCTGGACCGCCGGCGGCTGGCGGGCGCTTCAGGTGCTGCAGGATGACACTGCCAACCTGCGCACTTGCGGGATGATCAGGCTGGCGATCGCCGAGCCGCAAACGGCAACTGACGATTCAGTCAGCGCCCTGCCGCTGATGCAGGCTGAGGGGTTCTGGCTGGCGATTGCCCGCCCGCGCAACAGTTGCAAGATCACGTACGTCAATACGCAAGCCGTCAAACTGAGGCGTAGCACTGTGGCCGGGTTGCCTGCGGGAACGGTGCCGGCGATCGAGGCCGGGGCCATTGTCGCCACGCAGCAGAAGGTCAGACAGGTGGCGGGGGTTGTGCAGCCATTTGCATCCTTCGCCGGTCTGCCTGCAGAAGATCAGAGCGGTTTCGATCAGCCTGCCAGTTTTTACCGACGTGTCGCGACCCGCCTGAATCACAAGGACCGGGCCCAGAGTGGCGGTCACTACGCTAGCCTGGCATATGAAGCGTACCCAGACCTGTATTACGCCACCGCGATGCCCTCGGCCGAACAGCCGGGGGGCGTGGTCATCGGTCTGGTCAACGGCTACGCCAGCGCAGACGTGCATGATGCATTCAGGCCGCAGGTCAGTGCTGCTTCTCTGAACGTGATCGAACAGTTTCTGGTGCGACGTGCCAGTGCCATGTCACGGATCCGGGTTCAGAATCTGCAGCACCAGACAGTGACCATCATCGCCTCCCTGGTGGTATCGCCCCAGACCAACGCAAACGCGCTGTATCAGGTGCTCAACCAGCAACTGCGAGTGTATCTGTCGCCGTGGATTGTCAGTGACCGGCCACAAATGGACATTGCCAAGGGTTTGAGTCGTACCGAGCTGATCACTTTTCTGAAGGCCGATGCCAATGTACTCGCCGTGTCTTCGCTGGAAATCCTGCGGACCTCGCCTGGGCATGTCGAAGAACTCATCACCGACGACCCTGTGCTGCCCGAGCCTTACGCGGTACTGGTCAGCGCTGATCATCACAAACTGAAGAGCACGGCCCGCTCGACGCTTCAGGAGGTCAGTCATGGTTGACCCAGTGCCTTCGATCATTGATCAGCCGTTACCCGACGCGTTGAATTTTCGCAGCCTGAAAAACCTGGGTATCCAGCAGCTCAAACAACTGGTCGGTAATACCTGGAGCAACTACAACGACAGCGATCCGGGCGTCACGATCCTGGATCAGTTGTGTTATGCACTGACCGAACTGGGCTATTGCGCGGAGTTTCCAGTCGAAGATGTCTTGACTGGCGCGGATGGCAAGATCCGCTATGAAGGCCAGTTTTTCGAGCCGCAAGATATCCTCACCTGTTCGCCGGTGACCGTTGATGATTACCGGCGGCTGATACACGACTGCATGCCGGACGTCGAGGCGATCTACATCACGCCTCAGACATTGCCTGTGGACGGTGCCGGTGAGGCATCCATGCTGACCGGGCGTTACCGCACTTACCTGTATTTCAGACCTATGCTGCAGGCCGAGAAGCAGCTTCTGCAGTTGCATTCCAGCATTGATACACATAACCACCAGCGGCTGAAGCAGGTGCATGCTCGATTGAACAGCTGCCGCAACCTGGGCGAGTTCTTCGTGACGCCCCAGCTGCTTGCGGCGCAGAAAATCACCCTTGTCGGCACGCTTGTTCTGGCCCCCTCTGCTGATATCTCCGTCGTTCAGAGCCAACTGATCGAAGCGTTGAACAGCTACGCCGTGCCCCCGGTGATTCGCTCAGGCTACTGCCAGCTCCGGGATCAGGGGCTGGCGGGCGACGAGATATTCAACGGGCCCAGGCTGACTCAAGGCTGGATCAACGGCACGGACGGGCTGCCGGACAAAACCTCGAGCATAAACCTGTTTGAACTCAACATCCGGCTTGCTGCACTCGACGGCGTGGAGCAGGTAAAAGGGCTGGCATTCAGCGGCGCCCATGAAGGCGCGTCAGCCGTTGCAATAGCTGCCGATGAGGTTGCAGAGATCAATTCGACGGGGTTGGTGCTCACGCACAGCGCCCAGCATCTGCAACCGAAAGCGCCGGGCCCGACGGCTCATTACTTGAGCCAGATGCGTCTGCTGCACAAGAGTGCCGCCGTGGCATCGGCGGTCGATCCTTATCCGCCGAAACTCGCAGGTCGCTACCGTAATATCGAAAGTTATTACTCGGTACAGAATACCTTCCCGGAGATCTATCGCATTGGTGTCGAGTCTTCACAGGCTCACCTCCAGACAGCCAGTACGCGTCAGCTGAAAGGCTATCTGATGGTCTACGACCAACTGCTGGCCAACCAGTTCTCGCAGCTTTCCCATGTGGGTGATCTGTTCTCGTTCAAACCGAAAGCGTCTGCGCCAGACTCTGCGAGCGTTGCCCTGGCCTGTCCGGCGTTTCAGGTGACCTATCACTGCCAGCCGTTGTATGACACCCCCGGAGTGATGCCGTTGCTGCGCGGCAACACAGCCTTTCGATACCAGACCGATCCGCAACAGCCAGCGGAACTGGTCGAGCGTGACGCCTGGCAGCGCTTCAGGCAGCAACCGTTCAACGCTTACCTGCACGGTTTGCGCGGCATCATGGAGACCGCGCCCAAGGCTTATGAGCGACGCGACCAGATGCTCTCGCATTTGATGGCCCGGCACGGTGATCAGGCAAGTGTCTACAACGAGATGCTTAAGACGTGCTACTGGTTTGGCAATGAAGTCAGAACGCGCTGCATCGTCAAAAGCATCTGGTTGCAGAACTATCAGAAGCTCTCATCTGCACAAAACGGTGCCTTTGACATTGCTTTTGCCAAACCCTTGCAAGCGTTGCCAGGCGTTGGCAGACCGCGAAATAAATCCAGCGATCACCAACACGGCCTCGGGCTGCCCACGGTGGCCGGGCAGCTGGATGAAGCACTGATTTACGCCCGGGCGCAATTGGCTGCTGCCGACTTCGCCAACTTTTCGACCTTCGAACTCAAGACCAACATTCTGCTGGGCCTGGCCGAACATCTGTTGGGTTTGTGCGCAAACCTGGAAGCTCTGCTGGAGAGCAAACCATTTGCATCCTGGCTTGTGGAGGTGCCGGGAGAAAGCGATGAGCATCGACTGGAAAATTCTGATCTGTGGGTGAGGCAAGTGAACGGGGAGCACCAGCTCTATGCCAGTCAGCCGGTCGACGGTGATAGACAGCAGCCTTTGCTGGTGATCAGTGCGGCAGAGGCGAGTCCGGTGGCCCACATCAGCGGCGACGATTACCGGTCATATCTGGAACTCTTGTATTGGCTGGCCACGCAGCGCAAAGGCTGCATGCTTATCGAGCATCTATTGTTGTTGCCAACACACGAGGCCGGCTCGGCACCGTTCTTTCTCAGTGCGTCCCTGATTGTCCCCGACTTCGTGGGCGTAATCCGGCAGGGCACTTTCAAAGTGTTTATCGATTCTCTGGTCGAGCGACACTGGCCTGCGCATATTGGCCTGCGCTACGTGACCATGAACCAGGCAGACTTGCGCAAGCTGATTACTTATTTTGTGAGCTGGCATAACAGTTCGATGGGCAGCAAGCCGCGCGATCATGCGGCACAAAAGCTGGTCGAGTTGCTGGGCGTCGTCCCTGACAGGGAGGCCGGCGATGTCGTCTGAAAACATGATTGCCCGTTGCCGTTGGCAGAGCACTTTCGATCATCAGGATCAGGCAGCTGCCCTGCAGGATTTCATCAGCCAGTGGAGCCATTCGGTGCTGGAGCAGGAGCTGGACGTGTTTTTCAGCGAGCGCTGTCCGGCCCATCAGACCTGGCGCATCGATACACTGCAACTGGATCTGGGCGACATCGCCCTTGAAGACATGGCGCTGGAGTTGCCGCGGCGCTTGCGCGTCTGTTTGCAGACAGCGTTCGATGAGCTGCTCAGCCTGCCTCGATCATCAGCGTCGAGCCGCACCGAATCGAACCTGCGCATCCTGGATATGGGCCAGACGCTGGAAGACAGCCTGATCGGGTTCTTACGCCACGGCAGCATGCCCTGGTGGTTCAAGGACGCTCGCAATATCCAGCAGATACTGGATCAACTGCTAAGCGAGCAACCCGACCGTGTGGCTCGAATCCTGCGCGACCTCGGGCAGTCGGAAACGGTACGCAAGCGAGTCGTCTGGCAATTGGGTGAAACACGGCTAGGCCGCATAATCGGTTTGCTGGAGCCATGGCAAGCAGAAGTGGCATGTACGTATGCCCATCAATTTATTGTGCTGCACAACAAGCGCAATGTGCCAAACGCCAATTCAGCCGACTACCGCAATCAGGTCTGGCTGAGCGTCTTGTCCTATCTGCTGGTCGATCGTGGCACGCTGTTCAATACCGCCGCTTTTCTGCGCTCGGTCATCGGACGCAACGCCCGGCATTACGGTCTTGATCCTGCGACCTTGCTTGAACTGATGTTTCAGGCGGTACAGACCTTACGCCCGCTGGGCATGATTGGCCTGGCGTTCGTCACCGCGATTGAAATGATTTACCGGCAGGATCAGGCTCGCCTGCCTGGCAACATGACAGCGGTGTCGACGCAGACCCTCAGCCCACCCGAGGTCGACCCATCGCTCAGCCCGATAATGGATACGCGGGACCAACTGCTGAGCGATCTTCTGCAACCGGGCAGCACCTGCATCGACGTCTGGCTGGAGCGCCAGCCGGACCGCGTTCAGGCGCTGCACTGGCTTGTCATGCAGCGGCATGTCCCGGCCGTCGAGCACTGGCTCCTCGCACAGTTGCCCGCTGAACTGAACCCGCCCCAGGAAACCTTGAAGCAGTGGGGCAGGTTATTGATCGTATCGGGTTGCTGGCAGGGCGCCGAGGCCCTGCTTGAACGGCAACTGACACAGCTGTTCTGGTCGGTCAGCCTCGATGTTCGCCAGCAGCGTCTCAGCGCGGCGCAGTTACTGGCACGCATGGCCCTTAGCGCGAGTCTGCGTCTGAATATCAGCCTGACAAATCTGCTATCAGCGTGGCGTACGCAACCGCCAGGCCTGCGACATACCCAATGGCATGAAGCGTATGCGACGTTGATACAGCACGCCCAGGTGAAATCCGAGCTTCAGACGCAGCCTTCAACCGCAGCGACCCATGACTTCACTCAGGATTACGCCGGGCATTATCTGCAGCACCCGCGTGTGCTGGACATCGCCCGTCATATGCTGCTGCATGGCCAGGCACCGTCGTGGCTCAAGTCTGCCGAACCGTTCGATCTGACTCGCTTGCTCCACGATTCAATCCACGGCCACGCGGCAGCGCTGAAAGCGCTGCTCAAGGATGCCGCGCGGCGACCCGCCGTACTGTTTCGTCTCCTCCAGGCGGTGACTTTTGCCTGGCTCGTTGACGCTCTGAGAGTCATTGCCCAGAGTCAGTACGCCGTCTTGCAGTCGCTTGGGGCATTCCATCACTGGCTGCTCGACCTGGCCTTACCCGCCGTCAGCCGGGCGCAGCGTGAAGCGGTACTGTTCGAGTTGTTGCTCAAGCGTGGGCTTGCTGGCGACTGGGCGGCCCTGCAACCAGTGGCACTGGTCGAAACTTACGTCGCGCAGCTGGTGCGTCAGCGCCCGGTGAGCCGCGCCGCGCTGTACAGCGCCATGGCGCCGCAGTTGGGTAAGTTACCAAGCGCCTTGTGCCAGGCCGTGGGTGTTGTGCTGCGGGGGGCCGAATTGCCGCACAGCGCACTCGTTCCGGTGCCCGCGCCGTTTAAAACCGACGTTATCGAGAATGTTGCACTGCCCATCAGCAATGCCGGCCTTGTGCTGCTGCATGGCTTCATAACGCCGCTGTTCTCGTGGCTCAAATTGACTGAAGAGTGTGACGCGACAGCGAAAACCGTTTTTGTCAGCGAACTCGCGCAACGGCGCGCCGTGCATGTCCTGCAGTTTCTCGCTTCCGGGCTGACCGAAACCCCGGAGCATTATTTGACGCTTAACAAGCTCCTGTGTGGCGTTGCCATCGAGCAGCCGGTGGAGTTGTCGATTGAGTTGCACGAAGCAGAAAGAGCGCTGTGCCATAGCCTGATGACGGCGGTCATCGGTCATTGGCCGGCAATCGGCAAGACCAGCTTTGAAGGGCTGCGGGGTAACTGGTTGATCCGCGGCGGCGTTCTGCAACGCAGTGGTGAGCGCTGGCATTTGAGTGTGGAACGTCGCGCCTATGACCTGTTGTTGGCCCGTTGTCCGTTCACTTACTCGGTTATCAAATTGCCCTGGATGGAAAAACCGCTGTATGTCACTTGGCCGACGTGATGGTCGCTCTCAAGCTTTCTGGTGAAGCGAACAACGCGTTATCAGTATTCATGAACCTGTAAGGATGCATTGATGAACACTTATAACGAAAACCTGCAAGAAACCGTCAACAAGACCCTTGCGGACTTGCTGGCGCAGCAGAACCTGTTGAAGTCCTCGCAGATCGCGAATGACTACAGCCTTTATTATGCGCAGGAGGCGCAAATATCGACGGACGACGCCCTGCATGACTTGAATCGCGTGCGGGATCTGAATACGCAGGTCAACGATCTGAGCGAACTGAATGAGAACGCTGTAAACACGTTGCTGCTTTCGGCAACGATGAGCAATACCGATATCAGTACCAGCACCACCAACATGGCAACTGCGGCGGCCAACGTGAACATTGCAGCCATCGCAATCAACGCTTTATCGTCGGGTATAGGTTCCGCCTTCAACAGCGCCTACGCATCGATGCTCGGCACTGACTTGTACAAGCATGTCCAGCAAGCCAACAGCCTGATCAACGAAGTTGCCAACGACGCCGAGGAAGTGTCGCGATGGGCCATGGAAACGTCCAGCAAGACGTCGGAGGTGGTGACGCAGGCCGTTCTGCAGCAAACCGCTGACGTCAAAGCGAGGATTGATGGTCTGCTGAAAATCACCCAGGCGGCTCTGGATACATCCAGCGCGCAGGTCACCGCAGCGAAGGCTGCGGCTGCCACCACCGTGCAGCAAGAGCGGCAGGTGGAGGGCGAGGTGCAGGATATCAACACTCAGCTGGATGCCAATCGTCTGGCCTACGACCGCACCAACCGCCAGCTGAATCTGGGGCTGCATATCCACGTTCATCACGACTCAAGTCTGTACGTATCGTTCGACGGCCTGCCCCCGTCAGCCCCGGTGTTTCGCGCTGAAAAAGTCATTGAAGGCTCGATTCCTGCAGCCGCTCCCGTCTATTTTCTGACACTGCTGCCCCAGGACCAGATGGCGACATTCTCGGTAGAGCAGGCTCAGCAACTGTTCATCACTAAACCCGAGGGCACGTTTCAGGAAGTCAAGGCCACCCGGGGCAAGCCGCTCAAGGTCGCACTTGAAGTGGATGTAAACAACGTTCGCGTGAAGCACGGCGCGCCTTACGTTGCCTATCTCTATATGGAGTTTTCGAAACAATACCGACACTTTATCGGCGACTTCTCGGACGTGCTTTCATCGCCCAGTGCGCCTTTTACACCGGCCATGCACCTGCCGCTGGCGACCGCGTCCACGCATGAAACCGTAGCACCGTTGAATGACGAAGGTTTGCTGACAACCTTGCATTTCACAGCGACCGGATTCAAGCGAGAACTCGCCGGGCTAGAGTTTCGCTGCATCCTGATTGAGGATGACCCTAAACATCGCATCGGTTTCATGCGTAGCCCCGATTTTCCGAAAGCGCCGATTTATTTCAACGTGGAGATCGCTCAGCAAGTGGCGCCGGCGAACTATACGACGGCTGAGCGGGTGGCAGGCAGCAAGCCAGGCAAGAAGAAAGCCAGTGATGTGATCAGCGAAGATGAGGTGCTTGAAGATATCGGCGAATCTATTGCCGAAGGCACTGTTCAGCATTACACCGTCGAGATCGACACCACCACCACAGACAACTTTGGAAACTTGCTCAGGCAGGGCGTTTCCTACCGTCCGTACATTCTGACCCTGGTCAACAGCGGCAACAACGAACACAGCGACGCCTACATAAGTGTGCTGTCGGACAAGCTCGACAGCTTGAAGCTGGAATCCCGCACCTCATCCTTGCGCTGATTTTTCTCATACAGGAAGTTATGAAATGACTATCGAACATCTCGCCTATGGCGTGGCAGTCAAAAAAAATGCCGACATCAAAAACCTGACGGAGCAGGTGCATCTGGCGCAAAACAGGGTCACCCAGCAACAAGCCATCGTCGACTCGCTGCAAGCCAAAGCCAATGCATTTACCACGCGTCTGGGGCAGGCCACCAATACTCAGGCAAGCACCCTGGCCAACTACAACCTGGCCAGGTCGGCGATGTACAGCGTTACCAGCCTGGAAAGCAATTTCAAAATAGCGCTGGGTCAGGCCAGGGCGGCGACGGAACACGCAGCTATGGTTTCGGAAAAAATGGCGAACCTGATAGGCAAGCTGATTTTTTCGGTTGAAATAATCAACAAGGTCACCCTGCTGATCAACAAGCAAAGGGTCTCGAATATCCAGATCCCCGCCAGCATGGCGACGTTCATGGCCAAAGCCACTAGTGACGCCAATAACGCCGTAGCGTTGACACTGACCGCACTGCAAAGCTGCTATGCCGCAGAGTCGACATTGCTGGACTCGCTAGGGGGAATCACGCTGGCCGCCAGACAGGCCGGCGATCTTGATGACAGCCCGCACGCAGGCGGGAAAGATCAGCCCGCTGCCAGCCCGGCAGAGGCATCGAGACTCAATCTATCGGCTCGCGGCAACGGTGTGGTGCAGTTACTCAAGCAGGCTCATGAAAATGCAGTGCTCAACTACAACAATGCGCTGACCAACAACGATGAGGTGGTCAACCAACTGACCCAGGCGCAGAGCCGACTGGCGTACTACCTCATGAAGCTGACCTCGAGCAAGTCGGGCCTCAACGCTGCGAATGCCGCAGCCTTGGCCGCGTAACCAGGGCAGGCCGCCGGCAGCGTTGATGCTCGCCGGCAAAGCGATCAGGGAGGTCATGTATGTCGAGAAAAAATTTCTATCGGGACAGCTATCTCAAAACCGGTTGGTTACCGATGCAACCGTTGACGCGAACCCTGGCCATTGGCGATGTCTGCCAAGTGCATCAAGGGCGTTTTCAGCCGTTGCTTAATATTGTCGAGGCGCAGTTGGTGGAGCGAGTGGCGGTCAGTCGAGCGCTTGAATTCGACCCGGTCGAGTGGCGTTTGAGCCGCGACGTCCAGCAAACGTTCTGCGAAACCTTGTGGGCCGAAGACGAGGAGGGTGAACACCGAGCCTATACCAAGCAGGTGCTGGAGTTTGCCCACAGTGGCAGTTTTGTGTTCAGCGCCGGAGCAGCACAGGCGCAGTTGCTGACCAACTGGCATGCCATCCGTGATGACGTCACCCTGAAGCTGACCCAGCTGCATTACAGCTTCAGAGAAGTGTATGTGATCACCGGGGTGGTGCAGGCCAGCGACTGGAGCCTGGCTGTGGCGAGCCAGTCCGGTGCCCGTCTGGACATGTCGGCAGCCATGGCTGGCGGTGATTGCCATGCCTTGCTCAGTCACGGTTCGGCGCGGGTTCAGCAGTCTCAGGGGATCGCCGATTATGAACAGTCCCGCGGGCAGGTCGCGTACTTCTTCAAGGCCAGGAAACTGATCCTCAGTGATGCAACCCACGATCACTATCTGACCCGTTTGCTGGACAACCCGGCGCGCCTGCCAGCGTCCGAACTCGCTCACTGGCTCAACGCGCCACTGCTGAATCTGGTCAAGGCCAACGAGCTGAACCTCAACACCAGTATCGACTTCTTTGCCTGGGCCGACCTGAGCCTTGATGACGTCGAGCGTCTGAGCGGTTAACCAACGGAACCGAGCCATGCCCGAGCACACGCAGAACCTCAACGCCCTGTACCGGGAACTGGACTGGCTGAGTTCGATCATCAGACAGGTGGTGGCTTGCTATCTGAAACAGGATGGCCATGAAGCCCTGCGCGAGGAAATCCTGCCGCCTGATCTGGAGCCTGAACAGAGCATTTACGCGCAACAGGTACTGGCCTGGCAGCTCGGCACCCATGAGCGCCTGACCCTGGCTTTGGCGCTGGCTCCGCATTTGCGGCCTGATGCCCTGGATACGTTTTTCGGGATCAATGCCTTGACCGGGCGCAGTTTCAGCGAGTTCGGTGGCCTTACCGGGCAGAGCTTCAATGGCTTCCTGCCAACCGGACAGACGCTGGTGTTTCTGCTCAGCGCCAACCAGCCTGTCAGGCGCCTGGACGCGCTGCGAATTCTGGCTCCGCAGCATCGGTTCGCTGCCGAGCAGCTGATCGGCCTCGAACGCAGCGACGACAAACAGCCGCCGCTGTCGGGGGTACTGAGCCTGTCGGAGCAGTGGCTGCATTATTTATTGACCGGCGAACAGGTACGGCCGGAGCTGAGCCCGGCATTTCCCGCCAGCCCGATCAGCACACCGCTGAACTGGAAAGACCTGGTGCTGGATTACAACGTGCGTGCGCAAGTGGAAGAAATCCGTGCGTGGCTTGCCCATGGCCAGACACTGATGCAGGACTGGGGGCTGGCGAACAAGGTCAAACCGGGTTTCCGTACAGTGTTTTATGGCCCGCCCGGCACCGGCAAAACCCTCACCGCCGCCCTGTTGGGCAAGACCAGCGGGCGCGAGGTGTACCGCGTCGATCTGTCGATGGTGGTTTCCAAATACATCGGCGAAACCGAAAAAAACCTCGGCAAGGTGTTCGATGCTGCCAGCTATAAAGACTGGATTCTGTTCTTCGACGAAGCCGATGCGCTGTTTGGCAAGCGCACGGCAGCCTCGACCTCCAACGACCGCCACGCCAACCAGCAAACCGGTTACCTGCTGCAGCGTATCGAAGACTTTCCCGGCACCGTGATCCTGGCCACCAACCTCAAGTCGAACATGGACGAAGCGTTCACCCGGCGCTTTCAGTCCATGGTCCACTTCACCATGCCTTCGGAGGCGCAACGTTTACAACTGTGGGAAAACGCCTTCGACGGCATCTGCGAACTGGAAGCTGATGTCGACCTCCGGCAACTGGCCCGGCATCACGAGCTGGCGGGTGGAGCGATCATCAACGTGCTGCGCCACTGCGCGCTCAGCGCCATCAGCCGTAATAGCCGCTGCGTGGGCCACGGCGACCTGATTGAAGGCATCAAACGCGAACTGCGCAAAGACAACAAGACCGTGCAAATCAGGAGCCATGCCTCATGAGCGAACTCGCCCCCCCAAGCAAGAAAAGCGCCGACAGCGCAGCCCCTGCAGCTACCCAGCAACGCCAGAGCGCTGCGGTGTTACAGGACAATCGCACATCACCCGTCCAGGCCAAAGCAGCCCCGACACCCAATCGCACCGGCATGCCCGACCCGCTCAAAAACGGTATCGAACACCTGTCTGGCATGAACATGGACCACGTGCGCGTTCACTTCAACTCCGACAAACCCGCACAATTGAACGCCCATGCCTACGCCCAGGGCAGCCAGATCCACCTGGCACCTGGGCAGGAAAAGCACTTGCCGCATGAGGCTTGGCATGTGGTGCAGCAGGCACAGGGGCGGGTAAGGCCTACGATGCAGATGAAGGGCGGCGTGAATATCAATGATGATGGGGGATTGGAGCGGGAGGCGGATGTGATGGGGGGAAGGGTTTTGCAGCAGAAGGTTAAATCAGAAAAGAACAATCTGTTTTTCAACGCGGCGTCAGGGCCGACTATTGTTCAACGTGTGGTGACTGAAGGGGAATTAAACTTTGAGCAGCTAGTAGCGGAATATAATTTTTCTCCGACAGAAACAGCTATTCTTGCTGCCTGGGAAGCATCCCCCACGCTTCATCATTTTGAAAGTGGTAAAGTTTTCAACGCACTTAAAGCCGCAGAAATTGAAACGAAAAGAGTTGCTAGTGAGGAGGGGGAGGGCAAACTCTTTAGCCAGAATAATCACAAGTTTTCGACACAGGCACCAGATAGACTGCCTACCCTTTATTTTAATACGGAAGGTCATGCTAAAAGTGGACGTCTCAGGCAACAGCACTCGAGCGGGCCGCTTGCAAAAATCAATAATGATGGGCATGTCGATTATTTTTTTGAAAATCAAGCAGATTCGGAAAAGTTCCGCAGTGATCTGAAATCAACAAAGGATAAGAAAAGTATTGTCGAGAATCTTTCGTCTTATAACGGAGGGCTGCAGGCGAAGGCTGGTTATTTTCACGTAGAAACAAGTAACGGGAAGAACGGCAGGCCGCATGGTATTACTCATCGGTCGGGTGGAGTAGTGGTCATGGATGGAGGGAGTCACAGTGATCAGGTAATAGATAAGATTCATGGCCAGATTACGGGGGAAATTCATTGAGTATGGCGTTACAACGGGGGCTGGAAAATCCCTCCCACTCTGCGCGCATTCAATCACCGCCCTACTGGTCTTTCATTCATCCAGCAGAAGCGGCCCCCTCCGATCAATCAAAACCTCACCTGCCCCGAAAAACATTCGACTCCGGCTTCTCATAAAACACCGTCTCACCCGGTGTCCTGTCCATCACATCAATCAACTTAAGCCAGGTATCCAGATCATCGGTGCTGACCTTCGTATCGCGCTTGTCCTTCTTCCAGAGGTTATCCAGCAAGTCGAAAAAGCCTTGGTCATTCAGAATAAACTCGGCGGCAGCTTTTTCCTTCTCGTTGCCACTACTCAGAATCTTCTCGAAGTCTTTCTTGCTGACGATATCGTCCTTGCCGTTCCACTCGTCCCACTTTTCACGGAGGGTTTCGATTTCTTCCTTGTGCGCGTCGTAATACGCCTTGTTGTAAACGTCCATGGGCAAGCCGTTGGTGTTCTCGCCGACGATGCCGTTTTTGTCCTTGTGCGAGCTTTCGTCCAGACGAATCATTGACGAGCCTTGGTCCTGCGGGGTTTCCTGGAAGTGTTTCCACTCTTCGGTCTGGTAATCAAAGATGCTCTGGTCCGTCGGTGCATCCCGGCCTTCGTATTCGTAGAAGCTGTAGCGCCCGTATTCCAGTTTGTCGCCCCAGTCGTCCTGCGCGAAGCCCAGTTCGGCCTGGTCCTTGAACCACTGGCCTTCCTTATCGGTCGCCTTTTGTTTCTTCTGATGATCGACGAACACGCTGATGATGCCGGTGATGATCCCGAGACCTGCGGTCACCAGGAACAACGGTGCGGTTGCACCGGCGAGGGCACCGATAGTGCCAATCAAACCCGCAGTTCCGATGACGCCCGCGGCAGTGCCCGCAACGCCTGAGACGATCTGCAGGCTGCCGTTGGCTATCTCCAGGTCGTTGCCGGTCTTGATGCCATTCTTGATTGAAATCCCGCCCATGACGATATCGGCGATGCTCATGATGTCCGGCGCTACGCCGAGGACTTTGACCACCGAACCCGCGACTCGCGCACCCACGCCGGGGACTTTCGGTGCGTCTGCACCGCCTATGCCGTCAATATTTTCCGCGATGCTCCCGGCATCTATCAAGCTGGCCCCGCTGCTGCCCGGCAAGGGGGTGTTGATGGCTTGATTCAACGAGGTTCGCATACCCTCGAGCACATCATCGGCGGGAGGCGGGCGATTGTCGTGCTCGAACATGACATTGATCGAGTCACGGTCCAGGTCGGCATCGCCAAGCGCATCCCCCAGGTTGACCCGCTCATTGTCTGCCGGCACGGGCTGGCCGTTGCGCTGTAGCTGGTCTTCGATACCGGCGGCGAAAGCTTCTCGACTGGGCGGGGCTATGTCTCGGTCGATGAAGTATTCGACGGCGTCCTCGTAAAGCGATGAGACCGCATCCGTGTAGATTGAATTTCCCGAACTTGTGGTCGATGCGGGGGCCGGTATGTTGGCGGCGCGTTCCACGTCCGTCGCCAGTGCTTGTACATCGTCTGCGGCCAGCGGCGGTTGGTTGTTCGCCGAGCGTTGGCTGTTAATACTCGCGGCGACGTTTTCCTGGCTGATGTTGAGGTTCAGATCTCTGGAGAGTTCGCTCAGGCTGCGATAGCTCGCGTAGTCATCCGGTGGCTGGCCGCCTGCCCGTACGACCATGTCATCAAGCAATTCGCGTCCGGCACCTTCTTCCAGGCCGCCCACATTGTTGACGTCATGCATCAGGCTGACCTGATCGATAACGTTGCCGGCGCCATTGCCGGCGTTGATGTTGGCCAGCTCATAGACGTTGGCCAGCCGGTTTTCCAGGCCGTCCGCAACATCGGGCACTTTGTTCTCGGCCTGCGCCTTGTCGATCTTGTCGCCCCAAAGACCTTCCTTGCCCCAGATTTCCGGAATGGATTTGCTCAACCCGAGCAACTCCGCAGTATTGGTGCCGGTCATCAAATCAAAGATGCCAGTCTTTTCAAACTGCGCGCCGGAGCCCAGGAAGGTAATGAAGTCCTTGGCGATAGCCAGACGCTCCAGCGGATCGTCCGCGAGCTGGCCGTTCTTGGCCGTCAACATGTAAATGGCGCCACCGAGCGAGGTAAAGCCCGCAGCGGTGCCGAATACGCCGCTCTGGTTAAGTTTGCCGATGGCTTTCTTGAAGCCTTCCTTGTCTTCGGCACCCACGTATTTGCCTGCCAGGCTTTCCTCGAACTGCGCCTGGGTTATTTCGCCTGATTTGACCTTGTCCATCTGGTCCGAAAAATCGCTGAGCTTGGTTTTGTCCTGTAGCAGCTCGTTGATGAACTTCTCGATCGTGTCCTGGGTACGGCGCGGGATATCCGCCATGCCTTTGATGCCCTGCTTGAGTGCAGAGAAAATGTCCTTCAGGGCCAGTTCTTTATATTCGTCCGGGATGCCGCCGGGGTCGGCCATCAACTTGTCGACTTCAGCCATCACGCTGTTTTTCTGCAGCTCATTCTGAGCGTCTTTCGCCAACTGCGGATCGAGAAGTTCCAGACTGGAAAGCAGGCGGGCTACATCGGATTGTCCTTCGGACTTTTTACCGGCCTTATCCAGATCAGCGAGGTAGTCGACAAACTCGCTGCTGACCAACTTGTCATGCAGATCCTTGGCCAACGCCTCCTTATCGCCACCGCTGACTTTCTCGATGGCCGCGTCTATCTCGGCCTGATATTCCTTGCCGATCTTGTTTTTCTCGCCATTGCCATTGGCAAACAGCTCCGTTAACGCTTTATCGATGTTATTGCCGTTGAGGATGTCCTGCATGTCAGCGTCGGTCAGGGTTTCGCCTTCGCTGTCGAACCTGCGCCAAGACTCGGCGCCGCGAGGTTCTTCGATATAAGGCGTGATGGTTCGTCCACTCTCCATGCCGGCCTTGGCCTGAATCGCCATGACCAGTTTGTAGACGTCGCTGTTCTTGTCGACTTTCTTGTCGTCGACCAGCTTCTGGTACTTGTCCATCAGGTTTTTGGTGGCCAGTTCGACCACAGTCAGGTCTTCGGAATTCTTGTCCTTTTCGTCGGACTTCACGCCTGTGGGTTTGCTGAGAATGTCCAGTTCGTCGAGATTGCCCAGGCCGTGTTCGTCACGGATTTTCTGGACGTCGCCCTGTACCCCGGAACTGCTCTTGTCGGCGACCCGGTCGTACAGTTCCTTGTTCTGGAATTCGGAGACCACATACTTCTTGCCATCGCGGCTCTCGAACTCGATCACGCCGTTACCCAGTTCATCCTTGGTACCAGCCCTGATGATGTCGTGGTCTGCAACATAGACATTCTCGTCTGCCACTTCACGTCCTTCATTGCCGGCGCGGTTCTCTACGGTCACCCGAGAAAGGCCCATTTGCTGCGCGGCAGCAAACAGCTGTGGTGTCAGGGCCTTGGAAATGGTGACCTTTTCGCCATCATGTTTGACGTAGGTAATGACTTCGGCTGTTTCCAGCTGACCCTGCCATTCAAAGTTCTTGATATCGCCCCAGGCAGGTAGCTCGGTGTTTCGATCTGCGACGGCAGTCCCGTCGGCGAGGGCTTTTTCGACCAGCGATTTCTGTGCCGGAGACTGGCTCAGGTCATCGAGTTGTTTAAGAAACTGATACAACTTCGGATTGGTCGAGGCTGCGACCACAACGCCTTGCCCATCGCGCTCGTAACGCATGTCGCCTTTGTCCGTGACCGAAACAGTGGTGCCTTCAATGGGCGGCCATTGCTCGTTGTCGGTTGCGGTACGGTCGGGGTTTTTCTGCTCGGTGCTTTTGGCAGAGACGATGCTGCGCTTCAGTTTCGACTCGAAATCGACAAGGCCTTCGCGGGGCAGGGCGTCGTTTTTGGGCGTGATGTTCATGAGCGCCTCGTAAGGTAAGGCGAGCCTTGAAAGGCAAGGCCGCAAGAAAGCGAAAAAAGGACTTCGCCGATTCTTACTGTGAACACCTGCAAATCGTTGTGAAAAGTTGTGAAACGTTGTGATAGTGGTTGGCGCGATAATGCCTTTGTCATGGCTGTTCAGGTGAGCCGGGATGCGGGCTGACATCTGCTTTGGGGAGTCGTCCGGGCAGGTTTGCAGCTGTCCCGATAACCAATGTCAGAATGGCCCTGAGTTCCCGAACCCGTGGCTCGGAATCCAAGGGCCTGAATGGATGGTCCCGCTCAGCTTTGAGGAGCGCCAAGCGCTACCGTCGCTTGCCACTTCTGTACGCTGGGCCTTTCCTGCATGCTTTGATGCCATGCCCGAAGGGCTTCACATTCATCAGGTACGGGAAGTTCGACCAGCGAGGCGAAAATCATGCCGCCGAAGACTGCGATATCAGCCATGGAGAAGTGTTCTCCCGCAACAAACGCGCTGTTTTTCAGAACACTATCGAAGTAGTGCATTCCCCGGACTGCCTTGTCGCGCATGCGATTGCCCCACTCGGCGTTCTGACAAATCTCCACCTGTGGCCCTAGTCCAGGCGTTGCGTGGTGGAAGTAAGCGCTGACCGCGTCGAGAAACTCTATTTCAGCTCGCTTGGTCATCATATGGATAAGACCTTTCTCCAGAGCCGTTCGCCCCGTGAGTACAGGGTCACCGTTGAGCGCGTCGAGATACTGAGTGATTGCTGTGCACTCGGCAATCAGCGTGCCGTCCTCCAGTTCCAACACAGGCAGCGTCCCGGAGTAGTTGATGGCCAGAAACTCGGGTTTCTTGTGCTCGCCTGTCCAGAGATTTATCGATACGAATTCTATTCGCGGTAGCAGATCCTTTTCTGCTAACGCAATCCGCACACGTGCGGGGTAGGGGCCATTGAACCAGTCGTGGATCTTCATCATCGGAACGTCGGCTGTATCGAGGTGCTGATTTGATGTTGTCATGGAATTTATCTGCCTGTCAGTTGGTAGGTAAGTGAGTAAAGCATCTGCTCATGCTTCTCCCGTGTCAATCCCTGTCTACCAGTTGGCAGGTTGGTGTCGGTGCCGGTAGAATCCTCTTTGTCGGTTTTGTAGTCAGTAGTCAGAGGTAACATGATGGGGAACGCCCGAGAGGCAATTCTGGAAGCTGCGAAAGTGGCAGCGCAAAGGCACGGATACAGCGGCATTAATTTCCGAAGCATCGGGGAAGCGGTCGGGGTCAAAAACGCGAGCATCTATTACCACTTCCCGAGCAAGGCCGACCTTGGTGCTGCAGTCGCTGAACGCTACTGGCAGGACACCGCGAAGGCCTTGCAGGAGATAAATGAGTCGAACGCTGATCCTGTTCGTCGCTTGGAAACCTACCCGTCTATCTTTCGAATATCACTGGAAGATGGCTACAGGCTTTGCCTCTCCAGTTTCATGGCTGCGGAATACGAAGACTTGCCAGAAGAGGTCAAGCATGAGGTAAGGGCGTTCGCCGACATCAATGTGAAGTGGCTGACGCAAGTGCTGGCAGACGTAGGGCTGGGCAGCCTGGAACATTGCGAGAGGCGGGCCAGCGCTATCTACACCGCTGTTGCGGGTGCGCAATTGATTGCCCGGACTCGACTGGACATTGGTCTGTTTGACGAGCTGATACTGAGCTACCGTGAAGCCGGACTGATTCCGGCCTCGCCAGCGTGACTACCATTTTCCCGCACGCTGGCAGGTGTTTGATGGCTCTCGAATAAGCTCCGGTCTCCGCAATTGATTCTTATCTTTCCGCAAATGCAGGTGTATCGTATTCGCCCCGCGCATCTGCCTGCAGATGCCTTCCGTTTTCGTATCAGAGGTCCCGCCGTTCATGTCTTTCACCCGTCGCCAAATCCTCACAGGCATTGCCGGTCTTGCCGTAGTCGGCTTGGGCGCGGGCGGTGCCTCGCGTTACTGGATGGGGCGCCGCGAGTCAGAAGCGGGGTCGGATTTCGTGCTGATCGCTGCGCCGCTGGATATAGAGCTGGTATCGGGTCACAAGACACCTGCCTGGGCATTCGGCGGTTCTGCTCCGGGTACAGAGTTGCGCGTCCGGCAGGGCGAGTGGCTGCGGTTGCGCTTCATCAATCAATTGCCGGTCGAGACGACTATTCACTGGCACGGCATCCGGTTGCCGTTGGAGATGGACGGCGTGCCGTACGTTTCGCAGTTGCCGGTCAAGCCGGGCGAGTATTTCGATTACAAGTTTCGTGTGCCGGACGCTGGCAGTTACTGGTATCACCCGCACGTCAGCAGTAGCGAAGAGTTGGGACGCGGGCTGGTCGGGCCGTTGATTGTGGAAGAGCGTGAGCCGACCGGTTTTGCCTATGAGCGCACGGTCAGTCTAAAGAGCTGGCATGTGGATGAAGAGGGCGCTTTTACCGAGTTCAGCGTGCTGCGCGAGGCGGCGCGAGAAGGCACGGCGGGTCGGCTTTCGACGCTGAACGGTGTTCCTCAGGCGGTCATTGAGCTGCCGGCCGGGCAGATTACCCGGGTGCGTTTGCTCAATCTCGACAATACCGTGACCTATCGCCTCAACCTGCCGGACGCCGAGGCGCAGATTTATGCGCTGGACGGCAACCCGGTCAAGCCCCGGCCGTTCGGCGACGAATACTGGCTGGGGCCGGGTATGCGCCTCTGTCTGGCGATCAAGGCGCCGCCTGCGGGCGAGGAAATTTCGTTGCGTAATGGCCCGGTGCGTCTGGGGACGTTCCGTTCGGTCGCCAATAACGACGCGCCGGGGCAGTGGCCGCCTGAATTGCCCGCCAATCCGGTGGCCGAGCCGGATCTGGATAATGCTGAGAAGATCAATTTCAACTTCGAGTGGGTCGGCTCGATGTCGGTCAACACCGACAACGGCAAGCCACCGAGTCTGTGGCAGATCAACGGTGTGGCCTGGGACATTACCGACAAGACCTGCGCCGACCGACCTATCGCCAAATTGACGCTGGGCAAGAGTTATATCTTCGAATTGAAGAACATGACCCAGTATCAACACCCGATTCATCTGCACGGCATGAGTTTCAAGGTGATCGCGTCCAATCGGCGCAAGATCATCCCGTACTTTACCGATACCTTTCTGCTGGGACGCAATGAGCGGGCCCGCGTTGCACTGGTGGCGGATAACCCGGGTGTGTGGATGTTTCACTGCCATGTGATCGATCACATGGAAACCGGCCTCATGGCTGCCATCGAGGTGTCGTGATGAGGCAACCGCAGATCATCGACCGCAGCCATGATCAGCACTTTATGCGGGAAGCGCTGGCGCTTGCGGCTCAGGGCGCGTTGCTGGGCGAAGTGCCGGTCGGCGCAGTGGTGGTGCAGAACGGCGAGATCATCGGTCGTGGTTACAATTGCCCGATCAGCGCCAGCGACCCCAGTGCGCATGCCGAGATGGTGGCAATTCGTGATGCCGCCAAGGCGCTGGACAATTACCGACTGCCGGGCAGTACGCTGTATGTGACGCTGGAGCCGTGCAGCATGTGCGCCGGTTTGATCGTGCATTCGCGGGTGGCGCGTGTGGTCTACGGCGCGCTTGAACCCAAGGCAGGCATAGTCCAGAGCCAGGGGCAGTTTTTCAGCCAGGGCTTTCTCAATCATCGCGTGCTGTTTGAGGGCGGTGTATTGGGCGAGGAGTGCGGGGCGATGCTGAGCGAGTTTTTCAGGATGCGCCGCGCGGCCAAAGAGGCAGGCAAGGCCAAAGGCGACGCTTAAAGTGCCGGTTTTTCCGGACTGCTGGCGGGTTCGGGGCCAGGCGTAGGCGCTGGCTGGGTTTTATCGACACCCGGCACGTGCAGATTGCCATCGGCAACCTGACTGCCTTCAAGTTGCGGCTGTGTGACCCAGGTCAGGATGTCGTAATAACGACGGATGTTGGCGACAAAGTGCACCGGTTCGCCGCCTCGGGCATAACCATATCGGGTTTTGCTGTACCACTTCTTCTGCGCCAGACGCGGCAGCATTTTTTTCACGTCCAGCCATTTATTCGGGTTTAGCCCCTCGTTTTCCGCCAGTTTGCGCGCATCTTCAAGATGGCCTCCGCCAATGTTGTAGGACGCGAGGGCAAGCCATGTACGATCCGGCTCTTGAATCTTGTCATCCAGCTGATCCTTTACGTAGGCAAAGTACTTTGCTCCACCCTGAATGCTTTGTCGGGCATCGAGACGATTGGTGACGCCCATGGCTTGCGCCGTGTTCTGGGTCAGCATCATCAAGCCGCGCACGCCGGTTTTCGAGGTGACGGCCGGTTGCCACATTGATTCCTGATAGCCGATAGCGGCCAGCAGCCTCCAGTCGACCTGTTCTGTCTTGGCCGATGTCTGGAAATGCTTCTCGTATTTGGGCAGGCGCTCCTGCAAATGCTGGGCGAAGGTGTAGGCGCCGACGTAGCCGAGCACATCGACATGGCCGTAGTAGCGGTCTTTCAGGCGTTGCAGCGTGCCGTTCTTCTCGACCTTGTCCAGATAAGCGTTGATTTCATTGAGCAGGCTGTTGTCTTCACCCGGCGCGACGGCCCAGCGCTGTTCCCGGGCTTCGCCCAGATCGAAGGCGACGCGCACGTTGGGGAAGTACACCTGATTCATTGCCAGTTCATTAGAGTCGACCAGAGTCAGATCAATCTGCCCCTCATCGACCATGCGCAGGAGATCAACGACCTCGACCGCGTCAGACTCTTCGTACTCGATACGGGGGTTCTGCAGCTTGAGCGCAGCCAGCTGTTCGGCATGGCTGCTGCCCTTGAGGACCACAATACGCTTGCCTACCAGGTCACCCGGATCGGTCGGGCGCGACTGGCCGTTGCGATAGATGACTTGCGGAGTGACTTGCAGATAAGAGTGCGAGAAACGTGCCTGCAGCTTGCGTTTTGGCGTGTCGATCAGGCCTGCAGCCCCGAGTACCGGGCCTCCCGGCTTGTTCATCTGGTCGAAAAGGTCGTCCAGGTTATCGGCGGTCTCGATCTTCAGCTCGACGCCCAGATCCTCGGCGAAGCGCTTCACCAGCTCGAATTCGAAGCCGGTTTCACCGTTGCGATCCTGAAAATAAGTCGCCGGGCTGTTACGAGTGATCACCCGCAGTACGCCGTCCTCCTTGACTCGCTCCAATGTGTTGGGTTTCTCAACACAGGCACCGAGCATCAGGAAGAGTCCGGTTGCGATGAGCCACTTGGCGCAACGTGGGCGGAAGTCTGGTCTGAAGAACATCGGTGCAGTATACGCAAAGCGCACCGGGCGCCATATCTCGACAGTGACGCTTGCGTCTGATAGGCGAAGGCTTTTTGGTGACATTTGTCGCATTTTTTACGGTGAAGCGACATTCGGGCGCACGAGATGCTGCCGTTTTGGGTGATCCAGGTCACGCTTTAGGCTAGAATACGCGGCCTCAAAGCACACCCCTTCTCGAGGCTGTCCCGAAGATGTTGATCCTGCGCGGTGCTCCTGCCCTTTCTGCCTTCCGCCACAGCAAATTACTAGAACAACTGAAACAAAAAGTTTCAGCTGTCAGTGGCTTGTACGCCGAATTCGCCCACTTCGCGGACGTCACTGACGTTCTGACTAGCGAAGAACAGCAGGTTCTCGACCGCCTCTTGAAATACGGCCCGAGTGTGCCGGTTCAAGAGCCGAGCGGCCGACTGTTTCTGGTGTTGCCGCGGTTTGGCACCATTTCGCCATGGTCGAGCAAGGCCAGCGATATCGCTCGCAACTGCGGCCTGAGCAAAATCCAGCGCATCGAGCGCGGGATTGCCTTCTATGTAGAAGGGCAGTTCAGCGACGTCGAGGCTCAGGCGATTGCCGACAGCCTGCATGACCGGATGACTCAGCTTGTCTTGGGCGACCACGCGCAGGCCGCAGGGCTGTTCAGTCACGCTCAGCCCAAGCCGCTGACGGCGGTGGATATCCTGGGTGGCGGTCGTGCCGCGCTGGAAAAAGCCAACGTCGAGCTGGGCCTGGCCCTCGCCGAAGACGAAATTGATTACCTGATCACCAGCTTCAATGGTCTGGGGCGCAACCCGCATGACATCGAGCTGATGATGTTTGCCCAGGCGAACTCCGAGCACTGCCGTCACAAGATCTTCAACGCCAGTTGGGATATCGACGGTCAGAGCCAGGAAAAAAGCCTGTTCGGCATGATCAAGAACACTTATCAGATGCACAGTGAAGGCGTGCTGTCCGCTTACAAAGACAACGCTTCGGTGATCGTCGGCAGCGTTGCCGGGCGTTTCTTCCCGGACCCTGAAACCCGCCAGTACGGCGCGGTGCAGGAGCCGGTGCATATTCTGATGAAGGTCGAGACTCACAACCACCCGACCGCGATTGCTCCGTTTCCTGGCGCAGCGACTGGTTCCGGCGGCGAGATTCGTGACGAAGGTGCAACCGGTCGCGGTGCGAAACCAAAGGCTGGCCTGACCGGTTTCACCGTGTCCAACCTGCAGATTCCCGGTTTCGTGCAGCCTTGGGAAGTGCCATACGGCAAGCCCGAGCGCATCGTGACCGCGCTGGACATCATGATCGAAGGCCCGCTGGGTGGCGCGGCGTTCAACAACGAGTTCGGTCGTCCGGCGCTGACTGGCTACTTCCGTACCTTCGAACAGTCCATTACCACGCCGCATGGCGATGAAGTACGTGGTTACCACAAGCCGATCATGCTGGCTGGCGGTATGGGCAATATCCGCGAAGATCACGTCCAGAAGGGCGAGATTACTGTCGGTTCCAAGCTGATCGTGCTGGGTGGTCCGGCCATGCTGATCGGCCTGGGCGGCGGCGCGGCGTCCTCGATGGCGACCGGCACCAGTTCGGCAGACCTTGATTTTGCTTCGGTTCAGCGTGAAAACCCTGAAATGGAGCGGCGTTGCCAGGAAGTGATCGACCGCTGCTGGCAGTTGGGCGACCGTAACCCGATCAGCTTCATCCATGACGTCGGTGCCGGTGGTCTGTCCAACGCCTTCCCCGAACTGGTCAACGATGGCAATCGGGGTGGTCGTTTCGAGTTGCGTAACGTACCCAATGACGAGCCGGGCATGGCCCCGCTGGAAATCTGGAGCAACGAATCCCAGGAGCGTTACGTGCTGGCGGTCGGCGTCGAAGACTACGAGCGCTTCAAGGCCATTTGCGAGCGCGAGCGTTGCCCGTTTGCAGTGGTTGGCGAAGCCACTGCCGAGCCGCAACTGACCGTGACCGACAGCCACTTCGGCAACAGCCCGGTGGACATGCCGCTGGAAGTACTGCTGGGCAAAGCGCCACGCATGCACCGTTCGGTCGAGCGTGAGGCAGAGATCGGCGATGACTTCGATCCGGGCACGCTGGATATCGAAGAAAGCGTACAGCGCGTATTGCGTCACCCGGCGGTCGCCAGCAAGAGCTTCCTGATCACCATCGGTGACCGCAGCATTACCGGTCTGGTCGCCCGCGATCAGATGGTCGGTCCATGGCAGGTGCCAGTTGCAGACTGCGCCGTGACCGCGACCAGCTTCGACGTCAACACCGGCGAAGCCATGGCCATGGGCGAGCGCACCCCGCTGGCACTGCTGGATGCTCCGGCGTCCGGCCGCATGGCGATCGGCGAAACCCTGACCAACATTGCGGCGTCGCGCATCGGCAAGCTGTCCGACATCAAACTGTCGGCCAACTGGATGTCGGCGGCTGGCCATCCCGGCGAAGATGCACGCTTGTATGACACCGTGAAAGCGGTCGGCATGGAGCTGTGTCCAGAGTTGGGCATCACGATCCCGGTGGGCAAGGACTCGATGTCCATGAAAACCCGCTGGAGCGATGAGGGCGCCGAGAAGAGCGTGACCTCGCCGCTGTCGCTGATCGTGACCGGCTTCGCGCCCGTGGTCGACATTCGCCAGACCCTGACCCCGGAACTGCGCATGGACAAGGGCATTACTGACCTGATCCTGATTGATCTGGGCCGTGGTCAGAACCGTATGGGTGCCTCCATTCTGGCCCAGACCCATGGCAAACTGGGTCGTGTTGCACCGGACGTCGACGACGCTGAAGACCTCAAAGCCTTCTTCGCCGTGATTCAGGGCCTCAATGCAGACGGTCATATTCTTTCCTATCACGACCGGTCCGACGGTGGTTTGCTGGTCAGCGCACTGGAAATGGCCTTTGCTGGTCACTGCGGCCTGAACCTTCACCTCGACGGTCTGGCGGATAACGCCTCCGAGCTGAACGCCATTCTGTTCAACGAAGAGCTGGGTGCGGTCATCCAGGTTCGTCAGGATGCCACGCCGCTGGTGCTGTCGCAGTTCAGCGCAGCCGGTCTGGCAGATTGCGTCGCGGTTATCGGTCAGCCGATCAACAACGACGAAGTCTCGATCAGCTTCCTTGGTGAGCCCGTATTCAGCGGTCAGCGCCGTTTGCTCCAGCGTCAATGGGCCGAAACCAGTTACCAGATCCAGCGTCTGCGCGATAACGCCGAATGCGCTGATCAGGAATTCGATGCCTTGCTGGAAGAGGACAATCCAGGTCTGACCGTCAAGCTGGGCTTCGACGTCAATGACGATATCGCTGCGCCTTACATCAAGACGGGCGTGCGTCCTCAGGTTGCCGTGCTGCGCGAGCAGGGCGTCAACGGTCAGGTCGAGATGGCAGCCGCCTTTGATCGCGCCGGTTTCAACGCGATTGACGTACACATGAGCGACATTCTGGCCGGTCGTGTCGACCTGAACGACTTCAAGGGCATGGTTGCCTGCGGTGGCTTCTCGTATGGCGACGTGCTGGGTGCCGGTGAAGGCTGGGCCAAGTCGGCCTTGTTCAACAGCCGTGCCCGCGATGCGTTCCAGGGCTTTTTCGAGCGCTCCGACAGCTTCACGCTGGGCGTGTGCAACGGTTGCCAGATGTTGTCCAACCTGCACGAACTGATTCCGGGCAGCGAGTTCTGGCCGCACTTCGTGCGTAACCGTTCCGAGCAGTTCGAAGCCCGTGTGGCGATGGTCCAGGTTCAGGAGTCGGCGTCGATCTTCCTGCAAGGCATGGCCGGTTCGCGCATGCCAATCGCCATCGCGCACGGCGAAGGCCATGCCGAGTTCCGCAATGACGATGCGCTGCTCGAGGCGGATGTGTCCGGCACTGTGGCGCTGCGTTTCGTGGATAACCACGGCAAGGTCACTGAACGTTACCCGGCCAACCCGAACGGTTCACCGCGTGGTATTGGCGGCATGACCACCCTCGACGGTCGCGTGACCATCATGATGCCGCACCCGGAGCGGGTGTTCCGCGCCGTGCAGAACTCGTGGCGCCCTGAAGACTGGAACGAAGATGCTGCCTGGATGCGCATGTTCCGCAATGCGCGGGCCTGGGTTAACTAAGGCGCATGTACAAGCTCGCGTTCTTTGTTCCGCCGAGCCATGTGGACCAGGTCAAGAGCGCCGTATTCGCTGCTGGAGCAGGGCGAATCGGCGCTTACGACCAATGCACATGGCAAGTGCTCGGCCACGGCCAGTTCCGCCCGCTGGATGGCAGTCAGCCATTTCTCGGGCAGACAGGAGTGGTCGAGCAGGTGCAAGAATGGAAAGTCGAGCTGGTTGTGGCCGATGACCTTATCCAGCCCGTTGTGGTGGCTCTCAAGCAGAGCCATCCCTACGAAACGCCCGCTTATGAAGTGTGGCGGCTGGAAGATTTCTGAATCGCCTCCAAGGCTGGACGCGGAGCGTCCGGAAATGCGTCCCCACGCTGGAGCGTGGGGACGATGATCATAATCTCAACTATCGTGCGACGCTCCGCGTCGGCATGCCGTTCTGGACGCTCTGCGTCCGATCTTGACTACGCGTCTTAGCGCGTTGACCCGCTGCAATGATCAAGGCCGAATTTCGATCATTGTCCCGTCTTTCACCAGATCCCAGACTTCCCGCATGTCGTTGTTTTTCATCGCAATGCAGCCGTTGGTCCAGTCCAGTGTGTGGAAGTACCATTCTGGATATTCCTCGTCCACCGGCGTGCCGTGAATCATGATCATGCTGCCCGGTTTGACGCCTTCCCTTCGCGAACGCGCCGCGTCGGTGATGTTCGGGTAGGAAATGTGCATCGACAGGTTGTAGTTGTTACTGGGCTTGCGCCAGTCGAGCCAGTAAAAACCTTCCGGCGTGCGCTGGTCGCCTTCCTGCAGTTTGGTGCCTTTAGGGTTTTTGCCCAGCGAGATGCGATAAGTCTTGAGCGCTTCGCCGCCACTGATCAACTGCAATTGGCGCGCAGATTTGAGCACCAGCACTTTGTCGATCTTCTTGCTGGCAATGCTTTCAGTGTTGATGACTTTATTGTTGATGATTTTCTGTTCGCTGCCTTTGGGCACTATGGTCTGCGTGAACGCAGCCTGCGACAGCGGTACGAATGACAGGCAGAAGAAGGCGAGCAACCAGCGCATTACGATTTTCCTGACGGCCCTTGTTATAAAAAGCGCCGATGTTGTTTGCGTCTCAGAAATTCAGGTGTCCAGCAGCGGCCTTGACGGGGGCAGGGCGCTGGTGTGAACCGGGTAGACCTGTTGACGCCGATCGGCAAAAAAGCACTCCAGCGTGCGCCTGACCGTCATGAACGCCAGGTCGGACCACGGAATGTCGGCCTCGTCGAATAGCTGCACTTCGAGGCTCTCGACACCCGCGGCAAATTCGGCCGACGCCATTTCCGCCCTGTAGAACACATGCACCTGATTGATGTGCGGCACGTCGATCATTGTATACAGGTGCAGGTCAGTGAGCGTAGCGCAGGCCTCTTCGATGGTTTCGCGGCGCGCGGCCTGTTCGATGGTTTCACCGTTTTCCATGAAACCGGCCGGTAACGTCCAGAAGCCCAGGCGCGGCTCGATGGCCCGGCGACACAATAAAATCTGGTCGCCAAGTGTCACCAGGCAGCCCGCGACAATGTTCGGGTTCTGGTAATGAATGGTATGGCAATGCTCGCAGACATACCGCAGCCGACTGTCGCCTTCAGGAATACGCTGGATAACCGGGTTGCCGCACTGGCTGCAAAATTTCATGGTTTCATTCAATGGTGAACGCAGGCGCTATCTTGGCCTGTCGTACGGCGGCTCGGCAACCCTTCGGATGGTATGAGTTGTCCTGCAAGGGGTTGGGCGCAGCGTTGCTTTTGGTGCATGATGCCAGACAGGCAACAGATCGAGATTCGCCATGCTGGATGAGCTACTTCGCCGTGTAGTCAGTCATACGCCAGAGACCCTCGACTCGGATCGACGCTTTCCCGAGGCCGCCGTGCTGGTCCCTGTCACGCGCAGCGATCAACCCGAGCTGATCCTGACCCTGCGCGCCAGCGGCCTGTCCACGCATGGTGGTGAGGTGGCGTTCCCTGGCGGCCGTCGCGACCCTGGCGATCCGGATCTGATTTTCACGGCTCTGCGCGAGGCTGAAGAGGAAATCGGCCTGCCGCCGGGACTGGTCGAAATCATCGGTCCGCTGAGCCCGTTGATCTCCAAGCACGGCATCAAGGTCACGCCCTATGTAGGGGTGATCCCGGATTTCGTCGAATATCGCCCGAATGATGGCGAGATCGCCGCGGTGTTCAGCGTTCCGCTGGAGTTCTTTCGTCAGGACACACGTGAACATACCCATCGCATTGATTACGAAGGGCGCAGCTGGTACGTGCCCAGTTATCGTTATGGCGAGTACAAGATCTGGGGATTGACCGCGATCATGATCGTCGAGCTGGTCAACGTGCTGTACGGCACCAACATCAGCCTGCATCATCCTCCAGAGCGCTCGACTACCTGAGCAGCCTGGCCATAAATATTCGTGTCCATTATTCTCGTCCATTGACAGCGCCCGCCTGAGGAGTCTGCATGAAATACCGCCTGGGGGATTCCCGCGTCCAGACCGACCCGCAGAGCTGGGTTGCACCCAATGCGCTGCTGATCGGCAAAGTCAGGCTGGAGGCGGGGGCCAGTGTCTGGTTCAACGCCGTGCTGCGTGGCGATAATGAACTGATCCATATCGGTGAAAACAGCAATGTCCAGGACGGCACGGTGATGCATACCGACATGGGCTCGCCGCTGCACATCGGCAGGGGCGTAACCATTGGTCACAATGCCATGCTGCACGGTTGCAGCGTCGACGATTACAGCCTGATCGGTATCAATGCGGTCATTCTCAATGGCGCCAGGATCGGCAAGTACTGCATCATCGGCGCCAATTCGCTGATCGGCGAAGGCAAGGTCATTCCCGACGGCTCGCTGGTCATGGGCTCGCCGGGCAAGATAGTCCGCGAACTCACCGACGTGCAGAAGAAAATGCTTGAAGCCAGCGCCGCCCATTACGTACACAACGCCCAGCGCTACGCCCGTGAGCTGGCCGTACAGGAAGATTGATGAGTACCGACTCGATACCCGAAAAACCGGTCCGCTCGCCTTGCGTCAATATCTGCTCGCTGGACGAGCAGGACATTTGCACCGGCTGTCAACGCACCGTGAGCGAGATTACTCAGTGGAGCCGCATGAGCAACGACGAGCGCCGTGTCGTTCTGGGACTCTGCGACGAACGGGCGAGGGTCAGTGGATTGATGTGGACGGTGGGCGGGGCACGTTGATGTTCCGATGGCCTTGCAGGAGCAGAATTGCCAGCGAAGAGAACGTGACAGTCGGTGCATTTCCTGCGTCAGGAATACCGCTTTCGCGAACAGAGTATCTACAGGTTACCCGCGAGCTTTTGTAGGAGCGAACTTGTTCGCGAATAGGGCGGTGCAGTCGATGCATTTCCTGCGCCAGGAATAACGCTTTCGTTCTCGCTTGGGCGCGGCTCTTGTCCGCGTTTGCTATCATTGCCGCTCGCTTGCACAGGCCCAGACCCTCCATGCTTTTTCTGATCGCTTACATCGGCAGCGTCGTGCTGATCAACTTTGCGTTTTCCAGTGCGCCGCATCTGGACGTCATCTGGTCCGCGTGGGGCGGGTTGGTGTTTGTGTTGCGCGATATGGTGCAGATCCGTTTCGGGCATGGCGCTATCGTTGCCATGCTGATGGCGCTGGTCCTGTCTTATATCACCAGTGACCCGACCATCGCACTGGCCAGTGCCACGGCCTTCGCGGTATCCGAATGTATCGACTGGCTGGTGTTCAGCATCACCAAACGCCCGCTACGCGACCGATTGTGGATCAGTTCGGCGCTGAGCATTCCTCTGGATACCTTTATATTCTTTGGCATGATCGACGCCCTGACCGCACCGGTCGTACTGACCGCGCTGGCCTCCAAGTTCGCCGGTGTCACCCTTGTCTGGATGATCATGGCCTGGCGCGCACGCAATAGCGCTTGCCCCGGCTGAGCCCCGTTTGCCCGGGCTTCGTGGTAAATTGCGCGCCTTTCTCCACAGCGGTTGCTTGCACGACGCGAGCGGCGCTTGATATTTGCCTCACGAGGACCTGAGATGACTCAAATCGGAACTCCACTGTCGCCTACCGCGACGCGCGTACTGTTCTGCGGCAGCGGCGAATTGGGCAAGGAAGTCGTGATCGAGCTGCAACGCCTTGGCGTTGAAGTGATCGCTGTTGACCGTTATGAAAACGCTCCCGCCATGCAGGTCGCCCATCGTAGTCATGTCATCAACATGCTCGACGGCGCCGCACTGCGGGCTGTGATCGAGGCTGAAAAGCCGCATTTCATCGTCCCGGAAATCGAAGCTATCGCCACTGCGACGCTGGTGGAACTTGAGGCCGAAGGCTTCACGGTGATTCCGACCGCGCGTGCTGCACAGTTGACCATGAACCGTGAAGGTATCCGCCGTCTGGCTGCGGAAGAGCTGAAGCTGCCGACCTCGCCGTATCACTTTGCTGACACCTTCGAGGCCTACAGCAAAGCCGTTGAAGACCTCGGTTTCCCGTGTGTGGTGAAACCGGTCATGAGTTCTTCGGGCAAAGGGCAGAGCCTGCTCAAGAGCACCGACGACGTACAGAAAGCCTGGGATTATGCTCAGGAAGGCGGCCGCGCCGGCAAGGGGCGGGTGATCGTCGAGGGCTTCATCGACTTCGATTACGAAATCACCTTGCTGACCGTGCGACATATCGGCGGCACCACCTTCTGCGCGCCGGTCGGCCATCGTCAGGAGAAGGGTGATTATCAGGAATCCTGGCAGCCACAAGCCATGAGCCCGGTCGCATTGGCCGAGTCCGAGCGCGTTGCCAAAGCGGTGACCGAGGCGCTGGGCGGTCGCGGAATGTTTGGTGTCGAGCTGTTCATCAAAGGCGATCAGGTGTGGTTCAGCGAAGTCTCGCCGCGCCCGCATGACACCGGCCTGGTCACCCTGATTTCTCAGGACCTGTCGCAGTTTGCCCTGCACGCTCGCGCGATTCTGGGCCTGCCGATTCCGTTGATCCGCCAGTTCGGCCCGTCTGCATCGGCAGTGATTCTGGTCGAAGGCCAGTCTACTCAGACCGCTTTCGCCAACCTGGGTGCTGCTCTGGCGGAGCCGGACACCGCACTGCGCCTGTTCGGCAAGCCGGAAGTCAACGGTCAGCGCCGCATGGGCGTCGCCCTGGCCCGCGATGAATCCATCGAGGCCGCACGCGCCAAAGCGACCCGAGCCGCTCAAGCGGTCAAAGTCGAGCTGTAGGTTTTAGCTGCAAGCTTCAAGAAAGAGCGCCATGCTTATTCTTGCAGCTTGCAGCTTGCAGCTTGCAGCTTGCAGCTTGCAGCTTGCAGCTTGCAGCTTGCAGCTTGCAGCTTGAGGCCTATAACTCTCTGCCTCTCGTCTCCTTCAGGCTCAACACGGCCAGCACGCTGATCAGCGCCGCTGCTGAAACATACCCGCCCACCCAGCTCAAGCCGCCCATCGCTACCAGTTTCTGGGCGAAGAAGGGGGCGACCGAAGCGCCAACGATTCCGCCCAGGTTATAGGCTGCCGAAGCGCCGGTGTAGCGCACTTGCGTGGGGAACAGTTCTGGCAGCAGCGCGCCCATCGGGGCGAAGGTGATGCCCATCAGAAACAACTCAATGCACAGGAATAGCGCCACCGCCCACGTGCTGCCATGGGTCAGCAGCGGTTCCATGGTGAAGCCTGAGAGCATCGCCAGCACGCCGCCGACAATCAACACGGGTTTGCGTCCGAACCGGTCGCTTGCCAGTGCCGCCATCGGTGTGGCGGCCGCCATGAACAGCACTGCAACACACAGCAGCCCGAGGAAGGTCTCGCGGGTGTAGCCCAGCGTGGACACGCCGTAGCTCAGCGAGAATACGGTCGAGATATAGAACAGCGCGTAACAGACCACCATCGAGGCGGCACCCAGCAGCATGGGCTTCCAGTGCTGGCTGAAAGTTTCAACGATCGGCAGGCTGACACGCTCATGGCGCGCCATGGCCTTGGCGAACACCGGGGTCTCCTCCAGTTTCAGGCGTACGTACAGCCCGACCATGACCAGCACTGCGCTGAGCAGGAACGGGATTCGCCAGCCCCACGAGCGAAATTGTTCGTCGTCGAGGGTTATCGCCAGCGCCAGAAACAGTCCATTGGCCGCCAGAAAGCCGATCGAGGGCCCCAGTTGCGGAAACATGCCGTACCAGCCGCGTTTGCCCTTGGGCGCATTCTCGGTGGCCAACAGGGCAGCGCCACCCCATTCGCCACCAAGCCCAAGCCCCTGACCAAAACGCAGCACGCAGAGCAGAATCGGTGCCCACGCGCCGATCGTGGCATAACCGGGCAGCACGCCGATCAACGTGGTACACACGCCCATCAACAGCAGCGAAGCCACCAGCGTCGACTTACGCCCGACCCTGTCACCGAAATGGCCGAACAGCGCCGAACCCAGCGGGCGGGCGAGAAAGGCAATGCCGAAGGTCAGGAACGACGACAGCATTTGTGCGGTGCCTGAGGTCTGTGGGAAAAAGACCGGGCCGATCACCAGCGCGGCGGCAGTCGCATAGACGTAGAAGTCGTAGAACTCGATGGCTGTACCGATAAAGCTGGCGGTGGCGACGCGGGTGGCCGAGTTCGCCGGTTTTGCGGGCGCCTCGTTGTCTACAGCAGAGAGAGGAGTGCTGGTCATGCGGATTCCCTGACGGTCATTTCGCCGGTCAGCCTGAAGCGTGCACCGGCGAGCGATCATTATTGTGATTGTGGGGGCTGCACTGAGAAGAGTAACCCGAATGGGCTGACAGGCAATGGTAGCGGAGGCAGAGAGGTATGAAGGCAGAGGCTATTTGAAGGTCTGGACCAGGGTGTTATGCCACATGGCCACACGCGTGACGCGGTTTTCCTCTGTCTCCAGAATCTCCAGCCTATAAGGCCCGATCTTCAGGCAGACCGCCGCTTCGGGGATGGTCTCCAGCGCTTCGGTGACCAGGCCATTGAGGGTCTTTGGCCCGTCGCACGGCAGGTGCCAGCCAAGGCTCTTGTTCAACTCGCGAATGGAGGCGGCACCTTCCACTTCAAGACGGCCGTCTTCCTGGCGTTTGACGTGAGGGTTGTCCAGTTTCTGCTCGTTTTCAAACTCCCCGACAATTTCTTCGAGAATGTCTTCCAGAGTGACGATACCCAGTACCTCACCGTATTCATCCACCACGACACCCAGGCGCCGCTGCTGCTTGTGAAAATTCAGCAATTGCAGTTGCAGCGGAGTGCTTTCCGGCACGAAGTAAGGCTCGTAGCAAACCGCCAGCAACTGCTCTTTGGTCAGGGTCGCCTTGGGCAGCAGGTGGCTGATGTCGCGGGTATTGATGACGCCTTGCACCTGATTGATATCGTTGTGATAGACCGGCAGGCGAGTGTGGCGGGATATGATCAGGCGCTCGATGATCAGCTCGATCGAGTCGTCAAGGTTGACGCCGTCGACTTCGTTGCGCGGGATCAGAATGTCATTGACGGTGATGCTGTCCAGCGCACGTATGCCCGACAGCACATTGGCTCGCGGGTTGTGTTCCTGCACGATTTCCTTTCTGGCGGGCTTCTGCGCGTCATCTTCGAAGGCCTCATCCTGTTGCGGCACATGGCGCGAGAGGAAGGGGCGCAGCAGGGTCTTGGCGATCAGATTGAAAATGAATGCCAGCGGCCAGACGATCTTCATCGGGATGCGCAGCACCCCGTTACCCAGCATCAGCGTCGCGACGGGATGGCGGCTTGCAAGGCGGCGCGGGATGTATTCGGCGAACACCAGCATGACGCTCACAGTGCCCAGCCATGCGACGGTCGGTCCGTTATAAAACCAGTAGCTGGCGGCGATCAGCGTGGCGATGACGGTGATCAGCACATTGATCAGGGTGTTGACCAGAATCAGGCTGTTCAGGTTGAACGCCAGATCAGGCAGTGCAGCCGCCTTTTCGGGACGACTGGCGGCGCGCATCGTTTTGAGCTGGTGGTGCGCGGCCTCGACAGCGGTTAGCAGGCTGGCCCAGAGAATCAACAGGGCGAGGACGCCAAGCAGCGGGCCAATGGGCAGATTATCCATGATCAGAGCCCGTCAGATGTGCAGAATGAATTCACGGACCAGCTTGCTGCCGAAATAGGCCAGCATCAGCAGGCAGAAACCGCCCAGCGTCCAGCGAATGGCCTTGTGCCCGCGCCAGCCGAGACGATTGCGTCCCCACAGCAACACACTGAATACCACCCACGCCAGACAGGCCAGCAGGGTCTTGTGCGCCAGATGTTGAGCAAACAGGTTTTCAACGAACAGCCAGCCGGAGATCAGCGACAGCGACAGCAGTATCCAGCCCGCCCAGAGGAAGCCGAACAGCAGGCTTTCCATGGTTTGCAGGGGCGGGAAGTTCTTGATCAGTCCGGAAGGGTGCTTGTGCTTGAGCCGGTAATCCTGCAGCAGCAACAGCAGGGCCTGAAAGGCGGCAATGGTGAACATGCCGTAAGCCAGCAGCGACAACAGAATGTGACTGAGGATGCCCGGCTCTTCCTGAATCGGCTGCACCGTGCCGCTGGGCGCGAACTGCGCCAGCAGGACAGTAACCATGCCGAGCGGGAACAGCAGCACCAGCAGGTTTTCCACCGGAATGCGCGACGTGGCGATCAGGGTCACGGCAATCACCGACGCGGCGATCAGGCTGGCTGAATTGAAAAAGTCCAGACCAAGGCCGGCAGGTCGCGCCAACTGGGAGTAAAGACCCATGGCATGCGCGATGACGGCCAGCGCGCCGAGCAGGCAGAGCAGCCGTTTGTCGGGCTTGGCGGTCTGGCTCAGGCGCAGGCCCTGATAGACGGTCGCAGCGGCATAAATGATGGCGGCGGCGAGGCTGGGGAGCAGGCTGGGTGGCAAAGGGAACATAGATCCTGATGGACGGGCCTGGAAAGACGCTGAGTTTGGCATAGAACCGGCGAATCACGAAAGACCACAGAAGCAGTATGCGTGGTGTCCGTGCGGCAGAGTCTTCGCTATAATCCGCGACCTGCTCAAGCCGCAGGCTCGCCGAGCACCATTTCTGCATTACGGGCCGGGCCGCATCAACCGGGGTTCGACCCGAGCCTGAAAGGATCGCGCATGTTTGAAAATCTGACTGACCGCCTCTCGCAGACGCTGCGCCACGTTACTGGCAAGGCCAAGCTGAACGAGGACAACATCAAGGACACCTTGCGTGAAGTGCGCATGGCGTTGCTTGAAGCCGATGTCGCCTTGCCGGTGGTGAAGGACTTCGTCAACAGCGTCAAGGAACGTGCAGTCGGCACCGAGGTGTCGCGCAGCCTGACGCCGGGCCAGGCGTTCGTGAAGATCGTCCAGGCCGAACTCGAAAGCCTGATGGGCGCCGCCAACGAAGACCTGGTGCTCAACGTTACGCCTCCGGCCGTCATTCTCATGGCGGGTCTGCAGGGTGCGGGCAAGACCACGACGGCGGGCAAGCTGGCGCGCTTCCTCAAAGAGCGCAAGAAGAAAACCGTGATGGTGGTGTCGGTCGACGTTTACCGTCCCGCTGCCATCAAGCAGCTCGAAACGCTGGCCAATGACATCGGTGTCACCTTCTTTGCCTCCGATATCAGCCAGAAGCCGGTCGAGATCGCTCAGGCTGCTATTAAAGAAGCGAAGCTCAAGTTCATCGACGTCGTCATTGTCGATACTGCGGGTCGCCTGCACATCGACGTCGAGATGATGAGCGAGATCCAGGCGCTGCACGCTGCGGTCAAGCCGGCCGAAACGCTGTTCGTGGTCGATGCAATGACCGGCCAGGATGCGGCCAACACCGCAAAGGCCTTTGGCGACGCGTTGCCACTGACCGGCGTGATCCTGACCAAGGTCGACGGCGATGCGCGAGGCGGCGCGGCGCTGTCGGTGCGGGCAATTACCGGCAAGCCGATCAAGTTCATCGGTATGGGCGAGAAGAGCGAAGCGCTGGAGCCGTTTCACCCGGACCGTATCGCATCGCGAATCCTGGGTATGGGCGATGTGCTCAGCCTGATCGAGCAGGCTGAACAGACCCTCGACAAGGACAAGGCCGACAAACTCGCGAAAAAGCTCAAGAAGGGCAAAGGCTTCGATCTCGAAGACTTCCGCGATCAATTGCAGCAGATGAAGAACATGGGCGGCCTTGGTGGCCTGATGGACAAGCTGCCGAGCATCGGTGGTGTCAATCTGTCGCAAATGGGCAATGCCCAGGGCGCCGCTGAAAAGCAGTTCAAGCAGATGGAAGCCATCATCAACTCAATGACCCCGGCCGAGCGCCGCGATCCGGATCTGGTCAGTGGCTCGCGCAAGCGTCGTATTGCCATGGGCTCGGGTACGCAGGTTCAGGACATCGGGCGTCTGATCAAGCAGCACAAACAGATGCAGAAGATGATGAAGAAGTTCTCCGCCAAGGGCGGAATGGCCAAAATGATGCGCGGCATGGGTGGAATGCTCCCCGGCGGCGGCATGCCGAAAATGTAATTGAGGGGCGTGCAAAAGACTTTGCACGCTTTCATACGGGGGGTGACCCCCGGCCAGCCCGCGTTATGCGGGCTTTTACCTGCTGTCACACAGACAGCTTCTTGGCAAATCTGGAAGGCATGCCGATAGGCGCCGGAAAAAGACATTTGCAAAAGTCGGGATATTCCTTAGAATATGCGGCCTTTCGGGCACCTATGCCCGCTGTGCATCTTAGATTTGCAGCACCGACTACAGGAACGATGTTCAATGCTAACCATCCGTCTTGCCCTTGGCGGCTCCAAAAAGCGCCCGTTTTACCACTTGACCGTAACCGACAGCCGTAATGCTCGTGACGGTTCCCACAAGGAACAGGTTGGTTTCTTCAACCCGGTTGCCCGTGGTCAGGAAATCCGCTTGTCCGTTAACGAAGAACGCGTCAACTACTGGTTGAGCGTTGGTGCACAAACTTCTGAGCGCGTTGCACAGCTGCTCAAAGAGCACAACAAGACCAAGGCCGCGGCCTGAGTCTTATGAACGCGACGCCTGCATCTGCCGACGATCTGATCGTCATTGGCAAGATTTACTCGGTTCATGGCGTTCGCGGCGAAGTGAAGGTTTATTCCTTTACTGATCCGATTGGAAACCTGTTGGACTACAAAACCTGGACGCTTCGGCGCGAAGGCAGCGTTGAGAAACAGGTGGAGCTGGTCAGCGGACGCTTGCAAAGCAAGTTCCTGGTCACAAAGCTCAAAGGTCTCGATGATCGTGAAGAAGCCCGTCTTCTCTCCGGTTACGACATCTGTGTGCCGCGTAACCTGTTCCCTGATCTGGACGATGGCGAGTACTACTGGTACCAGCTTGAAGGCCTCAAGGTCATCGACCAACTCGGGCAATTGCTCGGGAAAATCGATCACCTGCTCGAAACCGGTTCGAACGATGTAATGGTTGTAAAGCCCTGCGCGGGCAGCCTTGATGATCGCGAACGCCTGTTGCCCTATACGGAGCAATGCGTGTTGGCAGTCGACATGGGTGCTGGCGAGATGAAGGTGGATTGGGACGCGGACTTCTGAATGCCATGGCCAGCCTGCGCATAGAAGTCATCAGTCTGTTTCCCGAGATGTTTTCCGCCATCAGCGAATACGGCATAACCAGCCGTGCGGTGAAACAAGGGCTGTTGCAGCTGACTTGTTGGAATCCGCGGGATTACACCACTGATCGCCATCACACTGTGGATGATCGCCCATTTGGCGGTGGTCCGGGCATGGTGATGAAGATCAAGCCCCTTGAAGATGCTCTGGTTCAGGCCAGGCAAGCGGCAGGGGATGCGGCGAAGGTGATCTACCTGTCGCCACAAGGCCGCCGGCTGAATCAGTCTGCGGTACGCGAACTGGCGCAGGAGGAAGCGATTATCCTCATCGCCGGTCGTTATGAAGGCATTGACGAGCGTTTTATTGATGCTCATGTCGATGAAGAGTGGTCGATTGGTGACTATGTTCTTTCCGGTGGCGAGCTGCCGGCGATGGTTCTGATTGACGCGGTTACGCGGCTGCTGCCTGGAGCTTTAGGGCATGTGGACTCCGCGGAGGAAGATTCCTTCACGGATGGTCTGCTGGATTGCCCGCACTACACCCGACCTGAGGTGTATGCGGATCAGCGTGTTCCCGACGTGTTGCTTAGTGGCAATCACGCGCACATCCGGCGTTGGCGTTTACAGCAGTCCCTTGGGCGGACCTATGAACGACGCGCTGATCTTCTGGAAAGCCGCTCGCTTTCTGGAGAAGAGAAGAAGCTGCTGGCGGAATACATCCGCGAGCGGGACGATAGTTAACGTATCGATGGTCGATCCAGACGGATTACCTTAGGAGCACCAGCATGACTAACAAAATCATTCTTGCCCTCGAAGCAGAGCAGATGACCAAAGAGATCCCTACCTTTGCACCGGGCGACACCATTGTCGTTCAGGTAAAAGTGAAGGAAGGCGACCGCGCTCGTCTGCAAGCATTCGAAGGCGTTGTAATTGCCAAGCGTAACCGTGGCGTGAACAGTGCTTTCACTGTTCGTAAAATCTCCAACGGTGTTGGCGTTGAGCGTACTTTCCAGACTTACAGCCCGCAAATCGACAGCATGGCTGTGAAACGTCGCGGTGACGTTCGCAAAGCCAAGCTGTACTACCTGCGTGACCTGTCCGGTAAAGCAGCGCGCATCAAGGAAAAACTGTCCTGATACAGTTTTTCGATGCATAAAAAAGGCAGCCTCAGGGCTGCCTTTTTGCTGTCTGCTGTTTGATGATTCGCTCCTGGCGTATCCCCACACGTAATGAGTAAAAATGGCCGCCATCGACCACCCGCTGATTGATCAGTTTCTGGACGCGCTCTGGCTCGAAAAGGGCCTGTCCGACAATACCCGTGACTCATACCGCAGCGATCTGGCGCTGTTCAACGGCTGGTTGCAGGCGCGAAATGTTGATCTGCCCGGTGCCGGCCGCGAAGTGATCCTCGATCACCTGGCGTGGCGCGTCGACAATGCCTACAAACCACGTTCTACCGCCCGTTTTCTGTCCGGTGCGCGGGGCTTCTACCGCTACCTGCTGCGTGAAAAGCTGATTGCAGTTGATCCGACCTTGCAGATCGACATGCCGCAATTGGGCAAGCCGCTGCCCAAATCGCTGTCCGAGGCCGATGTCGACGCACTGTTGGCCGCTCCTGATCTGAGCGAGCCCATTGGTCAGCGCGACCGGGCGATGCTGGAAGTGCTGTACGCCTGCGGTTTGCGCGTGACCGAACTGATCAGTCTGACGCTGGAGCAGGTCAACCTGCGCCAGGGCGTGCTGCGAGTGATGGGTAAGGGCAGTAAGGAGCGACTGGTGCCGATGGGTGAAGAGGCCATCGTCTGGGTCGAGCGTTACCTGCGCGGCGCCCGCGACGAACTGCTCGGCGGAAAGCCCAGCGACGTGCTGTTCCCCAGCACCCGTGGCGACCAGATGACTCGCCAGACCTTCTGGCACCGTATCAAGCACCAGGCGACGGTCGCCGGTATCGGCAAATCGCTGTCGCCGCATACCTTGCGTCACGCTTTCGCGACCCATTTGCTCAATCACGGCGCCGACTTGCGCGTGGTGCAGATGCTGCTGGGGCACAGCGATCTGTCGACCACCCAGATCTACACCCATGTGGCACGCGCGCGGTTGCAAGAGATTCATGCGAAGCATCATCCGCGCGGGTGATTTCTCGTCTGATTCGAGAAAAGTCTTACGTCAGTGCAGGGCGGTCTTTAAGCCCTAATGTGATAGGCTTTGCCGGTTTCGCAGATCAAGGCTGGCCCCCTGTTTATCGCAGCCTTCAGTCTGCCCGCCGTCATAGGAGTTTTCGTGCGTTTGTCTCAGATTTTCGCTGCCGCCGCTGTCATGCTGGCCGGCACATTCAGTATGTTTGCCGTGGCGGATGCCGCGCCCGATCAGGCCATTCGCAAGACGCTGGATTCGCTCCAGCTCGAACTGCCGGTCGAGAGTATTTCGCCGAGCCCGCTCACCGGTCTTTACGAGGTCAAGCTCAAGGGCGGCCGCGTGCTGTATGCCAGTGCTGACGGTCAGTTCGTGGTGCAGGGTTACCTGTTTCAGGTGCAGAACGGCAAGCCGGTCAACCTGACCGAGAAAACCGAGCGTCTGGCCATTTCCAAGACCATCAATGCCATTCCTCTTACCGATATGGTGGTGTACCCGGCTGTCGGTGAGACCAAGTCGCACATCACCGTATTCACCGATACCACCTGCCCGTACTGCCACAAGCTGCACGAAGAAGTGGCCCAGTTGAACAAGATGGGTGTAGAAGTCCGTTACATGGCATTCCCGCGTCAGGGCCTTGGCTCTCCGGGCGATGAGCAGTTGCAGGCCGTCTGGTGTTCCAAGGACCGCAAAAGCGCCATGGATCGTATGGTCGACGGCAAGGACATCAAGGCTGCCAAATGCGACAATCCGGTCAGCAAGCAGTACGAAATCGGTCAGTCGATCGGCGTGAACGGTACGCCAGCGATCGTTCTGGCCGACGGTCAGGTCATTCCGGGCTATCAGCCCGCTGCTCAGGTTGCCAAACTGGCAATGGGCGCCAAATAGTTCTGCGTCGTCAAGGCCGCCTCATGAATGTGAGGCGAGCGCTTATCGGCGCTTCGTCGGATTTGTAGTCGTATGGCGACATGCGGCGGTTTTTCACAGCCGATTCAGGTTCGGCTGTTTTTCGGGGAGTTCATCAGTGAAACCGGTCAAAGTAGGTATATGTGGGCTGGGTACTGTCGGTGGCGGTACCTTCAACGTACTTCAGCGTAACGCCGAGGAGATTGCCCGCCGTGCCGGGCGTGGAATCGAAGTTGCGCAGATTGCGGTTCGCACCCCCAATCCCAACTGCCAGATTGCCGGTACACCTACGACCAGTGATGTGTTCGCCGTTGCGACCAACCCTGAAATCGATATCGTCGTCGAGCTGATCGGCGGCTACACCATTGCCCGTGAACTGGTCCTCAAGGCCATTGAAAACGGCAAGCATGTGGTGACCGCCAACAAAGCGCTGATCGCTGTGCATGGCAACGAGATTTTCGCCAAGGCACGCGAGAAAGGCGTCATTGTCGCGTTCGAAGCAGCGGTTGCGGGCGGTATTCCGGTCATCAAGGCCATCCGTGAAGGCCTGTCGGCAAACCGCATCAACTGGGTCGCAGGCATCATCAACGGCACTGGCAACTTCATCCTCACCGAAATGCGCGAGAAGGGCCGTACATTTCCGGATGTTCTGGCTGAAGCCCAGGCGCTGGGGTATGCCGAGGCGGATCCGACGTTCGACGTCGAAGGCATCGACGCGGCACACAAACTGACGATTCTGGCCTCCATCGCCTTTGGCATCCCGCTGCAGTTCGACAAGGCCTACACCGAAGGCATTACCAAACTGACCACCGCAGACGTGAATTACGCCGAGGCGTTGGGCTACCGCATCAAGCACCTGGGTGTTGCGCGCAGCACGGCGCAGGGCATTGAACTGCGCGTGCACCCGACACTGATCCCGGCTGACCGGCTGATCGCCAACGTCAACGGTGTGATGAACGCGGTCATGGTCAATGGCGATGCATCGGGTTCAACACTGTTCTACGGTGCTGGCGCAGGCATGGAGCCGACCGCTTCGTCGGTCGTGGCCGATCTGGTGGACGTGGTGCGTGCCATGACGTCTGATCCGGAAAACCGTGTGCCGCATCTGGCCTTCCAGCCTGATTCGCTGTCCGCCCACCCGATCCTGCCGATCGAGGCCTGTGAAAGCGCCTACTATCTGCGGATTCAGGCCAAGGATCATCCGGGCGTTCTGGCTCAGGTGGCGAGCATTCTGTCCGAGCGCGGCATAAACATCGAATCGATCATGCAAAAGGAAGTCGAAGAACACGATGGCCTGGTGCCGATGATCCTGCTGACGCATCGCGTTCTGGAACAGCGCATCAATGACGCCATCCACGCGCTGGAAGCGTTGCAGGATGTGGTAGGTCCGGTGGTGCGTATTCGCGTCGAGCATCTTAATTAACATCAGCTGCAAGCCGTCAGCTGCAAGCCGCAAGCTGCAAGCTACAAGTCAGACGCCAGTCGTCCTGAACTTGGGGCTTGAAGCTTGAGGCTTGGGGCTTGAAGCTTTCAGCTCAAACCACAGGTTTGATCCCATGCGCTATATCAGTACTCGCGGGCAAGCGCCTGCATTGAATTTCGAAGACGTGCTGTTGACTGGTCTTGCCAGCGACGGCGGCCTTTATGTGCCGGAAAACCTGCCGCGTTTCACTCAGGAAGAAATTGCGTCCTGGGCAGGCCTGCCTTATCACGAACTGGCTTTCCGGGTGATGCGGCCGTTCGTTACGGGCAGCATTCCGGATGCCGATTTCAAGAAGATCCTCGAAGAAACCTATGGCGTGTTTGCCCACAGTGCTGTTGCGCCCCTGCGCCAGCTCAACGGCAACGAATGGGTGCTCGAACTGTTCCACGGCCCGACCCTGGCGTTCAAGGACTTCGCACTGCAATTGCTCGGCCGTTTACTGGATTACGTGCTGGCCAAGCGTGGCGAGCGGGTAGTCATCATGGGGGCCACCTCGGGCGATACCGGTTCTGCGGCCATCGAAGGCTGCCGTCGGTGTGACAACGTCGACATCTTCATTTTGCACCCGAACAATCGTGTGTCGGATGTTCAGCGCCGGCAGATGACGACCATCTTCGGTGAGAACATTCATAACATCGCGGTGGAAGGCAATTTTGACGACTGTCAGGAGATGGTCAAAGCCAGCTTTGCCGATCAGAGCTTCCTCAAGGGCACGCGTCTGGTAGCCGTCAACTCGATCAACTGGGCGCGGATCATGGCCCAGATCGTCTACTACTTCCATGCAGCCCTGCAACTGGGCGGTCCGGCGCGTTCAGTATCGTTCTCGGTGCCAACCGGTAATTTCGGCGACATCTTTGCCGGCTACCTGGCGCGCAACATGGGCTTGCCGATCAACCAGTTGATCGTCGCCACCAACCGCAACGACATCCTGCACCGCTTCATGAGCGGTAATCAGTACGTCAAGGAAACCCTGCACGCCACGTTGTCGCCGTCCATGGACATCATGGTTTCGTCGAACTTCGAGCGTCTGCTGTTCGATATGCATGGTCGCAATGGTTCGGCCATTGCCGAACTGATGAGCACGTTCCGGCAGGGCGGCGGTTTCAGTGTCGAAGAAGAGCGCTGGACCGAAACCCGCAAGCTGTTCGACTCGCTGGCGGTCAGCGATGAGCAGACCTGCGAGACCATCATTGACGTGTTCGCGAAGACCGGCGAATTGCTTGACCCGCACACGGCTATCGGGGTGAAGGCCGCGCGCGAGTGTCGTCGCAGTCTGGATACGCCAATGGTGATCCTGGGGACCGCGCATCCGGTCAAATTCCCGGAGGCAGTGGAGAAGGCAGGCGTAGGAAAAGCGCTTGAGTTGCCTGCACATTTGTCTGATTTGTTCGAACGCGACGAACGCTGCACCGTGTTGCCCAATGACCTGAAAGCCATACAGGCGTTTGTCAGCCAGCATGGCAACCGCGGCAAACCGCTCTGATAGAAGCGTCGTGTAACAACTTAAGGCCCGCCATATGGCGGGCCTTCCTGTTTCTACGTGCCAAACTTCGAGGGTTTTTCAGCCCACCGAAAAGAGTCAGTCGCAGTGAAGCAAGCACGTATTCAAAGCGTCGTCAGGAAGACAGGTAAAACAGCAAGGGACCGCGCATGGCGCATGGTATGGGCATTGCTGGCTCTGTTCTTCGCTCAGACCCTCAGCGCCGCACAAAGCTTGCCGTTTACCCTGACCGCACCTTTCGTGGCGTCTGACGATCTCGTCATCGAACCACGCGACCGGCAATGGCTCGATCAGCGCAAAGTCATCCGGGTCGGCATCGCCATTGCCGATTACGAGCCGATCGACATCACCAGCGACCGCAATCGTTATCAGGGTATCAGCGCCGATTACCTTGGGCTGGTCAGTGACCAGTTGAACATCCCGATGCAGGTCACAGGTTTCGCCAAGCGTGAGGAGGCCATCGAGGCGCTGCGCGACGGCAAGCTTGACCTGCTGACCAGTGCCAACGGCTTCGAACGCGGCGTGAAGGGGTTGGCGTTCTCCTCCGACTACATGCCTGACCGTTCGGTGGTGGTGGGGCGTGGCAACGACCTCAGCCCCCCGGTAAGCCTGGCAGGCAAGAAAGTGGTGTTGCTTGATGGTTATGCCGATTCGGACGTCGCGCACCGCACCTACCCGGACAGCGAGATCATCATTGCGCCGAACCTTTACAGCGCTCTGGAAGCCTTGAGTCAGGGGGAGGTGGACGTCTTTATCGGTAACGAAGTGATCGTCCGGTCATACACAGCCCTGCGACCGTACCTGGGGTTGCAGATCAAGTTCGAAAGCCGCTTGCCGCCGGTTGGGTTTGCGTTTGCAGTACGGCATGACGAACAGCGTTTGCTGACGCTGATCAACCGTGCGCTGGACAGCATTGCGCCATCGGTCAGCCGTGAGGTGCTGGGCCGCTGGACCCTGGGGCTGGGCGCGGATGTCGAAGGGCAACGGATTCGTTTTACCGGCGCAGAGCGACGCTGGTTGCTCAAGCATCCCAGCGTGACCATCTCCACCACACAGCATCCGCCCTACATCTACAAGGACAAGAATGGCCACTGGGTGGGCCTGAACGCCGATGTGCTGGCGCGTATTTCACGCATGACCGGTCTGCAGTTCGTTCACCGGGAAGTGCCTTCCACTCAGCAGAGCATTGAGGTGCTGCGTGCCGGCCTGGCTGACATGAATACCACGCTTGCGGAGAATGCCGCGCGTCGACGGTTTCTGGACTTTACCTATTCGTTCGGCGGCAACAGCTGGATGTTCGTGGTGCGCTCCGAAAACTCGTCGCAGGTATCCCTCGACAGTCTGGCCGGTAAAGTCCTGGCGCTTCCTGCCCGGCATGCGCTGGAAGACCTGATCAGGCAAGAGCACCCGTTGATTCAACTGCGCTTGGTGGAGACCTATGATCAGGCTCGCGCATTGGTCGAAAACGGTGTTGCCGACGCGACCATCCAGAATGAGGCAGGTGCGTACCTGTTTCCGTCCGGGCAGTTGAAAGTGGCCCGAAGTGTCGACGGAAAATGGTCGCCTGACCGTTTTTCAGTGATCAAGACCCAACCCGAGTTGCTGGGCATCCTCAACAAGGCGCTGGAAGAATTCCCGGTCGCCGAGTTGCGCTCGATCCGCATGAAATGGCTGGGCTCGTCGCTGCCTCAACCTTCACTGTGGGGGCGTATTCCGCAGTGGGTGTTCTGGGTCGTTGCGCTGGCGTTGCTGACCGGTCTGGTGTCGCTGGTCTGGAGCAGTCGCCTCAAGGTGCAGATTCTCCAGCGCCTTAAGGCTGAACGACTGCTCAATGATCAACTGGCATTCAAACGCGCTCTGCTCGATGGCATTCCTAACCCTATCTATGTGCGGGATCTCAAGGGTCGCATGATCTCCTGCAACCGCTCCTACGAACACAGCCTGGGCATCAGTTTCGAGCAGATGAATGGGCGACGCCTGATCGATGTCGATCTCATCCCGCGGCAACTGGCCGAACAGATGCACGCTGACTACCTCAAGCTGCTGGAAAATCATCAGCCGGTCTTCAGTGACCGCACGATTCACCTGTCCGGCAAGCGCATGGAGGTCTGGCAATGGACGGTTCCGTTCTTCGGTGCCGATGGTCAATTGCAGGGTTTGTTGGGCGGCTGGATCGATATCACCGAGCGCAAGCTGCTGGAGCAGCAACTTGAGAGCGCCATGCATCGGGCGGCTCAGGCCAATCAGGCAAAAAGCGCTTTCCTGGCCAGCATGAGTCATGAAATCCGCACGCCGATGGGGGCAATCATTGGCCTTCTGGAGCTGGAGTGTGAGCAGGCGGTGCGTCAGGGCGGCGTACCTTCCCAAGGATTGCAGGTGGCCTACCGGTCAGCCACGCAGCTGGTTGCGCTGATCGGTGAAAGTCTTGATCTGGCCAGAATCGAAGCGGGCGGCCTGCAGCTGTCGTTGGCGGTGACGCCACTTCGCGAGTTTTTCGAGGAAGCCATTCAGCTTTTCTCGGCTCGGGCGCAGGAAAAGGGGCTGGAGCTGCGTCTGGAGATTTCCGCGCAGGTCAGCGGTCACTATTGGCTGGACCCGCTGAGGCTGCGTCAGGTACTGCATAACCTGCTGGGTAATGCCTTGAAGTTTACCCGTGAGGGGTGGGTGGTCCTGAGCGTGGAGGTGGCCGATGAGTCTGAAGGTGCATCGCGTGTGCGCATCAGCATCGAAGACAGCGGTGCAGGCATCGAGCCTGAGCGCCAGCAACAGGTGTTTCAACCCTTCACTCAGGCCAGCGATGACACAGCTGCGCAGTATGGCGGGAGTGGGCTGGGACTGAGTATCACCCGGCAATTGGTCGAGCTGATGCAGGGTGAGATCAGCCTGCACAGTGAGCCCGGCAAGGGCACGTGCGTCACCATCGACGTGCCGCTCGCCAGGATCAGCGAGCCGGCACTGCCCGTTGCTGAACGCTCGCAGCCTGCAGTCGATACGCGCAGCCTGCACCTGCTGGTGGTCGACGACATGTCAGCCAATCGGCTGGTATTGGTCAGTCAACTCGAGTTTCTGGGGCACCGTGTCGCGTCTGTCGAGGGTGGGGAGGCGGCGCTGGCGATCTGGCGCGACGAGTCATTCGATGCCGTCATCACCGATTGCAACATGCCCGGCATCAGCGGTTACGCATTGACCGAGGCCATACGCCAGATTGAAGCCAGAGAGCTGCGCCAGCGGTGTCCGGTCATCGGCTGTACCGCCAATGCCATGAGTGACGAGGCTGAGCGTTGCGAGCAGTCAGGTATGGACGGACTGCTGATCAAGCCGCTGTCACTGACGCGTCTGGCACAGGAACTGGCAGAGGTGGTACGCGAGCCGACGTTCGATATGGGCGCACTGCACCGCATGACCCGGGCAAATCCCGAGCAGATGCAACGCTTGCTGAGTGAGTTGTGGAAGAACCTGCTGCACGAACACTCGTTGCTCGAGCGTGCCGTGTCGTCGATGGACTGGAAAAACCTGAGCGCTTCCCTGCATCGTCTCAAGGGCGCGGCCAGCCTGGTTGACGCTGTTCCGCTGGCCAAGGCCTGTGCTGCGCTGGATCAGCACGTCAGGCAAAAAAGCGAGACGGGCGTGCCCGGGTGCTGGTCAGCGCTTGAGAAGGCGATCACCTATCTGCGGGCCGATATTGAAGTGCAGTTGCTGCGTGTGCCCGACAGTGCAGAACCGAGTGGCTGAGGGCCAGCCCGCACGTTCCGTAATCGCTGACAGGTTTAGGACATGTCCTATGGGTCACCACCGCTGGATTGACTAGACTTGGGGTACCTCTGGCCAAGATGGCCGGGATTCGGCAGGCATGACAGTGCACTCACTCAAGGTTCTGATTCTCGAAGACCATCCTTTTCAATTGATGGCGCTGCACCAGATGCTCAATGCCAATCAGGTCTTTGACGTGCTGGCGGCTGAAAGCGTTGCGGCGGCGAAGCAGTCTTTGACCAGCCGGGGTCCTGTCGATATCGCCATCTGCGACTTGCAGATGGACGGACCGGACGGCCTCGAACTGATCCGTTTTCTGGCTGAAACCGCGCTGGCAAAGGCCCTGATCATTCTCAGCAGTTCCGCCACCTGTGTGCTTGAGGGCGTTGCGCAACTGGCGGGTGCCCAGGGGCTTGAGGTGCTGGGTTACTTGCAGAAACCTGCATCGGCCGCCGCGCTGTGCGAGCTGCTTGAAGCTTACGTTTCCCGTCAGCCCGGTCCTGCGGCTCGGCCATCGGGCAATCACGCCTTTACCGCGCTCTCGGCCGCCGAGCTCTTTCACCTGACAGGCGCCAGACCTGCTGATATCACGTCAGTCGCCGAGCAATGGATGGCGCATTTTCAGCCCAAGGTCAGCTTGCGCGGCGAGGTGCTGGGTGTCGAGGCGCTGGTTCGCTGGCAGCACCCGGTGCATGGCCTGCTGGCCCCCGGCCGTTTCATCGAGACCATTGACGCGGAAGGCTTGACGGTCCCTCTGACCTGGCGAGTGCTCGACCAGGCCTTGCAGTTGTCTGCGCAAGTCATGCGCGAGCAGGGCAAGGCGCTGTCGGTCGCGGTCAATATCGACCCGCAAGTGCTGCAACAGGCCGATTTTTTCGAGCAGATCATGCAGGCGCTTGCGCATCATGGCGTGCCGGCACATGCGCTGACGCTGGAAATACTTGAGCAGGACGCCGCCCGGCCAGAAGCCTGGCAACTGGAAGGGCTGTTAAGGTTGTGTATGAAAGGCTGCAAATTGTCGATCGATGACTTCGGCATGGGCGCGTCGAACATCGAAAGGTTGCTGCAGCTCCCCTTTAGCGAGCTGAAAATACCCACCGAATTCGTGCGGGGCATGGCCGACGATGCGCGCAAATCAGCGGTGGTGGCCGGGGCGATGCTAATGGCACAACGGTTGTCCATGTCCGTGGTGGTTGAAGGCGTGGAGACAGCCGAGGATTTCCATTACCTGCTGGCGTTGGGCGACCCTGCCGTTCAGGGCTACTTCATTGCCCGGCCGATGGCTGCAGCAGAACTGTTGCAGTGGATCGCACAGCGTGACAACAATCCGCTGCAGGACGTGCTGGCACAAGCCTGATCTCAGGACAAACCGTTTTCCTGCACATAAATAAATAGCGCGGCGTCGTTGGCCAGCCCCAGTTTGCGCATGGCCGCGACTTTCTGGGCGCTGACGGTCTGTTTGCTGCGATTGAGCCGGGCTGCGATCTGACCGACCGCATGGCCCGCCGAGAGCAGGCGCAGTACTTCCAGTTCTTTAGGCGACAGACGCTCGAACGGCATCAGGGCCTCAGGCCCGTACACTTGCGCCTCGCCGAGGATGGCGCGCACTGAGTCGGCAAGGAACAGTTCCCCGCGCTGTACACGCCTGATCGCGTCGGGCAGTTCGCCCGCCAGACTGGCCTTGCTTAACAGCCCCCGCACGTTGAGGTTCAGCATGGACTGAAAAAGCGCTGCATTGCTCAACGTGGTGACCACTATCACCGGCAATGCCGGAAAGTCCCGGTGAATGCGCTGCAACAGGCGCAGCCCGTCGTTTTGCAGTTCGGCTGGCATCATGAAGTCGGTGACCAGTACATCACAGCCATTTTGCGCGAGCACTTCAAGCAGTTCGTCCGGGTTGCAGGCTTGCGCGACGACCGTGGTCAGGCCGTCCTGCTCCAGTACCACCCGCAGGCCAATGAGAAAGATCGGGTGGTCGTCCGCCACGATAACGCGCAAGGGGCGAGCATTGAAATGGCTCAAGGTCCGGCTCCAGCAAGGGGACTGAGGGGGAGGGTTCGCTGATGATGCTGTTTATGACAGGCGGCCGGCCTATAGGCAACTTGTAGGACCTATAGGCAGCTTGTAGGAGTAGTCACTGGATCTTGCTGAATTTTCCTACGCAATAGTTTCCTCGTCTCACCGGCCTGCGGTTTTTTCCCTGTCATATTGAACAGGCATGCTCGAATTCACAGACAGGTGCTGTGAACCGTCAGGAATAGAAAGAACTTTCTACTGTTGCCGACGGTCATTGGTAAGCACCTTTGCATTCAAACTGTTGAGTGGTGATCCGGATGGAAAATATCAGCTTACTGCTAAGCGAAGCGCTGTCTCCTTATCAGGCCTGTATTGGCCAGGCGGGATCCCGGGGCGAGCGTCTGGTCACCTTGAAAGACAAAGCCGGTGCCCGTGTGATCGAGCGTACATTCGGCGCGGATCAGTTGAACGACAAGCGCCAGCTTACGGACGTTGTCGATGGTCTGCGGCGTGATCTGATGGTGGCAGAAGGGCGAATAGAGCCTTGTGTCATCGCGGCGATGCGCAATGCGGCAATCAGTCGTGCGTTCATTGGGGCCGCCGCGTTTTCCTGAGGCTGTTTGACGGCTGCCAAGGGCGCTGAAACCTTGAATGCCCCGAGCAGGCCCCCCTTTTTCTGGGGGCCTGCTGCGCGACACGCTCAGTCCTTCTCGAACATTGCCTTGACGTCTTCCAGATAGCTCGCTCGCTGGGAGGGGTCCAGCCATTGTGCGTAAAACCCCATCAGATTGCCGACACGCAGCTGACGCATTTCCTGATCGATCTTCGCGATTGCCTGTTCGCCTGCAGGCGACTTGCTACAGCTGATGTAAATGAACTGGTAAGTGGGGTTGCCCTTGATGGGCAGAAAACTCAGCTCCTCCGGCGCAATACCTTGTTGCATGGCCTGATAACGAGCTTCGGGCCAGAAGCTGATAAACGCTTGCAAGCGCCCCAGACGTTCCATTTGCAACAGGCTGCCGACGGCGTCGTTACCGTAATGCGGTATCAGCGATCTGTCGTCCACGTGTTGCAGCGTCTCGTCGATCAACGCGCCGTAGCTGCGTTCGGCAACCACGCCGAGCTTGATGGTTTCGCTGGCCATCAGCGCAGCAAAGTCGATTTTCCCGTCTTCGATAAAGGCCGCGAACTGCGCCAGGTCTTCTTTGCGCACGATCAGGCCGCTGCTCAAGATGGCGACAATGGGGATGGAGAAGAGCAGGGTTTTGGCTCGCTCTGCGGTCCACAACATGGTCGGGTCGCAATTGAGCGCGCTGCTGTCATTGAGCATCTGCAAGCCTCTGGCGCGATTGACCCGCACCAGCACATGGTTGTATTCAGGCATTCGTGCCGTCAGCAGCGGCATGAGCTGATCGATAGCGCCTTGCCCGCGCAGGTTCCCCGAAAAAATGGTCGAAGGCGGTATGTCGCGCAGCAGCCAGGTCAGCGTCTCTCTGGCTTCGCTGAAACAGGAGATGCCGACGAGCGACAAGGCAAACAGCAGCCTAATCGACGCGCGGTGCGAGGCGGGCGGGGACATTCGCGGGTGTCATCCTCGAAAAGAATTCCACAATCGGGAGTGATTGCTGGCAGGTCTTTGAGTGGCGCAACATCTGTTGCGTCACATGCAACTGCCCACTGCGATCCGGAAATGACATCCTGCGGCGCTGCGGAGCAGTCTTGAAAAATCATCTGTATCAGGGTTTTGTTTCAGACTATCGATTTTTTCGCATCCCGCAAATCACCGTAACCATGCGCTCAGCAGGCCGGATTTGCCAGCAAGTTAGTTCGCGGCCCCGGCATCGGTTAGACTTGCGCTCTTCCCCCAGACTCTAGAAGCCCGTTCATGGCCCAGCCGTCCACGACTTACAAATTCGAACTCAACCTGACCGACCTTGATCGCGGGGTTTACGAGAGCGTCAAGCAGACCATTGCCCGGCATCCGTCCGAAACCGAAGAGCGCATGACCGTGCGTCTGCTGGCCTATGCCTTCTGGTACAACGAACAGCTGGCCTTTGGCCGTGGCTTGTCTGATGTGGACGAGCCGGCGTTGTGGGAAAAAAGTCTGGATGATCGTGTTTTGCACTGGATCGAAGTGGGCCAGCCGGACGCTGATCGTCTGACCTGGTGCTCGCGTCGTACCGAGCGCACCAGTCTGCTCGCCTATGGCAGCCTGCGCGTCTGGGAAGGAAAAGTCATCCCGGCGATCAAGAACCTGAAAAACGTCAACATTGCTGCAGTGCCGCAGGACGTGCTGGAAGTGCTGGCCAAGGACATGCCACGGGTCATCAAGTGGGATGTGATGATCAGCGAAGGCACGATATTCGTGACCGACGACCGCGGCCAGCATGAAGTGCAACTGCAATGGCTGACAGGCGAGCGCGGTTGATACCGGTCCTGCCTGGACTGACCCGAATCTGAATAGACACTGCAAAGAGATCAGCTGACCCGCATGCGCATTGAACCCCGTCCGTTGCCTGACACCCTGCCTTTTCTCGGCGATCTGCCGCCCTTGCTCACTCGTCTGTACGCGGCAAGGGGTGTGGCCTGTGAGGCAGAACTGGACAAGAGTCTGGCGCGTCTGATCCCGTATCAACAGCTCAAGGGTATCGATGCGGCTGTGGAACTGCTGGTGACGGCATTGCGTGAGGGGCAACGCATGCTGATCGTCGGTGACTTCGATGCCGATGGCGCGACCGCCAGCACGGTCGGTGTGCTGGGTCTGCGCCTGATGGGCGCGTCGCATGTCGATTATCTGGTGCCCAATCGCTTCGAGTACGGCTATGGCCTGACGCCGGAAATCGTCGAAGTGGCGCTGCAACGCGAACCGCAGTTGCTGATCACCGTGGACAACGGCATTTCCAGCGTCGAAGGTGTGGCCGCCGCCAAGGCGGCAGGCCTGCAGGTGCTGGTCACCGACCATCACTTGCCCGGTTCAGAGCTTCCGGCAGCGGATGCCATCGTCAATCCCAATCAGCCCGGTTGCAGCTTTCCGAGCAAGTCGCTGGCCGGTGTCGGGGTTATCTTTTACGTCCTGATGGCGTTGCGCGCCCGCCTGCGCGAGATCGGCTGGTTCGATAGCACTCAGCGTGCCCAGCCCAATCTGGGCGAGCTGCTGGATCTGGTCGCGCTCGGCAGTGTGGCCGACGTCGTGCCACTGGACGCCAACAACCGCATTCTGGTGCATCAGGGCCTGATGCGTATCCGGGCCGGTCGTGCGCGTCCGGGTTTGCGCGCGATTCTTGAGGTCGCCCGGCGCGAACCTGCACGCATTACCTCCACTGACCTGGGGTTCATTCTCGGCCCGCGCCTGAATGCGGCAGGGCGTCTGGATGACATGAGCCTGGGTATCGAATGCCTGCTTTGTGATGACCCAGTGCTGGCGCGTGAAATGGCCGTCCAGCTCGATGAGCTGAATCAGGACCGCAAATCCATCGAGCAAGGCATGCAGCGCGAGGCGCTGGCGCAGCTCAAGGACTTGCCGCTGGAGTCCATGCCATTCGGCCTGTGCCTGTTCGATGCCGACTGGCACCAGGGTGTGATCGGTATTCTGGCGTCGCGGCTCAAAGAGCGTTACCACCGACCGACCATCGCCTTCGCCAGCGCCGGGGAGGGCGTGCTCAAGGGCTCGGCCCGTTCGGTGCCCGGGTTTCATATCCGTGATGCCCTGGACGCAGTGGCGGCACGTCATCCGCAACTGATCAGCAAGTTCGGCGGCCACGCCATGGCCGCAGGCCTGTCGCTGCCGGAGGCACATTATCCGGCCTTTGCCGACGCATTCGATCTGGAGGTCCGGCGTCAGCTCGACGAGCAGGACCTGACCGGGCGTCTGCTTTCGGACGGTTCGCTGGCCGTTGAAGAATTTCATCTTGAGCTGGCCCGTGCGTTGCGCAACGCAGGTCCTTGGGGGCAGCATTTTCCGGAGCCGTTGTTTCATGGGGTCTTTCAACTGGTCGAGCAGCGGGTCGTGGGCGAGCGCCATTTGAAAATGGTACTCAAGACTGAATGCGGCAGCGTCAAGCTGGATGGCATCGCGTTCAGCGTCGACCGCGATGTCTGGCCCAATCCCAATATCCGTTGGGTCGAGCTGGCCTACAAGCTGGATCTGAACGAGTTTCGCGGCAACGAAACGGTGCAGTTGATGGTGGTCCACCTCGCACCGCGCTGAAAATCAGCAGGAACCCCTCTCGCTCACAGGTTGTCGACAACAGACGGTCCACTGAAATCTGTTCTGCACACGAACCGAGCCTGGACACCTGAATTGTCATTACGAGAGGTTGCCATGAGCCTGCTGCTTGAACCCTACACCCTGCGCCAACTGACCCTTCGCAATCGCATCGCCGTCTCGCCGATGTGCCAGTACTCCAGTGTCGACGGCCTGGCCAACGACTGGCACCTGGTACACCTGGGCAGTCGCGCCGTCGGTGGCGCCGGACTGGTCATCAGCGAAGCAATGGCGGTGACTCCGGACGGCCGCATCACGCCCGAAGACCTCGGCCTCTGGAACGACGAACAGATCGAGCCGCTGCAACGCATCACGCGCTTCATCAACTCCCAAGGCGCGGTGGCGGGCATTCAGCTGGCACATGCCGGTCGCAAGGCCAGCACCTGGCGTCCATGGCTGGGCAAGCATGGCAGTGTGCCCTTGACTGAAGGCGGCTGGACCCCGGTCGGGCCCTCGGCAATCGCTTTTGATCCGCAGCACAAAGCCCCCGTGCAACTCAACGAAACGCAGATTCAGGAACTGATCAAAGCCTTCGTCGATTCCGCGCGACGCGCGTTGACTGCAGGCTTCAAGGTAGTCGAAATCCACGCTGCGCATGGTTACCTGCTGCATCAATTTCTGTCGCCGTTGAGCAATCAGCGCACCGACCAGTACGGTGGGTCGTTTGAAAACCGGATTCGCCTGACGCTGCAAGTGACCGAAGCGGTGCGTGCAGTATGGCCGCAAGAGTTGCCGCTGTTTGTCCGCGTGTCCGCTACTGATTGGGTGGAAGACGGCTGGAATGCCGATGAGACGGTGGAGCTTGCACGCCGGCTGAAGGCGCTGGGCACGGACCTGATCGATGTGTCCTCGGGCGGCACGGCAGCGAAAGCGGAAATTCCGGTCGGTCCTGGCTACCAGACACGTTTTGCCGAGCAAGTACGCAAAGAGGCCGACATCGCCACCGGCACGGTAGGCATGATTACCGATCCGGCGCAGGCAGAACACATTCTGCGCACCGGCCAGGCAGACATCATTCTGCTGGCCCGAGAGCTGTTGCGTGATCCTTACTGGCCATTGCGTGCCGATGAAGACCTGGGTGGCCGCCTGGCGACCTGGCCTGCACAGTATCAACGGGCCACACACCGGGATCAGCCGATTCATGAGTCCGATCTGCGCGACTGACCGTCAATCTTGAGACGGATAGAAACACCCTTGACCGAGCGCCGCCAGGCGCTCGGTTTTTTATCTACTCGCCTTCCAGCAATTCCGTCACGCGGCCGATCAGCTCGGCAATGGCAAACGGTTTTGGCAGTACGTGCATACCCGGTTCCAGCGTGTCGTGTGCCAGCACTGCGTTTTCAGCATAGCCGGTGACAAACAGGATTTTCAGGTCGGGGCGAACCTCACGTGCAGCGTCGGCTACCTGTCGACCATTCATCCCGCCGGGCAAACCGACGTCGGTGATCAGCAGGTCGATGGCTGCCTTGGATTGCAGAATGACCAGTGCATCACTGCCTTTTTCCGCCTGCAACACCACGTAGCCCAAGTCTTCAAGGAGCTCGGCGATCAGCAGTCGCACGGCCGGTTCGTCGTCGACGACCAGGATGGTCTCATCGCCGGTGCCTTGGGCCGGCACTTGAAGTACGCCACTGTCCAGCGCCAGGGCTTCTGCATCGCCTTCGTGCATCGGCAATAAAATGCAGATTTTCGAGCCTTCTCCCACGCTCGAGGCAATGTTCACGCCGCCGCCCGACTGGCGTGCAAAACCGTAGATCATCGACAGGCCCAGGCCGGTGCCCATGCCAGTGGGTTTGGTGGTGAAAAACGGGTCGAATGCGCGCCCGATGACCTCTTTGTCCATTCCGGTGCCCGTGTCACTCACCGACAACTCCACATAACGCCCGGCGGGCAAACCGAATAGTGCCGCTGCGGCAGCGTTCAAGCTGCGATTGGCGGTCTGAATCAACAAGCGGCCGCCGTGCGGCATGGCATCCTTGGCATTGAGGCACAGGTTGAGCAGCGAGTTCTCCAGTTGGTGCGGATCAACCAGCGTCGACCACAGACCTGGTGACGCGACGACCTGCATATCGATGGCAGGGCCGACGGTGCGCCTGATCAGCTCATCCATGCCCGCGACAAGGTGATCGATATCGGTCGCCTTGGGTGCCAGCGTCTGGCGTCGCGAGAAAGCCAGCAGCCGATGGGTCAGTGATGCCGCACGTCTTGAGCCTTCCAGCGCTGCGTTGATGTAGCGTTCCAGCTCGGTGAAGCGCTCCTGCCTGATCCGCGACAGCAGCAGTTCCATGTTGCCGGTGATGCCCATCAGCAGATTATTGAAGTCGTGGGCCAGGCCGCCAGTAAGCTGCCCGACCGCTTCCATTTTTTGTGACTGGACCAATGTTTCCTCGGCGACGCGCAGGGCTTCGATGCGTTGCTTCTCATGGTTCAAGTGCTTGCCCAGGGCGAAGATGATTCCGTTGCCTGGCGCTGCGGTCCAGCCGAACCAGTGATACGTCCCGTCGACATGCTGATAACGGTTTTCGAACAGCGGCAGTACATGGTCGACCGCGTGTCTCAGAGCGTTCTGGGTGTTGCCGACGTCATCCGGGTGCAGAAGGGTCATGATCGAGCTGCCCAGCAACTCCTGCTGCGTGCGCCCGAGGATCGCGGTCCAGGCGGGGTTGACCCGCATGAACATACCGTTGAAATCCAGTATCGCCAGCGGATCGGGAGACATTTCCCAGAAGGTGTCCAGCTCCAGGGTGCGCTGCTCCAGTGTGGCAGTCTGCTGCCTTTCCAGGCTGACCAGCTTATCGATCAAATCCAGACGTTGACGCTCGTTTTCCTGCAACGCCTGTTGATTGAGTACCTGTTGAGTGGTCTCGTTGGTAATGCAAAACATGCCGACGGTCATGCCATGCTCGTCAATCACCGGCGAGAAGGAGAACGACCACCACGTCTGCTCAAGCTCACCGTAACGCGACATGCTTAGCGGCATATTCTTGTAATGACAGGCCTTGCCGGCCATGGCATCGATGACCAGCGGCGCAACCTGGTCCCAGACGTCAGCCCACAGATCAGTCACCAGAGCCCCGATGGCTTCATCCTTGCGCGGACCGAGAATGGGTGTGTAGGCGTCGTTGTGAAAAAACACCAGATCCGCTCCCCAGAGCAGATAGATCGACTCCGGGGAGTTCAGGATGAGATTGAGGGTGCATTTCAGTGACGTCGGCCAATGTTCAATCGGCCCGAGCGATGTTCGATTCCAGTCCTTTGATCGAATAGTCTCTGCGGCCTGGCTGTCACCTGCCGGAAAACCATTAGGGGATATCACTTAGAGCATGCTCCTCGCGGGCTGTATCTTTGGTGCAAGGCATTCATATGACGATGCTTACGTTGAAAAATCCATTCAAATGTTCGGTAACGCGTAAGTGTTATGTCCCAGACACTTCTTATTGACCGTTCGCAACAGGCTGGGGTTGCAAGCGTTTCAGTCGATATCAGCACAAGGGGATGAATGGAGCTTGCCTGCATCCGAAACATCCGGACGCACACCGCTGACGAGCCACGGGTGACTTCTCTTCAAGCTGCTGGTCAATTAATCATCTGACAACCGCTATCGGAGGTTTCCTGTGAATACGCGTGGTTTACTTGATCAACTGCTCAAATCCGGGCAAAGCCTGTTGCAGGACAAAACGCAGGGTAAGTCCGGCAAGTCCTCGGGCAGCGATTCCCTGATGAATGGCTTGGGCAGTCTGCTTGGCGGCAAGGGGAAAGGCGCCAGCCAGGGTGGGCTGGGTAGTCTGTTGTCCGGCGCGGGTGGCGGGGCGTTGGCCGCTGGCGCAATGGGCCTGCTCAAAGGCAAAAGCTCGCGTGGTATGGGTGGCAAGGTCCTGACCTACGGCGGTCTGGCGGCATTGGGTGTGCTGGCTTACAAGGCTTACAACAACTGGCAGGCCAGCCAGGGCGTCGCCAGCCAGCGTGAGCCGCAGACCATCGACCGCTTGCCTGAGGCTGAAGCCGAACAGCACAGCCAGGCCATCCTGCGTGCGCTGGTCGCCGCAGCCAAAGCAGATGGCCATGTCGATGAGCGCGAGCGCGAGCTGATCGAGGGCGAGTTCAGCAAGTTGAGTTCCGATCAGGAACTGCAGCACTGGCTGCAGGCCGAATTGAACAAACCACTGGACCCGGCCGAAGTGGCCCGTACAGCGACCACTCCGGAAATGGCTGCCGAAATGTATATCGCCAGCGTGATGCTGGTGGATCAGGAACATTTCATGGAGCGTGCCTACCTTGACGAACTGGCGCGCCAGTTGAAACTGGAGCCCGGGCTCAAAGCAGAGCTTGAAGCGCAGGTCAGGGACGCTCAGTAGGCCGCTGCGCTCAGCAGGTCGCCTGATACCTGCGTCGATGTCAGGCGACCCGATTGATCAATGATGTTCCAGTCCCTCTGCGTTGGTCAGTTCCCTGATCAGCGCTGTTTGCTGATCTTTAAAGTGCGTCTCGAACTCTCGAATTCGTCCTTCATATTCCGCACTGTCCAGACTGACATCGCGTTGCTCGAACTCATCGGTCAGCCGCGTCAGATCGGTTCTGTAGATGCGTTCGAGTGCTTCGAATCGGCCTGAGTGTGCTTCCCGCAGATAACTGACCCAATAATCCTGCTGCGCGGCAAAACGCAGAAACGGCTCGCCTTGTTCTCCGTTCTGCACGCGAAGAAGGGCTGTATCGAACTCTCCAGGCTGAATGGCAGCATGGGCTTCGAACAGCATGCCTTCAGGTGGCACAGGCAAGTCCAGCGCGTTTGCCCAGTGCGTACGATAAGCCAGACGGACTTCGGCTTCGTCTCTGTTTCCGGCCTGTTCGCGGGCCGCGGTGTCGAGCTCGGACAAGCGATAAAGTCGTGTAGTCAACCGGTAGAGCGATGCGCCGCGCTGTTCGGGCACCACGTCCTGCAAGGTCTGACGGGTGAACACCAGCACTTCCATCTGGTTGAACTCCAGAAGGATTCCGTCTGGACAGGTGTTGTTATTGCGAAACAGCCTCAGCGGTTCTTCGGCAATTGCGTTGAGCGTCATGCGTAACTGCGCGTCCTGACTCACGGTTGTCAGCACTCGCCAGACCCGTTCCTGCAAGGCGGCCCGATTGGCAGTATTGCGATAATCGGCGCTGTGGCGCAGCGAACCGATCAGTTCCAGGAGGTGGCTCGCGTTGCCTTGTGCTTCAAGGTGTTCCCATGTCTGCCGGCGCTCGGCATTCAGCGGGTTGGAATCATCCAGCCAGGGCTCGACAGTGACCGGCTCCGGGGTGGTAGAGCGACTTTCGCTGGACATGTAGTCCGACAACGATTCGTCGGAGTCGGGGTTTTCCCTCCACTCCGTCGCGAGTTCAGGCGGCAGGTCCATGTCAAAGGTGTATGCGCGCCCGTAACGCTCTGACATCTGCGCAAGGCGCATGGTGGTTTCGGAAAGCGGATTGTTCAGCAGGCTGATCTCCAGGTGTGACTGGCTTTCGGGATTGGCAAGAAGGTTTTCCGGCAATTCGGTGAGCAGATTGCTTTCCAGCAGGAGCGTCCTCAGCGGCCCTGGAACGAGGTCATCCAGCCAGGCCGGCCATTCGCTCATCCCGACTCCGTTCAGCGATAGCCAGTTCAATGCGGTGTTTCGCAGGCCTGACAGGCTGTCGATGCTCCCCAGCCGGTTGTTATCCAGTTCCAGTCGTTCAAGCGTTGGCATGCGACTGAGGAAATCGATGTGCTGTTGATTGATCAACAGCCCCTGATCGTTAAGGATCAGCGAGCGTAAGGACCTGAGTTCCAGCAGGGCTTGTGGCAGCTGCCCAAGCGGGATGACATGTCCGTTCATTTCCAGCGAGGCGAGTTCTGTCATTGGCCGCAGTAACTGGTCGAGATCAGATGCCGTTCCGGTGATTCTGCTCAAGTGCAAGTGGCGCACCTGGCGATAGAAAAACTCTGGCAGATGGCGCGGGAAATCGACCAGTGCGATGTCGGCAAGACGCAGCGGGTTGTGAATCTGCCCCAGGCTGAAGTTTCGCCAGTGATTAATCAGCAATGTGCCGATCTGGCGTCGTGCTTCGACGGTCTGCTCGCCGGGAACGGCCAGCGAACTTGATGCGTTGGTCCATTGATCGAGCGTTGCAACCAGTTCGGCGCCCTGCAGCAATTGCATGTTCACGGCGGCCTGCACTGCCAGCGGCGTATCCATGACAAACCGGAAGGAGCGACCGGGTACTGACTCACTGATGCGTGCCTGTATCGCGGAGTGCCGGGAAAGACTGTTGCCGCGCAAATCGATCAAGGTCTGATTACCGGTGCTGGCTGGATTGTCGAGAATCCAGCCCGGCAGTTCCGTCAGGTTGTTGTGCGCCACCGAGAGCTCGCGAACGTTGTTCGGGACCAGGTCGCTCAGCCACGAAGGCCAGCGGTGCATGCCGACTCGCTCCAGCACCAGTCGATCCAGATTCAGCCAGTTCAGGTCCATGGGCAGCAGGCTGACGATTCGATTGCCGCTGAGGTCCAGCGTTTTCAGATCAGGCATGCTGCGAAAGTGGCCCATCTGCATCTGGTCGAGGAAGATTCCCTGGTTGATCAGCCCAAGTTCGACAAGCTGGGGCTGCATGCTGGACACCCACTGGGGCAGGTTGATAAAGCCCGAGGATTGCGGGTCGAGTCCGGCGCTGGGCTCACTGATCATATTCAGCGATCGCAGGTTGGGAAAACGTTGCAGGAAATGCCCAAGCTCGAAACTGTTGGTCAGTTGGCGAGGCAGATTCATGTCCACAGGTGGCGTCACCGCGGTGCCGGAACCCGCTCGGGCTTCGATCGAGATATTTTCCAGGTGCATTCCGGTAACGCGGGCATAGACGAAATCTGGCAGAAACCGGGGGAAATCGGTCAGCGACACGTATTGCAGGCGCAGTGGTTCGAAAGTCCGCCCGATCTCGGGCAGATTGTTGAGGCGCCAGTGGCTCCAGATCGCTTCGCTGATGCGCTCGCGGCTGTCTATATGCGCCTGACTCATAGGTGGCAACGTGATGATTTCGTCGGTCCAGGCAACCAGGCTTGCTCGCAGGTCCAGTTGCTCGCCCAGCAGAATGTTGAGTCGCTGGTCGATTTCCCTGTTGTTCCAGCCGGTGTGACGCAGGCGGTTGAGGATGTCCTCCGGGAACGCGTCTTCCAGCTCCAGTGTACGGATCTTGTCGATCAGGCTTTCGTCGGTCATGTGCCAGTCGGTCGTGCCGCGACCGCTCAACGGGTAACCCAGACGGCCGTCGGCCAGGCGCATGGGCGATCTGGAGCCGGGTTTGATCGCCTGCATTTTCAGCAAGGGGGCGAGGCTCTGGCGTGGCAGAGGGTTGTTCTGAACAACAGTCGCCAGCGCTGGCCCCTGCCCGGTGTGAGCGAAGCCCAATTGGTTGCGTTCGGCGTCTGGCAGCGCGTGAAGCACGGATGAGTACAGATTATCCAGACCATGCAGATGCTGGTCGTCGGCGTCACGGGCCTCGTAGCGGTCGCCATCCTTTATCAGCACCTTGCGAATCGGCGCATCCTGCGGCCCGATGCTGTCGATCAGCGTGCCACCGAAAAAGCGATTGTGCACTTCCAGCCTGACCTGGGAGGGCCACTGCGGCAGGGCTTCAAGGCTATGCAGCGCAAGGCAGTCGGTATCGGCACTGGAGACCGATTTCAAGTAAAGCCCTTCATAGGCTCTTGCCAGTCGTACCTGCTGCAAATAGACGCTGGCCTCTTCGGCAATGCGCAACGGTACGCGGCGTTCCGTTGTCAGTTGAGCCAGTTCTTGCGGGGTTGCATGGCTGGTCAATTCCTGTACGACCACGGACGGTAATCCGGAGAACGCCGTCTGGATGGTCTGCGCTGCGTCTGTATCGGTGACGTCGAGCGCGCGGTAATGTGATTCGAACAGCCAGGCTCTGGTCGCCCGAGCGCTAGCCGTCAACTGTGCGCGCAGCGTGCTCAGCCGCGACGACATACTCAGCTTACCCGCGCCGAACTCTTCGGCGAGCAGGTTCTGGATTTCGAGGTTGCTCAACTGTTCCAGCGCCTGACGCAAGGCATCCGGCTGGTCGGCACGAATCGTAAGGCTGTCACGCGCGACCGCCTCTTGTGCCGGAGGGAAGGTCTGAATGGCGCTGCCTTGTGCATCCACCAGCGTCAGCGCACGGGTACTTGGCCAGCGAGGGTCCTGGCTCAGCAGTTCAAGTTGAAGAGAGGCCGAGGCATTCGTGTCGTTTGCTGCCATCTGCTCAATGAAACGATCGATTTGCTGGTCCAGCCGGAACCGGCGCGCGGTGTCTTCGAGCAGTGCGGGCGGGCGGACCTGATCGGTCAGTGCCTGGCGCATTGCTGACTCGGAGGTGTTGCTGACCTTGAGCAAGTGTCTGGCTGTCGTGTCGGAAAACGCTTCGCTGGAATAGCCCAGTCGGCGAAACAGGGTCAGGCCCTCCATTTCCAGCGGCTGGTCCAGTTCATGCAGCCAGGCGCCCGCACCGTTGTGCCGCAAGGCGGGCTGGTAGCTGTTCGGGCGGCTCGGGTGTTCTATCAAATAGCCATCGCCGGTCGTGGCGGGTTTGACGGAATAGGTTCGTCCTTCAAGCGGCAGCCATTGCTTGCCTTGCCATGTGTACAGGCCTTCGGCGTCTGGCTTCAAGCCGTCCGGCAGCACGATGTCATGAGCGAAGGGGGTCAGGTCGGGCTTCCACAGGCGTGTCGCGCCGTCCGACAGCTCCACGGTTTTGAGACCGTTGACAAACTCGGGCACTTGCAGCGCTGGAATGCCAGCGCCTGTGGCCCCCGCAGCGCCGAGCGCTGAAATCAGGGCAATGTTCTCTACCACATCGAACAGGTAAGCGAACGCCTGCTGTTGCTCGTCTTTCGCCCAGCTTTCTACGCCCTCATACACTTCATGGATCAGTTGCACGGCAGTCACAGCCAGCATCACTTCACCCAATACCGGAACCACAAAGCTTGCGATGTTCAGGACGTCCATCGCCTTGCTCGTGAAGTACTGCACGCGTTCGTCGAACGTCTTCTGGTCCTCGTCCGCGGTAGGCACCCCCTGAAACAAGGCATCATCGCGCAGCACGGCCCGTTTGCGATCGTACAGCTCGTCCAGCAAAGGACTGTCCAGCGGGGTTTCTCTCAGGTGCAGTCGGGCGTTTCGATCTTCTTCACGCTGCAGCCACTGGCCCTCGAAAAAGCCACCTTTCTTGACCTTGGGGTGCAGGCGTTCGAACAGTTGCTCAAGTACTTCATTTCGATGACGCGCCGGTATGAAGCGTTTGAAGAAGTTCAAGTACCCTTTGACGAACATTCGCTCGCGCAGCGAGTTTATGAACACCTCGACCGAGTCGTATTCTTTCAGCGGTGCGACGGGATCGTCCGGTATGTAGACGACAATTTTTTCCAGGCCGGTTGCGCTGTTCCGGTCTTTGCCAAAAACAAAGAGGCCGTTAAGCTCGACATCCCCCAGGCACAGCACGCTGCACTTGACCGGCGTGTTATCAAGCAGCACGTTTTGTCTGCCATCGAGAATCTGCAGTAACGCGGCCTGTAAGGGGGCGCTGACCAGTTCCTGAAACGCGGCAATCTGCAACTGGAGCCTGATGGAAGAGGACTCCAGTTGCATGAAGTTCGTGCGCAGTCTCGATGCCGCCGCGTCTGAAGTTTCGTCGGGCGTCGAGGGAGCACTGAAGACGGATTTGAGATGTTCCTGATACTTGCCGCCCAGATCCAGTTCGCGGCACAGCGTTGCGAATCCGGCAGGGGACACCGGCAAGGACTTGCCCTGAATGGAGTTGCCCAAGATATCGAAAGACGAAAACACTTCGGCTTTGATGCCAGTGTCCGAGTCCATCGCTCCCGGTGCTGTTTCCCAGGCTTCGAAGTTCTGCAGAGCGGCGTTGAGCAATGTCTGACAGGCCGCTCTCAGTGCAATATTGGCCTGAGTTATCGGGTCTTTGGACGCCGAACCGAACGCCTGATCGACCTTGGCCCGACTCGCGTGAAACAGCCAGGTATTGCTCACGTCGACATCCAGTCCGAAGCGGTCCTTGATGGCGGCTGTCAGCAAGGGCCGTGCGAAGTCTTGCAGGGTAGCAAGGCGGTCCAGTGTCGGACGGACCTTTTGCTCGTTGCTACGGTGCTCGGCGTACAGCCGTTGCAGCTCTTCAAGCTGCCCGGGACTGGATATGCGAGCGTTGGTCAGCCATTGCGGCGCACGCCCGGAGGCCTTGCGCAAGGTTGCGTGGACGGCGGGGCCGGCCTGAAGCAGCCAGTCGGGTGTCTTGTCTTTTATATGTTGCACATGAGGGGTTGTCGGAGCGTCGTCCGACCGTAATGAACCGAGCATCGAAGTGCCTTGTCGTGAATGAACAGGCGACGAAGCTTACGTGCGTGATTCCCCCCACAAGTGCTAACTATTTATGGACGTTGCTTATTCGTTGTATGGGGTGCTCAAGTAGTGCGCACCGTTGCCGACACTAATAGAAGTGTGCGATTAGTCCGGCCTGACGAGCTGATTCTCGTCTCGCCCGCGCGGCCATTCAAGGCTGGGCTATACTCACGCCGCCTGGACCGCATGTCGGTCTGCATCTTGAACACGGCTGACGCCGTTGTTGAACTCTTGAGGGATGACTGTGAAGAACTGGACCTTGCGCCAACGGATTCTGGCGAGCTTTGCCGTCATCATCGCCATCATGCTACTGATGGTTGTTGTGTCTTATTCCCGGCTGTTGTCCATCGAGTCCAGTGAAGAGCAGGTTCGCCTCGACGCGCTGCCAGGCGTTTACTACAGCACGCTGGTCCGCAGCGCGTGGGGTGAAAGCTATATTCGCACGCTGGAGTTGATTTCCGAAGGTGCGGCACGTCCGTTGACCAAACAGGAAAAAGACCAGTATCAGGGTTTTGACGAGAACCTGCAGGCGCAGATGGACGGGTACAAGAAGTCCATCTTCGACAAGGAAGACAGAGACAGCTTTACGCTTTTTGAAAAGCGTCGCGAAAGCTACTCCCGCATGCTCGACGAAGTGCTGGTCAAATATGATCGCGGTGACTACGCGGGCGCACGCGCCGAACTCTTCGGTGATGTCAATCCGGTGTGGCTTGCAGGCCGCAAGCAGCTCAACGACCTCATTGTTGCCAATAAAAAACTGGCTGACGAGGCGACCAACAATATCGTCGATGCCGTCTTGGCAGCCAAGATCAGCATGATCTTCTCCCTGCTGGTCGCGATCATGGCTTCTGCCGCCTGCGGTCTGCTGCTGATGCGCTCGATCATGTCACCGATGCAGCTCATCGTGCGCATTCTCGACACCATGCGCACCGGCGACCTGAGCACGCGTCTCAGCCTGGCTCGCAAGGATGAATTCAATACGGTTGAAACCGGCTTCAACGACATGATGACCGAACTGGTCGCGCTGGTGGCACAGGCCCAGCGTTCTTCAGTGCAGGTCACCACCTCGGTCACCGAAATTGCCGCCACGTCGCGTCAACAGCAGGCCACCGCTACCGAAACCGCTGCGACCACCACAGAAATCGGTGCGACGTCGCGCGAAATTGCCGCGACATCGCGTGACCTGGTGCGCACCATGACCGAAGTCACGTCGGCTGCCGATCAGGCGTCGACGCTGGCGGGCTCGGGGCAACAGGGTCTGGCGCGCATGGAAGACACCATGCATCAGGTAATGGGCGCGGCCAATCTGGTCAATGCCAAGCTGGCGATCCTCAATGAAAAGGCCGGCAACATCAATCAGGTGGTAGTGACCATCGTCAAGGTCGCCGACCAGACCAATCTGTTGTCATTGAACGCCGCCATCGAGGCCGAGAAGGCGGGCGAGTACGGTCGCGGATTCGCGGTGGTGGCTACCGAGGTGCGGCGCCTGGCCGACCAGACCGCCGTCGCCACTTACGACATCGAGCAGATGGTGCGTGAGATCCAGTCGGCTGTCTCCGCTGGCGTCATGGGCATGGACAAGTTTTCCGAAGAAGTGCGCCGTGGCATGTTCGAAGTCACTCAGGTCGGCGAACAATTGTCGCAAATCATTCATCAGGTTCAGGCGCTGGCGCCGCGTGTACTGATGGTTAACGAAGGGATGCAGGCGCAGGCCACCGGTGCCGAGCAGATCAATCAGGCGCTGGTGCAACTGGCCGACGCCAGCAGCCAGACCGTCGACTCACTGCGTCAAGCCAGTTTCGCCATCGACGAGTTGAGTCAGGTCGCGGTCGGTTTGCGCAGTGGCGTATCGCGCTTCAAAGTCTGAGTTGCGACCATGAAGGAGCAATCGCCGAGGCGCATCGATTCGTCAGTCATCGCCAACAAGCTCTTCCTGCTGTTTTGCATCGGTGAAGACCGCTATGCCCTGGAAGCAACCGAGATTGCGGAAATCCTGCCACGGGTGAAGCTCAAGACCATTGCCCGGGCGCCGCATTGGGTGGCGGGGATTTTTGCTCACCGGGGCGAAATCGTGCCGGTGATCGATATCAGCGCCCTTAACTCCGGCCAGCCAGCGCGTGCCCGGACCAGTACGCGCATGGTGCTGGTGCATTATCGGCACGACGATACGCATCCGGCACCGTTGCTGGGTCTGATTCTGGAGCAGGCCACCGAGACGTTGCGGTGCCCGGTGTCCGAGTTCAAGGAATACGGTCTGGACAATCGCCTGGCGCCGTACCTGGGGCCGGTTCGCGAGGATGAGCAGGGTTTGCTGCAGTGGATTCATGTCCGCGAGCTGCTGAGCGAGCCGGTCCGTGAACTGTTGTTTCCGGCGACGCCCATCAGTCTTGATCTGCTTGAGGATGCGCAATGAACGACGACGCGCGTTTCTTCAGCTTTCTCAAGGACCGTATCGGGCTCGACGTAACGTCGGTTGGCGAAGCGATCATCGAACGCGCACTGCGTCAGCGCGCCACCCATGTCGGTTGCGCGGACAGCAACGCCTACTGGCAACTGTTGGTGACCTCGCCGCAAGAGCAGCAGGCACTGATCGAGGCGGTGATCGTCCCGGAAACTTCGTTTTTCCGCTATCCGGAATCCTTCGCTACGCTGGGTAAGCTGGCTCGTGAGCGCGTGACCGGTCTTGGCGGTGTGCGCCCGCTGCGGATTCTCAGCCTGCCGTGCTCCACCGGCGAGGAGCCTTATTCGATGGTGATGGCGCTGTTCGATGCCGGCGTCGATGCCCGGCAGTTCCAGGTCGATGCCATCGATATCAGCCCGGTGTCCATTGCCAAGGCCGAGCGTGGCATCTACGGCAAAAACTCGTTCAGAGGCAGCGATCTGGGTTTTCGCGAGCGCTATTTCGACCCGATTAAAGAAGGTTTCCAGATCGCCGAGCGGGTAAGTGCCTGCGTGAATTTCCAGGCTGGCAATCTTCTGGACCCGAAACTGGCCACCCAGGCTGCCTACGACATCGTGTTCTGCCGCAACCTGGTGATCTATTTCGATCAGCAGACGCAGCAGCGGGTGTTTCAGGTTCTCAAGCAACTGACCCGCGAAGACGGCCTGCTGTTTATCGGCCCGGCGGAGGGCAATCTGCTCGCCGCCATCGGCATGCGGTCGATAGGTATCGCGAACTCGTTCGCCTTCCGGCATGCGCTGCATGACAGAACTGTCCCGGCACCTGCCAGCATCACTGCGGCGCCCACGGCATTGCGCCCGACGCCCGACGCACCGGCAAGAGCGCCCGCAAAAACCGCTGCGCCGCGGCCCGTCGAACGCAATTCGTCTGCCTTCGCCCCCAGCGCCAGACCGGCTGCCGCCGCTAATGGGGACGCGTCAGCGCTGCTCGACAGCATCGCGAACCTTGCCAACGAGGGTAACAGCAGTGCAGCGCGAGCGGCCTGTGAGCGTTATCTGCAACAGTATGAGCCGGTTGCACAAGTCTTCTACTGGCTGGGTTTGCTCAGTGAAGTGGCGGGCAGCGTCGCTCAGGCTCAGGCTTTCTATCGCAAGGCGTTGTACCTGCAACCGCAGCATCGCGAATCGCTGGCGCAACTGGCGGCGTTGCTGGCCGCGCAGGGCGACAGTACCGGAGCCCGACGCTTGCAGGAACGTGCCGCACGTGGCACGAATAAACAAGGAAACCATTGATGACGGGCCAGTCCGGTTTTTCCAGCCTTACCCATGATCAGGCGCAGGATATCGACGACTGCTGGAACCGCATCGGCATTCATGGCGACCGTTCCTGCCCGTTACTGGCAGAGCACATCCACTGCCGCAACTGTGCGGTTTATTCCGCAGCCGCCACACGCCTGCTGGACCGCTATGCACTGGCCCAGGAACACCACGAGCAGTTTCAGGGTTCGGTGTTGCAGCGCGACATCAAGACCCGTTCGATTCTGGTCTTTCGCCTCGGTGACGAGTGGCTGGGGCTGGTTTCCCGTTGCCTGTCCGAGGTTGCACTGCACCAGACCATCCACTCGCTGCCCCATCAGCGCTCGCGTGCGATGCTCGGTGTCGCCAATGTGCGCGGCGCGCTGGTTGCGTGCATCTCGCTGGTCGAGTTGCTCGGCCTGGACAGCCACGCTGTGCCTTCCCCGTCTGCGCGAGTGGTGCCGCGCATGCTGATCGTCGCGGCCGAGGGCGGGCCGGTGGTCGTGCCGGTTGATGAGGTCGATGGCATTCATGCCATTGATGAACGTGAACTGGAAGCCGCCTCGGCTTCCGGTACGCATGCCAATGCGCGCTTCACCCGGGGCGTGCTGCAATGGCAGGGTCGCAGCCTGCGCTGGCTGGACGAAGATCAGTTGTTGTCGGCGGTTCACCGGAGCCTTACATGACGCCAGATCAGATGCGTGACGCCTCGTTGTTTGAACTGTTCACGCTGGAAGCCGATGCGCAGACTCAGGTCTTGAGTGCAGGCCTGCTCGCGCTGGAGCGCAACCCCACCCAGGCGGACCAACTGGAAGCCTGCATGCGTGCAGCGCATTCGCTCAAGGGCGCGGCACGGATTGTTGGCGTCGATTTCGGCGTCAGCGTGGCGCATGTCATGGAAGATTGCCTGGTCAGCGCTCAGGAAGGACGGCTGCTTTTACAGCCCGAGCACATCGATGCGCTGCTGTCGGGCACTGATCTGCTGATGCGGATTGCCACGCCGGGCGGCGCCAGTGTCACTCAGGCCGATATCGACGCTTATGTAGACAGACTCAATACACTCCTGGCTTCCGGTGCAGGTGCCGCGCGCACGCTCACGACGCCACTGGCGGAGCCGTCGATAGACCCGCTGCTGGCCATCGCGATGCAGCAGTTGGGGTCGCTACCCGCCGCTGCACCGGCGCTCGCTGATCCAGCGTTACAGGCGCCCGCGGCAGCCACTTCGGTGAGCGCCTCGGTGCCTGAGCCGGAAGCCCCTTTCTCCCCGCTGCGTGAGCGACGGGCTGTCGAAGGTGGCGAGCGGGTGCTGCGGGTCACCGCCGAGCGCCTGAACGGGCTGCTCGACATGTCCAGTAAATCGCTGGTCGAGACTCAACGACTCAAGCCGCTGCTGGCAGGCATGCAACGCCTCAAGCGTTTGCAGAGCAGCAGCGACCGTGCGCTGGAAGTACTGGGCGCCAGTTTTGGCGAAGCAGGCCCCTCAGCCGATATACAGAAAGCCCTTGAAGACGCTCGCAGTCTGCTGTCCCAGGCACAGCATGTGCTGGTGCAGCAGACGGCTGAGCTGGATGAATTCGGCTGGCAGTCGGCGCAACGCGCTCAATTGTTGTACGACACGGCGCTGGCCTGCCGCATGCGGCCCTTTGCGGATGTGCTGACCGGTCAGGCACGGATGGTCCGCGATCTGGGTCGCGAGCTGGGCAAACAGGTCCGTTTGCAGATTGAAGGCGAAAAGACCCAGGTCGACCGCGACGTGCTGGAAAAGCTCGAAGCGCCATTGACCCATCTGCTGCGTAATGCAGTGGATCACGGTATCGAATCTCCCGAGCGGCGAGCTGCAGCGGGCAAGGCTGCCGAAGGCCTGATCCGTTTGCAGGCCTCGCACCAGGCCGGGTTGCTGGTGGTCGAGTTGAGCGACGACGGCGGCGGCGTGGACCTGGAGCGCCTGCGGCAAAGCATCGTCGAGCGCAAACTCTCGCCGTTGGAAACCGCCGAGCAGTTGAGTGAAGAGGAACTGTTGAGCTTTTTGTTCCTGCCGGGCTTCAGCATGCGTGACAAGGTCACGCAGATTTCCGGACGTGGCGTGGGCCTGGATGCTGTGCAGCATATGGTTCGCCAGTTGCACGGTAGCGTCGAGCTGCAGCAATGGGCGGGCGAGGGCAGTCGTTTCAGGATTGAAATGCCGTTGACGCTGTCGGTGGTGCGCAGTCTGGTCGTGGAGGTGGGCGGCGAAGCTTATGCCTTCCCGTTGGCCCACATCGAACGTATGCGCGATTTGCAGCCCGATGAAATCGTGCAGCTTGAAGGGCGTCAGCATTTCTGGGACGAAGAGCGCCATGTCGGTCTGGTCTCGGCCAGCCAGTTGTTGAATCGGCCGCCTGCCCAGAATCCCGCAGAAGCGCTCAAGGTCGTGGTGATCCGCGAGCGCGATGCAGTTTATGGGGTCGCCGTCGAGCGTTTCATCGGCGAGCGCACATTGGTGGTCATGCCGCTGGATGCGCGTCTGGGCAAGGTTCAGGACGTTTCGGCGGGCGCGCTGCTCGATGACGGCTCGGTGGTGCTGATCATCGACGTCGAAGACATGCTGCGCTCAGTTGAAAAACTGCTGAACACCGGGCGGCTGGAACGCATCGACCGGCGCAATCGTCAGACGGATCATGTGGCGCGTAAACGAGTACTGGTGGTCGATGACTCGCTGACCGTTCGCGAACTGGAGCGCAAGTTGCTGGTGGGCCGTGGCTATGAAGTGACGGTGGCGGTGGACGGTATGGATGGCTGGAATGCCTTGCGTGCCGAGGACTTCGACCTGCTTATCACCGACATCGATATGCCGCGCATGGACGGCATCGAGCTGGTGACCCTGCTGCGCCGCGACACACGTTTGCAGTCGCTGCCGGTCATGGTGGTTTCCTACAAGGACCGCGAAGAAGACCGGCGTCGCGGCCTGGACGCCGGAGCCGACTATTATCTGGCCAAGGCCAGCTTCCATGACGATGCCTTGCTAGACGCTGTCGCCGAACTCATAGGGGACGCACAAGCATGAAGATTGCCATTGTCAATGACATGCCCATGGCCATCGAGGCCCTGCGTCGAGCGCTGGCCTTTGAACCCGCACACAAGATCGTCTGGGTGGCAGCCAATGGCGCCGAAGCGGTACAGCGTTGCAGGGAGCAGATCCCGGACCTGATCCTCATGGACCTGATCATGCCGGTGATGGATGGCGTGGAGGCCACGCGCCGGATCATGGCCGAAACGCCGTGCGCTATCGTCATCGTCACGGTTGATCGCGAGCAGAATATGCGTCGCGTCTTCGAAGCCATGGGCCATGGCGCGCTGGATGTGGTGGACACGCCGGCCATTGGTGGTCCCAACCCTAAGGAGGCCGCCATGCCGCTGTTGCGCAAGGTGCTCAATATCGAATGGCTGATGGGCCAGCGCAGCAATCGCGAGCAGGTTGTGGCCTCGCCGATGCGCGAGACAACCAGGCGCGAACGGCTGGTGGCCATCGGTTCTTCGGCGGGAGGCCCGGCTGCGCTGGAAGTCCTGCTCAAAGCGTTGCCGGCAAATTTCTCTCCAGCCATCGTGCTGGTGCAGCATGTTGATCAGGTGTTCGCGGCCGGCATGGCCGACTGGCTGTGTTCCGTCTCCGGCGTGCCGGTCCGGCTGGCTCGCGAGGGTGAAACTCCGCAGCCCGGTGTCGTGCTGCTGGCGGGCACCAATCACCATATTCGTTTGTTGAAAGACGGTACGTTGGCTTATACCGCGGAACCGGTGAATGAAATATACAGGCCTTCAATCGACGTGTTCTTCGAGAGCGTGACCCGTTATTGGGGGGGCGATGCCGTGGGTGTTTTACTGACCGGCATGGGTCGCGACGGTGCGCAGGGGCTCAAGGCCATGCGCGAGCGGGGGTTTCTGACCATCGCTCAGGATCAGGCCAGCTCTGCGGTGTACGGCATGCCCAAGGCCGCCGCCGCGATTGATGCCGCCGTTGAAATTCACTCGCTGCCTGCTATTGCACCTCGCTTGATCGAGGTATTTATTCAATGACTGACCCACTGATCCAGATGGCAGTCGGAGACCAGGAGAAACTTTATGCATGATGGGCCAATGGACGACATCAAAGCCCCGGACGAAAACAATGCGATGGTGCTGCTGGTTGACGATCAGGCCATGATTGGCGAGGCGGTTCGGCGTGGTCTGGCCGGTCACGATTCGATCGACTTCCATTTTTGTGCCGATCCGCATCAGGCGGTTGCCCAGGCCGTGCAGCTCAAGCCGACCGTCATTCTTCAGGACCTGGTCATGCCGGGGCTGGACGGTTTGACGCTGGTGCGTGAATACCGCAGCAACCCGCTGACCCGCGACATCCCGATCATCGTGCTCTCCACCAAGGAAGATCCGTTGATCAAGAGCGCGGCGTTCACCGCCGGTGCCAACGACTATCTGGTCAAGCTGCCGGACAACATCGAACTGGTCGCGCGCATCCGTTACCACTCACGCTCTTACATGACGCTGTTGCAGCGTGATGAAGCCTACCGCGCCTTGCGGGTCAGCCAGCAGCAGTTGCTCGACACCAATCTGGTGTTGCAGCGCCTGATGAACTCCGACGGCCTGACCGGGCTGTCGAACCGTCGTCATTTCGATGAATACCTGGAGCTGGAGTGGCGAAGGGCGGTACGTGACCAGACCCAGCTGTCACTGCTGATGATCGATGTGGACTACTTCAAGGCCTACAACGATAACTTCGGCCATCTGGAGGGCGACGAAGCGTTGCGGCAAGTGGCCAAGGCCATCCGTAACAGTTGCAGTCGTCCGTCTGATCTGCCGGCACGCTACGGGGGTGAAGAGTTCTCGATGGTGCTGCCCAATACCTCACCCGGCGGTGCACGCCTGCTGGCAGAGAAGCTGCGCCAAAGCGTGGCGGGCATGAATATTCCGCACATCGCGCCGACGCCAGGGTCGAGCCTGACGATCAGTATCGGCGTTGCCACCGTAACGCCGCAGCTGGACATGACCAGTCGCCAGTTGATTCTGGACGCCGACAAAGGGCTTTATCAGGCCAAGAACAATGGACGTAACCAGGTGGCAATGGGCTGAAGCCTCCTGCACCGTTAAAATAGGCCGCACAAGGCCCGCTCGACGGGCTGCTTTCGTTACCGCGCCTGGGGTATACTCGTCGGCTTTGAAAATTTCGCCTGCGAGTGCTGCCTACCATGGAAATCAACCCGATCCTAAACAGCATCAAGGATTTGTCCGAACGCTCCGAAACCATTCGGGGGTATCTTTGACTACGATCACAAACATGATCGTCTGACCGAAGTAAACCGCGAGCTGGAAGATCCAAACGTCTGGAACAACCCGGCCTACGCCCAGGAACTGGGGCGCGAGCGTTCCCTGCTGGCGCAGATCGTGGAAACCCTCGACGAAATGTCTTCCGGGCTGGTCGATGCCAAAGACCTGCTGCTGATGTCCGCTGAAGAAGAAGACCAGGCTGCCGTCGATGACGTCGCCGCCGAAGTCGAGCGCCTGCGTGCGTCGCTGGAAAAGCTCGAATTCCGTCGCATGTTCAGCGGCGAGATGGACCCCAACAACGCCTACCTGGACATCCAGGCCGGTTCCGGCGGCACCGAAGCGCAGGACTGGGCCAACATCCTGCTGCGCATGTACCTGCGCTGGGCCGACAAGCGCGGTTTCGACGCCACCATCATGGAACTGTCTGCCGGTGAAGTCGCCGGTATCAAAGGCGCTACCGTGCATATCAAGGGCGAATACGCCTTTGGCTGGTTGCGCACCGAGATCGGCGTTCATCGCCTGGTGCGCAAAAGCCCGTTCGACTCCGGCAACCGCCGCCATACCTCGTTCTCGGCCGTGTTCGTTTCGCCGGAAATCGATGACAACATCGAAATCGACATCAACCCGTCGGACCTGCGCATCGACACCTACCGCTCCTCCGGGGCCGGTGGTCAGCACGTAAACACCACCGACTCGGCGGTACGTATCACCCACGTTCCGACCAATACGGTGGTCAGCTGCCAGAACGAGCGTTCCCAGCATGCGAACAAGGACACCGCCATGAAAATGCTGCGGGCCCGTTTGTACGAGCAGGAAGTGCAGAAGCGCAACGCAGCGTCCCAGGCGCTTGAAGACACCAAATCCGACATCGGCTGGGGTCATCAGATTCGCTCCTATGTACTGGACGCCTCGCGCATCAAGGACCTGCGAACCAACATCGAACGCAGCGACTGCGACAAGGTGCTGGACGGCGATATCGACGAATACCTGATCGCAAGTCTCAAGCAAGGGCTGTAAACCGCCAGCCGACACCTCAAGCCCCTCGCCGCGACGCGAGGGCGAACCTGTGATGGAATATCTAAAGACATGAGCGACCAACAACTCGACCCGCAAGCCCTGCAACAGGAAGAAAACACCCTGATCGCCTTGCGCAAGGAAAAGCTTGCTGCCGGCCGTGCCAAGGGTCAGGCCTTCCCCAACGACTTCCGCCGCGACAGCTACTGCAACGACTTGCAGAAACAGTACGTCGACAAGACCAAGGAAGAACTGGCAGAGGCAGCGATTCCGGTCAAGGTTGCCGGTCGTATCATGCTCAACCGTGGCTCGTTCATGGTCATTCAGGACATGACCGGACGCATTCAGGTCTATGTCAATCGCAAGACCCTGCCTGAAGAAACCCTGGCCGAGGTGAAAACCTGGGACCTGGGGGACATCATTGCTGCCGAAGGCACGCTGGCGCGTTCCGGCAAGGGCGACCTGTACGTCGAAATGACCAGCGTGCGCCTGCTGACCAAGTCACTGCGTCCGCTGCCTGACAAGCACCACGGCCTGACCGACACCGAGCAGCGCTACCGCCAGCGCTACGTCGACCTGATCGTCAACGAAGACGTGCGCGAAACCTTCCGCGTCCGCTCGCAGGTCATCGCCCACATCCGCAGCTTCCTGATGAAGCGTGACTTCCTCGAAGTCGAAACGCCGATGTTGCAGACCATTCCAGGCGGTGCGGCAGCCAAACCGTTCGAAACCCACCACAATGCGCTGGACCTGGAAATGTTCCTGCGCATCGCGCCTGAGCTGTACCTCAAGCGTCTGGTGGTTGGCGGTTTTGAAAAGGTGTTCGAGATCAACCGCAACTTCCGTAACGAAGGCGTTTCGACCCGGCACAACCCCGAGTTCACCATGCTCGAGTTCTACCAGGCCTACGCTGACTACGAAGACAACATGGACCTCACCGAGGAACTGTTCCGCGAACTGGCGGAACTGGTTCTGGGCAGCACCGACGTGCCTTATGGCGACAAGGTGTTTCATTTCGGCGAACCGTTCGTGCGCCTGTCGGTGTTCGATTCGATCCTCAAGTACAACCCTGAGCTGACCGCAGCCGATCTGCAGGATGTCGACAAGGCACGCGCCATCGCCAAAAAGGCCGGTGCGAAAGTGCTGGGCTTCGAAGGTCTGGGCAAATTGCAGGTGATGATTTTCGAAGAGCTGGTGGAGCACAAGCTGGAGCAGCCGCACTTCATCACCCAGTACCCGTTCGAAGTGTCGCCGCTGGCCCGTCGCAACGACGACAACCCGAACGTCACCGACCGTTTCGAGCTGTTCATCGGCGGCCGCGAAATCGCCAACGCCTACTCCGAGCTCAACGATGCCGAAGATCAGGCCGAACGCTTCCAGGCACAAGTAGCCGACAAGGACGCCGGTGATGACGAAGCCATGCACTACGACGCCGACTTTGTACGTGCGCTGGAATATGGCATGCCGCCGACGGCGGGTGAAGGGATCGGTATTGATCGTCTGGTGATGCTGCTCACCGACTCACCGTCGATCCGGGATGTGATCCTCTTCCCGCATATGCGCCCACAAGCGTAACCGGTACAGAAAACAGCCGCCTTCGATGGGCGGCTTTTTTTTAAGGTTTTTTCAAGACATTGAAAAGGAAGCTGTTTTGACCATCGCCAGAGAAGGCGCTGCCAGCGTAGCAAGCGCCGTAGCCAAAAGTATCAAGTACCAGGGCCGCAAGACCGCCCGCCAGGGCAGTGAGCAGCGCAGGCAAGTGATTCTGGATGCCGCCATGCGCATTGTCGTGCGTGACGGCGTACGGGCCGTGCGCCACCGTGCAGTGGCCACCGAGGCTGGCGTGCCGTTGTCGGCGACGACCTACTATTTCAAGGACATCAATGACCTGCTGACCGATGCCTTCGCCCAGTATGTGCAGCGCAGTGCCGATTACCTGGCCATGCTCTGGCAGAACACCGAAGTGATCCTGCGCGAGATGATGAGCCGCAGTTCCGGCAGTCCGACCGATCGCTTTCGACTGGCCGATGACATCGCGCGTATGGTGATGGAGTACCTTCGGCATCAGTTGCTGACTCGTCGGGATTATCTGATCGCCGAGCAGGCGTTTTACCACGAGGCGCTGATCAACCCGCGTCTGACGCCGTTGGTAATGGCTCATCAGGAAATTCTGTTGCAGGGCAGTTGTCAGTTTTTCCAGGTGATCGGCTCGTTGCAGCCGCATCAGGATGCCCAAGTATTGACCGGGCTCATCCGCCGCATGGAGTACCAGGGCCTGTTGCGTGGGCCGGAGCGTCAGGCGGATGAGGAAATGCTCTGTATTCTCATGCGTCAATTGCGCTTGGTGCTGGGCACGCCTCAGCCGTTACGAGAGTAGGATGCTGCTTGCACGTTTGCATGGATAAGGCGCTGATTACCTTGACGATCCGGCCTTTTCAGATATTTTTCCAGAGGTGACGCATTTTTTGTGCGCGACCTGCATCAGGGCGAAAGCCCGTCAGCCAAGGAGTACCCGGTGGACGAGTATCAACAGACTATTCGTGCGTTGTCGGATCGGATCGTCGTTGCACAGACACCGATCCGCATTCTGGATGCAGTGAAGTGGGACGACACCATTCGCCAGGAGTTTCTGGCTGCCGATGGTAAGGCGCTGCCTGCTGTGAATCGCGCGTATTACGAGAGCCGTCCGTTGGGGTTTGATTCGGCTGCCTTGAAGCAGGAGTTTCAGAACATCGAGCGCGACGTCACGCGTCAATTGGGGCAGTTCAACCCGGTCGGGCAGATCATGCGCCGCATGTGCCGGGAATACCGCATGGTGGTGCGCATGCTCGAAGCGCGTGGCACGTCGGATTTCGGGCTGATTTCTCAGGAACTCTACGGCTCGGCGTCCGATGCCTTCCACGCCGGTGACCCGACGCTGGCCGACCTCGGGCTGATGCTTTCGGATTACCTGAACAACATCGCCGGGCGCGGTGACCTCAAGGACGAACCGAAAATCCTCACGGCCAAAGACGCAGTGGGCTTGTTGCAGTCGCGCCTGAACCGGGTGTTCGGTGAGGCCGAAGAGACCATCCGGGTTTTCGAGTCCGACGGCATCGTTGCCGACGCCGCTGCGGGGGCCGATTACATCAAGATCCGCAGTGACGCGATGTTTAACGAGCGTGACGTGCGTGCGCTGGAAGTGCATGAGGGGCTGGTACATGTCGGCACCACACTCAACGGGCAGAACCAGCCGATCTGTACCTTCCTGTCCAAGGGGCCGCCGTCGTCGACTGTCACTCAGGAAGGCCTGGCGATACTCATGGAAGTCATCGCCTTCGCGTCCTATCCCAGCCGCCTGCGCAAGCTGACCAACCGCACGCGAGCCATTCACATGGCCGAACAGGGCGCTGATTTTCTGGATGTTTTCGGGTTCTATCGCGAGCAGGGCTTTGGCATGTCGGAAAGCTACGGCAATGCCAGTCGAGTGTTCCGCGGCTCGGTGCCGAACGGGCTGCCGTTCACCAAAGACCTTTCGTACCTGAAGGGTTTCATCATGGTCTACAACTACATCCAGCTGGCCGTGCGCAAGGGCAAGCTCGAACAGGTGCCCCTGCTGTTCTGCGGCAAGACCACGCTGGAAGACATGCGCACCCTGCGGCAACTGGTGGATGAAGGCCTGGTGGTCGCCCCCAAATACCTGCCCGACCAGTTCCGCGACATGAACGCCCTGTCGGCCTGGATGTGCTTCTCCAACTTCCTCAACCACCTGAGCCTGGACCGCATCGAGGCGGATTACTCGAATATTTTGTAGGCTTCGATCGTCGTTATACGCAGGTCTGTTTTGACTATCGTGCCAATGCTCCGCGTTGGCATGCATTGGGTGACGCTCCGCGTCACAAATCTGCAGTCTTGCGCGGTATCAAACGTAAACAGTCCCAAGCTTTGGCACTGATGTATCCAGGGCCGGATTAAACGGTGCCCCGTGGCTGCAATGTGACGCAGAGCGTCACGAAATGCATTACCACGCGGAGCGTGGGAACGAGAAAAGGGGCGAAAAGGTGCCTTGAGCCGAAAACAAACATCACTGACATCGCAGAACTGCTGTGTGACGCGTAACGTCACGAAAGACATTCCCGCGCTGGAGCGTGAGGAACGAGAGGTGGCAGAAGAGTCGGTAATCACAAACCCACAAGGAACGCCCCATTTGAAACTGCTCGGCATCCTCACCCTGATCCTCGCGCTCACCGGCTGCAGCTCCATGCTGTTCTATCCCGAACGTGGCGTACCGTTCACGCCGGACAAGGCGCGCCTGCAGTATCAGGATGTGAGCCTCACCGCCGCCGACGGTACGCGTCTGCGTGGCTGGTGGCTGCCTGCCAAAGAGGGTGTACCCGTCAAGGGCACGGTCCTGCACCTGCATGGTAACGGTGGCAATCTGGCGTGGCATCTTGGCGGAGTCTGGTGGCTGCCCGAGCAGGGTTATCAAGTACTGATGGTTGATTATCGTGGCTATGGCGAGTCGCAGGGCGAGCCCAGCCTTCCGGCGATCTATCAGGACGTACAAGCCGCCTTCGACTGGCTGAACACTGCACCTCAGGTGCAAGGCAAACCCCTTGTGGTACTGGGGCAAAGCATCGGTGGTGCGTTGGCAGTGCATTACCTGTCAGAGCATCCGCAAGAACGCGCCCGAGTGAAGGCGCTGGTGCTGGACAGCGTGCCCGCCAGTTATCGCAGCGTCGCGCGCAACTCGCTGAGCAGTTCCTGGCTGACCTGGCCTTTGAAAACCCCGCTGTCATGGCTGATCCCGGATGCCGACAGCGCGGTCAACGGCCTGCCGCAACTGGCCGGTACGCCGATGCTGATCTTCCACAGCATGGACGACACCCTGGTGCCACTCGCCAACGGCATCGAACTGTACAAGGCCGCGCCGCCACCGCGTGTCCTGCAACTGACCCGGGGCGAACACGTGCAGACCTTCGCCGACCCGCTCTGGCGTCAGGTCATGCTGCGCTATCTGGACGACCCGACACACTTCAATGGCCTGCGTCGCCTGGCGGAAGTGCCCAACTATCCAGATCAAGCCCCAGCTTCAACCCCTGCAACAGCGCCAGCGCAATGAGCCACGACCGGAACGTCAACGGTATGATCCTGAGCGGCATTGGCGCGATTATCGGCACGGTCGGTTGCCTGTGGTATTACGGCTATCTGCACTTCGCGAAGCCGGAAGACGCGCTGTTGCTGAGTGAGTTCACGCTGCTCAAGAGTGTGCCGGGCGAGGAGTACAAGATTGCCGCAACGCCTGCCGCCGAAGTCGCGCAATGCATTGATGGCGTGCTGGTGCTGTTCGATACGTCGCAAAAGGGCTTGTCCGGGGTGCTGATCAACCCGCACCGGCAGGCGGTGCGTTGTATTGGCCAACAGACGCCCCAGCAATGAACGGCTGAAAAACCTTCGCACATAAAAAAGCCCCGCCTGTATGCGCAGGCGGGGCTTCGGTGCAGCAGCTCAGTCGCTTATTTCATCGAAGAGCGTGGTGCAACAGGCTGGTTGTCGTTGGAAATGGTCACTTCCACACGACGGTTCATGGCACGGCCCGAGTTGCTGGTGTTGTCAGCAACAGGGTATTCCTTGCCATAACCCATGGTCACAACGCGCGCCGGGTCTACACCCATGCGTACCAGTGCCATGCGAACCGAATTGGCGCGACGCTCGGACAGCGACTGGTTGTAGGAAGCCGAACCGGTGCTGTCGGTATAGCCTTCGACGATCACTTTACGGTCCGGGTTTTCCTGCAGGAAGGCAGCCAGTTTGCCAATGTCGCCCTGAGCGGTAGGCTTCAGATCGGCCTTGTTGTAGTCGAACAGCACGTCACCGAAAGTCACCAGCGTACCGCGTTCGGTCTGCTTGGCATTCAGGCTGTTTTTCAGGGCCGCGATCTGAGCGTCACGGGCTTCCAGACGGGCTTTGGCACGGTCAGCAGAAGCGTTTTGCAGAGCGGCTTCGGACGTGCGCAGAGCGATGGTCTGCTTGGCCAGTTCTACGCGCTGGTTAGTCAGATAAGACAGCTGGTCAACTTTCTTGACGTCGTCGTCGTTACGGAAAGCCTGTTCAGCCTTGGCCAGCCACTCGCTGGCGTCTTTGGTTTCCAGCGCCGCGACTTTGGTGGCTTCCGGGTTGGTTTGCAGCGCGGTGAAGTTGCTGCGCGCCTGTTCCAGATTAGGGTTTGGCTTGGTTGCACAGGCTGCCAAAGCAACGCTCATGGCCAGCAGAGCAGGGATCATCAGTTGTTTACGCATAATGTAGTCGTCCTTTAATCAGTTACGAATTCATGAAAACAGAAGGGTGGCGGAGCAATCACTGCACCTGGCGCAGGCCTTCTTCACGGAGTTCGTTGACGCCCTGACGAGCATCCTGCACAGCCTTGGCAGCTTTGGCGGCCTGAGATTTGCGTTCTGCCACACGAGCATCCCACTCGGCTTGTTCAGCCAGTTTGCGGGCTTCGTCGTACTTGTGGTCTTGCATCGCCAGGTCAGCTTCTTTGAGCTTGTCCTGAGCCGACTTCATTTCCACTGCTGCGAACTCGGTACCGCCAGCGCTGACAGCGCTGTTGACTGCGGATTGGGACACCGCGTATTGCTCGGACGGCGGGTTGCCAGCGCAACCGGCAAGAATGAAGGTGCTGCCGATTGCCAGTGCAGCGAGCTTCAAGCCGCGCAGGCCTGTGGTTTTTTTGTTGGCAGTGAGGGTGTTCATGGTGATCAACTCCATTGTCTGACTCCGAACGTGGTTATCCATGACAGTTTGTGTATCAAGTCCGGGCATGAGGTCATACAACCGCCTGCTGCCATACGGGCTTTCCTGTAATGGTTAATGGCTCCGACCTGCGCGGTTTTTGAATAGTTCAGATAAATTTCTTCTGACAGGTCAGGAATTTTCAGCGTGTTTACGAGGCTGAAAGGATGCTTATCGACATATAAAGAATCGTCTGCGGCCGGTCACCACGCATCACTGAGGCAGCTTTATTCGCCAGGCAATTGTCGCCGCACCGGCTTTTGGTGCACTGTTGGCAACCAGGATTTGAATTCACGTGGCCGTCCTCAGGAAGACCACGCAACTGAGCCCAAACAAAAACCGGGAGAGGGAACGATGGCCGATATCGATGCGCGTCTGCGCGAAGACGTTCACCTGCTGGGTGAGCTGCTGGGCAACACCATCCGCGAGCAGCGCGGAGCCGAGTTTCTCGACAAGATCGAACGCATCCGCAAGGGCGCCAAAGCGGGCAGGCGCGGCTCTGCAGAAGGTGCAGAACAACTCAGCTCCAGCGTGGACAGCCTCGGCGATGACGAGCTGCTACCGGTGGCCCGTGCCTTCAACCAGTTTCTAAACCTGGCCAACATCGCCGAGCAGTATCAGCTCATGCATCGCCGCGACGACAGCCAGCCGTTGCCGTTCGAGTCGCGGGTGCTGCCGGAGCTGCTTGACCGCCTGAAGGCCGAAGGTCATACACCTGACGCACTGGCGCGACACCTGAGCAAGCTGAGATCGAACTGGTGCTGACCGCCCACCCGACCGAGGTCGCGCGTCGCACGCTGATTCAGAAGTACGACGCTATCGCGGCGCAACTTGCGGCACTGGATCACCGTGACCTGAACAGCGCCGAGCGCGAGCAGATCACGGCGCGTCTGCAGCGTCTGATTGCCGAAGCCTGGCACACCGAAGAGATTCGCCGCATCCGGCCGACGCCGGTGGATGAGGCCAAATGGGGTTTCGCGGTCATCGAGCATTCGCTCTGGCATGCTATCCCCAACTACTTGCGCAAGGCCGATCATGCTCTTCACGCCGCCACTGGCCTGCACCTGCCGCTGGAGGCCGCGCCAATTCGCTTCGCGTCCTGGATGGGCGGCGACCGGGACGGCAATCCGAATGTCACGGCTGCCGTCACCCGTGAGGTGCTGCTGCTGGCGCGCTGGATGGCGGCTGACCTGTACCTGCGGGATGTCGACAACCTCGCCGCCGAACTGTCGATGCAGCAGGCCAGTGATGCACTTCGCGCCAGCGTCGGCGACAGCGCCGAACCTTATCGCACCGAACTCAAGCGTCTGCGCGAGCGCCTGCGTGCCACCCGCAACTGGGCCAATGCCTCGCTGACAGTGACGCAACCTGCGCCTGAAGCCGTGCTGCACGACAACCGCGATCTGCTTGACCCGCTGCTGCTGTGCTTCCAGTCGCTGCATGAGTGCGGCATGGGCGTGATCGCCGACGGGCCGCTGCTGGACTGCCTGCGTCGCGCTGTCACGTTCGGCCTGTTTCTGGTGCGTCTGGATGTCCGCCAGGACTCCACTCGGCACTGCGCGGCCATGACTGAAATCACGGATTACCTGGGGCTGGGTCGCTACGAAGAGTGGGATGAACAGACCCGCATCGACTTTCTGTTACGTGAACTGAATAACCGCAGGCCGTTGTTGCCAGCCTACTTCAAGCCGGCTGCCGATACCGCCGAAGTGTTGGCGACCTGTCGGGAAGTCGCGTCGGCTCCGGCAGCGTCACTGGGCTCGTACGTCATCTCGATGGCCGGTTCGGCGTCGGACGTGCTGGCTGTGCAATTGCTGCTCAAGGAGTCCGGGCTGCAACGGCCGATGCGCGTGGTGCCGCTGTTCGAAACCCTGGCCGACCTGGATAACGCCGGGCCGGTGATCGAGACGTTACTGGGCTTGCCGGGTTACCGCTCACGCCTGCATGGCCCGCAGGAAGTCATGATCGGTTATTCCGACTCAGCCAAGGACGCGGGCACCACGGCGGCAGCCTGGGCACAATACCGGGCGCAGGAAAAACTGGTGGAGATCTGTCGCGAGCAGCAGGTCGAGCTGTTGTTGTTCCACGGCCGTGGCGGTACGGTCGGCCGTGGCGGCGGCCCGGCGCACGCGGCGATCCTGTCGCAGCCACCGGGCTCGGTGGCGGGGCGCTTCCGGACTACCGAGCAAGGCGAAATGATCCGCTTCAAGTTCGGCCTGCCGGACATCGCCGAGCAGAACCTCAACCTTTATCTGGCAGCGGTGCTGGAAGCGACACTGCTGCCACCACCTCTGCCACAGCCCGCCTGGCGAAAGATGATGGACCAGATGGCCAGCGACGGGGTCAGTGCCTATCGCGCGGTGGTGCGCGAGAATCCCGAGTTCGTCGAGTATTTTCGTCAGGCAACGCCCGAGCAGGAACTGGGCCGTCTGCCGCTGGGCAGTCGACCTGCCAAGCGTCGTGAAGGGGGCGTCGAGAGTCTGCGCGCCATTCCATGGATTTTCGCCTGGACCCAGACGCGTCTGATGCTGCCCGCCTGGCTGGGCTGGGAAGCCGCACTGAGCAAGGCGCTGGAGCGAGGCGAGGGCGAGGTGCTGGCGCAGATGCGTGAGCAGTGGCCGTTCTTCCGCACGCGCATCGACATGCTGGAAATGGTGCTCGCCAAAGCCGATGCGGATATCGCCCGGCTCTATGACGAACGTCTGGTTCCCGCCGAACTGCAACATTTAGGCTCACATTTACGCGACCTATTGTCGCAGGCGTGCAATGTGGTGCTGGGGCTCACCGGGCAAACGCAGCTGCTGGCTCATAGCCCTGAAACGCTGGAGTTCATCAGTCTGCGCAACGCCTATCTCGACCCGCTGCATTTGCTGCAGGCCGAGTTGCTTTCCCGGTCGCGCAGCCGCGAGGCGAGTCTTGACAGCCCTCTGGAACTGGCGCTGCTGGTGTCTGTGGCGGGTATTGCCGCTGGTCTGCGCAATACCGGCTGACCCATCCGGGCCATGCCGCAATCGGGTCTTTTCGATCCGGCTGCGGCAAGGCTGGTATTTGCAGGTCAGCCTGCCCGAAACCTTGATACAGATCATGCTGCTCGACAATCAAGGCCTGCAAGCCAGCGCAGCTACAGTTACTGCGACTTTTGGCGGCTTGTGCGGCCCCGGTCGGCTGTGTATCTTGATCAGCCTTTCGGCCTGTTGGCCTGATTATTTTTAGATTGGCCCCCGAGGCGAATCCGTTGATTTCACTATAAAAATTTTGAGGAGCATGACGATGCGCGTGATTCTGCTGGGAGCTCCCGGGGCCGGTAAAGGTACTCAGGCAAAATTCATCACTGAAAAATTCGGCATCCCGCAAGTTTCCACAGGCGACATGCTGCGCGCTGCGGTCAAGGCAGGCACTGAACTGGGCCTGAAAGCCAAGAGCGTCATGGACGCGGGCGGTCTGGTTTCCGATGACCTGATCATCGGCCTGATCAAGGACCGTCTGGCCGAGCCGGATTGTGCGAATGGCGTGCTGTTCGACGGTTTTCCGCGCACCATTCCTCAAGCCGAAGCGCTGTTGAACGCCGGTCTGGAAATCGACCACGTGCTGGAAATCGCTGTCGACGACGAAGAAATCGTCAAGCGCATGTCCGGTCGCCGCGTTCACGAAGGTTCTGGCCGCATCTACCACACCATCTTCAATCCACCGAAGGTTGAAGGCGTTGACGATGTGACCGGCGAGCCGCTGCTGCAGCGCAAGGACGACGTCGAAGAAACCGTTCGCCATCGTCTGGCTGTCTACCACGCTCAGACCAAGCCGCTGGTCGAGTTCTACAGCAAGCTGGAAGCCAGTAACGGCAAACCCAAGTGCAGCCACATTCCTGGCGTCGGTTCGGTGGAAGACATCACCGCCAAAGTGCTCAAAGCCCTGAGCTGAGGCACGCAGCCTGATCAACAAATGGCCCGCTTGCGGGCCATTTGTCATTTATACTGCGCCACTTTTTCACCAAGACGGAAACACCGATGACCACCTTGCTGGCCCTGGACACCGCCACTGAAGCCTGCTCGGTCGCTTTGCTGCATGACGGCAAGGTGCTGAGCCACTACGAGGTGATTCCGCGCCTGCATGCCCAGCGCCTGTTGCCGATGATCAAGGATCTGCTGGCCGAGGCGGGCATTGCGATGTCGGCGCTGGATGCCATCGCCTTCGGCCGCGGTCCGGGTGCTTTCACCGGCGTGCGCATTGCCATCGGCGTCGTGCAAGGGCTGGCGTTTGCGCTGCAGCGTCCGGTGCTGCCGGTGTCCAATCTCGCCGTGCTGGCCCAGCGCGCCTTTCGTGAGCATGGCGCAACGCAGGTTGCAGCGGCCATCGATGCACGTATGGATGAGGTTTATTGGGGCTGCTATCGCGAGGCGGCAGGTGAGATGCGTCTGCTTGGCAACGAAGCGGTCATGGCGCCCGAGCTGGCAACGCTGCCGACAGAGGCCAGCGGCCAATGGTTTGGCGCTGGCACCGGTTGGGGCTACGCGGAACGCATTCCGGTCAGTCTGGCGGGGCATGATGCGAGCATGCTTCCCCATGCCCAGGACTTGCTGACCCTGGCGACGTTTGCCTGGCAGCGTGGCGAAGCGTTACCGGCAGACGACGCTCAACCGGTGTATCTGCGTGACAAGGTGGCGACACCCAAGGTGCGCTGATCTTCTTATCCAGCGCAGTCCGCGAGTGACTGCGCGGGCCTTCTGTACAGCAAACCCTTTAAAACAGCTGGCCCGGGGGCTCATGAAATCCCGCAGCGCGCCGAAAGAATATCAATGGGCCATCTACCGTTTATCGTCTGGATGCGTCGTAATCTCATATGGCGTAAACAATTTTCAATATATGTGGTCTAGTTATCGTTCGGCAATTTGCGAACTACAAGGCAGTAACGCTAAATTGCCACTATCGACGCCGAGTATATAATCGATGCGCATAGACGGAACCTCCTCACGCTCTTATCCGATCAAGCGAAAGCCGCAAAAGACGCCTTCTACCGTTGAAGGCTCTTTCGAGGAAGTCGCCGCTGACGCCGAACTGCCTCCGCTGTCATCGCAGGCACGCCGCGAATCGGGTGATGCACCTATTGGCAGCACTGCCAATGTGCCTGCGCGTCCGCAAGACATCATCTTCCCGCGCTCCATGAGTTCTCGCGTCGCACACGCTCTGGCCAGTTACCTGACCACGGCCAGCTTTGTGGATTGGGACCTTGAAGTATCGGGGCTCGATCTTCACGTCTGATTGTGTCTGACCTGCCTTACTACCTCGGTTGTCCGTCATGGAGTGAAAACGCCTGGCGCGAGTTCCTGTATCCCGAAGACGCCCGTCCCAATGACTTCCTGAGTCTCTACACTCAGGTGTTCAACGTTGTTGAAGGCAACACCACCTTTTATGCCCGTCCCGCCGCCACTACCGTGCAGCGCTGGGCCGAACTCATGCCTGACGACTTTCGCTTTACCGCCAAATTTCACAAAGACATCAGCCACAGCGGCGACCTTCGTGAGCAGGTCGGTGCGGCCGAGGCATTCATTGGCCTGCTCGCGCCGCTGGGCGAGCGGATATCGCCGTTCTGGCTGCAACTGCCCGCCAGCTTCACACCGCAGCGTCTCGCTGAGCTGGTCGGCTTCCTCGATGAGTTGAAGGTGCCGCTGGCGGTAGAAGTGCGCAACATGGCGTTTTTCATGAAGGGCGACGAAGAGCGCATGCTCAACCGGCTGTTGCTGGACCGTGGCATCGAGCGCATTTGCCTCGACTCGCGCGCCTTGTTCAGTTGTGTTTCAAGCGACCCTGCCGTGTTGCATGCGCAATCCAAGAAACCCAAGGTGCCGCCCCGTCCTGCTGCATTGACCCTGTTCCCTCAGGTCCGCTTCATTGGCCGTCCTGAACTGGAAGCCAATGATCCGTTTCTGGTCCAGTGGGTGGAAAAGGTTGCTGTATGGATCGAAGAAGGGCGAACGCCCTACGTATTCCTGCACACACCCGATAACCTCAGGGCGCCAGCGCTGGCCAGACGTTTTCACGAACAGCTGATGGTGCGCCTGCCCGGTCTGCCGCCATTGCCTGAACTGGATCGCGGGCCGCATGTGGAACAGTTGGGCTTGCTCTAAGGTCATCAAGTGTGTGCTGATAGGGGCTTGATTCGGCAGAGAGCATGCACATGGACTCGCAACAGATTCTCAGGGCTGAAGCGTTCAAGGCCCTGCATGAGCGTGACGGCGCTTTTGTCATACCCAACCCGTGGGATGCAGGGTCTGCAAAGTTATTGGCCTCACTGGGCTTTGAGGCGCTGGCCACGACCAGTGCCGGGCTTGCCTTCACACTGGCACGCGCTGATGCCGAAGGCGCAATCAACCGTGAAGAGGCATTGGCGAACGTCGCGGCTATCGTGGGCGCCACCTCATTGCCCGTAGCGGCAGATCTGGAAAACTGCTTTGCCGACAGTCCTGAAGGCTGTGCTGAAACGTTACTCATGGCTGCGGCGACGGGCATTGTGGGCGGCTCTATCGAAGACGCGAGCGGCCAGGCGGCTAATCCGATTTATGATTTCGAGCTGTCCGTGGACCGCGTTCGTGCTGCAGCCGAAGCTGCGCGCAGTTTGCCGTTCCCCTTCCTGCTGACGGCGCGTGCCGAGAATCTGTTGCACGGCCGGATAGATTTCGACGACACCCTGCGCCGACTCACCGCCTACGCCGAGGCGGGAGCGGACGTGCTGTATGCGCCGGGCCTGCGCACTCGCGAGGAGATCATTGCGGTAGTCAGGGCCGTTGCGCCCAGGCCGGTCAATGTCTTGATGGGGAGTGGCGGCGTCACGCTGTCGGTCTCGGACCTGAGCGCATGTGGCGTCAAGCGCATCAGTGTCGGTTCCTCCCTGGCACGAGCAGCGTTCGGCGGGTTGTACCGGGCCGCCGAAGAAATTCGCCAGCACGGCACCTTCACTTACGCTGCCCAGGCGTTGCCTTTCGATCAACTGAACAACCTGTTCAAGGGCTGAGTATGCGGCTGTTGCTGGTCATCCTGTTGCTCTGCGCCGCTGGCGCGCTGGCAGTCTGGCGCGGCTGGATTGACGTACCTGCGCAGTGGAATCCCTGGGCACCGCTGGACGTGCAGGCCGAACCGAACTTCCTGACGGCTTACAAGCTGTCACGATTGCAGAGCGATCCAGCCCTGTGCGATCAGGTGCTGGCGACCTCAGGGCTGCGCTTCAGTCGCCAGGCCGACAGTGATCCCGAGGCCCGTTGCCCCCTGCAAAACACGCTGCGCATTCAGGGCGGTGACGTGGCGCTGAGCAGCAGCTTCCTGGCCAGTTGCCCGCTGGCAGTGGCGTATGCGTTGTTCGACGTTCACACCTTGCAGCCCGCCGCCCAGGCGATTTTTGGTCAGCGGGTGACGCGGATCGACCACTTGGGCAGCTTCGCCTGCCGCAACATCTACAACCGCGCCAACAGCCGACTCAGTCAGCACGCGACGGCCAACGCGCTCGACATGGCAGGTTTTCGTCTGGCTGACGGGCAGCGCATCTCCCTGCTCAAGGACTGGAGTGACAGCGGGGACAAGGGGCGTTTTCTAAGGCGGATTCGCGACGGGGCGTGCAAGCAGTTCAGCACGGTGCTGGGGCCGGACTACAACGCAGCGCATCGCGATCATTTTCATGTGGATATGGGGCGGTGGAGCAGCTGCAAGCGGTAAGCTACAAGCTACGAGCGGCAAGCTACAAGCTGCAAGTAGAAGCGCTCTGGTCTAGTCTTGAAGCTTGAAGCTTGAAGCTTGAAGCTTGAAGCTTGAAGCTTGAAGCTTGCAGCTTCCACCTAAACCCTTTACGCCGCCATTCGGAGGTTTTGCAGGATCAGTGGGCGAGCCCAGCCGTTTTCGTAGTCGAACTGGCGCTGTTGGGCGGCGATGGTCTGTTGGTCCAGTGGCAGGGCGGGCTTGTCAGCCAGGTTCCATTCCAGCTCGGCAATTGGCAGGTTCAACGGGCGTGGCTGCGGGGCAGGGCCGGGGGTGCCGTTTTCATCGTAGGGCGTCAGAACGGTCGGGCGTACCCAGTGATTCTCGAATTCCAGATCACGCTGCTGGGCGATCATTTCAGCAATGCTGAACGGTTCGGCAGGCGGTGGCAGCAGGTCGAGATCAAACTCGGCGATGGGCAGGAACAGCGGCTCTGGTGGTTTGACTTCGGTGTCGGTGACCGGGCAGGTACGTTGCTCGACAATTTTGCTCAAAGTCTTCGCGCCGGCAACCGGCTCGCCTGTCTCGACATCGACTTCAACAGCCGTAGGGTGGGCGGAAAGTGCATCGCTTTCACTGACCTGTTCTGCCATCGCCCGGGCAAACGCATCCGACCACAGCTGCGTCACACCACCCAGTGTGCGGCTGTTGCGAACGCTAAAGTCGCCTGAGTGCGACAAATAGCCGATGGATGATTGAACAATCTCTGACATAGCGATCAGTACTGGCGTTGGGTCTGGCAAAATGCCTGATACTTGGTTATCGGCAGAAATTGCCGATCATTAACAATTTTTGAGTGTGTAGACGTAATGAGTGAGCAGCAAGCAGGCAGTCGTATCCGGGTCGAGGCGGTGGCCGTCGACGCACAGGAGCAAGCGCAGGCGTGGGCGCAACGCCTTGGCCTGCCATTGCACGATGAAGAGGCCGACTTTGCCTTGCAGCTCACCGATGTTGGCCTGCAATTGCAGCAATTGGGCGACGATGCGCCAGGTGCTGTGCGTGTGGATTTTGTCGAGGGAGCGGTGGCTCACCGGCGCTTGTTCGGTGGCGGCACCGGGCAGATGATTGCCAAGGCAGTGGGCATCCAGCCAGGAATACGCCCCCGCGTGCTGGATGCTACGGCGGGTTTGGGCAAGGATGCGTTTGTGCTGGCGAGTCTCGGCTGCGAAATGAGCCTGATCGAACGTCAGCCGATCATTGCCGCGCTGCTGGAAGATGGTCTGGCGCGTGGTCGTGGTGACCGCGATGTCGGTTCGATCATCGCTCAGATGCGCCTGTTGACTGGCAACTCCATCGAGATCATCCGCAGCTGGGCAGACGAGCCGCCGCAGGTTATTTACCTTGACCCGATGTTCCCGCACCGGGAAAAGACCGCGCTGGTCAAAAAGGAAATGCGCCTGTTCCGGCCGCTGGTGGGGGACGACATGGACGCGCCAGCCTTGCTGGAGGCTGCCCTGGCGCTGGCGACTCATCGCGTCGTGGTCAAACGCCCGCGCAAGGCGCCCTGCATTCAGGGCCCCAAACCGGGTTACGCGCTGGATGGCAAGTCCAGCCGTTACGACATCTACCCGAAAAAGGCCCTGAAGACCAAAGCGGCCGAGAAAGACCCGGAAGAGTAGATACTCGCCAGGACCCTCTCTATCAACACGCTGCAGCGCTTGTGGCTATAAACAAACCTGGCTAATTCTCAGCGTCACGAAAAGGCTCAAAGCGCGCCAAACACCTTCTTCGCCAGCCCTGTAGCGGCGGCCTGAGGGTTGGCGCGAATGCTTTCTTCCTGCTTGGCGATCATCTCGAACAGCCCGTTGAGCGCCTGCTCGGTCACGTAACTTTCCAGATTGGCGTTTTTGCTGTCCAGCGCGCCAAGCGCCGCAGCCTTGCCAGCGAAGGCGTTGTATTTCTGGGCCAGGCCTACCTGATCAGTGGACTTCTTGACGATCGGCAGGAATTTAGCGCGGATCTGTTCACGGCTGGTGCTGCTCAGGTACTGGGTTGCCGAGTCCTTGCCGCCACTGAGGATCGCTTTGGCATCAGTCACTGTCATCTTTTTCACCGCATCGACCAGCAACGCCTGAGCCTGAGGCACGGCGGCTTCAGCGGCCTGGTTCATGCTGGTTTCCAGTTGATCGACCTGGCTGCCCATGCCGAGCATTTTCATCTTTTTCGCGACCTGGCCCAGCTTGCCAGGCAACTCGATGCGCACCTGCTCATTCTTGCTGAAACCGCCGGGAACGCCCAGTTGCTTGACCGCAACCTGCGCGCCTTGGGTGAGGGCATCCTTGAGCCCGCCGGTGGCGTCCGATTGCGAAAGGTCGCCCAGCGACAAGGCAAAAACGTTGGCCGACATCAGCAGGCCTGCGCACAGGCTGGCAACGGTAAACGAAAAACGAGGCATAAGGCGTCCTTGTAGAAATGAGTGCTGACTCGCGCCTGAATCAGTAGCGGCGCAGTACGCCATCAAGCGTATCAGGAAGTCACGACGCTAGCTGTTGCCAGCGGGCAGAAAACACTCGCTTACAGAACCCTTTCAAGTTGCGGAAAAGTACTACGCCGCCCCGGTTTCGCTTTTTGCCTCCGGCTCTTCTTCGTTACTGTGCAGGGCAACTTGCCGGATCGACAAGCGTATTTCAGCCGGCAAGACGCGTTTGGCTGCACCTTCTGCCAGTTCGCCGAGCATCGGGTGATAACTCAGTTTGCCCGCCGTGTCCTTGCGCAGCACACCGAGGTCCAGCAGGGTCTGGATAAAGTGCCGGAACAGGCTCTTGTCGAAAAACTCCGGCGCATTCAAACCATGCAGGATCGACAGGCGCTGGGCCATGACCGTACACAAATCTTCCAGCTCTTCGGCACTCAGAGTGTTCTGGCCGTTGTTGAGCAACAAGGCAATTGCCATGTAGAAACGCTGTAGCGTCTGCGCGATGGCGCGCGACAACAGGGTCAGCAACACGAACTCACGTGAACTGGGTTCCGGGCGCACATAAGCGTCATTCTTGAAGCGCAACAGGCCTTGCTCGACGAACGCTGCGAGCCATTGATCGATCACCTCGTCCAGTGTGTTCAGCGGCCAGCGAATGAACAGTTCCGATTGCAGGTAGGGATATAGCGCATGGGTGTAGCGCAGAATCTGCTCGCGGGTCATGCGCGATGAGCTCTGGAAAAAGCTCGCCAGCAGCGAAGGCAGGGCAAAGATATGCAGCACGTTGTTGCGGTAATAGGTCATCAGGACTGCGTTCTGCTCGTTCAGATACAGAATCTTGCCCAGCGCGTCTTTCTGCTCGGCCAGCAGGTCCATGCCTTTGACGTGCTCGATCAGCGAACGACCGTTACCTTCCGGCAGCGTGGTGTGCGGCGAATAAGGCACGCGGCGCAATAGCGTCAGGTACAGGTCGAGTACACGCTCCATGGCCTGATCGTCCAGCGCCAGCTTTTGCGTCGACAGCAATGCCACCGCCACCAGGTTCATCGGGTTGACTGCCGCGGCCTCGTTGAGGTGCTGGGCCACGCGCTCGCCCAGCCGATGAGTGGTTTCACTCAGCCAGTCAGGGCGATATTGCGGCGCGAGTTCCTGTGCGCGCCAGTCCGGCTGCTCGCTGTCGAGGAATTCAGCGAGCTTGATCGGCTCGCCGAAGTTCACCGATACCTCACCGAAGCGTTGCTTCAATGCACCGATGACTTTGAAAATATCGAAGATCGATTCTTTTTTCTTGGTCGCGCCGCGCAGTTCACCCAGGTAGGTACGGCCTTCCAGCACCCGCTCGTAGCCGATGTACACCGGGATGAAGACAATCGGCATCCGCGAGTTGCGCAGAAAGCTGCGCAGGGTGATGGCGAGCATGCCGGTCTTGGGTTGCAGCATGCGTCCGGTACGCGAGCGACCGCCCTCGACGAAGTATTCGACCGGGAAACCCTTGGTGAACAAGGCGTGCAGGTACTCGTTGAACACGGCGGTATACAGCGGGTTGCCTTTGAAAGTACGGCGCATGAAAAACGCGCCGCCACGCCGCAGCAGACTGCCGACCACCGGCATGTTCAGGTTGATGCCGGCGGCAATGTGCGGTGGGGTCAGGCCGTTGCGAAACAGCAGATAGGACAGCAGCAGGTAGTCGATATGGCTGCGATGGCAGGGCACGTAGATCACTTCATGCCCCGGCGCGACTTCCTGCACGCCTTCGATATGGCTGACCTTGATGCCGTCGTAGATCTTGTTCCAGAACCAGCTCAGCACCACTTCGAGGAAGCGGATAGCGGAATAGGTGTAGTCCGAGGCGATCTCGTTGCCGTAACTCAGCGCACGTTCGCGTGCCTTGTCCTGCGAAATCTTTTCCCGTTCGGCTTCTTCAATGATTGCCTGTTTGACCAGCGGCTCGTCCAGCAGACCCTTGACCACGGTGCGTCGGTGCGACACATCCGGGCCGATCACCGCGCTTTTCAGGTTGCGGAAATGCACCCGCAGCAAGCGCTGGCTCATGCGCAGGGTCAGTTCGTAGCCTTTGTTCTGGTCAACCAGCTCGCGCATGTGAATCGGTGCGGAAAACTGCACGCGGGTCTTTCGGCCCAGAATCAGGATGCTGACCAGGCGCCGCAAGCGCCCGGTTACCGCCCAGCTGTCGGCGAACAACAGCTTCCAGGCGCTGGATTCCCGATCAGGTGACTGCCCCCAGAAAACGCTGACCGGGATGATCTGTGCATCCTCGGCAGGGTTCTGGCTGACCGCGGCGACCAGACGCTCCAGCGTCGGTGGCGCACCACGCTTGTCCTGGCGGCCCAGCCAGTCCGGTGAGGGCGTCAGGTAGAAATACGCCATCGGCTCGATCAGCTCGCCAATGGCTACCGACAGCACCGGACGTGGCAGGCCGGCCTTGCGGCATTCGGTATCGACCACTGCTAGATCGCTGAGCGAAGGCGACTGCAACGCATAGAGCACCGGTCGACTGCGGTCGAGGTTGAGCGTGAAGGACGACTGATTGATGGTTTCCGAGCGAACCCAGAGGTACAGCAATCGGCGCAGGGTGCCGAACACAAGACGACGGAACGGAGAGCGGGTCATACGGCTTCTGCTGAGTAGGAGTCGGGCGGCTGCCCGAGATGGGCGTCAGTGTGACGCATCCCGAGAAGATCGGCAAAAAGGACTGGCGCGCTGGCTGGCGAGTCTGGAGGGCTACCTGCGCCGCGCGCTCACGGCGACGACGGCACACGTCTGTACCGTCGGAGAGAAAAACCTTACACGGTGCGCCAGGTAATCTCTTCTTCACCGTCGGCGCTGACGCGTATCCAGCGATCGGCTGTTTCATCGCTTTCTTCTTCGACCCAGGTGCCTGGTGCGCAACGTACTTCGACGTTCAGCGCGGCAAATGCGGCGCGTGCGCAGGCGATGTCGTCTTCCCACGGCGTCTGGTCGCTGTCCAGGTGCAGGCTGTTCCATTTACCGACGGCTTTGGGCAGCCAGGTCACGCGCACCTCACCCGCCTTGCACTTCCAGGTCTGGCCGCGCTGTGCCCAGTCCGTGCAAGGGCCGATGGCGGCTTGCAGCCATGCAGCGATTGCCTTGTGATCGACGTCTGTGTCTTTCAGGTAAATCTCGATATCGGGTTGGCGCATGGGGGCCTCTGTTGAATGCTTATTGCAGCACGAAATAATCGTAGCGCATGGAAACGGTGACCTTGAAAGGTCCTGGTTGCTCGATGACTGCTGCGCGGCGTTCGGCGCTGGCGCGCCAGCCGTGAGGTGTCATGGCCAGCAAATCGGCGCGGGACTGGCCGTCGATCAGCTTCAATGTGTAGCGCAGCGTTTCGCTGTGTTGCAGCTGCATGCCTTCCGGCACCAGTGCCAGGTGCTTGTCGTCGGCGTAATCACGAACTTCATCGTACAGACGCTGGCGCAGTTCCATCAGGTGTTCACTGGTCGGGCCGACGCGCATGAGTCCGCCACCCGGGGTCAACAGGCGTTTGGCCTCCTGCCAGTCCAGCGGGCTGAACACGCTGGCCAGAAATTGACAACTCGCATCCGGCAACGGCACTCGGGCCATGCTGGCGACCATCCAGGTCAGCTTCGGGTCGCGGCGGCATGCCCGTTTCACGGCTTCGCGGGAGATATCCAGTGCGTAGCCGTCAGCGCGAGGCAGGGCTTCGGCAATCTGCGCGGTGTAATAACCTTCACCACAGCCGATGTCCAGCCAGCGTGCCGGAGCGCGCTCTGCCGCCAGCTCGGCCAGTCGCCGGGCCACCGGAGCGTAATGCCCGGCGTTGAGAAAGTCGCGCCGTGCCTCGACCATGGCCTGATTGTCGCCGGGGTCGCGGCTGTTCTTGTGCTGCACAGGCAGCAGGTTCAGATAACCCTGGCGTGCACGGTCGAAACGGTGGTTGGCCGGGCATACCACGCCATTGTCCGCCGCACTGAGCGGCGCAGAGCAGATCGGGCAGGTCAGCATCAGGCGAGCAACTTGACCAGCGTCTGGTAGTAGATCTCGGTCAGTACATCGAGATCGCTCGCCAGAATGCGTTCGTTGACTTGGTGAATCGTCGCATTGACCGGCCCCAGTTCAACCACCTGGGTGCCCAGGGTCGCAATGAAACGACCATCGGAGGTGCCGCCGCTGGTCGAGGCTTTGGTGTCGCGCCCGGTGACGTTCTTGATGCTGGACGACACTGCGTCCAGCAGCGCACCCGGCTCGGTCAGGAACGGCAGGCCCGACAAGGCCCAGTCCACATGCCAGTCCAGCTCATGCTTGTCGAGAATGGTCGCCACCCGTTGCTGCAGACCTTCGACGGTCGACTCGGTCGAAAAACGGAAATTGAAGACCGCCACCAGATCCCCCGGAATCACGTTGGTCGCGCCGGTGCCAGAATTGAGGTTGGAAATCTGAAAACTGGTTGGCGGAAAGAAATCGTTGCCGTTGTCCCAGTGTTCGGCGGCCAGTTCAGCCAGCGCCGGAGCGGCCAGGTGAATCGGGTTCTTCGCCAGATGCGGGTAAGCCACATGACCCTGCTTGCCACGCACGGTCAGTTTGGCGCCCAGTGAGCCGCGACGACCGTTCTTGACCACATCACCCACCAGCGTGGTGCTCGACGGCTCGCCGACGATGCACCAGTCGAGTCGTTCCTTGCGGGCTGCCAGACGCTCCACAACGGCCTTGGTGCCATGATGCGCCGGGCCTTCTTCATCACTGGTGATCAGAAACGCCACCGAGCCCTTGTGATCGGGATGATCTGCGACGAAACGCTCGGCCGCCACCAGCATCGCCGCCAGACTGCCTTTCATGTCCGCTGCGCCACGCCCGCAAAGCATGCCGTGTTCGTCGATCAACGCGTCGAATGGATCATTCTGCCAGTTCTCTACCGGACCGGTCGGCACCACGTCGGTATGACCGGCGAAACACAGCACCGGACCTTCCTGGCTGCCGTGGGTGGCCCAGAAGTTATCGACGTCTTCGATACGCATCGGCTCCAGCGTGAAGCCGGCATCGCCCAGACGCTGCATCATCACGGTCTGGCAATCGGCGTCGACCGGGGTGACCGAAGGCCGACGGATCAGGTCGCAGGCAAGTTGGAGAGTGGGCGAGAGGTCGGCGGGGGCCGTCATGTACTGAACTCCGGTAGCAAGGCGTTGGGCGTGAAAAGGCGGTTATCTTAAAGCAAAAACACTCAGGCCAATGCCTGGATATGACGAACACGGCTGCAATGGCCGGTTTCTGACCGGGTGCCGGTATGGAGAGATGCCCTGACGCTCATCTCCCTCTATAATGCGCGCCGGTTTTCGGGGTATTGATCATGAGCACAGACGATCCACGTTTCGCAGGCATCGCCCGTTTGTACGGCATCGAGGGGTTGGCGCGTCTGCGTGCGGCCCATGTGGCCGTGGTCGGGATCGGCGGCGTGGGTTCCTGGGCGGCAGAAGCCATGGCGCGCAGTGGCGTGGGCGAGATCTCGCTGTTCGACATGGACGATGTCTGTGTCAGCAACAGCAACCGCCAGTTGCACGCGCTGGACAGCACGGTCGGGCGGCCAAAGGTCGAGGTGATGGCCGAGCGCATCCGGGCGATCAACCCTGATTGCGTGGTCCACGCGGTGGCGGATTTCGTGACCCGCGACACCATGGCCGAGTGCATTACACCGGACATGGACTTCGTGATTGACTGCATCGACAGCGTCAACGCCAAGGCCGCGCTGATTTCCTGGTGCAAGCGCCGCAAGATCCAGATGGTCACCACCGGCGGGGCAGGCGGGCAGATTGATCCGACGCTGATTCAGATCGCCGACCTGAACCGCACCTTCAACGACCCGTTGGCCTCCAAGGTGCGTTCGACCTTGCGTCGTGATTACGGTTTTTCCCGCACCCCGAACCGCCACTACAGCGTGCCCTGTGTGTTCTCCACCGAACAACTGCGTTATCCGAAGCCGGATGGCAGTATCTGTCTGGAAAAGAAGTTCGTCGGTGATGGCGTCAAGCTGGACTGTGCCGGTGGTTTTGGCGCGGTGATGATGGTGACGGCCACATTCGGCATGGTTGCCGCCACCCGTGCGGTGGACAAGCTGGTCGCAGGTACACGGCGGCCGTCCGAGCGCATCAAGCCTCTGGCGGTTGCTGCCGATCAGGCTTGAGTCAGCTCACGCATCCTTTGCAGCACGGCGTTCAGGCCGTTGCTGCGCGAAGGTGAAAGCTGGCGGCTCAGCCCCAGTTGAGTGAACCAGTCAGGCAGGTCCACGCGTTCCAGTTCTTCAGCTGACAGCCCGTTGACCCGTGCGAGCAACAGCGCAACCAGCCCGCGAATCAGCCGCGCGTCGCTGCTGGCACGGAATTGCCAGCCATCGACGCTGATTTCACCGGTCAGCCAGACCTTGCTTTCGCAGCCATGCACCAGGTGCTCATCCGACTTCTCGTGATCGTCCAGCGGCGGCAGACGGTCACCCCACTGCATGAGCAGGCGTGCGCGCTGTTCCCAGCTCTGTGGTTGCGCAAAGGTTTCCAGTGCAACCAGTGCCAGCGCGGGAACCGTCATCGAAGCAGCTCCAGAGCCTGATCCAGTGCGCTGAAAAAGCGCAGCAGGTCGTCCGAATCGTTGTAAAACGCCAGCGAAGCCCGTATTGCACCGGGCAGGCCGAGTGTTTTGAACAGCGGCATGGCGCAGTGATGGCCGGCCCGCACGGCGATACCCTGCTCGGTCAGCAGGTGCGCAAGGTCGGCATTGTGAACCCCGTCAACGACGAAGCTGACCAATGCGAGGTCCGGGTCGCCGAGCACCTGAATGCCATCACGCTGTTGCAGGCCTTCCAGTAGCCGACGATGCAGGTTCGCTTCGTGCTCCGCCACTGCGTGAGGATCGAGGCTGCTGAGATAATCGAGCGTGGCGCCCAGACCTATCACGCCGGCGATAGGCGGTGTGCCGGCCTCGAAGCCCAGCGGCGCGGGCCTGAACGTCGCGTGTTGATAATCGGCAGTCAGTACCATCTCGCCGCCATACTGCCAGTGCTTCAGTCGCTGCAGCGCTGCGTTGCGTCCATACAGCACACCCAGTCCTTCCGGGCCGTAAAGCTTGTGACTGGAAAACACATAGAAATCGCAGCCCAGTGCTTGCACGTCGTGGCGGCCATGCACGACGCCTTGCGCGCCATCCACTACGGTCAGCGCGCCCTGAGCCCTGGCCAGCGCAACCAGGCGGGCCAGCGGTTGCCGGGTGCCGAGTACGTTGGACAGCTGACTGACTGCCAGTAGACGTGTGCGCGGTCCGATCAGACTGGCTGCGGCATCGGTATCGATCACGCCGTTGGCGTCGATCGGCAGAATCACCAGTTTCAGATCGCGTCGCTGCGCCAGTTGCTGCCACGGCAGCAGGTTGGCATGGTGCTCCAGCGCGCTGATGACGATCTCGTCGCCCGCCGCGAACTCATGCTCCAGCCCATAAGCAAGCAGGTTGAGCGCCGAGGTTGCGCCGTGGGTGAAAATGATTTGCCCGCTGTCACCGGCATTAAGCCAGTGCGCAGCCTTGCGGCGACTGTCTTCGAACGCCTGAGTGGCGTGGGCGCCGGGCAAGTGCTGCGCCCGATGCACATTGGCAGCACCGTTGGCGTAATAGTGGCTCAGGGCATCGATCAATGCCTGCGGTTTTTGCGTGGTGGCGGCGTTGTCCAGATACGTCTGGCCTTGCCGTTGCAGGGCGGCGATGGCTGGAAAGTCAGCACGCCAGAGGGAGGTGAGGGGCATTGTTTGTCCGGCTCGTGGTAGCGGGTTCAAAGCCGCAAGACTTTGAACCCGCACACAGCGTCAGTTATGAGCGTGCAGTGCTTCGTTCAGCTCGACGGCCGACTTGTGGGTCTTGCATTCCACAGCGCCGGTCTGCGAGTTGCGACGGAACAGCAGATCGTTCTGGCCGGCCAGTTCGCGCGCCTTGACGATCTTGACCAGCTCGTTGTTTTCATCGAGCAGCGCGACCTTGGTGCCTGCGGTCACGTACAGGCCCGACTCCACGGTGTTGCGATCACCCAGCGGGATGCCGATACCGGCGTTGGCGCCGATCAGGCAGCCTTCGCCTACCTTGATGATGATGTTGCCGCCACCGGACAACGTGCCCATGGTCGAACAACCACCGCCCAGGTCAGAACCCTTGCCGACGAATACGCCTGCCGAAACACGGCCTTCGATCATGCCGGGGCCTTCGGTGCCGCCGTTGAAGTTGACGAAGCCTTCGTGCATCACGGTAGTGCCTTCGCCAATGTAAGCACCCAGGCGCACGCGCGCGCTATCAGCGATACGCACGCCGCTCGGCACCACGTAGTCGGTCATTTTTGGGAATTTGTCGACCGAGAACACTTCCAGCAGTTCGCCCTTCAGGCGTGCTTCGAGTTGGCGTTCGGCCAGTTCACCCAGATCGACTGCGCCCTGGCTGGTCCAGGCGACGTTTGGCAGCAATGGAAAGATGCCGGCCAGGTTCAGCCCGTGCGGCTTGACCAGACGATGCGACAACAGGTGCAGCTTGAGGTACGCCTCGGGAGTCGATGTCAGCGTGCTGTCTTCGGCCAGCAGCGTGGCGACCAGCGGCTTCTGGCTTTCGGCCAGGCGGGTCAGCAGTGCGGCTTGAGTGCTGTCGACCGGCTTTACGGCCTCGGCCAGCTTGTACGCCATGTCTACCGTGAAGGTGACTGCCTTGTTGCCGTCGGTGTAGCCCAGAACCGGCGCGATCGCGGCAACCAGGGCTGGCGATGGATTGATCAGTGGCTGGGCGTAGAACACTTCCAGCCACGCGCCTTGACGATTTTGAGTGCCGACGCCGAAGGCCAGGCTGAACAGGGTAGTGGACATGCAAATACCTCTTAACTTTATCAAGGGGCTTTCAGTAGCGCTCTGGCTTACTGTAAAGCCGCTGTATACAGGTCTGGTTTGAAACCAATCAGGGTCTTGTCGCCCAGATCAAGCACCGGACGCTTGATCATGGATGGCTGCGCGAGCATCAGTTCGATGGCTTTCGCCTGATCGAGATCGGCTTTCTGTCCGTCGTCGAGCTTGCGAAAAGTGGTGCCTGCGCGGTTCAGCACCACTTGCCAGCCATGCTCGTCGCACCACTGTGTCAGGTGCTCACGGTCGATACCCTGCGTCTTGTAATCGTGAAAATCGTAGCTCACGGCATGTTCGTCAAGCCAGGTACGAGCCTTTTTCATGGTGTCGCAGGCTTTGATGCCAAATAGAGTGTAAGTCATTGTTTTTGGCGGGGTGGCTGATCTTGCTCGTTACTCCCCGCTGCTTCTCCTTGCAATTCAGCCGCGCATTATGCCACGACAACCCGTTTGGTGTTGTGACAGCGTCGATACCGATGCTGAACAGAAACTAGATAATAACGCTAACTATCATTAAGAAAACTTCACCCTCACACGCTTGAGCGGCGAGCCCCGGCGGGCAATGATTGTTTTCCACTTGAAGGCTGGGTGCGTTATGTCTGAGCAAGAGAGAAAGCGTCAGGAGGCGCTTGTCCGGCAACGCTATTACCGGGAGCGGCAGCGTGCCGACGGATTCAAGCAAAGCACGATCTGGATACACGGTGAGGCCGAGGCCGAAGGTAGGCTGGCTGCACGTGAAGGCAAGCCGCTGCTGCCCATGCAGTCTCATGACCCTGTGAGCTGGGCGGTGGGGTGGGTGGCGGAAAAAATGCGTACTCGTCAGTAATCAGTTTTTTCGCACCTGATCGTGCCGCGCCTCATGGCGTCAAGTGCGTGGCACGTGACTCCGCCATCAGGCGCGCTGGGGATAGACCTTCAGGGCTTTTCAAATTTCGAGTTGGTTCGGTTCGAATAGATTGCGCCCATCACTTCGATGTCTTTCGGGCTGAGTGTCTTGCCGACATTGATGACCTCAAAGTCCCCGAGGGTCAGGCCGTTGGGGATGTCGTAATGCATGACTGAATCCCGGTCATAAGCGGAATAGGAGTAGTCCGCAGCTTCATATAAGTCGAAAAAATTGGTGTTGATTTCATCGTCAGTGAGTCCGGTCTGCGCGAGCAGGGAGCGCAAAAGGGGCTTGTTCCAGGGAATGTTGGCTTGAGGGTGCTGATGCTCGTGAACGGCACCCAGTACATGGCCGAATTCATGCAGCACGATACGCTCCAGCTCCGCCGACGGTTTCAGGTCAGGCGTGAAAATCTCTTTGATATTGAATTCCATGGTCGGCTCATCCGGCCCGGCCAGCAGCGCATCGGTGCCTATGGCGCTCCAGTTCAGGTGCTCGTTGAAGGCGATGCGGATATCGCTGGCACCCTGGGTCACCAACTCGAACTTCAGGTTGATGTGCGCAAGCCATTTCTTTGCAGCTTCGATGACGGGGGTTTTAAGCGTATCAGGAGGGTTATTCTGAAAAAGAATTTTCAGAGTCCGCCCGGGAGCCCAGTGTTTTGTGAACGCCACTAGCAGGCGAGCCTGATGCTTTGGCTCAGATCTACCCTGGCTTGTTTCCGGCTCAAAGGTCGGGGTGATGGCTGCGTTGTCAGGATTTTCATGAATCGCGGCGTTGTAGGACGCTTGATGATTTGCTGCGTTTCGCATGCAGCATGATGACGGCAGTTTTACATTTTGAAGGGTTGAAGCAGGCATTCGATTGACCTTCATGGCGATACGCTCCCGACCGGAAGCAGAAAAAATGAAGGTTCAAGGTATGTTCAGGCGGGACGTGGCAGGTGGTAACTAATTACCCTGCCGCACATTGCGTGCGGCGGGGCGATTCTGTGGATTTTCTTTACTTGCTCAGAAAGGCGCGGATACGCTCGGCGGCCTCGATGCACTCGGCCAACGGCGCGACCAGTGCCAGTCGTACTCGTCCGGCACCCGGGTTGACGCCGTCCACTTCCCGCGACAAATACGAGCCCGGCACTGCGGTGACGTGCTGGTCAACGAACAGGTCGCGGCAAAACGCGGCGTCGTCGGTGCCCACGTTTGGCCACAGGTAAAACCCGCCGTCCGGGCGCTGCACGTCCAGCACCGGGGCCAGGATATCGAGCACCGCGTCGAATTTCTCGCGGTACAGGTCCCGGTTGGCACGCACATGGGCTTCGTCGTTCCAGGCGGCGATGCTGGCCAGTTGAGTCTGAACCGGCATGGCGCAGCCATGGTAGGTGCGATACAGCAGGAACGCCTTGAGTATCTCGGCATCCCCGGCGACGAAACCGGAGCGCAGCCCCGGCAGGTTGGAGCGCTTGGACAGGCTGTGGAATACCACGCAGCGCTTGAAATCCTTGCGGCCAAGCTCCACGCAGGCACTGAGCAGGCCCGGCGGCGGCGTCTGTTCGTCGAAGTACAGCTCGCTGTAGCATTCGTCAGCGGCAATCACGAAATCGTACTGATCGGCCAGTGCAATCAGCTTTTTCAGCGTTTCGACCGGAATCAGCGCGCCGGTCGGGTTGCCCGGCGAGCACAGGAACAGAATCTGGCAGCGTTGCCAGATGTCCGGGCTGACTGCGTCGAAATCAGGGTTGAAGCCGTTCTGGTCCAGGCACGGCAGATAGTGCGGCTTGGCGCCAGCCAGAAACGCGGCGCCTTCGTAGATCTGATAAAAAGGGTTCGGACTGACCACCAGAGCGTCTTCGCCGCGATTGACCACGGTTTGGGTAAATGCAAACAGCGCCTCGCGGGTACCGTTGACCGGCAGTACGTTGCGCGCCGGATCCATCCACTCTTCAGGCACGCCGAAGCGGCGGCTGCACCAGCCGGCAATCGCCTCGCGCAGCGCAGGAATGCCCAATGTGGTCGGGTAAACCGCCATCTGATCGAGATTGTCGGCGAGCGCCTTGGCAACGAAATCCGGTGAGCGGTGCTTCGGCTCACCAATCGACAGCGCCACCGGGCGTTTTTCCGGGTTAGGCGTCACGCCGCCCAGCAAAGCGCGAAGCTTCTCGAAAGGGTAGGGCTGAAGCAGTTGCATGGCGTTATTCATGGAGCGTGTTCCTCGATGAGCTTCGTTGAGCCGATTCGTGTGGTCGAGTGTTCATATGCTGATCCGCAGATCGCCGCCAGCGTCCGGATTGACGCTCAGTTGCTTGACGATTGCTTCCTGCAACTGGCTGCACAGTTGCGGATCGGACAGGGGCTGATTGTGGGCGTCGGTGATGAAGAAAACGTCTTCCACGCGTTCGCCCAGGGTCGCAATCTTGGCGTTCTGCAGGGACAGGTCGAACTCCAGGAAGATCTTGCCGACCCGGGCCAGCAGGCCGGGTCGGTCCGGGGCCAGCAGTTCCAGTACAGTCACCGGGCGCTGCGCATCGTTGTGAATGGTGACCTGCGGCGCAAACGCGAAGTGCTTGAGCTGGCGGGGCACGCGTCGCTTGATGATCGTCGGGTAATCATCCGGGTTGTGCAGGGCTTCAGTCAGGCCGTCGCGGATATCCTGAATGCGCTCCGGATTGTTGCCGATCGAGCCGCCTTCGTGATCCAGCACGATGTAGGTGTCGAGTGTGAACTGGCTGCTGGAGGTAATGATGCGCGCATCGTGAATGTTCAGGTTCAACTGGTCCATCGCCGCTACGGTCACCGCGAAGAAGTCGTGCTGATCCGGTGCGTAAATGAAGATCTGTGTGCCACCCTCGAATTCGCGCTGAGTGGTTTCCTTGATCAGCACCAGCGGGCCGCCATCGGCGGGTTGCTGCAGGATGGCGTCGCTGTGCCATGCCACGTCACCGGCGGTGTGGCGCAGGAAGTAATCGTCACCCAGTGCCGACCATAGCTGCTCGACATCATCGGGATCGGTGCCGTTGCGCACCAGGATATCCAGTGCTGCGATCTGCGTGCGGCGGATCTGCTCTTCACGGTCGACCGGGTTTTCCAGACCGCGACGCAGGGCGCGCTTGGTTTCGGTATACAGCTGGCGCAACAGGCTGGCGCGCCATGAATTCCACAGGGTCGGATTGGTCGCGTTGATGTCGGCGACGGTCAGCACATACAGATAATCCAGATGCACTTCGTCACCGACGAACTGGGCGAAATCATGAATGACCTGCGGGTCGGACAAGTCCTTGCGCTGTGCAGTGGTCGACATCACAAGGTGGTTGCTCACAAGCCAGACGATCAGCCGGGTGTCCCAGTCAGGCAGTTGATGGCGCTTGCCGAACGCTTGCGCGTCCACTGCGCCCAGCTCCGAATGATCGCCGCCACGACCCTTGCCGATGTCGTGGTAGAGCCCGGCCAGGTAGATAAGCTCTGCCTTGGGCAGGCGAGCCATGATCTTGCTGGCCAGTGGAAATTTCTCCGACACTTCGGTGTATTGCAGCTTGCGCAGGTGCTTGATCAGATTCAGCGTGTGCGCATCGACGGTATAGATGTGGAACAGGTCGTGCTGCATCTGCCCCACGATATGGCCGAACTCCGGCAGATAAAGGCCGAGAATGCCGTAGCGGTTCATGCGTCGCAGGTTGCGATGAATGCCCATCTCGCATTTGAACAGCTCGATGAACAGGCTGGTATTGCGGATATCGTTGCGGAAGTCGTCGTTGATCAGGTGCCGGTGCTCGCGCAACAGGCGAATGGTATCGGCGCGTACCCCCTTGATCTCCGGATGCTGGGCCATCAGCACAAAGATTTCGAGCATGGCGAACGGAGTGCGCTGGAACACGTGCGCATGGGTTGCTTCTATATAGCCGTCATGCAGCTGGAAGCGCGAATTGATCGGCTGCGGCGTACCACTGTCCTCGGAAAGAATCACTTCCTCGAAGTGCTGGATGATCAGGTCGCTCAGTTCGGCGATGCTCATGACCACGCGATAGTACTTCTGCATGAAGCGCTCGATGGCGAGCTTGGCGTCATTGTCTTCATAGCCCAGCAGGCTGGCGATGCTGCGCTGGTAGTCGAACAGCAGCCGGTCTTCGGAACGTCCGGCCAGCATGTGCAGCGCATAGCGCACTTTCCAGAGGAATTCCTGAGAGGAGGCGAGCAACGCGTTTTCACTGCCCAGCAGAAAACCTTCGCCTGCCAGGGCGTGCAGGTTCAGCGTGCCGTACTGGCGCCGTGCAACCCAGAGAATGGTCTGGATATCCCGCAGCCCGCCGGGGGAGCCTTTGACGTTGGGCTCCAGGTTGTATTCAGTGTCGTTGTACTTGTGATGGCGCTTTTTCTGCTCTGCGTGCTTGGCCAGGAAGAAATCCTTGCTCGGCCACATATGCCGCGTGCTGGTGACTTCCAGCATGCGTTGGCGCAGGTGTTCAGGCCCGGCGATGGTGCGGCTTTCCATCAGGTTGGTGATGACCGTCAGATCAGCCCGCCCTTCCTGGGCGCACTCATCGACAGAACGCACGCTTTGCCCGACCTCCAGGCCAATGTCCCACAGCAGCGTGAGAAAACCCTCGATAGGCTCGCGGAAGACCTCGTGGTCGTCGCTGTCCAGCAGGATAAGCAGATCGATGTCCGAATAGGGGTGCAGTTCGCCACGGCCATAACCGCCTACCGCCAGCAGCGCGATGTCAGCGTCCTCGCTCCAGTTGAACTGGTCCCAGGCCTTTTGCAGGATGTTGTCCACGAACCAGGCCCGATCCTCGATCAGCCGCCGAATGTCACGGCCCGCCCTGAAACGCTCATCTAGCACTTCTCTGGCGCGGCGGATGGCTTTCTTGAAAGCCGCGATGGGGCTGGCTTTCAAGGCCAGTTCAGCCTGGAACTGGCCGCGATCGAACAGGTCTGGGTCTACTTGCGGCATGGAGCTGCATTCCTCATGTCGGGCGGTGCGGGTGTTCAATCGGGTATTCAGCCATGCAGACTCGGGTCAGGGAGCCTTTTGTGCAATGGTGTCGTCGCTGCGTAAAGTGAAGATTTCGTAACCGTCGGCGGTCACCAGCAGCGTGTGTTCCCATTGCGCCGAAAGTTTGCGGTCCTTGGTGATGGCCGTCCAGCCATCGCCAAGAATCTTGGTTTCCGGGCGGCCCTGATTGATCATGGGCTCGATGGTGAAGGTCATGCCTTCCTTCAGCTGGATGCCGGTGCCTGCTTCGCCGAAGTGCATGATCTGCGGCTCTTCGTGAAACACCTTGCCAATGCCATGGCCGCAGAAGTCGCGCACCACAGAAAAGCCGTTCTTTTCCGCGTGTTTCTGGATGATGGCGCCGATGTCACCCAGGTGAGTCCCCGGCTTGACGATCTCGATGGCCTTGTACAGGCATTCCTGAGTCACTTTCGACAGACGTTCGGCCCACACCGGGACGGTGCCGACATGGAACATTCTGCTGGTGTCGCCGTGGTAGCCGTCCTTGATGACGGTAACGTCGATGTTCAGCGAATCGCCGTCCTTGAGCTTCTTGTCGCTCGGGATGCCGTGGCAGACCACCTGATTGATCGACGTACAGATCGACTTGGGGAAGCCCCGGTAATTCAGCGGAGCCGGAATCGCCTTCTGTTCGTTGACGATATAGTCATGGCAGATGCGATCGAGCTCTTCGGTGGTCACGCCGGGCTTGACGTAGGGGGCGATCATTTCCAGAACCTCGGCGGCCAGACGGCCGGCGATGCGCATCTTTTCGATGTCTTCCGGAGTTTTGAGGGTGATGGTCATACAGAATCTCTCGACGTGGCTGGCACGCGGCTGGTGCGCAAAGCCGCAATTCTATCAGACCGCCTGCGCCGGGTGATCATCGCTTCCTTCTATAGGCGTTCCTGCAGGCATTCGATGGCTCATGGCGGAGGCGACTAAATACAAAGTAAAACAAGAACTTGATGGGAGTTCCGTTCTCTTCCCTTTTGTGATATAAAATGCGCCGCTTTCCAAGGTCCGCCTTCGAAGCACAAACCCACACACGTGTCGACACGATGACCTGGGTGCCCTTGGCTTTATGCCACTGGTTGGTCATTGGGATACGTGGAGGCCTAACCCGACTTATCAAGGAACTATCATGTCCCAAGTCAATATGCGCGATATGCTGAAGGCCGGTGTGCACTTCGGTCACCAAACCCGTTACTGGAACCCGAAAATGGGTAAGTACATTTTCGGCGCGCGTAACAAGATCCACATCATCAACCTTGAAAAAACCCTGCCTATGTTCAACGAAGCTTTGACTTTCGTTGAGCGCCTGGCTTCGGGCAAAAACAAGATTCTGTTCGTCGGCACCAAGCGTTCCGCTGGCAAGATCGTTGCTGAAGAAGCAGCACGTTGCGGTTCGCCGTACGTCGACCATCGCTGGTTGGGCGGCATGCTGACCAACTTCAAGACCATCCGTCAGTCGATCAAACGTCTGCGCGAGCTGGAAGTACAGTCCGAAGACGGTACTTTCGCCAAGCTGACCAAGAAAGAAGCCCTGATGCGCACCCGTGATCTGGAAAAACTGGATCGCAGCCTGGGTGGTATCAAGGACATGGGCGGTCTGCCAGACGCACTGTTCGTTATCGACGTTGATCACGAGCGCATCGCGATCACCGAAGCCAACAAGCTGGGCATCCCGGTTATCGGCGTTGTCGATACCAACAGCAGCCCGGAAGGCGTTGACTACATCATCCCGGGCAACGATGACGCAATCCGCGCTATCCAGCTGTACATGGGTTCGATGGCTGACGCTGTTATCCGTGGTCGTAACAATGTTGCTGGCGGCACCGACGTCTTCGTCGAAGAAGCTCCAGCTGCAGCAGCTGTAGAAGGCTGAGTAAAAACGCCTGGCGTTTACTCAGTACGCGAAAAGGGGGCTTAGCCCCCTTTTTGCCACCTCGGAAATGATTTGTCGGCTTGCAGCCACGGCCTTGTTGTCATGTGTTGCTGCCACCCTGATTTTTCAAGAATTGCACGCCCGGGCAGCCGGGTGGAATGGTTGAAGACCTATCCAAGAGGATTTTGAAATGGCAGAGATTACTGCAGCGTTGGTCAAAGAACTGCGCGAGCGTACCGGCGAAGGCATGATGGATTGCAAAAAGGCCTTGACCAAGGCTGGCGGCGACATCGAAAAGGCAATCGACGACATGCGTGCTTCCGGCGCCATCAAGGCTGCCAAGAAAGCAGGCAACGTGGCTGCTGAAGGCGCCATCGCCATCAAGGACGACGGCAAGGCTGCTGTCATCATCGAAGTCAACTCGCAGACCGACTTCCTGGCCTTGCAGGACGACTTCAAGAACTTCGTCGCTGCCAGCGTCGAAAAAGCCTTTGCTGACAAAATGACCGACGTTGCTCCGCTGATCGAAGCTCAGGAAGCAGCACGTCTGGTACTGGTCGGCAAGGTTGGCGAAAACGTCAACATTCGTCGTCTGAAGCGCATCGAAGGTGACGTGGTAGGTACTTACCTGCACGGCAACAAGATCGGTGTGGTTGTGACCCTGAAAGGCGGCAACGTCGATCTGGCTAAAGACATCGCCATGCACGTAGCGGCGAGCAACCCTGAGTTCCTGTTCCCTTCGGAAGTTTCTGCCGAAGCGATCGAGCGCGAGAAGAATGTCTTCCTGCAATTGAACGAAGACAAGATCAAAGGCAAGCCGGCTGAAATCGTCGAGAAGATGGTTGGCGGTCGTATCACCAAGTTCCTGGCAGAAGCCAGCCTGGTCGAGCAGGCGTTCGTCAAGAACCCGGAAGTCAAGGTCGGTGAACTGGCCAAGAAAGCTGGCGCTGAAATCGTTTCTTTCACCTACTTCAAAGTAGGCGAAGGCATCGAGAAGCCGGTCGACAACTTCGCTGACGAAGTTGCCGCCCAGCTGGCTGCCGCCAAGCAGTAAGACGGTTTTTCAAACTGTCGCCCCAAAGAGGCTGCCCGCTCACGCGTGCGGCCTCTTTGTCGAAAGAGCAAAGGAATTTTTTCCTTGGAGATTGTGCCCGCAAGGCTGCATTCTCCCGACGCTCGCACAGCGTCGAGCTAAAGTAAGCGCAGGCTTGAAATAGCCAGCACAGATTTTTTTCAGAAAACGCCGCAGGAGAGATTCGCAATGGCTCAGCAGGGCAGTGGTTATCAGGCTCGCTATAAACGCATTCTACTCAAGCTTAGCGGCGAGGCCCTCATGGGCTCCGAAGAGTTCGGCATCGACCCCAAGGTTCTGGACCGCATGGCGCTGGAAGTCGGCCAACTGGTCGGTATCGGCGTCCAGGTCGGTCTGGTCATCGGTGGCGGCAACCTGTTTCGTGGTGCAGCCCTGAGCGCTGCCGGTATGGATCGGGTAACAGGCGACCACATGGGCATGCTGGCCACTGTGATGAACGCCCTGGCCATGCGCGATGCGCTCGAGCGCGCTAATATCACAGCGATCGTCATGTCCGCCATTTCGATGGTAGGCGTCACCGATCACTATGATCGTCGCAAGGCGATGCGCCATCTCAGCGCCAAGGAAGTAGTGATCTTCGCGGCGGGTACGGGTAATCCGTTCTTCACCACCGATTCGGCAGCGTGCCTGCGCGCTATCGAGATCGACGCCGACGTGGTGCTCAAGGCGACCAAGGTCGATGGTGTGTACACCGCAGATCCATTCAAGGACCCGAATGCCGAGAAGTTCGATCATCTGACTTACGATGAAGTGCTGGATCGCAAGCTGGGTGTGATGGATCTGACCGCTATCTGTCTGTGTCGCGATCACAAGATGCCGCTGCGCGTCTTCAACATGAACAAGCCGGGTGCCCTTCTGAATATCGTCCATGGTGGCGCTGAAGGAACCCTGATCGAGGAAGCCCAACAATGATCAATGAAATCAAGAAAGACGCTCAGGTTCGCATGCAGAAGAGCCTGGAATCGCTGGCCCACGCCTTCACCCGGATCCGTACCGGCAAGGCACACCCAAGCATCCTGGGTGGCGTCATGGTTCCTTACTACGGTGCCGATACGCCGTTGAGCCAGGTTGCCAACGTGACCGTCAAGGACTCGCGCACCCTGCAGGTCGTGGCGTTCGAGCGCAACATGCTGGCGGCCGTCGACAAGGCTATCCAGAGCTCCGGTCTGGGCTTCAACCCGACCAACCTCGGCGAGCTGCTGCTTATCTCGATGCCGGCGCTGACTGAAGAAACCCGCAAGGGCTTCACCAAGCAGGCTCGCGACGCTGCTGAAGATGCCCGCGTTGCTGTCCGCAACATTCGTCGTGATGCCCTGAGCCAGTTGAAAGACCTGGTCAAGGACAAGGAAATCAGCGAAGACGAAGAGCGTCGTGCGGCAGACGATGTCCAGAAGCTGACTGACAAGTTCGTGGCGGAAATCGAAGCTGCTGTGAAGCAGAAAGAAGCTGATCTGATGGCTGTATAAGGTTTCGGACGCTTTCATGGAAAAAATAAAACCGGCCGCACCTTCATCGGTGCCGCGTCACGTCGCGATTATCATGGATGGTAATAATCGCTGGGCGAAAAAGCGTCTGTTGCCAGGCGTTGCAGGCCACAAGGCGGGCGTCGACGCTGTGCGTGCCGTTATCGAGGTCTGTGCCGAAGCCAAGGTCGAAGTGTTGACGTTGTTCGCGTTCTCCAGTGAAAACTGGCAGCGCCCCGCCGAAGAGGTGGGAGCGCTGATGGAGCTGTTTTTCACGGCTTTGAGGCGTGAAACCAAGCGCTTGAACGAAAATGACATCAGTCTGCGCATCATTGGCGATCGTTCGCGTTTTCATCCCGAACTTCAGGCAGCGATGCGTGAGGCCGAGGTGCGCACGTCAGGCAATCGTCGCTTCGTGCTGCAGATTGCCGCCAATTACGGCGGCCAGTGGGACATTGCACAGGCCGCTCAACGACTGGCACGCGAAGTTCAGGCCGGGCATTTGCAGCCGGACGAGATCACGCCCGAGCTGCTGCAGGCCTGTCTGGCCACCGGTGATCTGCCGCTGCCGGACCTGTGCATTCGCACTGGTGGCGAGCACCGCATCAGCAATTTCCTGCTTTGGCAGCTCGCCTATGCCGAGCTGTACTTCTCCGACCTGTTCTGGCCGGACTTCAAACACGATGCCATGCGCGCTGCGCTGGCAGATTTCGCTTCTCGCCAACGTCGCTTCGGTAAAACCAGCGAACAGGTAGAAGCTGGAGCCCGGGCTTAATGTTGAAACAACGGATCATCACGGCACTCATCCTGTTGCCGATCGCCCTGTGCGGTTTCTTCCTGCTGACCGGCATGTATTTCGCCCTGTTTATCGGGGTGGTCGTCGTTCTGGGTGCCTGGGAATGGGCGCGACTGGCGGGCTTTGCCGCTCAGTCGATGCGCATCGGCTATGCAGCGGTGGTCGCTGTCCTGCTTTTTCTGATGTACCTGCTGCCGGGGCTTGAACCCTGGGTACTGGTCGCCGCGGTCATCTGGTGGGGTGTGGCGACGTTCCTGGTGCTCACTTATCCCGATTCCAGCAGTCACTGGGCGAGTGCCGTGTGCAAGCTGGTGATCGGTCTGCTGATTTTGCTGCCTGCCTGGCAGGGGCTGGTGCTGATCAAGCAGTGGCCGCTGGGCAACTGGCTGATTCTGTCGGTCATGGTGCTGGTGTGGGCGGCTGACATCGGTGCCTATTTTTCCGGCAAGGCATTCGGCAAGCGCAAGCTCGCACCCAAGGTAAGCCCGGGCAAAAGCTGGGAGGGCGTATACGGCGGTCTGGTGGTCAGTCTGGGTATTACGGCTGCGGTGGGTATTTCCCGTGACTGGTCCGTTATCCAGTTCATTGCCGCTCTGCTGGGTGCTGCGGTGATCGTATTCATCTCGGTGATCGGTGATCTGACCGAAAGCATGTTCAAGCGCCAGTCCGGGGTCAAGGACAGCAGTAATCTGCTGCCGGGTCACGGCGGTGTGCTGGACCGTATTGACAGCCTGACGGCGGCTATCCCGGTATTTGCAGTGCTGCTCTGGGCTGCTGACTGGGGTGTCATGTGAGTGGTCCGCAACAGATCACCATTCTGGGGGCCACCGGTTCCATCGGCCTGAGTACGCTGGATGTGGTCGCGCGCCATCCCGCTTTGTATCGGGTGTTCGCGCTGACCGGCTACAGTCGTCTGGATGAGCTGCTGGCCTTGTGCGTGCGGCACACGCCGCAATACGCCGTGGTGCCGGATCAGGTGGTAGCCCGTAAATTGCAGGACGACCTTGCCGCTGCCGGTCTGGATACTCGTGTACTGGTAGGGGAAAGCGGTCTGTGCGAGGTGGCGGCGCATCCTCGGGTCGATGCGGTAATGGCTGCCATCGTCGGGGCAGCCGGCTTGCGTCCGACCCTTGCTGCTGTGGAGGCAGGCAAGAAGGTGCTGCTGGCCAACAAGGAAGCGCTGGTCATGTCCGGCGCCTTGTTCATGCAGGCCGTACAGCGCAGCGGCGCGGTGCTGCTGCCTATCGACAGCGAACACAATGCGATCTTTCAGTGCCTGCCTGCCGATTTTTCGCGCGGCCTGGGCGCTGTGGGGGTCCGGCGTATCATGCTGACTGCTTCGGGCGGTCCGTTCCGTGAAACGGCGCTCGATCAGTTGCAGGATGTAACCCCCGAGCAGGCCTGTGCCCATCCGGTCTGGTCGATGGGGCGCAAGATTTCCGTGGACTCGGCCACGATGATGAACAAAGGGCTCGAGTTGATCGAAGCCTGCTGGTTGTTCGATGCCCGCCCTGATCAGATCGAGGTTGTGATCCACCCCCAGAGCGTGATCCACTCGCTGGTCGACTATGTTGATGGCTCGGTTCTGGCCCAGTTGGGTAATCCCGACATGCGTACACCAATCGCCAATGCACTGGCCTGGCCTGCGCGTGTAGACTCCGGCGTAGCGCCGCTGGACCTGTTCAAGATCGGGCAACTGGATTTCCAGCAGCCAGACGAAGGGCGTTTTCCGTGCCTGCGGCTGGCCAGGCAGGCGGCAGAAGCAGGGGGCAGCGCGCCCGCCATGCTCAATGCAGCCAATGAAGTGGCTGTTGCGGCATTTCTTGAGCGGCGTATTCGCTACCTGGAAATCGCCGGTATCATCGAGGACGTCCTGAATCAGGAGCCCGTGATCGCTGTCGAAGCGCTTGATACGGTTTTTGCAGTGGATGCGAAAGCGCGTTTGCGGGCAGGGCAGTGGCTTGAAAGAAGCGGCCGGTAGTGATACGCCAAGGAATGAACGAAAGGGATGCTGTGGTGCGTCAATGGCAGGCCTCGGAGGCTTGTAATGATTAACACGCTGACCGACCAGTCGGTACCTGGAGAAAACGGATGAGCGCTCTATACATGATTCTCGGCACCCTGATTGCTCTGGGTGTGTTGGTGACCTTCCACGAATTCGGCCACTTTTGGGTGGCTCGGCGTTGTGGCGTCAAGGTACTGCGTTTTTCGGTGGGCTTCGGTATGCCGCTGGTCCGCTGGCACGACCGTCAGGGCACCGAGTACGTGATTGCCGCGATTCCGCTGGGCGGCTACGTGAAGATGCTTGATGAGCGTGAGGGTAATGTTCCGCCCGAACTGGCTGATCAGTCCTTCAACCGCAAGACCGTGGGGCAGCGCATCGCCATCGTGATTGCCGGCCCGACTGCCAACTTCCTGCTGGCCATCGCCTTTTTCTGGGTATTGGCGATGATGGGCAGCGAACAGGTTCGCCCGGTTATCGGTAATGTCGAGTCCGGAAGTATCGCTCAGCAGGCCGGTTTGACGTCCGGGCAGGAAATCGTTGCAGTTGATGGTGAGCCGACCTCCGGCTGGGCTGCTGTCAACCTGCAGCTGGTTCGTCGACTGGGAGAGAGCGGTACCATCGCGTTCAAAGTCCGGGATCAGGGCTCGACCGTCGATACCTCCCGCGAGCTGGTGCTGAATGACTGGCTCAGAGGCGCCGAGGAGCCTGATCCGATCAAATCGCTCGGTATCCGCCCGTGGCGCCCGGCCTTGTTGCCAGTGCTGGCAGAGATCGATCCGAAAGGCCCGGCTCAGAGTGCCGGCCTCAAGACAGGTGATCGTCTGATTTCGATGGACGGTCAGCCGCTCAATGAATGGCAGCAGGTTGTCGACCGGGTGCGCGAGCGGCCAGAAGCCAAAGTGTCGCTGCGCATCGAGCGTGACGGCGTGCAAATGGACGTGCCGGTGACCCTCGCGGCCAAGGGTGAGGGCAAGGCCGCCGCAGGTTATCTGGGGGCCGGGGTAAAAGCTGTCGATTGGCCACCGGAAATGCTGCGAGAGGTCAGTTACGGTCCTTTCGCCGCCATGGCCGAGGGTGTAAAGCGCACCTGGAGCATGAGCGTGCTGACTTTGGACTCGCTCAAGAAAATGTTGTTCGGCGAGCTCTCGGTAAAAAACTTGAGTGGACCGATAACCATTGCTAAAGTGGCGGGCGCTTCGGCCCAGTCGGGCATTGGAGATTTTTTGAACTTCCTCGCTTATCTGAGCATAAGCCTCGGGGTTCTGAATCTGCTGCCCATTCCCGTCCTTGACGGTGGGCATTTGCTGTTTTATCTGATCGAGTGGGCGCGTGGTCGTCCCCTTTCGGAAAGGGTACAAGGTTGGGGTGCACAGATCGGTATCAGTCTGGTGGTGGGCGTCATGTTGCTCGCACTGGTCAACGATCTGGGCCGATTGTAAAGCGTTGCCGAGTTGCGAATCTGCCGCATTTTGCGGCAGTTTGTTTATTGCCAGTTGGAATAAGAAAGGACTTCATGAAACGTCTGCTGCTAACTGCGGTTCTTTCCGCACTGATGATCGCTGAAGTTCACGCCGAGTCCTTCACCATCTCCGATATCCGTGTCAACGGCCTGCAGCGGGTTTCCGCCGGCAGTGTCTTTGGTGCGTTGCCGCTGAACGTAGGCGAGCAGGCGGATGACGGTCGTCTGGTCGATGCTACCCGTTCGTTGTTCAAAACCGGTTTCTTTCAAGACATCCAGCTGGGTCGTGACGGCAATGTGCTGGTCATCAACGTCGTTGAGCGCCCGTCGGTTGCCAGCATCGAAATCGAGGGCAACAAGGCCATCTCGACTGAAGACCTGATGAAAGGCCTGAAACAGTCCGGTCTTGCCGAGGGTGAAATTTTCCAGCGTGCGACCCTTGAAGGTGTGCGTAACGAGCTGCAACGCCAATACGTTGCCCAAGGCCGTTACTCCGCTACGGTTGACGCCGAGGTCGTACCTCAGCCGCGTAACCGCGTGGGTCTGAAGATCGATATCAATGAAGGCACCGTTGCCTCCATTCAGCACATCAACGTGGTCGGCAACACGGTTTTCTCCGACGAAGACCTGACCGATCTGTTCGAACTCAAGACCAGCAACTGGCTCTCGTTCTTCAAGAACGACGACAAGTATGCTCGCGAGAAGCTGTCCGGCGACCTTGAGCGTCTGCGTTCGTACTACCTCGATCGCGGCTATATCAATATGGATATCGCCTCGACCCAGGTCTCGATCACGCCTGACAAGAAGAACGTCTACATCACGGTCAACGTCAACGAAGGCGAGAAGTACAGCGTCAAGTCGGTCAAGCTCAGCGGCGACCTGAAAGTACCTGAAGATCAGGTCAAATCCCTGTTGCTGGTCCAGCCAGGGCAGGTGTTCTCGCGCAAGGTCATGACCACGACGTCCGAGCTGATTACCCGTCGTCTGGGTAACGAAGGCTATACCTTCGCCAACGTCAACGGTGTGCCGACGCCGAACAACGAAGATCACACGGTCGACATCACGTTTGTTGTCGATCCGGGCAAGCGTGCCTACGTCAATCGCATCAACTACCGCGGCAACACCAAGTCGGAAGACGAAGTGCTGCGTCGCGAAATGCGTCAGATGGAAGGCGGCTGGGCTTCTACCTACCTGATCGACCAGTCGAAAACCCGTCTTGATCGCCTGGGCTTCTTCAAGGAAGTCAACGTCGAAACGCCGCCTGTTCCGGGCACCGACGATCAGGTTGACGTGAACTACGCCGTTGAAGAACAGGCTTCCGGTTCTATCACCGCTAGCGTCGGCTTCGCACAGAGTGCCGGCCTGATCCTGGGTGGTTCGATCAGCCAGAACAACTTCCTGGGTACGGGTAACAAGGTCAGCATCGGTCTGACCCGCAGTGAATACCAGAGCCGTTACAACTTCAGCTATGTCGATCCGTACTACACG